>NZ_CP158374.1:1437256-2155884 GCF_040267705.1 Agromyces sp. G08B096
GCATCGCGGGCCCGGTCCATGGCCTCCGCGGAGATCTCGCCCGGCATCGCACCGTCAGCGTGTGCGTCGGGTCCGGCAGCTCCCCGCCGCTCGAGCCAGCCGCGGAGGGCGGACGCCTCGGCCGCCTGCGCCTCGGCGATCCGGGCGGCGGCCGCGATCACCTCCGCATCTGCGGCCCGGTCGACGGCGAGTCCGGCGAGCGCCACGGCCTGATCGTGGTGCTCGGCCATGCCCGCGACCCATTCCGCGTCGGCCGCGCTCGTCGACGGGTCGACGGCGCCGGCTCGGTCGGATGCCGCGGGGCCCCGCCCATCAGCGGCGACGGTGCAGCCGGCCGCGCCCATCCCGAACCCGAGGGCGAGCCCCGTCGCGAGCACCAGCGACCCGAGTCGGGCGGGCCGCGCGGTCGTCGACCGGTTCACGAGACCGGGCCCTCCGGCCGCCCGCGCCGGAGCGCCCGCCGGCGGAGCACCGCGACTGCGGCCCCGCCCGCCACGGCGGCGACCATCGCCGTGAGCCCGGCGACGAGCCATCCGTTCAGATCGCCGCCCTCGGGGCGCGCCGCGGGTGCGGCCGACGGCGACGGTGCGGCCACCTCGACGGTGGCGAGGGCGAGGCGGTCACTCGTCCGGTCGCCGCGCGCCACGAGGTCGTAGCCGCCCGCGGTCAGCGGGCCCGGCAGGGTGACGGGCGTGGACGGCAGCGAACCGTCGGCCGCGGCCGTCGCCGTCGCCAGCACCCGGGCGCCGGGCATCCACCAGACGTCGACCGTCTCGCCCGCGTCGAGGGATCCGGGCGGGAGGGACACCGCCACCGTCGCCGTCGTCCCCTCGGGTACGGCGGCGGGCTCGACCGACAGACGCGGGAGCGCGGCGCGCTCCGCCTCCGCGGCCGGCAGCACCGGAGCCTCCCGCCAGACCCACGTGTACGTCGGCTGGGACTGCGGGTTCAGCTCGCCGGGGTCGTATCGAGCGGCATCGGCGAACAGCGGATCCGTGAGTCGGATCACCTCGAGACCGTCGTACATGTCGCTCGCGTAGAGGTAGCCGTCGTAGTAGTACACCGACCAGATGCCGGCCGTGTAGTCCATGGCGTACCCGTACGTCGGCCGGTCGAAGAAGGTCAGCTCGGTCGGCGCGGCCGGATCGCTGAAGTCGATCACCGACACGCCGCCTTCGAGCCAGGCCTGCGCGACGATGAACCGCCCCGGCACCGGGATCAGGCCGCCCGAGTGCGACACGCACTTCTCGAGGTCCGACTGCACGCGGGGGATCTTGAACGTCGCGCGACGCTCGAGGGCGCCGCCCGTGAGGCTCCAGAGGGCGTCAGCCCCGCGGTCGGCGCCGAAGGCGGGGGAGCAGGTGTTGATGAAGCCGTCGCCGAGCTCGTCCTGGAACACGACCGCCGTCGCGTCGTTGTCGAAGATGCCCGAGTGCCAGAACGCGACCGCGGGATCCCGCACCTGCTGCAGCACGACCGGGTGCAGCGGGTCGGCGATGGAGAGCAGCAGCCCGTCGCCACGGCAGGCGGCGACCGCCAGCCCTTTCGCCGGGTAGGCGGTGATGTCGTGGCATCCCGTCGTGCTGCGGGTCTCCGCGCCGCCCGGCACCCGGTCGCCCGGGCCGAACGCGCTGCGCCCGTCGAAGAGATCCAGCTCCCCGACGACGGCGGCGTCGTCGGGCGCGTCGAGCGGCACCCGGACGATCTGCAGCGGGTTGCGTCCGGTGCAGTGCAGGGATGCCCCCCGGCTGTAGGCGCTCACATAGACGAGCACGCTCGACGGGTCGGCGGGGTCGGGCACGACGGTGTGGGTGTGCGAGCCGCACCGGGTGCGCACGGCGGCCGCGTATCGCGGGGCGGCCGGATCGGTGAGGTCGAAGATCCGCAAGCCCTCCCAGTTCTCCTCGGTCTCCGGCACGCGGACCGCATCGCACGCGTCGCTCGACATCGTCTCGTCGATCGAGACGATGACCACCCGGCCGACGGCGCTCACGTCGCCCTGCCCGCCCGCGCACGGCACGGTCGCCCGCAGCTCGGGGTTCCCCGGGTCCGCGATGTCCCACACCGAGAAGCCCGCGAAGTTGCCCTGCACCAGGTGGTCGCCCGTGAACGCGAGATCGGAGTTGATGAAGTCGGGATCGTCGCCCTGCCGGAACGGGTTGTCCCGGTGGGCGACCCACTCCAGGCCGGGGCCGATCGCGGGGTCGCGGGGCTCCGCTGCGGCGGCGCTCCTGCCGGTCCCGGCGCCGGCCCCGAAGGCGGCCACGGCGAGCGTCGACGCCAGTGCCCCGAGCGCCGCCACGGCGCGCCATCGGCGCCCGGTCGCACCGGCGCCCCGCCGGCCCGACCGCGCCGCCGCGTGCGGCATGGGTCAGTCCGCGACCTCGTCGTGCCGCGGCGGCACATCGCCGGCGAACGCGGCCACCGTGTCGCCGGCGAGCACCTCGATGCGCCGCGGCGAACCGGCGAGGCGCGCCTCGAGCGCGGCCACCGGCGGCGTTTCGGGGGATGCCACGAGCACCACGTTGCCCGGGCCGCCGTCGAGCACGCCCTGGGCCGTGACGGCCACCACCTCGTCGCCCGCGACCGCCAGGGTCGCCGCCATCGCCCTCGGCGCGGCGAGGTCGAACCCCGCCAGGGTGTTGACGATGAGGAGCGCGTCGGGTGCGAGCAGGTCGCGGAGCGCGGAGAAGAACTCGACCGTGCCGACCGCGGGCGGTGCGACGTTGCCCGAGAAGACATCGACGATCGCCACGTCGTAGCCGCCGTCCCGGCGGGCGGCGCGGTCGACCGCCGCACGCGCGTCGTCGAACTCGACGGTCAGTTCGACGCCGTCGCGGAGGGGGAGCGCCTCCAGCACGAAGTCGAACAGCTCGGGCAGGAGCTCGACCACGTGCTGGTGCGAGCCCGGCCGGGTCGCGGCGATCCATCGCGGCACCGTCAGGGCGCCGGCGCCGAGGTGCAGCACCCGGAGCGGTGCATCGCCGGGCCGCCACGCGTCGATCACCGCGGCGATGCTGCGGACGTACTCGAGCTGCAGGTCGAGGGGATCGTCGGGGTTCACGTGCGACTGCGTGGTGCCGTCGATCACGAGGGAGTAGCCGCCGTTCGTCCCCCTGCCGGCCAGCAGCCTGGCCTGCACGGATTCCCCGTTGAGTTCGAGCCTCGCGTCGCCCATGCGACCACCATAGGCGGGGGATACCCGGTTCGGCTGCATCCGCTGGCTATCATGTGCCTCGAAGCGCCGCTTCGCGGGTGCAGGTGCCCTCCACCACGGCAGAGGGGGAGACGCGGTGGACACGGTGGTGACCGGAACGATCGCACCGGAATGGGACGAGCGCGTCCTGGCCGCCCACTCGGTCCCGCACTTCATGCAGAGCCGCGCCTGGGCGTCGATCAGGTCGGGCGGGCCGTGGCAGCCCGCGCCGCTCGATCTCGGCGCAGCCGACCGGCCGATGCCGGTGCTCGCCTTCACGCGCACCGTCGCCGGCGTCGGCGCGCTCCGTCACCTTCCGAGGATCAGCGGACTCGCCCCAGAGGACGTGCCCGGGCTCACCGCCGCGGTCGCGGCCTCCGCCGACGGGGCGTTCGCGACCAAGGTCGAGGTGTACCAGCCGCGCGATCGGGCGCTCGAGCAGGCGTTCCTCGACCAGGGGTGGAGGCCGACGCGGGCCTCGCAGTACCGGTACGCCGTCGTCGTCGACCTCGCCGACGGCCCCGAGGGGGCGCTCGCGCGGATGAAGAAGCGCGCCCGCGCGGAGATCCGCGTCGGCGAGCGCAACGGCGTCGTCGTCGACCGGGCCGACGTCGACGGTTCCGATGCCGAGGAGATGCTCGGGCTCGTCCGCGCGACCGAGGAACGATCGGGCGCGTTCTTCCGCTCCGACGACTACCTGCGGCGGGTGTGGGCGGGGTTCGCCGCCCACGGGCAGGGCGCGCTCTACCTCGCGCGCCACGACGGACGCGTGGTGTCGGGCGCGTTCGTCGTGACCTTCGGACGCAGCGCCTGGTACAAGGACGGCGGATCGCTCCGCGACGCGCCGCAGCTCATGGCGTCGCGGCTGCTGCACTGGAGGGTCATGCAGGATCTCGCCGCCGCCGGCATCGACCGGTACGACCTCGGACATGTGCCGCCGCCGGACACGGGGCATCCGGCCGGCCGCGGGCTGCTGATCTTCAAGGGCGCCTTCGCGCCCGACGTCACCGAGTACCTCCCGGCCTTCCTGCTGCCGCACACGCCGGCCGCCGAGGCCTGGCGCGCGGGCGAGGCCGCCTTCATCGCCGATCATCGCGAACGCACCGGCGACTACTGGTACTGAGGCGTCGAACGCTTACCGGGCGGTAAACACCCGGCGCGGACGACCCGCTACAGTGGGTCGTCGCACGACCGCGACGAATCCCTGGAGCTTCCCATGACGACCGGCACCCCCGACTACCGCGACTCGGGCCTCGAGTTCCCCGACGACTTCCTCTTCGGCTCGGCGACCGCGTCGTACCAGATCGAGGGCGCCGCCACCGAGGACGGTCGCGGCCCGTCCATCTGGGACACCTTCAGCCACACGCCCGGCAAGGTCTGGAACGGCGACACCGGCGACGTCGCCGACGACCACTACCACCGCTGGGAGTCCGACCTCGACCTGATGGTCGAACTCGGGCTGGAGGCGTACCGGTTCTCGATCGCGTGGCCGCGCATCCAGCCGACCGGCCGCGGCCCGGCCAACGAAGCGGGGCTCGCGTTCTACGAGCGGCTCGTCGACGGGCTCATCGCCCGAGGCATCCGCCCGATCGCGACGCTCTACCACTGGGACCTCCCGCAGGCGCTCGAGGACGAGGGCGGCTGGACCAACCGGGCGACCGCCGAGGCATTCGCCGACTACGCGCGGCTCGTGGGGGAACGCCTCGGCGACCGCATCGCCGTGTGGACCACCCTCAACGAGCCGTGGTGCAGCGCCTACCTCGGCTACGGCTCCGGCGCGCACGCCCCGGGCCTCATGGACGGCGCGAAGGCGCTCGCCGCGGTGCACCACCTGAACCTCGCCCACGGACTCGCCGTCGGGGCGCTCCGCGAGGTCGTGCCTGGCGACCCGAAGTTCTCGATCACGCTCAACCTGCACGTCATCCGGCCCTCCGGCCCGACGGGCGCCGAGGCCGCACGGCGCATCGACGGCCTCGCCAACCGGGTCTTCCTCGGCCCGCTCCTCGATGGCGAGTACCCCGCCGACGTCATCGCCGACACCGCAGAGGTCACCGACTGGTCGTTCGTGAAGCCGGGCGACACCGAGCTCATCCGCCAGCCGCTCGACGTGCTCGGCGTCAACTACTACTCCACGGTCACCGTGCGCATGTGGGACGGCCAGTCGCCGCGGGTGAACGCCGACGGCCACAAGGACATGGGCGGCACCGCCTGGCCCGGCTCCGAGTCGGTCGAGTTCCTCGAGCAGCCCGGGCCGTACACCGCGATGGGCTGGAACATCGACCCGTCGGGGCTCGAAGACCTCCTCGTCGCGCTGCACGAGTCCTACCCCTCGCTGCCGCTCATGGTGACCGAGAACGGCGCCGCCTTCGACGATGTCGTCACCGACGAGGCCGACGGCCCGGCCGTGCACGACGTCGAGCGCATCGACTACCTGCGCCGCCACTTCACCGCCGCGCACCGGGCGATGGCCCGCGGCGTCGACCTCCGCGGCTACCAGGTGTGGTCGCTGATGGACAACTTCGAGTGGGGCTACGGCTACTCCAAGCGCTTCGGCATCGTACGGGTCGACTACGACACGCTCGAGCGACTGCCGAAGGACTCCGCCCGCTGGTACGCCGAGCTCATCCGCACGCGCCGCATCCCCGGCTGACCGACCGCCCGAGTGCCGGGCCGGCCCGGCTTCCGGCCGGCCGCTCAGGCGGCGTCGATCGGCGCGCCCTCGCGGAGCTCCTCCGCGAGGTGCGAGACGACCCGGCGGAGGTCGCCGTCGGCGGCGTGCGCGACCGCGAGCTGGCGCTGGTAGCTCGCGCCGCGCTCCAGCATGAGCCGGACGGACTGCAGCTCGGGCCCGCAGCCGAGCCGCTCGGCCACCGGCACGAGCCGGGTCACGAGGTCGGCGACGTCCTCGCCCACGAGTCGCTCGGTGCCCGCGACATCCGTGATGATCTCGGCCTCCATGCCGTAGCGTGCCGCGCGCCACTTGTTCTCGCGCACATACCAGGGCTGCAGCACGGTCAGGGTGCGGCCCGCGTCGAGCTCGTCGCCCATCCACTCCACGAGGCACTGGATGAGCGCCGCGATCGCGGCCACCTCCGCCGCCGACGACACGCCGTCGCACACGCGCACCTCGAGCGTGCCCCATTTCGGCGACGGACGGATGTCCCACCTGACCTCGCTGTGGTCCTCGATGACGCCGGTGCGGACGAGGTCGTCGACATAGCGCTCGTAGGCCGCCCAGTCGGCGAGCGGGTACGGCAGCCCCGCGGTCGGCAGCTGCTGGAACATGAGCGCCCGGTTCGACGCGTACCCCGTCTCGACGCCCGCCCAGAACGGACTCGACGCCGACAGCGCCTGCAGGTGCGGCACGTAGGCCAGCAAACCGTCGAGGATCGGCAGGGCGCGGTCGCGGTCGTCGAGGCCGACGTGCACGTGGATGCCCCAGATCATCATGTTCCGGCCCCACCAGCGGGTGCGCTCGATGAGCTTGCGGTAGCGGGGCGTGTCGGAGAGCCGCTGGTCGTACCACTGGCTGTACGGGTGCGACCCGCTGCAGACGAGGTCGTAGTCGCCCAGCCGTTCCAGGACGGCGCGCACCCCGGCGAGCTGCCCCTCGAGATCCGCGACCGCGTCGGCGACCCGGTGATGGACGCCGCTCACGAGCTCCACGGTGTTCGTCAGCAGCTCGTGGGTGATGCTCGGGTGCGGCGACCCGTCGGGGGCTCGCAGCTCGTCGAGCACGCGATCGCCGACGGATGCCAGCTCGCCCGTCGCCCGGTCGACGATGGCGACCTCCCATTCGATGCCGACCGTCGAACGCTCCGACGACGCGAACTCGATCTGCATGCCCCGGGCCCCCCATCAGCTCGCGGCCCCGTGCCGCCCGCCCATCTTGGCACGCACCCGCGGGGCCGGGCGTTCGCGCCCGGGGCCGACGCGCAGGATTATCCTTGCGCGGGGAAATCTGCAAGAATGGTCAGTCGAGTTCTGCATCGCCCGACCCTCTATCCGGCCTGTGGAACACCATTGAGCTTCCGCCGAGTGTGCACCCCACGCTCACGGCTGTCAGTTCGCCCACCTCACCAGACCCATTCAGGAGAATCGTGGCTGTCAAGATCCGTCTCAAGCGGCTCGGCAAGATCCGTGCCCCGTACTACCGCATCGTCGTCGCCGACTCGCGCACCAAGCGCGACGGTCGCGTGATCGAGGAGATCGGCAAGTACCACCCCACCGAGGAGCCCTCGTTCATCGAGGTCGACTCCGAGCGCGCGCAGTACTGGCTGGGCGTCGGCGCGCAGCCGACCGAGCAGGTCCTCGCGATCCTCAAGCTCACCGGCGACTGGGGCAAGTTCAAGGGCGACAAGAACGCCGTGAGCACCGTCCGCACCGCCGAGCCGAAGGCCGGGTTCACCCCCGACGCGGCGAAGAAGTCGGTCGTCAAGCCCAAGGTCGAGAAGCCGGCCAAGGCCGCCGAAGAGACCGAGGCCCCCGAGGCCGAGGCCGCCGAGACCACGGACGAGGCGTAAGCCTTGCTCCAGTCCGCGCTCGAACACCTCGTCAAGGGGATCGTCGACCACCCGGGCGACGTGCGGGTCGTCTCCGCGTCGAGCGCACGCGGCGAGGTCCTCGAGGTTCACGTGAACCCCGAGGACCTCGGCCGCGTCATCGGCCGCGCCGGGCGCACCGCGAAGGCCCTGCGCACGCTCGTGACGGCGCTCGCCGACGGCCGCCGCGTGCGCGTCGACGTCGTCGACTCCGACGACTGACGTGGCCAGCGATCCACGACCCCAGCAGCTCCGAGTGGGCCGGCTCACCAAGGCCCACGGGCTGAAGGGCGCCATCAAGCTCGAGCTCTACACCGACGACCCCGAGCGGCGATTCGTGCCGGGCGCGGAGTTCTCCTTGCAGGTGCCCGAGAGTTCGCCGTGGCACGGCAAGCGGCTGACCTTCCGCGAGCTCCGCTGGTACAACGGCCACCCCGTGGGTTTCTTCGACGGCATCGACGACCGCACCGCGGCGGAGAGCGTCGTGAAGGCCATCCTGTGGGTCGACCAGCCTGAAGACGAGGTCGCCGAGCCCGACGCCTGGTACGACCACCAGCTCGTCGGCCTCACCGTGATCCGCGACGGCGAGCGCGTGGGCGAGGTCGTCCACGTCGACCACCTGCCCGCGCAGGACCTCCTCGTCGTGAAGACCGCGGGCCCGGCGCGCCGCGAGGTCATGGTGCCGTTCGTGCAGGCCATCGTGCCCGAAGTCGACGTCGAGGCCGGGACGCTCACCGTCACCCCGCCGCCCGGACTCTTCGAGGACCTCCCCGAGGCGGCCGATGCCGACGAGCCCGTCGCGGACGAGGCGCCCGCCGACGAGGCACCGGCGACTGACGAGGCATCCGCCGACGAGGCATCCGCGGCCGACGCGACCGGCGACGACCGCCCGGAGTAGCCCGTGCGCATCGACATCGTCACGATCTTCCCCGACTTCTTCCGGGTGCTCGACCTGTCGCTGCTCGGCAAGGCCCGCCAGACCGGGCTCATCGACGTCACCGCCCACGACCTGCGCGACTTCACGCACGACCGGCACCGCACCGTCGACGACACGCCCTACGGCGGCGGCGCCGGCATGGTCATGAAGCCCGAGCCGTGGGGCGAGGCGCTCGACGCGATCGTCGGCGACGGGGCATCCGATGCCCTGCTCGTGGTGCCCTCGCCCGCCGGCGAACCGTTCACCCAGGCCATCGCGCGCGAGCTCGCCGCCGAGCCGCACCTCGTTTTCGCGTGCGGCCGGTACGAGGGCATCGACCAGCGCGTCGTCGACCACTACGCGACGCGGATGCGCGTGCGCCTCATCTCCCTCGGCGACTACGTGCTGAACGGCGGCGAGGTCGCGGTGATGGCGATGATCGAAGCCGCGGGCCGGCTCGTGCCGGGCGTCGTCGGCAACCCCGAGAGCCTCGTCGAGGAGTCCCATGAAGACGGACTGCTCGAATACCCCAGCTACACCAAGCCCGCCGAGTGGCGCGGGCTCGAGGTGCCGCCGGTGCTCCTGAGCGGCAACCACGGCGCCATCGCCGCGTGGCGGCGCGAGCAGCAGCTCGAGCGCACCCGCCGCGTGCGGCCCGAACTGCTCGACTGACCCGCCCTCGCTCGCGCGCCCGCGCGTGAGGCAGTCTTCACGCGGCGGAAACACCCGGGAGGCCGACCCGAAACACGGCGTTCGTACCGTCGAAACCGGCGAGTGGCTCGCCCAGGCGGGAGGCGGATGTCGTGGCGATCGGGTCGTCGAGTTCCCAACTCGTGGGGCAGGAGGGTCCTGAGCGACCGCTCCGCCTCGTCGCGGTGACGCACGGCGCACCTTCGGCGGCGAATCGCGAGGCGGTGATGCGGCTCGTCGACGGCGTCGCGAGCGCGCGCCCCGCCACGGATGTCTCGATCACCTTCGTCGACGCGCAGCACAGCGATGTGGCGACCGCGCTCGCGGAGGGCGTCGCCGATCCGCGGGCGATCATCGTGCCGCTCGTGCTCTCCGCCGGGTTCCACGTCCGCACCGGGCTGGCCCGGGGCCTCGACCGGCTGCCCGTCGCGGGCGCCTCGCTCGCCGATCCGCTGGGGCCCGACGAACGGCTCGTCGACGTGCTCGCCGACCGGCTCGGCGACCTGGGCGACGACGAGGAGGTCTCGGTGGTGCTCGCCGCGGCGGGCTCCAACGACCCCCGCGCGGTGCGCGAGTGCTTCGAGACGGCGCGCCTGCTGGGCGCGAGGCTCGGCCGGCCCGTGACCGTCGGCTTCATCGCCGCGGCGATCCCGCGCCTGCCCGATGCGATCGAGATGCTCCGGGCGGTGCATCCGCGCACCCGTGTCGTGGTGGCGCCGTACCTGCTCGCGCCCGGCACGTTCTACGACGCGGCCGTGCTCGCAGGCGCCGACCGGGTCGCCGAGCCGCTGCTGCTCCCCGCGAGCGACGCGCCGCGCGCGCTCGTGTCGCTCGTGCTCGACCGGGCCGACGAGGTCGCGGCGGAGGAAGCGTACCGAAGCCGCGCCTGACCGGCGCGCGGCCGTGGCGAGCGCCTGCTCGCCGAGCGCGCCAGCGCGTTCGCGCTCGGCACGCTCAGGTCCGGCGCGTCAGGCCACCGGCGACGCGGCCGCACCGCCGGTCGCGGCGAACCGCTCCAGCACCTCCGCGATGCGCCCTCGGCAGCCGCCGCATCCGGTCCCGGCCCGCGTGTCCCGGCCGACCTCGTCGACGGTCGCACGGCCGCAGGCGGCGGAGGCCTCGATGCGTTCGACGGTGACCGCGTTGCACCAGCACACCGTCGAGGTCGGGGCGAAGGCGTCGGCGTCCTCGGCGGGGTCGAAGTCGGGGCCGTCGAAGCGCAGCAGCATCGACCGGTCGGCCGGCAGCTCCGCACGGCGTTCGAAGAGGAGGGTGAGCTCGGCAGCGGTACGAGGCATCCCGACGCTCACGAAGCCGCTCAGCGCGCCGCCGCGGGTGACCATCTTCACGTAGCGGCCGTGTTCGGGGTCGGCCCAGAGCGCGACGCGACGAGCGTCGGTCGTGCCCGCCGCCGGGTCGACGTCCCACGGCTCGGCGGTCACGTCGCCGACGGCGACGACGTCGACGTGCTCCGCCTTCAGCATGACGATCGGGTCGGGCTCGGCCGGCATGCCGTCGTCGGGCGGCGGCGTCTCGGTGCCGCGCGCGAGCTCGTCGGTCCACTGCGCTGCGAGCCACGACGCCTGCCGCCATCCGGGGCCGATCAGCCCAGACGGCGCGCCGGGCAGCTCGCTCCGGCCGTCCGCCTCGACCGACCGGTCGACGACGTGCGCGCAGTCGCCGATCGCGTAGACCTGGGGGTCGCTCCAGCTGCGGAGCGAGGCATCCACCACGATGCCCGTCGAGGTCCGCAGCCCCGCGAGCGTCGCGAGCTCGGCGCGGGGCGTGACGCCGCAGGAGAGCAGCAGCAGGTCGCCGCGGACCTGCTTGCCGTCGGCGGTGACGAGCAGGTCGAAGGCCCGTTCGCCGTCCTCGTCGGTGCGGAAGGCGATCGCCTCGGCGCGACTGTGCGCGATGACCGCGACTCCGGCGCACCGGAGCGCGGCGGCGAGGACGGACCCGCCGCCGCGGTCGAGGTTGCGCGGCATGGGGTGCGGGCCGTGGTGCACCACGCACACCTCGGCGCCGGCATGGGCCGCGGCAAGCGCGATCTCGAGGCCGAGGACGCCCGCGCCGAGCACGATCACGCGCCTCCGGCCGAGGACGGCCTCCCGCACTCGGGCGGCGTCGGCGAGGTCTCTGAGGGCGGTTACCCCGCGCGGCAGCCGGTCGTCGGAGCCGATGAGCTCGGGGCCGCCGCGCTCGAGGGAGGCGGCGTCGCGCCGCGGGCGTTCGATGCCGTCGAGCGTGGGCGTGTTGGCGCGGGCGCCGGTCGCGAGTACGAGTCGGTCGTAGGGCACCGGCTCGCCGGTGTCGAGCTCGACGACGTGGCGCTCACGGTCGATCCGCCGGGCCGCGACGCCGGTGAGGAGGCGCACGCCGGCGGCCTCGGCGGCGGCACGGTCGGCGAGCAGCATCGCGTCGAGCTCCACCCGGCCGACGGCATGTTCGGCGACGAGCACACGGTTGTACGCGTCGACCGGCTCGGCGCCGACGACGGTGAGCGAGATCCGCCCCGACGCCACGGCCGGTGCGAGCTCCTCGGCGAAGCGTGAGCCCACGGGGCCGTAGCCGACGAGGACGACCCGCAGCGGCGCTGCGGGCGTGGACGTCGACCCGGCCGGCTCGGGGGAGAAGTGGCTGGTCATCCGGCCTCCTGCGGGTCGAGGCGGCGCACGCGCACGGCCGCGGTCTTGAACTCCGGCATGGCCGACACGGGATCGACCGCGTCGGAGGTGACGAGGTTCGCGGTCTCATCACCGGGGAAGTGGAACGGGAGGAACGCGGTGTCCGGCCGGATGTCGCGGCTGAGCGCGACGGTCGCGTGCGCCGTCCCCCGTGCGCTCGACACCTCCACCCGCTCGCCGTCGCCCACACCGAGGCTCGCGGCGGTCGCCGGGTGCAGGCTCAGCCGCGCCACGGGCTGGGCGTCGGCGAGCTCCGGCACCCGCCGCGTCTGCGCGCCGCTCTGGTAGTGCTCCAGCAGCCGTCCGGTCACGAGGGTGAGCCGGTCGGGTCCGGCGCCGCGGGCCGGCCGCTCCGGGGACGACGCGCGCGGCGTGACCGGCACCAGCCGGGCGCGTCCGTCGTCGTGGTGGAACCGGTCCGCGAACAGCCTCGGCGTCCCCGACGACCCGCGTGGGTACGGCCAGTACGCGGCCTCACCCGCGTCGAGGAGCGCGTCGTCGATGCCCGAGTAGTCGGCGATGCCGCCCGCCGAGGCGCGGCGCAGCTCGTCGAACACCTCGCGTGGGTCGACCGGCCAGGTCGACGGCGCGTCCAGGCGATCGGCGAGCTGCTGCAGGATCCACAGCTCGTCGCGGACCCCGTCCGGCGGCTGGAGCGCGCGCCGGCGTCGGAGCACCCGGCCCTCCAGGGAGGTCATCGTGCCCTCCTCCTCGGCCCACTGGCACACGGGCAGCACGATATCCGCGAGCCCGGCGGTCTCGGAGAGGAAGAAATCGGCGACGACGAGCAGGTCGAGCTCGGCGAGGCCGCGGCGCACCGCTCCCGCGTTCGGCGCGGACACGACCACGTTCGAACCGTGCACGAGCAGGGTGCGGACCCCGCCCGCCCGGCCGAGCGACTGGAGCAGTTCGACGGCCGGCACCCCGGGGCCGGGGATCGACGAAGCGGGCACGCCCCAGACGCGCGCGACGTGCGCTCTCGCGGCGGGGTCGATGATCTTCCGGTAGCCCGGGAGCTGGTCGCACTTCTGCCCGTGCTCACGCCCGCCCTGCCCGTTGCCCTGCCCGGTGAGGGTCCCGTATCCCGAGCCCGGCCGGCCCGGCAGGCCGAGGAGCAGGGCGAGGTTGATCGCCGCCGTCGCCGTGTCGGTGCCGTCCACGTGCTGCTCGACGCCGCGGCCGGTGAGGATGAAGGTCCGCCCGCCCGCGGCGAGCCGGCGGGCGAGTGCGCGGACGGTTGCGGCGGGAACGCCCGTCTTGGCCTGCACCCGCGACGGCCACCAGGCAGCGATGGTCCGCCGCAGCGCGTCCAGGCCCGTGGTACGCGCCGCGAGGTAGCCCTCGTCGGCGAGGCCCTCGGTGAGGACGACGTGCGCGAGTCCGAGCAGCAGCACGAGGTCGGTGCCCGGCGCCGGCTGGACGTGCAGGCCGCGCCCGTCCTCGGTGAGCCGCGCCGTCGGCGTCCGCCGGGGATCGACCACGATGAGCCCGCCCGCGGCCTGCGCTCCCGCGAGGTGACCGACGAACGGCGGCATGGTCTCGGCGACGTTCGTGCCGAGCAGCAGGATCGTGTCGGCGTCGTCGAGGTCCGTCAGCGGGAAGGGAAGCCCCCGATCCACGCCGAACGCACGAGTGCCCGCCGCCGCGGCCGATGACATGCAGAACCGCCCGTCGTAGTCGATCCGGCTCGTGCCGATGGCGACCCTCGCGAACTTGCCGAGCTGGTAGGCCTTCTCGTTCGTCAGCCCGCCGCCGCCGAACACGCCGACCGCGTCCGCGCCGTGGCGTTCGCGGGTCCGCCTGATCCCGTCGGCCACGGCGTCGAGCGCGACCTCCCAGGTCGTCTCGCGCAGCTCGCCGTCCGCGCCGCGCAGCAGCGGTGCCGTGAGTCGTCCCCCGCGGCGCAGCAGCTCGGCCGATGTCCACCCCTTCTTGCACAGGCCGCCCCGATTGGTGGGGAAGTCGCGGCCGGCGACCTGAACCGGTGCGACGGATGCCTCGGGCGAGTCATCCCTCGACGTGACCGGCGTCTCGCCGGCGGGAGCGGCACCCTCGGCCACCGGGGTCAGCGTCATCGCGCACTGCAGGGCGCAGTACGGGCAGTGGGTGTCGGTCGCGGGGGCCATCGGGCTCAGATCCGGCCGGCCCTGGCGACCGCGCCCCGCACGTACACCGCCCAGGTCAGCAGCAGCAGGCCGAGGTAGGCGGCGACGAACACCGCGAACGCCGTCGTGTAGCCGCCGGTGGCCTGCGCCGACAGGCTGAGCGCCTGCGGGATGAGGAAGCCGCCGTAGGCGCCGATCGCGGAGATGAGCCCGAGCGCGGCGGCGGCACGGCGCTGCGTCGACACATCGCCGCCGTGCCCGGCGTTCCCGCCGCCGCGGACCGCGAACACCACGGGCACCATGCGATACGTCGAACCGTTGCCGATGCCCGCCGCGGCGAACAGCAGCAGGAAGCCGCCGAGGAAGACCCAGAAGCTGCCGAGCGGGAGGGTCGCGATCACCGCGACCGTGACCGCCGCCATCGCCCCGAACGCGAACATCGTGACGCGAGCGCCGCCGAACCGGTCGGCGAGCCGGCCGCCGTACGGGCGGGACAGCGACCCCACGAGCGCGCCGAGGAAGGCCAGCGAGACGGATGCCCCGCCCACGGCGATCCCGGAGAACTCGGGGAACTGGTCGGCGATGAGCTTCGGGAACACGCTCGCGAATCCGATGAATGAGCCGAACGTGCCGATGTACAGCAGGGCCAGCAGCCAGAGGTGCGGCTCGCGGAGCGCGGCAGCCGAGCCGGCGAAGTCGGCCTTCGCGTTGGAGAGGTTGTCCATGTACTTCCACGCCCCGACCATCGCGACGAGGATGAACGGCACCCAGATCCAGCCGGCGAGCGGCAGATTCACCGCCGCGCCGGCGCCCACGGTGACGACGACCGGCACCACGAACTGCGCCACCGAGGCGCCGATGTTGCCGCCTGCGGCGTTCAGCCCGAGCGCCCAGCCCTTCTCGCGCTGCGGGTAGAAGAACGTGATGTTCGACATCGAGCTGGCGAAGTTGCCGCCGCCGAAGCCCGCGAGGGCGGCGACGGCGAGCAGCACGCCGAACGGCGTGTCGGGGTTGCCGACGCACAGGGCGAGCGCGACCGTCGGCAGGAGCAGGAGCCCGGCCGACACGATCGTCCAGTTGCGTCCGCCGAACCGCGGGACGAGGAACGAGTACGGGATGCGCAGCGTCGCCCCGACGAGGCTCGGGATCGAGATCAGCCAGAACACCTGGGTGGTGTCGAGCTCGAAGCCGGCGGCGGGCAGCGACACCGCGACGATGCTCCACAGCTGCCACACGACGAAGCCGAGGAACTCGGCGAAGATCGACCAGCCGAGGTTCCGGCGGGCGATGGTCCGTCCGACCCGGTTCCACTGATCGCGGTCCTCCGGATCCCAGCCGTCGATCCAGCGCCCCGGACGGTGGGTGAGGGCGCGCGACGGCGCGGTCTGCGTCGCCTGCGCGGTCTGGGTGCCGGTGCGGGTCGCGGTCTCGGTCATCGTGGCCTCCGGAGTCTCGTCCAGGTGGTGCTCGTGCTGCCGAAGCTAGGCGGATGGTGTTTCCGCGGGTCGTTCCGGTCGTGAACGCTGCGTCTCGACCTGCTCACCGAGCCGGGCGCCCGCTGTGAGGTCAGAGGTCGAGCCGGTACCCGCGCTTCACCACAGTGGCGATGACCCCGGGCACGCCGATCGTCCGGCGGAGCCGGCTCATCGCGACCTCGAGGGCGTGCTCGTCGCACGAGCCTGGGAGGGCGCGGGCGAGTCGCTCGCGGGAGACCACCGAGCCGTTCGCGGCGACGAGGGTGCGCAGGATCGTGCGACCAGCGGGGGCGAGCTGGATGCGTCGCCCCCTGACCTCGACCACGCTGCCCCGAAGCTCGACGGGGCCGGCGCGCGTGACGAGCCGCTCCACCCGGTGCTCCTCGAGGTGCTCGCACACCAGCCGGATGAGCGCGCCCATGCGGAACCGCTCGGGCTGGACGGGGGTGATCCCCGCGTCGACGAGCGGCTGCGCGGTGACCGGTCCGACCGCTGCGGCCACGACCGGGCCGCGCATCGCCTGGATCACCTCCTCGCCCGCGCCGACGCTCTCGGCGGCCGCGAAGAGCGCGTGCACGGCCGGCGCGCTGGTGAAGGTCACGCAGTCGATCGACTCGGTGCGGATGGCGTCGATGAGGCGGCCGACGCGCTCGTCCGCGTCGTCGGGCAGGGTCCAGCGGTACGGCTCGACCGTGAGTACGCGCGCGTGATGCTCGCGCAGCCGGTCGAGTTGCGCCGGGTCGAGGAAGCCGTGCAGCTGCACCGCGACCGTGAGGCCCGGCGGGTACTGCTCGAGGACGGTGTCGACGAGCGAGTCGGTCGTCTCGTGCGGGCTCATGCCGACATCGTTCAGGCCCGCCGCCCGGATCCCCCCGCGCGCCTTCGGACCACGGACGAGGATCGCGCTCGCCGAGAGGGCCTCGACGAGCGCATCGCCGAGCCCCGCGGCGTCGGCGACCTCGAACCAGCGGCGCACCCCGTACGCCGTCGTCGCGAGCAGCACGTCGGGTCTCGCGTCGATGATCGCCCTCGTGTCTGCGATGACGGGGTCGTCGACCCGCGCGTTGGCGATCCGAAGCGTCGGCGCGTGCAGGACCTGGGCGCCGCGGCGCTCGAGCGCATCGATGAGGTCGCCCGACCGGCGATCGCTCGTGACGCCGATGCGGAACCCTTCGAGCTGGTCGGGGCGGAATCCCGGCGCGATGACCTCGGGCGCGAGGCTCATGCGCCAGCCGCCCCGAGCTCGGCGGCCCGGTCGACGACCGCCCGCGCGTCCGGATCGCCGTCGTGCGCGAGGCCGACGACCTCGCCGATCACGATGACGGCGGGGGAGACCGCCCGGGCGCGCGCGGCCGCCGCGACCGCGCCGCCCAGGTCGGTGACGGTGGTGCGCTGACCGGGCTGGAACCCGCGCTCCACGATGGCGAGCGGCAGGTCGGCCGGGAGGCCGTGCCGCACGAGGCCGGCGGTGAGCGACGGCAGCGTGTTCACGCCCATCAGGATCACGATGGTGCCGCCGAGGCCCGCGAGGTGTCCGAGGGTCTCCTCGTCGAGCGGCGCGTGACCCGAGATGACGGTGAAGAGGTGGCTGACGCCGCGATGGGTGAGCGGGATGCCGGCGGCCGAGGGCACCGCGACCGCGCTCGTGACCCCGGGGACGACCTCGACGGGGATCCCGGCGCGCCGGCACGCGAGCACCTCCTCGCCGCCCCGGCCGAGCACGTACGGGTCGCCGCCCTTCAGCCGGACGACGTGCCGTCCCTCGAGCGCGAGCCCGACCATGAGGGCCTCGATTTCGGACTGCGGCAGCGCGTGGTGGCCGGGGCGCTTGCCGACGTCCACGAGCCGCGCCCGAGGAGCCAGCGTCCCGAGCGTCGCGTGCGGGGCGAGCCGGTCGTACAGGACGACGTCCGCAGACTCGAGCGCGCGGACCGCCCGCAGCGTGAGGAGGTCCTCAGCACCCGGTCCGCCGCCCACGAGCGTGACCCGGCCGGACCCGGCCCGCGCGCGGGTCATGCGTCGACCCCTCGCACCGGGAGGCTCGCGCCGGCGATGAGCACCGCCCGTCCCTCGGCCTGCTCCTCCGGCGTCGCCGGCCGGAACTGCTCGCGTTCGGGCACCCGCGCGCTCGCCGGACCCGGCAGGTCGGGCGCGTTCACGAAGGAACGGAACCGGCGGAGCCGTTCGGGGTCGGCGAGCGTCGCCGCCCACTCGTCCTCGTACGTGTCGACGTGGCGCGACATCGCGAGCTCGAGCTCGTCGGCGAGGCCGAGCGAATCGTGCACGACGACATCGCGCACGTGGTCGAGGCCGCCCTCCAGGTCCTCGATCCATCGGGCCGTCCGCTGCAGCCGATCCGCGGTGCGGATGTAGTACATCAGGTAGCGGTCGATGTAGCGGATCAGCGTCTCGTCGTCGAGGTCGCTCGCGAGCAGCTGCGCGTGCGCGGGCTGGAAGCCGCCGTTGCCGCCGACGTACAGGTTCCAGCCCTGCTCGGTCGCGATCACGCCGACGTCCTTGCCCCTGGCCTCGGCGCATTCGCGGGCGCATCCCGAGACGCCGAACTTCAGCTTGTGCGGCGACCGGAGGCCGCGGTACCGCAGCTCCAGCTGCACCGCCATGCCGACCGAGTCCTGCACGCCGAACCGGCACCAGGTGGACCCGACGCAGCTCTTCACGTTGCGCAGCGCCTTGCCGTACGCCTGCCCGGATTCGAAGCCCGCGTCCACGAGCTTCCGCCAGATGTCGGGCAGTTGGTCGAGCCTGGCGCCGAAGAGGTCGATCCGCTGGCCGCCCGTGATCTTCGTGTAAAGGCCGAACTCCATGGCGACCTCGGCGATCACGGCCAGCTTCTCGGGGGTGATCTCGCCGGCGGGGATGCGCGGGACGACCGAGTACGTGCCGTCCTTCTGCATGTTCGCCATCGCCCGGTCGTTGGTGTCCTGCAGGGTGCCGCGGCCGGCGTCGAGGATGTAGGCGCCGTGCTGCGTCGCGAGGATGGACGCGATCGCGGGCTTGCACACGTCGCAGCCGAGGCCGCGGCCGAAGCGGGTGAGGATCTCGTCGAAGCTCGTGAGTCCCAGCACCCGCACGGATTCGAAGAGCTCCTGACGGCTGAGTTCGAAGTGCTCGCAGAGCGCGCGCGACGCCTCGATCCCGGCTTTGGCGAGCTCGCCCTCGAGGAGCTTCTTCACGAGCGGCACGCACGACCCGCACTGCATCCCCGCGCGGGTGCACGCCTTGAGCGCGCCGAGCTCGGTGCACCCGGCCTCGTGGTCGCCGTGCTCGCCGCCGATCGCGGTGCGGATGGCGCCGGCCGAGACGTTGTTGCACGCGCAGACGAGCGCGGATTCGGGCAGCTCCGCGCCGGCCGGTGCCTCCATGCCGCTCGCCGAGAGGTACGCGGCGGGCTCTCCCGGAAGTTCGGTGCCGAGCAGCGGACGCAGCGAGGCGTACGGTGCCGCGTCGCCCACGAAGATGCCGCCGAGGAGCGTCTTGGCGTCGTCGGTCATCACGAGCTTCTGGTAGAGCCCGCGCGCCGGGTCCGCGTAGACGATCTCGAGCGCGCCCTCGGCCCGGGCGAGGGCGTCCCCGAAGCTCGCGACATCGACCCCGGAGAGCTTCAGCTTCGTCGCATCGTCGACGGTCGTGAACTCGGCGAGTCCGCCGAGGAGCCGGTCGGCGACCACCTCGGCCATGGCGTTCGCCGGCGCCACGAGGCCGGTGCACCGGCCCTCGAAGCTCGCCACCTCGCCGATCGCCCACACCCCGGGCAGCGAGGTCCGGCACGCCGGGTCGATCTCGACGCCGCCGCGCGGTCCGAGCTCGAGACCGAGGTCGCGGCCGAGCTCGTCGCGCGCACGGATGCCGATCGCGAAGATCACGAGGTCGGCGTCCACGCGACGGCCGTTCGTGAGGCCGACGCCCGTGACGACCCCGCCGTCGACGTGGACCGTCTGCGGCCTCGTGCCCAGATGCAGATCGATGCCCTGTCCGGCGATGATGCGGCCGAGCGCCCGGCCCGCGCCTTCGTCGAGCTGGGCCGACATCAGCCAGCCGCCCGAGTGGACGATCGCCGCGTCGGCGCCGAGCCGGGCGAGGCCGCCGGCCGCCTCGAGGCCGAGCAGGCCGCCGCCCGCGACCACCACGCGCGCCGGCCGGCCGCGCTCGGCCGTGATGGCGCGGGCCTCGGCGACGATCCGGTCGATGTCGTCGATCGTGCGGTACACGCGGACGTGCTCATGCCCGGCGATCTCCGGCACCGGTGCGCTCGAACCGGTCGCGAGCACGAGCTCGTCCCAGTGCAGCGTGCGGCCGGCATCCGTCGCGGCGGTCCGGGCCGCGTGATCGACGGCGACGACGCGCTCGCCGAGGATGAGCCGCACCGAGCCCTCGTCCCACACCGATGAGGGCTCGAGCGTGAGGTCGACTGCGCCGTCCAGGCGCGTGCTGAGGGCCACACGGTCGTAGGGGCGCCACGGCTCCTCGCCGACGACGGTGACGCGCAGTCGGCGTCCGCCGTCGCGGGCGTGCAGGCTGTCGGCCAGGCGATGGGCGGCGGGGCCGGCGCCGACGACGAGGACGTCGCGGACACCGGTCGCGGCGGCGGCCGGCATGACGGGCTCGGTCATGGATCCTCCTGCTCCTCGAGTGCCGCCGACACTACGACCGGGCCGTTTCCGCCGTATTACGCCGGTGTAACCCGAGCCGCCCCTCGACCGCACACCGGTCCCGCAGCCGTGTGAGGAGCCGGTGACGGAGGCGAAACACCGAGGATGCCCCGACGGAAACACGCGCGACGTAGCGTCGGAGTCGACCGAGAGGAGCCGTGCCGATGAGCCTCACGCTGACCGAGACGACCTGGGTGCGCGTCTGCTCGCTCGACGAGCTCGAGCCGTGCTGGGGCGAGGTCGCCCTCGTCGCCGGCCGGCAGATCGCGATGGTGCTCGTGGCACCCGGGGAGGTGTACGCCGTGGACCACCACGACCCGAAGACCGGCGCGCCCGTCATGGCGCGCGGCATCGTGGGCTCGCGGGGCGATCGCCCGACGCTCGCCTCGCCGCTGCACAAACAGGTCTACGACCTCGGCACGGGGGAGTGCTTCACCGACCCCGCGCTCGTGCTGCGCACCTACCGCACGCGGATCGTCGGCGGCGCCATCGAGGTCGAGCTCGACCTCTGACCGTGCGGCCTCCGCAGCCACGGTCCGAGAACGGCGGATGCCCCGCCCCGAAGCTCGGGGCGAGGCATCCGTGTCGCCTGTTCAGCCGCGGGCGGTGAGCCTCAGCCGCGGGCGGTGAGCACGATGGGGTCGCCGTCGGTGACCGCCACGGTGTGCTCGGAGTGCGCTCCGCGTGAGCCGTCGGCGCTGCGCAGCGTCCAGCCGTCGGGGTCGGTGAAGATGCGGTCGGTCGTCTGCAGGAACCACGGCTCGATCGCGATGACGAGGCCGGGCTTCAGGGGCAGGCCGCGGCCCGGCCGGCCGTTGTTCGGGATGTGCGGGTCGCCGTGCATCGTGCGGCCCACGCCGTGCCCGCCGAAATCGGTGTTGATGGTGTAGCCCTGCTCCCGCGCCACGTCGGCGATGGCGCGCGAGATGTCGCCGATGCGGTTGCCCGGACGCGCCGCCGCGATACCGGCCTCGAGTGCACGCTCGGTGGTGCGGATGAGCCGGAGGTCCTCGTCCCGCGCGGTGCCGACCACGACCGAGATCGCCGAGTCGGCCACCCAGCCGTCGACCGATGCCGCGAAGTCGAGGCTCAGCAGATCGCCGTCCTTCAGTGCGTAGTCGAACGGCAGGCCGTGCAGCACCGCATCGTTCACCGACGTGCAGAGCACCTTGCCGAACGGGCTCGCCCCGAACGACGGGTGGTAGTCGATGTAGCAGCTCTCCGCGCCGGCCTTGCGGATCATCTCGTGTGCGATCCGGTCGAGCTCCAGCAGGTTGACGCCCACCTTCGCCGCCGCCGCGGTCGCCTCCAGCACGCTCGCCACGAACCGCCCTGCCGGGCGCATCTGGTCGATCTCGGCCGGGGTCCTCAGTTCGATCACGGCTCTCCTTCCTCCGAGTCCATTGTGGCGGCTCCGCCCTGAGTGAACACCCGGCCCGTTCCGAGGAGGCCGCGGGTACGCTGGCGGCATGTTCGTCAGGCGCGCGTTCCTCCGGTGGCAGTTCATCGCCGCGGTCGTGCTGCCGGCGTGGCTCGCGATCGGCTGGGCGGTCTTCGGCTCAGGCGGTTGGAGCACGCTCGGGCTGATCATCGCGCTGCCCGCCGCCTTCCTGTCGTTGATGGTCGTCGCATTCCTCGTGAACGCCCGTCCGACGGTGAGGCAGCAGAAGGCCGTCGCCTGGGGCGACGTCGGCGTGCTCGGCGCCTGGCACCTCGCGATCATCGGCGCCGGCTTCTACGGCACGACCGCCGTCGGGTTCGCCGTGCTCGCGATCGCGCTCGCCGTGGTCGCGTTCTGGTGGGCGATCTGGCAGCTCGTGCGCGACGGCGCCCGGCGCATGCAGGCGAGCATGGCCAAGTTCGAGCGGCTCGCCGCCGAGCAGCGCACCGGGCAGGCGGAGGCGCCCAAGCAGGTGCCGCACGACCTCGGCGAGGTCATCGTCGTGCGCGAGACGCGCGACCCCGAGTAACCGGAGGAGCGCCCAGGAGCTTCGGGTCCGGGCGCTTTTGCCGGAACCGCCCCCGATCTGGCAGAATGGTCGATTGTGCCGCCGCAGGTCTCTGCCTCCGGGGAGTACGCGCAGCGCGAAGTCTCGCGCGGGCGGCACCAGACACGTTTCCATCAGATCCGCGTTCGACCGGCGGCGGGCGCAGAGAGCGAACCATCATGCACATCCTCGACCACGTCGACGCCTCGAGCCTGAAGTCCGACATCCCCGACTTCCGCGCCGGCGACACCGTCAAGGTGCACGTCAACATCATCGAAGGCACGCGCTCGCGTGTCCAGGTCTTCCAGGGCGTCGTCATCGGCCGTTCGGGCGAAGGCGTCCGCGAGACCTTCACGGTCCGCAAGATCAGCTTCCAGGTCGGCGTCGAGCGCAAGTTCCCCGTGCACTCGCCGATCATCGAGAAGATCGAGGTCGTCACCCGTGGTGACGTCCGCCGCGCGAAGCTCTACTACCTGCGCGAGCTCCGCGGCAAGAAGGCGAAGATCAAGGAGAAGCGCGACAACTGATCGCCTCTTCTGCGCGTCGCCCCGGCGACGACGGATCACCGAGCTCCCCACCCCTAGACTGGGTGGGGAGCTCGGGCGGTTAAATGACACAAGACACACGCACCACGCGCGACGGCCGCGAGGGGGACGCATCGGCGCGACGCAAGCGCGGTGTGCTGCTGTTCGTACGCGACCTGCTGGTCATCTTCGTGGTGGCGGTCCTGGTCTCGTTCCTCATCAAGACCTTCCTCATCCGGTCCTTCTTCATCCCCTCGCAGTCGATGCAGGAGACGCTCGAAGTCGACGACCGCATCATCGTGAACGAGCTCGTTCCCGACGTCGCGGCGATCGAACGGGGCGACGTGGTCGTCTTCCGAGACCCCGGCGGCTGGCTGCCCGCATCGCCCGAGATCGAGCAGCCGCCGCTCGTCGCCGCCGTCGACTGGTTCCTCGCGTTCGTGGGCCTGTCGGCGCCCGACTCGAACGACCACCTCGTGAAGCGTGTGATCGGGCTGCCCGGCGATCACGTCGTGTGCTGCAACGCGCTCGGCCAGATGAGCGTCAACGGCGTGCCGCTCGACGAGTCGGTGTACGTCACGCTGCCGCCCGGCGAGGAGAAGGTCTCGCGCGACGACTTCGACGCGACGGTGCCCGAGGGCTCGCTCTGGGTCATGGGCGACAACCGGTACAACTCCAAAGACTCCAGGTACAACGGCGAGACCCCGCTCAAGGGGTTCGTGCCGATCGAGAACGTCGTCGGCAAGGCGTTCGTCGTGAGCTGGCCGATCGCGCACTGGGCCTGGCTCGACAACCACGCCGACGTGTTCGCGGGCGTCGACGAGGGGAAGGGCTGATGGTCGCCGGCCGACCCCCGTCGCTCACCGCCGAGCGGGCCCTCTTCGCCGACGGCGCACCCATGGTGCTGGCCTGCGACGAGGTGGGCCGCGGCGCGCTCGCCGGGCCCGTCACCGTGGGCATCGTCGTCATCGACGCCGCGATCCGCCGCATGCCGGCCGGGCTGCGGGACTCCAAGCTCCTGCCCGAGCCGAAGCGAGAGCAGCTGGCGCCCCGGGCGGCGTCGTGGGTCCGCGGCTACGCCGTCGGCGAGGCATCCGCGAGCGAGATCGACGAGCTCGGCATCATGGCCTGCCTCGGCCTCGCGGGCGCCCGCGCCTACCGTGCCCTCGCCGAGGCGACCGAACTCGCCGCCGGCGCCCCGCTCCTGCTCGACGGCAACTACGACTGGCTGAGCCCGTCGATCGAGCACCGCGCCCAGGTGATCACGCGCATCAAGGCCGACCGCGACTGCGCGTCCGTCTCCGCGGCCTCCGTCATCGCGAAGGTCCACCGCGATCGCGGCATGCGGCGCGAGCACGACGACCTGCCGCTCTACGGCTGGGACGAGAACAAGGGCTACTCGACCAGGGCGCATTTCGCCGCCATCGACGAGCACGGTCCGAGCTCGCTGCACCGCCGCACGTGGCTGCACGAGAAGGAACCCTTCGCCGAGGCCGGGCCGGCGCTCTTCGACCTCGGCGTAGGATGAATCCGATGGACGAGGACGAGTTCGACGACTACGACCGTGAAGTCGAGTTGGCCCTGTACCGGGAGTACCGCGACATCGTCGCGCAATTCCAGTACGTGGTCGAGACGGAGCGCCGCTTCTACCTCGCGAACGAGGTGGAGCTCGTCCGGCGCGACACCGAGCACGACTTCTACTTCGAGCTCACGATGAAGGACGTCTGGGTGTGGGACGTCTACCGGGCCGACCGGTTCGTGAAGTCGGTGCGGGTGCTGACGTTCAAGGACGTGAACATCGAGGAGCTCGCCACGCGCGAGTTCGAGCTGCCCAAGGAGCTCGCGCTCGACGAGTGAGCCGCGACGGCCGGCCGGAAGGCAGGCCCGGTTCGCCGACCCTGCGCCGATGCGCTGAACGGTCGCGTCGGTCGAGCGGCTCTCCACAGGCGCGCCTCCCGGGCGCGGTCTGACGGATGCCTCGTCCCGCTGCCGTCCGCGACGCACCGGCCGCGACGCTGGTCGCGGAGGTGGTGCGGATGGCCCACAACACGGAACTCGGCCGGCGCGGTGAGGAGCTTGCGGTCGGCCACCTGGTCGCTCGCGGGATGCAGGTGATCGAGCGCAACTGGCGCTGCCGGCTCGGGGAGATCGACATCGTCGCCCGCGACGGGCACGACACGGTCTTCGTCGAGGTCAAGACCCGGACGAGCGCGGACTTCGGCCATCCGTTCGAGGCGATCACGCCCATGAAGCTCGCGCGGCTGCGGCGGCTGGCGATCGCGTGGTGCGAGCAGTCGGAAGCCGTCGTCGGGCGCATCCGTCTCGACGCCGTCGCCGTATTGGCGCCCGTGGAGGCGCCCGCGCTGATCGAGCATCTCGAGGGGCTCAGCTGATGCCGGTGGGTCGCACCCGGTCGGTCGCACTCATCGGCCTCGCGGGCTCCGTCGTCGAGGTCGAGGCCGACCTCGCGAGCCAGCTTCCCGCGCTCGTGATCATCGGCTTGCCCGACGCCGCCCTCGGCGAAGCGCGCGAGCGCGTGCGGTCGGCCGCGACCAACGCCGGATGCCCCCTCCCACCGCGCCGGCTCACCGTCAACCTGTCGCCGGCGTCCCTGCCGAAGCACGGCTCCGGGTTCGATCTGGCGATCGCGCTGGCCTGCCTCGCTGCGGCGGGGCAGGTCGACCCGGCGTCGGTCGCCAGGATCGCGCACCTCGGCGAGCTCGGTCTCGACGGACGGGTTCGCCCGGTCGCCGGCATCCTTCCCGCGGTGCTCGCCGCCTCCCGCGCCGGCCATCGCACGGTGATGGTCCCGGCGGCGAACGCCGAGGAGGCGGCGCTCGTCCCGGGCGTCGAGGTCATCGGGGTCGGCTCCCTCGTCGAAGCGGCGATCCGGCACGGCGGCTCGTTCGACCCGGCGCTGCTCGCCGCCTTCGAGTCGGCCGACACGGGGCCCGGCGAGCCGTCGGCGCGCCCGTCCCCGCGCTCCGCTCCGGCGGGCGACCTCGCCGACGTGACCGGCAACACCGAGGCCGTGGAAGCACTGCTCGTGGCGGCCGCCGGCGGACACCACCTCTTCCTCGAGGGGCCGCCCGGCGCCGGCAAGACCATGCTCGCCTCCCGGCTGCCCGGCATTCTGCCCGACCTCGATACCGAGGCCGCGCTCGAAGTGGCCTCGCTCCGCTCGCTCGCCGGCGACCCGCTCGACGGGTTGGACCTCCGCCCGCCGTTCGAGTCGCCGCACCACACCGCGAGCGCCGCGGCGATGGTCGGCGGCGGAAGCCGGATCATCCGGCCGGGCGCCGCGCCGCGGGCTTCGCACGGCGTCCTCTTCCTCGACGAGGCGCCCGAGTTCGCGGCGTCCGTGCTCGACGTGCTCAGACAGCCCCTCGAGTCCGGCACGATCAGCATCCACCGGGCGAATGCGGTCGCGACGTTCCCGGCGAGATTCCAGCTCGTCCTCGCCGCCAACCCCTGCCCGTGCGGTCAGCACGGCCTCGAGCACGGGGAGTGCAGCTGCGCGCCGGTCGCGCGTCGACGCTACCTCGGGCGCATCTCGGGCCCGCTGCTCGACCGCATCGATGTGCAGCTGTGGGTACCGCGCATCACCGCGGCGGGCCTGCGCATGGCGGGGGAGCGGCCGGCGTTCACCAGCGCGGAGGCGAAGCGCCGGGTGGCCGACGCCCGCGGCGCCGCCGCGGAGCGGCTCGCGGGCACGCCCTGGCGACGCAACGCCGAGATGCCGGGGCCGTGGCTCCGCGGCGCCGGCGGACTTCACCCCGGCGGGCGGGCGACGGCCGCGCTCGACCGGGCGCTCGAACGGGGCACCGTGACGATGCGCGGGTACGACCGCGTGCTGAAGGTCGCGTGGACGCTCGCCGACCTCGACGGGGCGACCGCGCCCGACTCGGGCCACGTCGGCCAGGCGCTGGCGCTTCGCAAGGGGATGAGCCGGTGACCGCGGTGTTCGACGAGGTACGCCGGTCGGCGTCGGGGGCGCTCCCCGCGTTGGGTCGCGAGACGGGCGACGACGACGCGCTGGCGCGTGCGTTCCTCGGCACGCTCGCCGAGCCGGGCGACGGAGTGCTGGGCGCGCTCGTCGAGGCCGCGGGCGCCCGTCACGCCGCCGAGCTGCTCGCCGACCGCGTCGATGCGGCGCACCTCGCGCGGGCGCTCGAAGCCGGCGGCGTCCGGGTGGAGTCCGCAGCGCTCCACGCGGCACTGCGGCGGTGGTCGCCGCGGATCGACCCGTCGGCCTTCGCCCGCGCCATCCACCAGGCGGTGCGGGTCTCGGCTCGGCTGATCGTGCCGGGAGATCCGGAGTGGCCCGACCCGGTCGCCGACCTCGGCGTGCACGCCCCGCTCGCCCTGTGGGTCCGAGGCGACGCGGGTCTGCTCGCCGCCGGAGATCAGGCCATCGCGCTCGTCGGGGCGCGCGCGGCAACCGGATACGGCGAGCACGTCGCGGTCGAGTCCGCCGCGGGACTGGTCGACCGCGGGTTCGCGATCGTCTCGGGAGGCGCCTACGGCATCGACGGCATGGCGCACCGCTCCGCTCTGCGGAGCGACGGCGCCACCATCGCGTACCTCGCAGGCGGCGTCGACCGCTTCTACCCCCTCGGACACGAGAGCCTGCTCTCGCGGATCGTCGAGCGAGGCGCCGTCGTCTCGGAGCTGCCCTGCGGCGAACCGCCGACGAAGTGGCGGTTCTTGCAACGGAACCGACTGATCGCCGCCTCGACGGCGGCGACCATCGTGCTGGAGGCGGGCCATCGCTCGGGGTCGATCAACACCGCAGGCCACGCCGCGCACCTCGGCCGGCCGCTCGGTGCCGTGCCAGGACCCGTGACCAGCCCGGCATCGGCGGGGTGCCACCGGCTCCTCCGCGAGTACGGGGCGGTCTGCGTGGTCGACGCCGAGCAGATGGCCGAGCTGGCCCGCGGCGAGCTGCCCGAAGCCGTGCGGTTCGGACCGCGCGGCGCCGCGTCCGCCGCTCCCCGGCGGTCCGGCGAGGACCCGCCGGGCGTGTGGTCGAGTCCCGACGGCGTGCGCGTCCGCGACGCGCTGAGCGCGAGAGCGCCGCGGAGTGTCGAGGAGGTCGCCCGACGCGCCGGCCTCGACCCCAGGAGCGCCATGAGCGTGCTCGGCTCGCTCGAGGCCGAGGGCCGCGCACTGCGGCACGCCGCCGGATGGGTGTCGCCCGCGCGGACGGGCAGGTGAACAGGGGCGCCCGGCGGGAGCATCCTCGACGCAGGGACTCGCTTCATCCAGGCTCGCTCCCACGCCTCCGACCGCCGTCCTCCGGCGCGTGCGGCCGAGGGCGTCGGAGGTCGGCCGTAGGCTGACGCACGTGGCTGGACTCACCGACGCACCTCGGCTCGGCCGCTATCCGGCGGCCAGGCACGTGATCGCACACCTCTCCGACACGCACCTGCTCGACGGCGGTGCGCCCCTCGGCGGTCGAGCCGATACCGTTGCGGCCCTCACCCAGGCGATCGCTCAGCTCGAACGGCTCGGCACCGAGCTCGACGCGATCGTCGTCACCGGTGACGTGGCCGACCTCGGCGAGCCCGATGCCTACGTCCGCGCTCGCGCCGCGCTCGAGCCCCTCGCGCGCTCCTGCGAGGCCGAACTGGTCTGGGTGATGGGCAATCACGACGAGCGCGCGGCGTTCCGGGCCGGCCTGCTCGACGAGGCCCCGAGCGACACGCCCGTCCACCGGGCCGTCGATGTCGGAGGGCTCCGCATCCTCTCCCTCGACGTCACGGTGCCCGGCTGGCACCACGGCACCATCGACGAGCACGCGCTTGCCTGGCTCAGCGAACAGCTGTCCGTCCCCGCGACGTTCGGCACCGTCCTCGCGCTGCACCATGCGCCCATCGCCACGCCGCTCGCGCTCATGGACGTCCTCGAACTCCGCGGGCAGGACGCGCTCGCCGCAGCGCTCGCGGGCACCGACGTCCGCCTGATCCTCGGCGGCCACCTGCATTACCCGACGAGCGGCATGTTCGCCGGCATCCCGGTCTCCGTCGCCGGCGCGACGGCGTTCACGATGGACCTCTCGGCGCCGCCGCGCGACCTCGTGGGCATCGACGGCGGTCGATCCTTCCAGGTCGTCCACCTCTTCGACGAGGGCGCCATCACCGCGGTCGTCCCCCTCGGAGACTTCCCCGTCGTCTCGAGTTTCGGAGCCGAGTTCCTCGCCGAGCTGGAGCGCCTCGACGCCGAGGGCCGGCTCGACCGATTCTCCCGGAAGCGCCCGCCGGCATGAGTGCGGGCGGCCGGATCTCGTCCGCGGTGACGCTGCCCGCCGCCGGGATCTCGTCCGCGGCGACGCTGCCTGCCGCAGTCGACGAGTACTGCGCCCACCTCGACGCAGAACGGGGCTACTCGGCCAATACCGTCGCGGCGTACCGCGGCGACCTGCTCGATCTGTCCCGGTACGCGGCCCGACGAGGCGCTGCGGGCGACGGGACGCTGCCCTCGCCCGCCGCAACGGGAGCAGACGCCCGCGAGCGAGCGGCGACCGATGGGTCCTACGACGAGGCGGTCCCGCCCGGGAGGCCCGTCGCCGACCTCGCCGCCCTCGACCTGCCGTTGCTGCGCGACTGGTTGTGGGAGGCCACCGAGGCAGGGCTCGCTCGCGCGACGATCGCCCGACGCGCGGCCTCGGCGCGCGGATTCTGCGCCTGGGCCGCGCGCCGCGGGCTCCTCCCCGCCGACCCGGCCGTCCGTCTCCGCGCGCCGAAGGCCCAACGCACCCTTCCGCGGGTGCTCACCCAGCAGGCGATCGGCGAGCTGCTCGCCGGGCTCGACCGGGCCGCGGCCGACGATCCCGTGGCCGCGCGCGACAGCGCGATCGTCGAACTGCTGTACGCCTCGGGCCTCCGCGTGTCCGAGCTCGTCGGACTCGACCTCGACGAGATCGACCGCGGGCGACGCACTGTGCGCGTGCTCGGCAAGGGCTCGAAAGAGCGCGTCGTGCCCTACGGGGCTCCCGCCGCCCGCGCGCTCGACCGCTATCTCGATCAGGCACGCGGCCGGCTGCTCGAAGGCGCAGGCGCAGGCGCGCGCCAACGGTCGGACGACGCCGCGGGGGCCGGATCCGCGGGAACGAGCCCGCGCTCTTCCACCCGGCCGGGGAGCGCGGCGGCCGCCTTCATCGGCGTGCGCGGCGGGCGGCTCGGGGCGCGAGCGGTGCACCGGCTGGTGGCCGACCTGCTGGCCGGGGTGCCCGGCGCGGGGCCGAGCGGCCCGCACGCCTTCCGGCACACGGCGGCCACCCATCTGCTCGACGGCGGCGCCGACCTCCGCGCGGTCCAGGAGTTCCTGGGGCACGCGAGCCTCGGCACCACGCAGATCTACACCCACGTCTCCGCCGAACGGCTGAAGGAGACCTACCGCACGGCGCATCCCCGCGCCTGACCCGCCGGACCAGGCCGATCAGTCGGCGAGGGGGAGGAGCACCGCGCGGGGCACGCCGCCGAGGAACACGAACGGCGAGACGTACTCTCCGTCGACCCGGACGCCGAAATGTACGCACGCCCCGTCGCAGTGCCCGCCGGCGCCGACGACGCCGATGGGCGCGCCGCGCGCGACCGTCTCTCCCTCGGCCACCACGGCGAGCACCGGCTCGACGGCGCTGACCACGTCGCCGCCGTGGTCGATCGCGACCACCTCGCGGCCGGCGACCTGGCCCGCAAAGCTCACCACGCCCGCCTCGGCGGCCACGACCGGGTCGCCGGCCGAGGCTGCGACGTCGATCCCGCGATGCCCGGCGGCGTACGGGGTCGCCGGCTGCCGGTACGGCGCGACCACTCGGATGGGCGGTGCGACGGGCCACTCCCACGCGGCCGACGGAGCGGAGGCCGCGGCTGCGCCGGAACCCGACGGCTCGACCGCCGCTGCGCCGGAAACCCTCGGCTCGACCGCCGCGGCGTGGGCGCCGACCGCGGGAACCGGTGCGGCCGGCCCGAGCAGGAGCGCCGCCAATGCGGCGCTCACGGCGAGCTTGGGGGCCCGCCGGCGAGGCATCCATCGATCGTTCACTCGATCAGGGTGACGGCCCGCGCCCGACGGGTGCCGTCCGCACCGGCCGCCCGTGCCGCGACTGCGCCTCCGCCGCCCTGGGGAGGAAGGCTCGCGTGATAGCATGTCCGTTGCGCCTCGCCATGCGAGGTGACTCCGCGTGCCCATTCGGCCACCGACTCCATCAGTCCCGCTCCTTCCGGAGCAGGCGGAGCCGTGCCGGGCACCAGGGCTTCCGATCGCCGATCGGTCGCGACAACTGAGAACAGAAGGAGAACGGCTCATGGCCGTCGTTACCATCCGCCAGCTGCTCGACAGCGGCGTGCACTTCGGGCACCAGACCCGCCGCTGGAACCCGAAGATGAAGCGCTTCATCTTCACCGAGCGCTCGGGCATCTACATCATCGACCTGCAGCAGTCGCTCGCCTACATCGACAAGGCGTACGACTTCGTCAAGGAGACGGTCGCCCACGGCGGTACCATCCTCTTCGTCGGCACCAAGAAGCAGGCGCAGGAGTCCATCGCCGAGCAGGCGACCCGCGTCGGCCAGCCCTACGTGAACCAGCGCTGGCTCGGCGGCCTCCTCACCAACTTCTCGACGGTGTCCAAGCGCCTCGCCCGCATGAAGGAGCTCGAGGAGCTCGACTTCGAGGGCACCACCTCGGGCTTCACCAAGAAGGAGCTGCTGCTCAAGAAGCGCGAGCTCGACAAGCTCCACAAGTCGCTCGGCGGCATCCGCAACCTCTCCAAGACGCCGTCGGCGCTGTGGGTCGTGGACACCAAGAAGGAGCACCTCGCGATCGACGAGGCCAAGAAGCTCGGCATCCCCGTCATCGGCATCCTCGACACCAACTGCGACCCCGACGAGGTGCAGTACCCGATCCCGGGCAACGACGACGCGATCCGCTCGGTGAGCCTGCTCACCCGCATCATCGCCGACGCCGCCGCCGAGGGGCTCATCCAGCGCCACCAGAAGCCCGAAGAGGGCGACGAGGCCGCTGAGCCGCTGGCCGAGTGGGAGCAGGAGCTCCTCCAGGCGCAGACCCCCGAGCAGTCCTCGCCCGAGACCGCCAAGGTCGACGGCGCCACCGCCGAGGCCGAGGAGACCGCAGAGGTCGCCGAGGTCGTGTCGGCGGACGCGACCGCCGAGGCCGCGACCGAGTCGGCTGCCGACGAGGCCGGCGAGCAGGCCGACGAGGCCGCCGCCGAGTCCAAGTAAGCCCCATCCAGAACACGAGTCCAGGAGACCAGTTCCGAACATGGCCAACTTCACCCTCGAAGACGTCAAGACCCTGCGCGAGCGCCTCGGCACCGGCATGGTCGACACGAAGAACGCACTCGTCGAGGCCGACGGCGACATGGAGAAGGCGGTCGAGATCCTCCGCCTGAAGGGCGCGAAGGGCAACGCGAAGCGTGCCGACCGCTCCACCGCCGAGGGCCTCGTCGCCGCCGTCGACAACGGCGACGGCACCGCCACCCTGATCGAGCTCGCCTGCGAGACCGACTTCGTCGCCAAGGGCGACAAGTTCGTCGGCCTCGCCGACCGCGTCCTCGAGGCCGTCGCCGCGGCTCGCGCCGAGACCGTCGAGGCCGCCCTGGCCGCGCCGGCCGAGGGCAAGACCGTCGCCGACGTGATCAACGAGGAGGCCGCGATCCTCGGCGAGAAGGTCGAGCTCCGCCGCATCCGCCTCGTCAAGGGCGAGCACTTCTCGATCTACCTGCACAAGACCTCGAAGGACCTTCCTCCGCAGGTCGGCGTGGTCCTCGGCTACGCGGGCGACGACGCCGACACGGCTCGTTCGGTCGCGCAGCACATCTCGTTCGCGAACCCCGAGTACCTCACGCGTGAGGACGTCCCGGCGGAGCTCGTCGAGAAGGAGCGTGCGCTCGTCGAGCAGATCTCGCGCGAGGAGGGCAAGCCCGAGGCTGCGCTCCCGAAGATCGTCGAGGGTCGCCTCGGCGCCTACTTCAAGCAGGTCGCCCTGCTCGACCAGGACTACGCGAAGGACAACAAGCTCTCGATCGCGAAGGTGCTGCAGGACGCAGGCCTGACCGTGAGCGACTTCGCGCGCTTCAAGGTCGGCGCGTAACACACGCCGTGGGGAGTCCGGATCGCTTGCGATCCGGACTCCCTTTTCATGCGCCCGGATGTCCCGTCGGGACATCCGCTCGCGTCGCACGCGACACCGTACGCGACGCCCCACTAGTTTTGGACCCGGGGATCGAAGGGATACGACGAGGATGACCGAACGCAAGCGCAGGGTGCTGCTGAAGCTCTCAGGAGAGGCGTTCGGGGGCGGCGCCCTCGGCGTGAACCCCGATGTGGTCTCGGCACTCGCCCGCGAGATCGCCGACGCGGCCCGAACCGTCGAGGTCGCCATCGTCGTCGGCGGCGGCAACTTCTTCCGCGGCGCCGAGCTGAGCCAGCGCGGCATGGACCGCGGGCGCGCCGATTACATGGGCATGCTCGGCACCGTCATGAACGCCCTCGCACTGCAGGACTTCCTCGAGCAGGCCGGCGCCGAGACGCGCGTGCAGTCGGCGATCTCGATGACCCAGGTCGCCGAGCCCTACATCCCGCGGCGGGCCGAACGGCACCTCGAGAAGGGCCGCGTCGTGATCTTCGGCGCCGGCGCCGGGCTGCCGTACTTCTCGACCGACACCGTCGCCGCCCAGCGCGCGCTCGAGATCGACGCGGATGTCGTGCTCGTCGCGAAGAACGGCGTCGACGGCGTCTACTCCGACGACCCGCGCACCAACCCCGACGCCACCAAGATCGACCGCATCTCCTACCAGGAGGCGCTCCAGCGGGGCCTCAAGGTCGTGGACTCCACGGCGTTCAGCCTCTGCATGGACAACGGCATGCCGATGCAGGTGTTCGGCATGGCGCCGGCCGGCAACGTCACCGCGGCGATCCTCGGCGCCGACCTCGGCACCATCGTCGCGAACGGCGTCCCGGCGACCGATCGATAGACTGTCCCGAGCAGCTGTGTCGTGCAGCGAAGAGAAGGAGCTCCCGTGATCGCGGATGTACTGTCCGATGCCACCGCACGCATGCAGAAGGCCGTCGAGGTCGCGAAGGACGACTTCGCGACCGTGCGCACCGGTCGTGCCAACCCCCAGCTCTTCCAGAAGATCATGGTGAGCTACTACGGCACCCCCACGCCGCTCTCGCAGCTGGCGTCGCTGAACAATCCCGAGGCGCGCACGCTCGTCGTCACGCCGTACGACAAGAGCGCCCTGCGCGACATCGAGCAGGCGATCCGCGACACCCCGAACCTCGGTGCGAACCCGACGAACGACGGCAACATCATCCGGGTGACTCTGCCCGAGCTCACCGAGGAGCGCCGCAAGGAGTTCGTGAAGATCGTCCGCTCGAAGGCGGAGGACGCCCGCGTGTCGGTGCGCAACATCCGCCGGAAGGCGAAGGACGACCTCGACGCACTGAAGGGCGAGGTCGGCGACGACGAGGTGGCGCGCGCCGAGAAGGAGCTCGAGCAGGTCACGAAGACACACGTCGACCAGATCGACGACGCGCTCAAGCGCAAGGAAGCCGAGCTCCTCGAGGTCTGAGGCCGGCGGAGTCAGGCTGAAGATGTCAGGCGTCCCGGAGGGGGAGCAGTCGGGCGCCGGTGGGCATGAACCGGGACCGGGCGCACGGGAGGACTTCCGTGCACAGGTGCACGCCCGGAAGGCGGAGCTCGAGCGTCAGTTCGAGGCAGGACGAGCCCAGTTCGATCAGGCGCAGGAGAAGATCAAAGCCCGCACGGGCCGCAATCTGATCCTCGCGATCCTCATCGGGGTCGTGTTCGGCGGGGCCCTCCTGCTGAGCCTGCTGGTGCTCAAAGAGCTCTTCATGGTGTTCGCGGTCGTCGTCGCGGCGTTCGCGAGTTCCGAGTTGGTGCAGGCCCTCCGCAAGGGCGGCATCCGCGTGCCGATCGTGCCGACCGTGATCAGCGCCGTCGCGGCGGTGCCGGCCGCCTACTATCTCGGGGCCGGCGGGCAGCTCCTGGCGGTGCTCGCCGGCATCCTGCTCGTCACGCTCTGGGGGTTGGTCGCGGCCGCGGCATCCGTCGATGCGCGGGGGAGCGGACGGAGCCTGCTGCTCGATGTCGCGGCCGGCGCGTTCGTGCAGGGGTACGTGACCTTCCTCGCGACGTTCGCCGTGGTGCTGACCGCTGCCGACGGCGGGCAGTGGTGGACCCTGGCGTTCATCATCACCGCGGTTGCGGCCGATACCGGGGCGTACGCGTTCGGCCTGATGTTCGGCAAGCACCCGATGGCGCCCGTGATCAGCCCGAAGAAGACGTGGGAGGGCTTCGCCGGCGCGGCGGCGACGAGCGTGCTCGCCGGCATCCTGCTGTCGACCTTCATGCTGCAGGAGCCCTGGTGGTTCGGCCTCGTGTTCGGCATCGCCATCCTGGCGTCGGCGACGGTGGGCGACCTCGTCGAGTCGCTCATCAAGCGCGACCTCGGCATCAAGGACATGAGCTCGTGGCTGCCCGGCCACGGCGGGTTCCTCGACCGCCTCGACTCGATCCTGCCGTCGGCTGCGGTCGCCTTCGTGGCGTTCAGTCTCTTCGGCTGATGGTGCGCGATACTGGTGCGGTGAGTTCGACCTTCCCCCGCGCGCGCAAGCCCCAGCTCGGCTACGACACCGCTCAGGTCGAGGAATTCCTGCAGCGGGCCCGGCGGGCCTACGACGGCCGGCCCGCCCCCGACGACCCCGAGCTCACAGCCGAGCAGATCCGGTTGACCGCGTTCGGCATGCAGAAGGGCGGTTACTCCACCGCGCACGTCGATGCCGCGCTGGAGCGGCTGGAGGACGCCTTCGCAGCCAAAGAACGCCAGATCGCCGCACGCCTGCACGGCGACGAGGCGTGGCTGCGTGAAGCGCGGACGACCGCGCAGGTCGTCTCGAACCGGTTGGCCCGCCCCGACGGCGAACGCTTCGACCGGGTGAACCCGCTCGTGCTCGGCTATCACGTGAAGGAGGTCGACCGGTTCGCCGAGCGGCTCACACGGTACTTCCGCGACGGCTGGCCGATCAGCATCGACGACGTCCGCACGGTCACCTTCCGCGCCCAGCGCGGCGGGTACCGCGAGGCGCAGGTCGACCTCGTGCTCGACGCGGTGGTCGACGTGATGCTCGCGGTGCGCTGAGCCGTGGAATCCGTTCGACCGGCCGCGCGCGCTTCGATACACTCGACCCATCGTGGGTAGGCATTCGGGTTCGGGCGCGCCGGAGGCGCACGAGCCGTTCGGCGATGGCGCGGAATCGTGGGCGCCGCCCCAGCCGGATGAGACGAGGTGGGATGCCTCGGCGCGACGGGATGTTCCGCCGACGGCGGCTCCCTCGTTCCCGGCTTTCTCGTCCCCTGCGTCCTCGTCCTCGGCCTCGGCTGCTGCACCCTTGCGGCGGTCGAATCTCCGGCCGGCCGCGATGCGCGTGCCCGCACCGGAACGCGCGGCGTCCGCCCCGATCAACGCCACGAGCGGACGTGTTCGCAGCGCCGGACGGCTGAAGCAGGCTGTCACCGTGGTGTTCGCCTTCGCGGCCGCGGTGAGCTTCCTGCTCGTGAACATCGTCGACCCGTACTCCGGGGCGACGGCGTCCGCCGACTACGTGCAGCCCGGCGACCGGTTCGACGGCGAGCCGATCCAGGACGTCGAGGTCTCCGGCGAGTACGACGTGGCGGTCAGTCGCGAGGCCTACCTCGTCGAGAAGAAGCCCGAGGAGCCGGTCGTCACGGCGGCCGCCGCCGGCTGGGCGCCACCCGCCATCACCCCCGACCCCGGCTCGGCGCAGGCGTACGCCGCCGGCGCGGTCGCCGCCCGCGGCTGGCCGTCCTCCGAGTTCGACTGCCTCTACGCCCTGTGGGCGAAGGAGTCGGGCTGGCGGGTGAACGCCTACAACGCGTCGAGCGGCGCCTACGGCATTCCGCAGGCGCTGCCGGGCTCGAAGATGGCGACAGCCGGCGCCGACTGGGAGACGAACGCGGCCACGCAGATCGAATGGGGCCTGGGCTACGTCAGCGGCCGGTACGGCACCCCCTGCGGCGCGTGGGCGCACTCGCAGGACGTCGGCTGGTACTGACGGCATGTCGCCCCGGCGACCATAGACTGGAACGATGGCACCGTCGAATCGAGCTCGCGGCCGCGCCGCGAAGGCCCGGGCGGGGCATCCTGAGCTCGACGTCGAACGGCTGACCGCCGGCTGGAAGCGGACCGAGGTCCGCGGCGGTCGTGAATGGTACGTCCAGCCCGTCTCGGAGCGGCAGGCCGTCAAGGCGTACTCGTGCCCGGGCTGCGGCCAGGAGGTCGCGCCGGGCACCGCGCACCTCGTCGCGTGGCGCGCCGACGGCGTGCTGGGGGATGCCGCAGACCTGGCGGCCCGCCGTCATTGGCATACGCACTGCTGGAGGTTGAGCACCCCGTGACCGACGCGACCCCGATCGAGATCCGTGCCGGCGTGGAGCTCCCGGCGATGCGCGAGGAGGTTGAGCTGCACACCGGCGACGGCCTCACGCTCGTCGGCGAGCTCGCCGTCCCGGCCGACCGTCCGCCGGTGGCCACCCTCGTCACGCTGCATCCGCTGCCCACCGCGGGCGGGTTCATGGACTCGCATATCCTCCGGAAGGCGGCGGCTCGCCTCCCGGCGCTCGCCGGCCTCGCGGTGCTGCGCTTCAACACGCGCGGCACGACCTCGCCGCGCGGAACCAGCGAGGGCGAGTTCGGCGACGGCGAGACGGAGCGGGCGGATGTCGCGGCCGCGATGGCCTTCGTCCGCGAGCGCGGCCTTCCGTCGCCGTGGCTCGTGGGCTGGTCGTTCGGTACCGAGCTGGCCTTGAAGCACGGCCTCGAGCACGATGTCGCCGGGGTCATCCTGCTGTCGCCGCCGCTGCGGCGCACCTCGCCCGAGGAACTGGCTCGGTGGCGCGACGTGGAGATCCCGGTCATCGCGCTGATCCCGGAGCACGACGACTTCCTGCGCCCGGCTGAGGCGGCCGAGCGGTTCGCCTCGGTGCCGAACGTGCGCGTGATCCCGGTCGAGGGGGCCAAGCACCTCTGGGTCGGTGAGCAGCAGACTCGTCGAGTGCTCGACGAGATCGTCGGTGCCGTCGCGCCGCAGGCGCTTCCGCTGCCGACCGTCTGGCCTGCCGGCTGAACGATTCCGCGTCCATGCGGGACGACTGAGCCGGTCACGTCGGAGCGGCCCGGGTGGCGTCAGTGCTCGTTCTGGCGTGGAATCACGACCTGCTTGATGATCAGCAGGATCGATGCGGCGACCGGGATGGCGATGAGCGCGCCGAGGATGCCGAGCAGGGTGCCGCCGGCGAGCGCCGCGACCACGACGAGCGCCGCTGGAACCTTCACCGCCCGGTTCATGATGCGCGGGCTCACCACGTACGCCTCGACCTGCATGTACACCAGGTAGTAGATCGCCGCGACCAGGGCGGTGAGCGGTGAGCCGAGTCCGGGGAGCAGGCAGATCAGCACGATGATGATCGAGCCCGTCAGCGTGCCGACCAGCGGGACGAGCGAGAAGACGAAGGCGAGGAAGGCGAGCACCGCGGGGAACGGCGCCCGGATGGCCGAGAGGAAGAAGAAGCTCAGGATGCCGTTGATCGCGCCCAGGGTGACCTGGCCGATGACGTAGCGGCCCACCGACTGCGTGATCTGCTCGGTGAGGTCCGCGAAGCGGGCGCGTCGTGATGCGGGCACCAGCTGGTAGAAGCCGCGCTTCATGGCGCCGAGCGACGCGGTGAAGTAGAGCGTGAGGATGACGACGATGATCGCGGCGAACACGCCGGTGCCGACGGCGATCGCGACCTGCCAGACTCCGCCGGCCACCTCGCTGAGCTTCTCGGGGTTCGAGACGAACTCGACCACCGCGACCGAGATGGACTCGTAGATGTCGGCGACCGGGACGAGCGGGAATCGCTCCTGCAGGTCTTCGATCCACTCGTTGACGCGGAAGCCCGCGACGATGCCGGGGATCTCGTCGAGCAACTGGCTGACCTGGTCGACGATGATCGGAATGACCGCGAGCAGCAGCGCCGCGACGACGGCCGCGACACCGGCGGTGACCGTGAGGATGGCCGCCCACCGCGGGAACCCGCGGCGCTCGAGCCAGACGACGGCCGGGTCGAGGCCGAGCGCGAGGAAGAGGGCTGCCCCCACGTAGGTGAGGATCGTGGACAGGCTCGCGATCGAGTAGAGGATGAGGAGGCCGGCGCCCACGCCGAGCGTGCCGATCAGCGCGACGCGGAACACGTTCGGGATCCGCACGGGACCGGCCTCCTCGAGCCTCAGCTGCGCTGCTGCGCGGCGACCTGCTCTGCCTGCGTGAGCACGCCGCGCAGGCTCTCGAAGTAGCCGGCGACGGCGTCGCGCTCGATGCGGATCTGCGAGAGGCGGTCTTCGGCGTCGGCCACGAGGGCGCGGGTGCGCTCGTCGGCGTCGGCGATGAGCTTGCGCGCCTGCGCGTGCGCGTCGGCGACCCGCTGACGGGCTTCCTCGTCGGCCTTGTCGCGGATCTGCGCGATCTCGGTGCGCACGCGTGCCTCGAGCCGCTCGGCCTCCGCCCGGGCCTCGGCCGTGCGGGAGACGGCCTCGGCGAGCTCGGCGTTGGCGTCGTCGAGGAACTTCTGCGTCTCGGCGACGGCCTCCTGGTGACGCGCGAGCAGCTCCTGCTCGGCTTCGTCGCGCTTGGCGGCGAGTTCGGCGTCGAGGTCGATGCGCGCCTGCTCGATCTCGCGCTTCATGCGGTTGACCTCGTGCGTGGTCTTCTTCCGCATCGCGGTGAGCTGGTTGTCGAGGTCGATGCGCGCCTGCTCCGCTTCGGCCTCGAAGTCGGCCCGCGCCTGCTCCTGCTCGAGGGACAGGTCGGCGCGGATCTGGTCGAGGTCCTTCTCGTGCTTGATGCGGATCCGGTCGAGCTCGTTCTTCAGCTTGAGGCGGGCGGTGTCGGCCTCGCGCTCGAGGTCGACCTTCAGCTGCTCGCGCTGCTGGTCGAGCTGCGCCCGGCCCGCGGCGAGCTCGCGCTCGAGGTCGGTGCGAGCCTGCTCGAGCTCCTGCTCGAGCGCCGCGCGACGCTCCTCGATCTCGGCCTCGATGCCGGCGCGGGCCTCGGCCGTCTCGCGGTCGAGGTCGAGCTTGGCCTGCTCGGTCTCCTTGGCGAGGTCGATGCGGGCCTGCTCGGTCTCCTTCGCGAGCTCCGCGCGGGCGCGGTCGAGCTCGACGGCCACCTCGGCGCGGGTCTGCTCGGTCTCCTGCTGGAGGCCGGCTGCCGCGGCACGGGCCTCGGTCGCCTCCTTGTTCGCGGCGGCGAGCACCTCGGCCGCCTTGCGCTCGGCATCGGCGATGAGCGAGGCGGCCTCGCGCTTGGCGCTGCTGCGCAGCTCCGCCGATTCGGTGGAGGCGGCGCCGCGGATGGCCGCGGCGTCGCGCGCGGCGTCTTGACGCAGCTGCTCGCTCGCCTCGTGCGCGCGGGCGATCATGTCGTCGGCCTCGGCGCGGGCGTTCTCGAGGGTGCGGTTGGCCTGGGCCCGCGACTCGCTGAGGGTGCGGTCGGCGAGCTCCTGCGCGTCGGACTTCAGCAGGTGTGCCTCGTCTTCGGCGGCACGGCGCAGCTTCTCGGCGTCGATGTCGGCCTGCGCGATGAGACGCGTCGACTGCTCCTCGGCCACGCGGAGCGTGTTCTCGAGCTTGGTGCCGAGGCCGGAGAAGGTCGGGCTGCCCACCTCCTCGAGCTCCGCCGTGAGTTCTTCGATGCGCGCAAGGAGACGCTTGTTCTCCTTGGTGTTCTCGGCGATCTGCGTGTTCGCGGTGATGAGGTCACGACGAAGGCCGTTGAGGGCCTTGTCGACCTCGTCCTTGTCGTATCCGCGGAACACCTGGGTGAACTCGGTCTCTTCGACGGCCATGCTTCCTCCGGCTCGGGGCCCGCGCCGATGGGGGGAGTCGCGCGGGATTCGCCTCATTCTACGGGCGCGCGCAACAGCCGCCGACATCCCTGTCCACAGCGGGCCTTCGGGCCGCTCCCAGCTGGAGCGGATAGTCTGGGCTGTCTCTGTCCGACGCCGCCCTGCGGCACTGGAGGTCTTCGTGCGCTTCGTCTTCGCCATCGCGGCATTCGTCGCCGCGGCCGTGATGATCGGGCTCGGCATCGCCCAGCGCACCGTGTTCCTCGAGCCCGACAGCGTGTCGCTGCACGTCTCGGTCGACACCGGCGACGCCGACTACGTCGTCGTCGGGCCCGAGGCGCTCGGCGCCCACCCCGGCAAGCAGTCGCTCACGGTCGCAGGCGAGGGCTCGACGTACCTCGCGTACGGTCGGTCCTCCGACGTGGAGGCGTGGCTCGGCGACGAGCCGTACGCCCTCGTCGGGTTCGACGCCGAGGCGGGCGAGCTGACGAGCACGGTCGTCGACCCGGCCGAGGCGGAGGACGAGGGCGAGGCCGAGCCGGCCGAGACGCCGGCGCCGACCGCGACGCCCGCTCCCACCGAACCCGCAGCCACGACCGCACCGCCGGCCGACGCAGAGGCCGGCGCCGACGGCGACGCCGCCGCCGACACCACGCCCGCCGTGTCGCCCGCGGGCTCCGACCTCTGGCTCGACGAGCTCGCCGAAGACGGCCGGCTCAGCATGACGGTCGACGTGCCCGAGGGGATCTCCGTGCTGATCGCGTCGGGCAGCGAGGACCCGGTCCCCGACCGGGTCGCGATCGCGTGGCCGCTCGACAACGCGACCCCGTGGGTGGGCCCGCTCCTCACCGGCGGCACCATCGCGTTCCTCATCGGCGTGGCGCTGGTGATCTCGGGCATCGTCCACCACCGCCGCTCCCGCGGGCCGCGCCGCAACCTGCCGAAGGGCAAATTGCCCCGCGCGCCGAAGCCGACCCGTCGCCAGGCTCAGCTCACGAGCGGCCGCCGGGCGTCGGGCGGGCGACGCGCGATGGTCGCGGGTCTCGCGCTGGTGCCCGCGCTCGCGCTCAGCGCCTGCTCGTCGGACTATTGGCCGAACTTCGACGAGCTCGCCCCGGCGACGACGGCGCCGGCGACGCCCACCCCGACCCCCGGCGCCGACGACGAGCCCGCCGACGAGGCCGACGAGGTCGAGCCCGCGGTCACCGTGCCGCAGATGGAGCGCATCATGCGCAAGATCTCGGTCTCGGCGAAGGCGGCCGACGACGCGCTGGATGCCACGGCCGCCGCCGAGCGCTTCGCCGGCCCGGCGCTCCAGGCTCGGGAGACCAACTACAAGATCCGCGCGGTCATGCCGGAGCATCCCGCGCCGACCGTCATCCCGGCGTCGCCGCTGGAGATCACCCTGCCGCAGCAGTCGAAGGCGGGGGTCTGGCCGCGCACGGTGCTCGAGATCGTGAAGAACGGCGAGGACCCCGCGGTCGCGCCGTCCGCGCTGGTGCTCGTGCAGGAGTCGCCTCGCGAGAACTACAAGATCCTGTACGCGATGTCGCTCGTGCCCGACGCGGATCCGCCGGAGGTCGCGCCCGCCTCGATCGGCGCGCCGCTCGTGACCCCCGATTCGAAGCTGCTCGTGCTGCCGCCGAGCCAGGTGGCGGGCGCGTACGCCGATGTGCTGCTGCACGGCGACCAGTCGCAGTACGCGCCGATGTTCGACCTCGAGGGTGACGTGCTCTACGAGCAGCTCGGTCCGGCCGGCCAGCAGGCCGCCGACGCCGCCCTCCCGCCGACCGCGGACATCGCGTTCACCAACCAGCCCGGTGCCAGCCCGCCCATCGCCCTCGCGACGAACGACTCCGGCGCCATGGTGTCGGTGTCGATCGAGCAGACCGAGCGCGTGACGCCGAACGACGGCGGTACGATCGGATTCGAGCCCGGCGCCGGTCGCTCGCTCAGCGGCTTCACCGAGAAGAGCGCGAAGGGCGTGCAGCGCCAGGTCATCATCCAGATCCTCTTCTACGTGCCGGCCGTCGGCTCGGACGAGCAGGTCCGGGTGCTCGGCTGGTCGGAGAGCCTCATCGGAGCATCGGAGATCCCGTGACGAATCCCATCCCGCCGTCGGCCGGCCTGCGCGGTGCGGTCGACCTGTCCTCGCTCGTCCAGCCCCAGCGCCAGGGGGATGCCGCGCCGTCGACGGGCGCGGACGACCGCATCGTGTTCGCGACCGACGACCAGGGCTTCGGCCCCGTCCTCGAGCTCTCGCGGACCGTGCCGGTGGTCGTGGTGCTGTGGGCGAGCTGGAGCGAGCAGTCGACCGCCCTCGTCGACACGCTCGACCGGCTCGTGCGCGCCCGTGCGGGTCGACTCGTGCTCGCCACGGTCGAAGCCGACCGCAGCCCGCAGCTCGTCCAGGCCCTGCAGGCGCAGGCCGTGCCGACGGTCGTCGCCCTCGTGGCCGGACAGCCCGTGCCGCTCTTCCAGGGCGTGCAGCCCGACGACGTGATCGAGCAGGTGTTCGACCAGCTCCTGCAGCTCGCCGGCCAGAACGGGGTCACGGGCACGGTCGACGCCGGTGCCGAGGGCACGGCCGAGCCGGCCGAGCCCGCTGAGGCACCGCTGCCGCCGCTGCACCAGGAAGCGTACGACGCGATCTCCCGGGGCGACTACGCCGCGGCGTCCGCGGCGTACCGCACGGCGATCGCGCAGGACCCGCGCGACGCGCTCGCGGTCGCCGGCCTCGCGCAGGCGAACCTCCTCGGCCGGCTGCAGGGCAAGACGCTCGACGAGATCCGCAACGCCGCGGCGGCGAACCCCGACGACCTCGACGCGCAGCTGGATGTCGCGGACCTCGACCTCTCGGGCGGTCACGTCGACGACGCGTTCGCACGTCTGCTCGACCTCTTCCCGTCGCTGGACGCGGCGGGCAAGTCGCGGGTCCGCGAGCGCCTCATCGAGCTCTTCGAGGTGGCCGGCACCGACGACCCGCGGGTCGCGGCGGCACGGCGCCGACTGGCGAACCTGCTCTACTGACGCCGGGCGGTCGAACCGCCGTCCTGCACGCAGCACCGGCAGGGGGTGCCAGGGGCCCCGGCGTCGTCAGCCGTCGAAGCGGAACCAGACCGCGCCGAGCGGCGGCAGGGTGAACGTCGCGGAGGCGGGACGGCCGGCCCACAGGGCATCCGTCGCATCGACCGCGCCGAGGTTGCCGACGCCGGAGCCGCCGTACTCCGCGGCATCCGAGTTCAGCACCTCCGTCCACCGGCCGGGCTGCGGGAGTCCCAGCCGGAATCCGTGATGGGGGACGCCGGCGAAGTTCACGATGCAGAGCAGCGGCGTGCGGTCGCGGTCGAAGCGGAGGAACGCGACGACGTTCTCGGCCGCCGCGCCGCCTTCGACCCACTGGAAGCCCTCGGAATCGTCGTCGAGCTGCCAGAGGGCCGGGGTCTCCCGGTAGAGCCGGTTCAGGGCGCCCACGAACTCGGCGAGCTGCCGGTGGCTCGGCTGGTCGAGGATCCACCAGTCGAGCCCGCGCTCCTCGCTCCACTCAGAGAGCTGCCCGAACTCCTGCCCCATGAACAGCAGCTGCTTGCCGGGGTGCGCCCACATGAACGCGAGGTAGGCGCGCACGTTCGCGAGCTGCTGCCAGTGATCGCCCGGCATCTTCCGCACGAGCGAGCCCTTGCCGTGCACGACCTCGTCGTGGCTGATCGGCAGGATGAAGTGCTCGCTGAACGCGTAGAGGAACGAGAACGTGAGGTCGTGGTGGTGGTGGTGCGACCGGTACAGCGGGTCGACCTGCACGTACTGGAGGGTGTCGTGCATCCACCCCATGTTCCACTTGTACCCGAACCCGAGGCCGCCCGATGAGGTCGACGCCGTCACGCCCGGCCACGACGTGGACTCCTCGGCGATCATGACGATGCCGGGGTTCCGCTTGTAGGCGGTCGCGGTCGCCTCCTGCAGGAAGGCGATGGCCTCGAGGTGCTCGCGTCCGCCGTGGATGTTCGGCACCCACTCGCCGTCCGCCCGCGAGTAGTCGAGGTAGAGCATGGACGCGACGGCGTCGACCCGGAGGCCGTCGACGTGGAACTCCTCGAGCCAGAACAGGGCGTTGGCGACGAGGAAGTTGCGCACCTGGGGGCTGCCGTAGTCGAAGACGTACGTGCCCCAGTCGGGCTGCTCGCCGCGTCGCGGGTCGGGATGCTCGTAGAGCGGAGCGCCGTCGAAGCGGGCGAGCGCCCAGTCGTCCTTCGGGAAGTGGCCGGGCACCCAGTCCATGATCACGCCGATGCCGGCCTGGTGCAGCCGGTCGATGAGGTGGCGCAGATCGTCGGGGGAGCCGAACCGGCTGGTCGCCGCGTAGTACCCCGTGACCTGGTACCCCCACGAGCCGCCGAACGGATGCTCCGCCAGCGGCATGAACTCCACGTGGGTGTAGCCCAGCCACTGCACGTACTCGATGAGCTCGTCGGCGACGTCGCGGTAGCCGCGTCCGGGGCGCCAGGAGCCGAGGTGGAGCTCGTAGATGCTCATGGGTCCGTCGTGCGGGTTGGTGCCGGCACGGCGGGACATCCACTCGCCGTCGCCCCACACGTACGAGCCGTCGTCGGCGATGACCGAGGCGGTCGCGGGGGCGACCTCGGCGCGGCGGGCCATGGGGTCGGCCTTCATGATCCACCGTCCGTCTGCGGTGAGCAGTTCGAACTTGTACGTCGCGCCGGGTTCGAGGTCGGGGACGAACAGCTCCCACACGCCCGAGGCGCCCATGCTGCGCATCGCGTGACCGGCGCCGTCCCAGCGGTTGAAGTCGCCGACCACGCGCACGGCGCGGGCGCGCGGCGCCCAGACCGTGAAGGCGGTGCCGCGGACCTCGCCGCCGGCGCCCCAGTGCTCGCGATGGTGCGCGCCCAGCGCGCGCCAGAGCTCCTCGTGCCGGCCCTCGCGGATGAGGTGGAGGTCGAGCTCGCCGATGGTGGGCGCGAACCGGTACGGGTCATCGGCGACCCATTCGCCGCCGTCCGCGTATCGGGCCCGGATGCGGTACCCGACGGGGCCGAAGCCGTCGGCGCCCGCCCAGACGCCGTGCCCGAGGTGGTGCAGCGGGACCACGCGGCCGTCGTCGAGGACGGCATCGACCGCGGCCGCGAGCGGCCGGCGCGTGCGGATGACGGTGTGCGGGCCGGGTGCGCCGGGCAGGTCGAACCCGTGCTGGCCGAGCACGGCATGCGGGTCGGCGTGCCGGCCCTCGGCGATGGCGGCGAGCACGTCGTCAGGGACGGCGGGCCCAGGGAATGGGAAGGGCGTGGGCTCAGGAGGCATGCGGGCTCCCGTCCGCGTCGGCCCTCGCCGCGCCGGCGGGGGAGGCGTCGGGTCGCCGCACCACGTGCAGGATGTGCGCCGGCCGGGTGAACGCGTCGAGCCGGACGTAGTTCGACGCGCCCCACTCCCAGCGCTCGCCCTCGACGAGGTCTTCGACGGTGTACCGCGCCCCCGGCTCGAGGCCGAGCGCCGCGAGGTCGAGGTGCACGGTGGTCTCTCGCACCGAGTGCGGGTCGACGTTGGCGACGACGATGATCGTGTCATCGACTCCCGTGCCGGTGAACCGGGCCTCGAGGTGCTTCGAGTACGCGAGGACCTGGTCGTCGTCGGTCGGGTGCACCGTCAGGTTCCGGAGCTGCTGCAGGGCCGGATGCTCCCTCCTGATGCGGTTCAGGATGCCGAGGTAGAGCGCCAGCGATCGCCCTTCGGCCTCCGCGGCGGCGAAGTCGCGCGGCTTGTACTCGTACTTCTCGTTGTCGATCGCCTCTTCGGCGCCCGGGCGCGCGACCGATTCGAACAGCTCGAAGCCGGCGTACACGCCCCACGTCGGGGCGGCGGTCGCAGCGATGGTCGCCCGCACCGTGAAGGCGGCCGGACCGCCGAACTGCAGGTACTCGGTCAGGATGTCGGGGGTGTTCACGAAGAGGTTCGGCCGGAGGAAATCGGCCGTCTCGGTGGCGAGGCCCGTGAGGAACTCCTCCAGCTCGCCCTTCGTGTTCCGCCAGGTGAAGTACGTGTACGACTGCTGGAACCCCGCGGCGGCGAGCGACTGCATCATCGCCGGCCGGGTGAAGGCCTCGGCGAGGAACACGACGTCGGGCGCTTCGGCGTTGACGGCCGCGATGAGGCGTTCCCAGAACGACAGCGGCTTGGTGTGCGGGTTGTCGACGCGGAAGATGCGCACGCCCTGCGCCATCCAGTGCCGGACGATCCGCAGCACCTCGGCGAAGATGCCCTCGGGGTCGTCGTCGAAGTTCACCGGGTAGATGTCCTGGTACTTCTTCGGCGGGTTCTCCGCGAAGCGGATGCTGCCGTCGGGCAGCACGGTGAACCATTCGGGATGCTCGGCGACCCACGGGTGGTCGGGCGAGGCCTGCAGCGCGAGGTCGAGCGCGACCTCGATGCCCTGGGCCGCCGCCTCCCGCACGAATGCGCGGAAGTCGGCGAGCGTGCCGAGGTCGGGGTGGATCGCGTCGTGGCCGCCGGTGGAGCCGTCCGAGAGCGGGCCGCCGATCGCCCACGGCGAGCCCGGGTCGTGGGGCCCCGGATCGAGAGTGTTGTTGCGACCCTTGCGGTTCGTCACGCCGATCGGATGGATCGGCGGCAGGTAGACGACGTCGAAGCCCATCGCCGCGACGCCCGCGAGCCGCTTCGCGGCGGTGCGGAAGGTACCCGATCGCCAGCTGCCGTCCTTCAGCCGCTTCGCCCCCTCCGACCGCGGGAAGAACTCGTACCAGCTGCCGACGCCCGCGCGCCGACGTTCGACGAGCAGCTGCCGCGGCTCGGACGAGCTCGAGAGGCGGGTGAGGGGGTGGGCGTCGAAGACGTCGAGGAGGGGGTCGTCGACGAGCGCCCGGCGTGCGGCCGGCGAGGCATCCGTGTCGCGGAGGCGGGCGGCGAGCGCCGTGAGCCGGGTGCGGAGCGAGCGCGGGCGGGATGCCTCCGCGGCGGCGCGCTCGAGGAGGCGGGCGCCGAGCTCGTACATCAGCGGGGCATCCACGCCGGCGTCGATCTTCACCGCCGCGTCGTGCCGCCAGGTCGCGATCTCGTCGCCGAACCCGTCGACGTGCCAGCGCCAGCGGCCCGTCTCGTCGAGCCGGACGCGCACCTCCCAGCGGTCGGTGCCCGGGGCGACGAGCGACATGCGGTGGGTCGTCGTCTCGCCGGACGGCGAGGTCAGCACGAGCATCGCCCCGACGGCGTCGTGCCCCTCGCGGAACACCGTCGCGGCGAAGGGCACCACCTCGCCCTCGAAGGCCTTCGGGGTCCACCGCGGGTCGGGCGCGGCGGGGGCGAGCCGGATCACCGGGATGCGGTGCGGTGCGGGGCTGGTCACGTCTCCGACCGTAGCGCGTCGTCCAGCCGAGCGGCACGGGCTCGCGGCGCGGCGACGGAGCCCGCCCGTGTGACGCGCCGTTCACACGGCCGTCACCCGGCGCCCATAGTGTGGGACGGGTGAAGCCGATCCGGAAGTTCACCGTCCGCGCCGTCGTCCCCGCCGCGCTGGGGGCCCTCGACGAGCTCGCCGGCAATCTGCGCTGGTCGTGGCACGAGCCGACCCGGCGCGTGTTCGAGCACATCGATCCCGCCGGGTGGGCGGCATCCGGTCGCGACCCGGTCGCGTTCCTCGGCGCCGTCGATCCGGCACGCCTCGACGAGCTCGCCGCCGACGAGGGCTTCGTCGCCTGGGCCGAACGCGAGCGCGCCGAACTGCGGGCCTACCTCGACGAACCGCGCTGGTACCAGAGCCTCGGCGACGACGCTCCGCGGAGCATCGCGTACTTCTCGCCGGAGTTCGGCATCACCGAGGCGCTGCCGCAGTACTCGGGCGGGCTCGGCATCCTCGCCGGCGATCATCTCAAGGCGGCGAGCGACCTCGGCGTGCCGATCCTCGGGGTCGGGCTGTTCTATGCGGCCGGCTACTTCTCGCAGTCCATCTCTCCCGACGGGTGGCAGCAGGAGCGCTACCCCGTGCAGGACCCCGACGGGCTCCCGCTCTCACTCCTCCGCCGCCCCGACGGCACCGCCGTGCAGGTGACGCTCGGCCTTCCCGACGATCGCGCCCTCGCCGCCCGGGTGTGGCGCGCCCGGGTGGGCCGGGTCACCCTGCTCCTGCTCGACACCGACGTGCCCGCGAACCCCGACGAGCTCCGCGCCGTCACCGACCGGCTCTACGGCGGCGGCGGCGAGCACCGGCTCCTGCAGGAGCTGCTCCTCGGCATCGGCGGCGTCCGCGCCATCCGCGCGTGGGCGGAGCTCGCGGGGCAGCCCGAGCCCGAGGTGTTCCACATGAACGAGGGTCATGCGGGCTTCCTGGGGCTCGAGCGCATCTCCGAGCTCATCGCCGGCGGGCTGAGCTTCCCCGAGGCACTGCAGCTCGTGCGGGCGTCGACGGTGTTCACGACGCACACGCCGGTGCCGGCGGGCATCGACCGGTTCGACCGCGGACTCGTCGAGCGGTACTTGACGAACACCCTGCTGCCCGGCGTGCCCCCGGCGGATGCCCTCGCCCTCGGCGTGGAGCCCGGCGCCGACCCGGCGACGAGCCCGTTCAACATGGCTGTGATGGGCCTTCGGCTCGCCCAGCATGCCAACGGCGTCTCGAAGCTGCACGGTGAGGTCAGCCGGCGCATGTTCGGCTCGCTGTGGCCGGGGTTCGACGCCGACGAGGTGCCCATCACCTCGGTGACGAACGGCGTGCACGCCCCAACCTGGACCGACCCCGCCCTGCTCTCGCTCAGCGAGCAGGTGCTGGGCTCGGCCGACCCCGAGCACGCCGACTGGTCGAGCGCCGCACTCGATGACGCCGAACTGTGGTCGGTGAAACGTCGCATGCGGCTGCAGCTCGTCGAGGAGGCCAGGCGCCGGCTCGCCGCCGCCTGGTCGGCCCAGCACGCCGGGGCTCCGGCACCGGAGTGGATCGGCAACGTCCTCGACCCCGATGCGCTGACGGTCGGCTTCGCGCGCCGGGTGCCGACGTACAAGCGGCTGACGCTCATGCTCCAGGACCCCGAGCGGTTCGCGGCGATCCTCACCGACCCCGATCGACCCGTGCAGTTCGTGGTGGCCGGCAAGTCCCATCCCGCCGACGACGAGGGCAAGCGCCTCATCCAGCAGCTCGTGCAGTTCGCCCAGCGGCCCGAGCTCCGCGAGCGGATCGTCTTCCTGCCCGACTACGACATGGGCATGGCGAGCGTGCTCTACCCGGGCTGCGACGTGTGGCTCAACAACCCGCTGCGGCCCCTGGAAGCCTGCGGGACCTCCGGCATGAAAGCGGCGATGAACGCCGCGCTCAACCTCTCCATCCTCGACGGCTGGTGGGCGGAGTCCGCCGGGGAGGACTACGGGTGGGTCATCCCGTCCGCCGACGCCTCGGCCGACGCGGCCGAGCGCGACGCCGTCGAGGCGGACGCACTGTACGACCTGCTCGAGCACGACGTCACGCCCCGCTTCTACGACCGCGACTCCGATGACGTGCCGCGCGACTGGGTCGGCATGCTGCGCCGGACGCTTGCCGGGCTGGTGCCCGAGCTCGGCGCCGACCGGATGGTGCGCGAGTACGTCGACCGCCTCTACCGGCACGCCTGGCGGCACGCCGTCGCCATGGGCGCCGACCATGCGCGGGGCGCGCGCGAGCTCGCGGCGTTCGGTGCCAGGCTCCGCGCGGCGTGGCCGCAGGTCGCGGTGGTCCATGTCGAGTCGGGCGGCATCGACGCGCCGCAGGTCGGCGACGAGGTGCGGCTGCGCGCCCACGTCGAACTCGGGGAGCTCTCGCCCGACGACGTGCAGATCGAGGTGGTCTTCGGTCGGGCCACGGCGGACGAGACCATCTCGTCGCCGCGCCGCGAGGCGCTCGAGCTGACGAGCGACCCGGATGCCCCCGGCCCGCGGGTCTACGCGGGCCGCCTGGTGCTCGATCGGGCCGGCGCCTTCGGCTACACCGTCCGGGTCATCCCGCGGCATCCGCTGCTGCAGAGCGCCGCCGAACTCGGGCTCGTCGCCCTCCCGCCGTCGGGGGAGTAGCGGGTCAGCGCTGACGCGCGATCGGCGCGTAGCGGCCGGCCGTGACCGCGAGCAAGTCGTCGGGCGCGAGCTCCACGTCGAAGCCGCGACGCCCGCCCGAGACCAGGATGGTCTCGCACAGGATGGCCGACTCGTCGAGCACGGTCGGCAGCGCCGTCTTCTGTCCGATCGGGCTGATGCCGCCGACGACGTACCCGGTGCGGCGTTCGGCGGTCGCCGGATCGGCGAGCTCGGCGCGCTTCCCGCCGACGGCGGCCGCCAGCGCCTTCAGGTCGAGCTGCTGCGCCACGGGCACGATACCGACGGCGAGCGGGCCGCCGTCGACCGTGGCGAGGAGGGTCTTGAACACGCGCTCGGGGTCGACGCCGAGCTTCTCGGCCGCCTCGAGGCCGAAGGCCGCGGCGCGAGGGTCGTGCTCGTAGGCGTGCGCCCGGAAGGCGATGCCGGCCGCCTGGAGGGCGACGGTCGCCGGCGTGCCGGCGGAGGCATCCGTTCGCCTCGTCATCGCGCGCCCTCCGCGCGGTAGAGCCGCATGGACTGCGCTGCCACGCCGACGCGCTCGCCCGGCCTCGACTCGGCGGGCCGAGTCTCGGACGCCGGGGCGCCGGGCGCGTCGTCCGCGTCGGGTGACTCGGCCGCCGAGTCCCAGAGCAGCACGTACCGGTCGACGCCGTCGTGTGCGGGCAGCACGACCTCGGTCGGAGCCTCGTGCGCGTGCACGACGAGCAGGATGCGGTTCGGGCCCTCGGTCTCGGGGGTCGACGCGGCGAGGTACTGCAACGTGCGCTCGGCGGGGGAGTTCCAGTCGTCGATGGTCATGGTCGCGCCGTCGGCGTTGTACCAGTCCATCTGCGTCGCGCTCGGCGTCGTCTCGCCGAAGACGCCGTAGCGGACCGGTCGGAGTGCCGGGTTCTCGGCGCGCAGCCGGATGAGATGCCGTGCGGTCGCGAGCAGTCGCCGCGCGTCCTCGCCCCACGACCAGTCGAGCCAGGTCAGCTCGGAATCGTGGCAGTAGGCGTTGTTGTTGCCGGCCTGGCTCCGGCCCACCTCGTCGCCGGCGGTGAGCATCGGCACGCCGGCCGAGAGCAGCAGCGTGCCGAGCAGGTTGCGGATGCTCCGCCGGCGAGCCGCGAGGATCTCGGGGTCGTCGGTGCGTCCCTCGACGCCGTGGTTGTACGACCGGTTCGCGTCGGTGCCGTCGCGATTGTCCTCCCCGTTGCCCTCGTTGTGCTTCACGTCGTACGCCGTCAGGTCGGCCAGGGTGAAGCCGTCGTGCGCGGTGATGAAGTTCAGGCTCGCGAGGGGGCCGCGCTCCTGGGCGAACGTGTTCGCGGAGCCGGCCAGCCGGGTCGCGAACCGGCCGATGCCGCTGCCGGCCGAGCCAGTCTCGCGCTCCCGGCGGAGGTCGCTCAGCCAGAAGTCGCGCATCCGGTCGCGGTAGCGGTCGTTCCACTCCGTGAAGCCGGCGGGGAAGTTGCCGGTCTGCCAGCCGCCCGGACCGACGTCCCACGGCTCGGCGATCAGCTTCGTGGCGCCGATCACCGGGTCGTCGAGCATCGCCCGCAGGAGCGGGTGCTCGGCGTCGAATCCGCCGTCCTCGTCGCGGCCGAGCGTCGCCGCGAGGTCGAGTCTGAAGCCGTCGACGCCGACCTCGCCCGCCCAGTACCGCATGGAGTCGAGCACCAGCCGGCGCGCCGGCTCGCCGCCGAAGTCGAGCGTGTTGCCGCAGCCCGTGGTGTCGAAGTACTCGCCGTCGACGCCGTGCCGGTAGTACCCGGCGTTGTCGATGCCGCGGAAGCTGAAGGTCGGGCCGTGCCGGCCCTCCTCGGCCGTGTGGTTGTAGACCACATCGAGCACCACCTCGAGCCCGGCCCGGTGGAGCCCGTCGACCATCGCGGCGAACTCGTCCCGCACGGCCGCAGGGCCGGCGGCCTGCGCGTCCGTCGTGGCGTAGGGGGCATGCGGGGCGAAGAACGCGAGCGTGTTGTAGCCCCAGTAGTTCGGGCGCCCCTGACGCACGAGACGCTCCTCCGAGACGAAGGCATGCACGGGCAGGAGCTCGACCGTCGTCACGCCGAGCCGGGTCAGGTGCTCGATCGAGGCGTCGTGCGCGAGCCCGGCGTAGGTGCCCCTGAGCTCGGCCGGCACCGCAGGGTTCCGGCGACTGAAGCCGCGGACGTGGGCCTCGTAGACGACGGTCCGGTCGAGCGGGATGCGCGGGGCGGGAGGACGGGCGGCGGCTTCGTACACCCGGTCGGCCGGCGCGTCGAGCGGCGCGAGGGCGACGCCGCGCCACGAGCCGTCGTCGGCGCGGGCGAGCCCCGTGGCATACGGGTCGAGGAGCGTGTGCACCGGGTTGAAGGCGTGCGCAGGGCCGGCCGGCCCGTCGACCCGGACCCCGTAGTGCGCACCCGGGACGAGGCGCGCCGAGCGGGCCCGCCAGACGCCGTGCTCGTCGCGTTCGGCGGCCACCCGGTCGATTGCCCAGTCGAGGTCGTCGGCCGCGAAGACGACCAGTTCGACCGCGGTCGCGTGCTCCGACCACAGCCGCAGCAGTCCGCCGTCCGCGTCGGCGCGCACCCCGAGATCGTGCAGGGGATCGGGCGCGGACATGCGTTCTACAGTAGTTCCATGGCGTATCTCGACCACGCCGCCACGACCCCGATGCTGCCCGAGGCGATCGACGCGCTCACGGCGGCCCTGCAGGTGACCGGCAACCCCGCGTCCATCCACAGCGCCGGCCAGCGCGCCAAGCGACTCCTCGAACAGTCCCGCGAACAGGTCGCCGCCACGCTCGGCGCCGACCCCATCGAGGTCGTCTTCACGGGCAGCGGCACCGAGTCGGTGAACCTCGCGATCAAGGGGCTGTACTGGCGTCGCCGCGACGCGAGCCCCGCGGGCATCGCCCGACGCATCCTGTACCCCGCGGGCGAGCACCACGCGACGATCGACACCGTCGACTGGCTCGCCGAGCACGACGGCGCCGAGCTCGTCGAACTGCCCGTCGACGAGGTGGGCCGCGTGCGGCTCGACGCGCTCGCCGCGGAGCTCGAACGCGACGCGGCATCCATCGCGCTCGTCACGATGCTGTGGGCGAGCAACGAGGTCGGCACCATCCAGCCCGTGACAGAGGCGGCCGCGCTGGCCGCCCGGGCGGGGGTGCCGTTGCATGCCGATGCGGTCGCGGCGTACGGCCAGCTCCCCATCGACCTGCACGCGATCCGCACGGCGACCGCGGCACCGGCCGGCGCGGGACTCGTGGCCGTCAGTGTCTCCGCGCACAAGATCGGCGGGCCGGCCGGCATCGGCGCGCTCGTCCTCGACCGCTCGGCGCAGATCGAGCCGCTCCTGCACGGCGGCGGCCAGCAGCGCCGCATCCGGTCGGGTACGCAGGACGTCGCGGCGGCGGCCGCGTTCGCCGCGGCGGCGACCGCCGTGGCGGCCCGGCTCGACGACGACACGGTCCGGATGGCGGCCCTCCGCGACCGGCTCATCGCGGGCGTGACCCGGCTCGTGCCCGACGCGCGCCTCTCCGGCGACCCCGACCCCGCCGGCCGCCTGCCGGCGAACGTCCACTTCTCCTTCCCGGGATGCGAGGGCGACTCGCTGCTCTTCCTCCTCGACGCCGCGGGCGTCGCCGTGTCGACGGGATCGGCGTGCCAGGCCGGCGTGCCCGAGCCGAGCCACGTCCTGCTCGCGATGGGCCGCAGCGAGGCCGACGCGCGCGGCGCGCTCCGCCTGACGCTCGGGCACGCGTCCACCGACGCGGACGTCGACGCGTTCCTCGCCGCGCTGCCCGAGGCGCACGCCCGCGCCGCGCGCGCCGGCCTCGCCGCGCGCACGACCTCGTTCGACCGGTGAGCACCGGCTCGGGGCATCCGCCCAGCCGCCGTTCGTAGACTGGACGCATGCGAGTGCTTGCGGCCATGTCCGGCGGTGTCGACAGCGCCGTCGCGGCGGCGCGCGCCGTCGAGGCCGGCCACGACGTCGTCGGCGTGCACCTCGCGCTCAGCCGGATGCCGGGCACGCTGCGCACCGGCAGCCGCGGCTGCTGCACCATCGAGGACTCGATGGACGCCCAGCGCGCCGCCGACCTGCTCGGCATCCCGTACTACGTGTGGGACTTCTCCGAGCGGTTCAAGTCCGACGTCGTCGAAGACTTCATCGCCGAGTACTCGGCCGGACGCACGCCGAACCCCTGCATGCGCTGCAATGAGCGCATCAAGTTCGCCGCACTCCTCGAGAAGGCGCTCGCGCTCGGCTTCGACGCGGTGGCGACGGGCCACTACGCGAAGATCACGACGGATGCCTCGGGCCGGCGGGAGCTCCACCGCGCGAGCGCGGAGGCGAAGGACCAGTCGTACGTGCTGGGCGTGCTCACCGCCGAGCAGCTCGCGCACGCCTACTTCCCGCTCGGCGACACCCCCTCGAAGGAGCTCGTCCGCCAGGAGGCCGAGCGGCGCGGACTCCAGGTCGCGCGGAAGCCCGATTCGTACGACATCTGCTTCATCTCCGACGGCGACACGAAGGGCTGGCTCGCCGAGAAGGTCGGCGAGGCGCCCGGCGACATCGTCGACCGCACCGGCGCCGTCGTCGGCCGGCACGACGGCGCGCACGCCTATACCGTCGGACAGCGCCGAGGGCTGCACCTCGGCACGCCGGCCCCGGACGGCCGGCCCCGGTTCGTCCTCGAGGTGCGGCCGAAGCAGAACACCGTGGTGGTGGGCCCGAAGGAGGCGCTCGCGGTCGCGGAGATCGCCGGGTCGAGGTTCTCCTGGGCCGGCGCCGACCCGGTCGCCTCCGGACTGGTCGCCCGCGCTCGGGAGGCGTTCGCCTGCGACGTGCAGATCCGGGCGCACGCCGACCCGGTGCCGGCGACCGCGCACGTCGCACCCGGACCTGGCGACGAGTCCGAACTCGTGATCGTGCCCGATCGCCCGCTCGACGGCGTCGCGCCAGGGCAGACCGCGGTGGTCTACGTCGGTACGAGGGTGCTCGGTCAGTGCACCATCGACCGCACGGTGAGCGCCGTGCCCGTGGACGCGTAGCCGACGGACCTTCCGGCCGGGCATCCCGCCTGGGCGCGGCCGGCCGGGTGCGCCGCCGCGACGGTGTCGGACCGCGCTCCTAGGATGGCCGTGTGAGCGAGATCCCCGGCGAGCTGGAGACCATGGAGTTCGACGCGGCGCGCGCGGAGAGCGACCGCCTGCGCGAACGCATCGAGGGCGCCCGGCTCGCGTACTACGCCGACGGCGACTCGCCGCTCTCCGATGCTGAGTACGACGCCGACTTCCATCGGCTCGAGGCCATCGAGCGCGCCTTTCCCGAGCTCGCCGGGCAGGACAGCCCCACCCAGCAGGTGGGCGCGGCGATCGTGCAGGCCGGGTTCCCGACCCACGAGCACGCCGAGCGCATGCTCAGCCTCGACAACGTGTTCAGCCTCGACGAGTTCCGCGAGTGGGCGACGAAAACCCGTCAGGCCGCCGGCCGCGACGTGCGCTGGCTCAGCGAGCTGAAGATCGACGGCCTCGCGATCAGCCTCGCCTACCGCGATGGCGTACTCGAGACCGCGACCACACGGGGCGACGGGCGCGTCGGCGAAGACATCACCGAGAACATCGAGTTCATCCCCGCCATCCCGCGGAGGCTCGAGGGATCCGGCTACCCGTCCTTCTTCGAGGTCAGAGGCGAGGTCTTCCTCCGCACCAGCGACTTCGAGGCCCTGAACGAGCGCCAGCATGAGCTGCAGGCCCGCTTCGCGGCGGAACAGCGCGCCAAGGGCCGGGCCGACGAGGACATCCCCGTGCGGTTCCCCGAGTTCGCGAACGCCCGCAACACGGCCGCGGGCAGCCTCAGGCAGCGCCGGGAGAACAAGGGGACCGAACAGCTCGCGCTCATGCGCGAGCGGCTCGGCCGCCTGTCGCTCTACCTCCACGGCATCGGGGCGTGGGCCGACCCGCCCGTCTCGTCGCAGTCCGAGATCTACGACCTCATCGCCGGCTGGGGGCTGCCCGTCTCGCCGCACACCAGGGTGCTCGGCTCGATCGACGAGGTCGCCGGCTTTATCGCGCACTGGGGCGAGCACCGCCACGACGTCGAGCACGAGATCGACGGCATCGTCGTCAAGGTCGACGAGCTCGAGCTGCATGCCGAGCTCGGCGCCACGAGCCGTGCGCCCCGGTGGGCGATCGCGTACAAGTACCCGCCCGAGGAGGTGCACACCAAGCTCCTCGACATCGCCGTCGGCGTCGGGCGCACGGGCCGGGCGACCCCGTTCGCGATCATGGAGCCGGTGAAGGTGGCGGGCAGCACGGTCCGCCAGGCCACCCTGCACAATCAAGACGTGGTCCGCGCCAAGGGCGTGCTGATCGGCGACACCGTCGTCCTCCGCAAAGCCGGCGACGTGATCCCCGAGATCCTGGGCGCCGTCGAGGGACTCCGCGATGGCACCGAGCGCGAATGGCACATGCCCGAGCGCTGCCCCGAATGCGGAACCCCGCTCCGCCCCATGAAGGAGGGCGACATCGACCTCCGGTGCCCGAACGCGAGGTCGTGCCCGGCGCAGGTGCGCGGCCGCGTCGAGCACATCGGCTCTCGCGGGGCGCTCGACATCGAGGCGCTCGGCGAGGTCACGGCGGCGGCGCTCACGCAGCCGTACGTGCCCGCGGAGCCGCCGCTTCGCACCGAGGCGCGGCTGTTCGAGCTCACGCTCGACGAACTGATCCCCATCGAGGTCGTCGTGCGCGACGCCGAGACGGGCGAGCCCCGCGTCGACGAGGAGTCCGGCGAGCCGGTTCGACGTGCGCCGTTCCAGAAGTGGGGACCCGCGACGTATCCGCCCGGCACCGAGCACCTCGACGCGGCCGAGCGCCGCCGGGCCGGCATCCGGAAGAGCCACCGCGAGCTGCTGCCGTCGGAGGCCGCGACGAAGCTCCTCGCCGAACTCGAGAAGGCGAAGACGAAACCGCTGTGGCGCCTCATCGTCTCGCTCAACATCCGGCACGTCGGGCCCGTGGCGGCGCGAGCGCTCGCCGACTGGTTCGGCTCGCTCGACGCGATCCGCGCGGCCTCGCGCGACGAGCTCGCGCAGGTCGAGGGCGTCGGCGGCATCATCGCCGACGCGCTCATCGACTGGTTCGAGGAGGATTGGCACCGCGACATCGTCGATCGGTGGGCCGCGGCCGGCGTGCAGTGGTCGACGCCGGGCCATCCCGGGCCGGGTGCCGCGGCTGAGGCGGGCGGCGTCCTCGCGGGGCTCACCGTCGTCGCGACGGGCTCGCTCGAGGGGTTCACGCGCGAAGGGGCCCAGGAGGCGATCATCGCCGCCGGTGGCAAGGCCGCCTCGAGCGTCTCGAAGAAGACCGACTTCGTGGCCGCGGGGCCCGGCGCCGGATCCAAGCTCGCCAAGGCGGAGGAGCTCGGCATCCGCGTGCTCGACGCCGCGCAGTTCGCGGTGCTCGTGACGCAGGGGCCTGCGGCGCTCGACCAGGCGGCGGAGTCCGTCGGATCGGATCCGGCGTCGGAGGCCTGACGCGAGTGAGTCGGCGCCGGCGCGACCGGCGGCGGAGAAGGGGGACGCAGTGGCTGCAGCGCGGGGGAGCCGGCCGGATGACGGCGCCGACGAGTCCGAGTCGGCGCGCCGTGCGTCGCGGCGGGACTTCCTGAAGATCGGCGGCGCGGCCGCCGCGGGCGCGGTCGTCGGCGGGGGAGCGGGCGCCGCGATCGGGGCCGCGATCGGCCACGCGCGCGGCTTCGCCGAGGGCGCAGACGACTTCGCGGCGCTGAACCCGCGCGAGGAGGCCGGCTTCGACCACCTCGTCGTCGTCATGGGCGAGAACCGGTCCTTCGACAATCTGCTCGGCTGGCTGTACACGCCCGACGACGTTCCCGACGGCCAGCGGTTCGACGGCCTGGCGTTCGGCGAGTACGCGAACCCCGCTCCCGATGGCACGAGCGTCCCGGCCCACGTGTACGAGGGAGCGACCGACGACGTGATGGGGCGCCCGAACCCCGACCCGGGCGAAGAGTACCCGCACGTGAACACCCAGCTGTTCGGGATCTTCGACCCGGCGGACAACGCCGACGTCGAAGTGGGCGACACGCGCGCCCCGTTCAACGCGCCGCCCGCGGGTCAGACGCCGACGATGGACGGCTTCCTCCTCGACTACCACGCCGACTTCAGTCGCAGGAAGAAGGGCGCCGCGCCCACGCCCGCCGAGGCGAACCAGATCATGGGCTCCTTCTCGCCCGAGATGCTGCCCGTGCTGTCGACGCTCGCGAAGAACTTCGCGGTGTTCGACGCCTGGCACTGCGCCGTGCCGTCCCAGACGTTCTGCAACAGGTCGTTCTTCCACGCCTCGACCTCGCATGGGTTCGTGACCAACAAGCATGGCGGCGGCTACGGCAAGTGGCTCGACGCGCCAGCCGCTCCCACGGTGTTCAACCGCCTCGAGGAAGCCGGCCTCAGCTGGCGCATCTACTTCGACGAGCTGCAGCTCGTCTCGTTCACGGGCGTGCTGCACGCGCCCGTGCTCGAGCCGTATTGGCGCACCGACCACTTCGCCACGATGGAGCAGTTCTTCGACGACGTCCGCACGGGCAACCTGCCGGCGTACGCCTTCGTCGAGCCCCGCATGATCTACAACCACAACGACTTCCACCCGCCGTTCGGCAAGCTGCGCGAATCGGAGGTCGACGGCACGGAGGTGATCGACAGCGCGGTCTCCGATGTCCGTGCGGGCGAACTGCTCATCCACCGCATCTACGAGGCGGTGAAGACGAGCGCGAGTCCCGAGGGCTCGAACGCGGTCAACACGCTGCTGCTCATCACGTTCGACGAGCACGGCGGCACGTACGACCACGTGCCGCCGCCCGAGGCCACGCCACCGCACGAGGGCGGGGAGCCCGGGGAGATGGGCTTCACCTTCGACCGGCTCGGCTGCCGGGTGCCGGCGATCGCCGTGTCGGCGTACACGCGCGCCGGCACGATCGTGCATGACGAGATGCACCACGCGGCCGTCATCTCGACACTGTCGCGATTGCATGGGCTGAAGCCGCTCACGCGCCGCGACGCCGGGGCGAACGACCTGTTCGGGGTGGTGAACCTCGACCGGCCGAGGCATCCCTCGACCTGGCCGTCGACGACGCCGCAGTACGTGCCGCCGAATCCCGAGGCGACGGCGCCGCATCCGGCGCACGCGCACAAGGACAAGCCGCTGAGCCCGCCGGCGCGGGGGCTCATCGGACTGCTGCTCGCCCGGTTCGGCCGGGCCGACGAGCCCGAGCCCGAGACGTTCGCCGAAGCCTACGAGCTGCTGCATCGCCACGGCGAGGGCCTCTTCGGCGTACAGGGCTGAGCGCGGGCCCGGCTGCCCAGATCGACCGGCGCCGCCGCCCCGATAGAATCGAGCCATTCCCACCACGACACGTTCGGAGCAGCATGTCTGAAATCAGTGCGGAGCAGGTCGCCCACCTCGCGACCCTCGCCCGCATCGCGCTCACCGAGGAAGAGATCGCGCACCTCACGACCGAACTCGGCCAGATCATGCAGGCCGTCGAGCAGGTGAGCCGGGTCGCGACGCCCGACGTGCCGCCGACGAGCCACCCGATCGCGATGCGGAACGTCTTCCGCGACGATGTCGTGGGCGACAACGTTCTCACGCCGGCCGAAGCGCTCTCCGGTGCGCCCGAGCGCGACGGCGACCGGTTCAAGGTCTCCGCGATCCTGGGGGAGGAGCAGTGAGCCACGGCGACGACCTGATCCGCCTCTCCGCCGCCGACCTGGCGGCGCGCCTCGCCTCCGGCGACGTCTCCTCGGTCGAGGCGACGCGTGCCCACCTCGACCGCATCGAGGCCGTCGACGGCGCCGTGCACGCGTTCCTCCACGTCGCGGCCGACCGCGCGCTCGAGGCGGCCGCCGACATCGACCGTCGCCGTGCAGCGGGCGAGACGCTCGGCGAACTCGCGGGCGTGCCGATCGCGGTGAAGGACGTCCTCGTCACCGAGGGCATGCCCTCGACCGCGGGTTCGCGCATCCTCGAGGGCTGGGTGCCCCCGTACGACGCGACGCCCGTGCGCCGGGTCCGCGAGGCGGGCCTCGTGCCGCTCGGCAAGACGAACATGGACGAGTTCGCCATGGGGTCGTCGACCGAGCACTCGGCGTACGGCCCGACGCACAACCCGTGGGACCTCGACCGCATCCCCGGCGGTTCGGGCGGCGGGTCGGCCGCGGCCGTCGCCGCGTTCGAAGCGCCCCTCGCCCTCGGCAGCGACACCGGCGGCTCCATCCGTCAGCCCGCGCACGTCACGGGTACGGTCGGTGTGAAGCCGACCTACGGCGCCGTGAGCCGGTACGGCTCGATCGCCCTCGCCTCCTCGCTCGACCAGATCGGTCCCGTCACGCGCACCGTGCTCGACGCCGCGCTCCTGCAGGACGTCATCGCCGGGCACGACCCCCACGACTCGACCTCGATCCCCGAGGCGTGGCCGTCGATGGCCGACGCCGTGCGTCAGGCGGATGTCTCGGGCCTGCGCATCGGCGTCGTCAAGGAGCTCGACTCCGACGGCTTCCAGGCCGGCGTCCGCCAGCGCTTCCACGAGGCCCTCGAGCTGCTCGAGCGCAACGGCGCCGAGATCGTCGAGGTGTCCGCGCCGAACTTCGAGCACGCCATCGCCGCCTACTACCTGATCTTGCCCGCCGAGGCGTCGTCGAACCTCGCGAAGTTCGACTCGGTGCGCTTCGGCCTCCGGGTCACGCCCGACGGCGGCGGCACGGTCGAGCAGGTCATGTCGGCGACCCGCGAGGCCGGGTTCGGCGCCGAGGTCAAGCGCCGGATCATCCTCGGCACCTACGCCCTGTCGGCCGGCTACTACGACGCGTACTACGGCAGCGCGCAGAAGGTCCGCACCCTCGTGCAGCGCGACTTCGACCAGGCGTTCTCGAATGTCGACGTGCTCGCCACCCCGACGGCGCCGACGACGGCGTTCCGGCTCGGCGAGAAGCTCGACGACCCGCTGGCGATGTACCTCAACGACGTCGCGACCATCCCGGCGAACCTCGCGGGCGTGCCCGGCATCTCGGTGCCCGCCGGTCTCGCGCCGGAGGACGGGCTGCCCGTCGGGATCCAGTTCCTGGCCCCTGCCCGCGAGGACGCGCGTCTGTACAACGTCGGCGGGGCGCTCGAGCAGCTGCTGCTCGCCGAGTGGGGCGGGCCGCTGCTGAACCGGGCACCCGCCCTCACCACCCATGAGCTGCTCGCGACCGAGGAAGGCGCCGTCTGATGGCCCGTGTCGAACTGATGGACTTCGACCGTGCGCTCGAGCTGTTCGAGCCGGTCATCGGGCTCGAGGTGCACGTCGAGCTGAACACCGAGACCAAGATGTTCTCGCCGGCCCCGAACCCGGCGAACTCGGCGAACCACGACGCGGCGCCGAACACGCTGGTGACGCCGGTCTGCCTGGGCCTGCCCGGGTCGCTGCCGGTCGTGAACGGTGAGGCGGTGCGTTCGTCGATCTCGCTCGGTCTCGCGCTCGGCTGCGAGATCGCGCCGTCGAGCCGGTTCGCCCGGAAGAACTACTTCTACCCCGATCTCGCGAAGAACTACCAGATCTCGCAGTACGACGAGCCGATCGCCTTCGACGGCTCGGTCGAGGTCGAGCTCGAGAACGGCCGGGTGTTCCAGGTGCCGATCGAGCGCGCGCACATGGAGGAGGATGCGGGCAAGCTCACGCACGTCGGCGGGGCGACGGGCCGCATCCACGGCGCCGAGTACTCGCTCGTCGACTACAACCGGGCGGGCGTGCCGCTGGTCGAGATCGTGACACGCCCGATCGTGGGCGCGGAGGCGGATGCTCCCGCGCTCGCGCGCGCCTACGTCTCCACGATCCGCGACATCGCCCTGGCCCTCGGCATCTCGGATGCGCGAATGGAGCGCGGCAACCTGCGGTGCGACGCGAACGTCTCGCTGCGCCCGCGCGGTCAGGAGCGGTTCGGCACCCGCACGGAGACGAAGAACGTCAACTCGTTCCGGTCGATCGAGCGGGCGGTGCGGTACGAGATCCAGCGGCAGGCGGCGATCCTCGCCGCGGGCGGCACGATCACGCAGGAGACCCGGCACTGGCACGAGGACTCGGGCACCACGAGCCCGGGCCGTCCGAAGTCCGACGCCGACGACTACCGCTACTTCCCCGAGCCCGACCTGCTCCCCGTCGAGCCGTCGGCCGAGCTCATCGAGGAGTTGCGCGCCGCGCTGCCCGAGGCTCCGGCGGCCCGCCGCCGCCGGTTGAAGGCGGAGTGGGGCTTCACCGATCTGGAGTTCCAGGACGTCGCGAACTCCGGTCTGCTGAACGAGCTCGCCGAGACGGTCGCGGCCGGTGCCACGCCCGCCGCGGCGCGCAAGTGGTGGACCGGCGAGATCGCCAGGCTCGCGAATGCCGCCGATCGGGATGCCGCGAGCCTGGTCGCCCCGGCGCACGTCGCCGAGCTCGCCCAGCTCGTCGAGGCCGGCACGTTGACCGACCGCCTCGCGCGCCAGGTGCTCGAGGGCGTCGTGGCGGGCGAGGGCTCGCCGCAGGAGATCGTCGACGCCCGCGGGCTCGCGGTCGTCTCCGACGACGGCGCGCTCATCGCCGCGATCGACGAGGCGCTGGCGAGCCAGCCCGACGTCCTGGCGAAGATCCGCGACGGTAAGGTGCAGGCTGCCGGCGCGGTGATCGGCGCCGTGATGAAGGCGATGCAGGGCAAGGCGGATGCCGCTCGCGTCCGCGAGCTCGTGCTCGAGCGCGCGAACGGCGCCTGAAGGCTCACAGCCGGTTCAAGGCTGACGTCGATAGATTCGGCATCCCCTTCGAGGATTGACGAGGACACCATGGGATTCCTTGATCGATTGTTCGGCGCTCCCGAGCGGGAGCCGTCCGCGGCCCGTCCGCAGCGTGCACCGCAGCTGAGCGACGACGAGCTGGCGATCGAGCGGTATCGGTACCTGCTCCGCACTGCACCGCCCGAGTCCATCGAGCAGGTGCACGCCGAGGCGTTCGCGAAGCTCACGCCCGAGCAACGGCACCAGGTCTACACGGCGCTGGCCGAGCAGGCGCCCGCTGGAGAGCGGGTCGACTCCGAGGAGCCGACCGCGCTCGCCCGGGCCGCGACGCGGCAGGAGCTGCGCCAGCCGGGCAGCATGGAGCGCGCCTTCTCCGGCGCGGGTGCCGGTGCCGGCCGTCCCGCGCAGGCGGGTCCGTCGTTCGGGCAGATGTTCGGCGGTTCGCTGCTCGGGTCGATCGCCGGTGTCGTCGTGGGCTCGGCGATCGCGCAGGCGTTCCTGCCCGACCCCGCCTCGTTCGAGGCGGGCGATCCGGGTGCGGGCGACGCGGGTGGCGGCGACCCGGCCGACTCGGGCGATGCCGGCGCGGACGCCGGCAGCGTCGACGCAGCAGGAGCCGACGGCGGCTACGGCGGTGACTTCGGCGGCGGTGACTTCGGCGGCGGTGACTTCGGCGGCGGTGACTTCGGCGGCGGTGACTTCGGCGGCGGCGATTTCGGCGGCGGCGATTTCGGCGGCGGCGACTTCGGCTTCTGAGCCGGCGATGACGGTGGCGGCCGGTAGGGTCGCAGCGTGAGCAAGCAGGACGGCTCGTCGCGGCAGGTGACGACGGGGCCGGTCGACGATTCGGCGACGCCCATCCTGCACGTCGACATGGACGCGTTCTTCGTGTCGGTCGAGCTCCTGTCGCGGCCCGATCTGCGCGGCAAGCCCGTGCTCGTGGGCGGCACGGCAGGCCGCGGCGTGGTGTCGGCGGCGAGCTACGAAGCGCGCCGGTTCGGCGTGAACTCGGCCATGCCGATGTCCGTGGCGCTCCAGCGCTGTCCGAACGCCATCGTGCTGCGCGGCGACTACCGCAAGTACAGCGAGTACTCCAAGCGCGTCATGGCGATCTTCGGCGACTTCACCCCGCTGGTCGAGCCGCTCTCGATCGACGAGGCGTTCCTCGACGTCTCGGGCGCGCGCCGCGTGCACGGCACGCCTGCGGAGATCGCGTGGACGATCCGCGAGCGCGTGCGTGCCGAGACGGGGCTCACCTGCTCGATCGGCGTGGCCGCGACGAAGTACGTCGCGAAGGTCGCCTCGAGTCGTGCCAAGCCCGACGGCATGCTCGTCGTGCCGGCGGCCGATACGCTCGCCTTCCTCCACCCCCTGCCGGTGTCCGCGCTCTGGGGTGTGGGCAAGGTCACCGAGGAGTCGCTCGTCCGGCTGGGGCTCCGCACGGTCGGCGACGTCGCCGTCATGCCTCCCGACGCGCTCGAGCGGGCCGTCGGCCCAGCCCTCGCGGCTCGGTTGACGCGGCTGGCGAACGGCGTCGATGCGCGCGACGTCTCGGTGCACCGGGCGGAGAAGAGCGTCGGACACGAGACCACGTTCGGCCACGATCTGACCGATCCCGATGAGATCCGGCGCGCCTTGCTCGGGCTCGCCGGCAACGTGGCGTCGCGGCTCCGCAAGGCCGGCCTGGTCGGCCGCACCGTCGTGCTGAAGCTCCGTTACGGCGATTTCCGCACGGTCACCAGGTCTCGCACCCTCGGCGAGCCCACCGATGTCGCCCGGCGGATCTACGAGGAGGCCGCAGCCGCCCTCGACGAACTCGTCGGCAACGGCGAGCGGGTCCGGCTCATCGGGGTGCGTGCGGAGCACCTGCGACCGGGCGGCGGGGCGACCCTGTGGGATCCCGACGAGGAGTGGCGCGACGCCGAACGGACGATCGATCAGGTCGTCGCGAAGTTCGGTCGGGGAGCGGTGAAACCGGCGGCGCTCGTCGGACGCGACGGCAGTGGCGCGGTCGCGGGAGCGAGATTCCGTCGACCGCTCGACGACGACGACGAGACCGGAGCCGGCGGCGAGGCGGCCGCAACGGCCGGGCGCAAGGGGCTGTCGCGGCGGCCACGCCGCGGGTAGCGTGGCGGCATGGCTGATTTCGTGCTCGAACTCGCGGAGAACGTCGCCGGCGTCGGCGTGAAGACCTCGTACGGCGATCCGGTGGAGGTCGACGGCAGCACCGTCATCCCCGTCGCCCTGGGCTGGTACGGCTTCGGTGGAGGCAACTCCGAAGGCGAGGGACCGCAGGGCAGTGGCGGCGGCGGAGGCGGGGCATCCATTCCGCTCGGCGCATACATCGGGCGCGGTGGCGGCGACGTCCGGTTCGAGCCCAACCTCATCGGACTCGTCCTCGCGGCAACGCCGCTGATCTGGGTCACCGGCAAGGCGCTGAAGTGGGTCATCCGCGCGCTGAAGCGCTGATCGCCGCCGCCGGTTGCTCGACCGGCCGGGCCGCGTGCCGTCTGCGGCACCGGGATGACCCGCCACGGCGTATACTCGTGCCCTGAACACGGGAGTCCGGTGAGCCGGGCTGAGAGGAAGGTTCTCCAACCTTCGACCGTCGAACCTGATCTGGGTCATGCCAGCGCAGGGAGGGCATCACTTCTCGTTCCCGTGCCGCTTTCCTTCGAACGAAAGGGCACGACAGTGCACGCATCCGCATCCGCATCCGCATCCGCATCCGCCGAGCAGGCCGGCACCGGCCAGGCCTCACCCGGGCAGACCGGCACCGGCGGTCGACGCCTCCGCTGGCGCGTCGTCGACATCGTCGTCGCGAGCGTCGTCGGCGTCGCCGTCGGCGTGGTCTTCTGGGCCTGGGGTGTCATCTGGGGTCCGATCTCGGCCCCGATCGAGGCGCTCCTGCCGGGCCTGCAGGCCGCGCCGGCCGCCCTGTGGCTCGTCGCGGGCGTGATCGGCGGCCTCATCGTCCGCAAGCCGGGCGCCGCCATCACCACCGAGCTCGTCGCCGCAGTCGTCTCCGCCCTGATCGGCAGCCAGTGGGGCGGACTCCTCACCATCGAGGCGGGCCTCGTGCAGGGGCTCGGCGCCGAACTGGTGTTCGCGCTCTTCCTGTACCGCCGGTGGAACCTGCCGGTCGCGCTCCTCGCGGGCGCCGGTGCCGGGCTCGCGATGGCGATCAACGACCTCGTACTCTGGTACGCCGGTGCTGCTCCGGCCTTCACGGCCATCTACACGGTCTCGGCGATCGTGGGCGGTGCCCTCATCGCCGGCGGGCTGGGCTGGCTCGCCGTACGGGGCCTCGCCCGGGCCGGCGCGCTCCAGCGCTTCGCCGCCGGCCGTGAGACCGCCCGCGGCGCCGTCTGACGTGTCCGCCGGGACCAGCAGCCGCCCGCGGGCCGCTCGCGTCGAGGCTCGCGGGTGGTCGTGGCGGCACGGCTTGCGGCGGAGCCCCGCCCTCTCGGGCATCGATCTCGTGATCGAACCGGGGGAGCGGGTGCTGCTCCTCGGGCCGTCCGGGTCGGGGAAGTCGACGCTGCTCCACGGCCTCGCGGGCGTGCTGGGCGGCGACGACGAGGGCGAGGCGACGGGCGGGCTGCTCGTGGACGGACAGCCGCCTGCCGCGTCGCGGGGGCGCACGGGACTCGTGCTGCAGGATCCCGACGCGCAGGTCGTCATGGCCCGCGTCGGGGATGACGTGGCGTTCGGCCTCGAGAACCTCGGGGTGCCGCGCGAGGAGATCGCCCCTCGCGTGCGCGACGCGATCGAAGCGGTCGGACTCGAGCTCCGGCCCGAGCACTCGACCGCCTCGCTGTCGGGCGGACAGCGGCAGCGTCTCGCCCTGGCCGGGGTGCTCGCGATGCGCCCCGGACTGCTGCTCCTCGACGAGCCGACGGCGAACCTCGACCCCGGCGGGGTGATCGAGGTGCGCGACGCCGTCGACCGCGTCGTGCGGGAGAGCGGCGCGACGCTGGTCGTCGTGGAGCACCGCGTGCCGACCTGGCTGTCCGTGATCGATCGCGTCGTCGTGATCGGACGCGACGGCCGCCTCATCGCCGACGGACCCGCCGAGCGCGTGCTCGCCGACGAGGCGGCCCGGCTCCGCGAGGCGGGGGTCTGGCTTCCCGGTGACGGTGCGGGGCTCGCGCTCGACGACGGCCGCGGACCTCGCGCCGGCTCGACGCCACCGCTCCTCACGGCGACCGAGCTCGCCGTCGCCCGGCTGCCCGGCCGACCCGTGCAGCACGGTCTCGGATTCCAGGTGACCGCCGGGCGGCTCCTCGCCGTCACGGGGCCGAACGGGGCGGGCAAATCGACGCTGGCCCTCACCCTCGCCGGACTCCTCGCACCCGAGGCCGGCCGGCTCGAGGCATCCGATCTGCTGGCCGACGGCGCGGGGCCGTCACCCTGGCGCTGGCGGTCGCGGCAGCTGTTGACCCGCATCGGCACGGTCTTCCAGAATCCCGAGCACCAGTTCCTGGCGGGCAACGTGCGCGCCGAGCTCGAGGTCGGCCCGCGCGCACTGCGGCTGCCGGCCGAAGAGGTGCGGCGGCGTGTCGACCCGCTACTGGAGGCGCTGCGGCTCGACCGGCTCGCGGCCGCGAACCCGTTCACGCTCTCGGGCGGGGAGAAGCGCCGGCTCTCGGTCGCGACCGCGCTCGCGACGAAGCCACGACTGCTCGTGCTCGACGAGCCGACCTTCGGACAGGACGCCGTGACCTGGCGCGAACTCGTCCGTCTCGTCGGCGAGCTCCGCGACGAGGGCACCGGTGTCGTGGCCGTGACGCACGATGCGGCGTTCGTCGACGCGCTCGCCGACGAACGTCTCGCGCTCAGGGCGCAGGCCCCGGCCGGGAGATCCGAGGTGGCGGCATGAGCATCGCCGACGTGCGGCCAGGCCTGCCGCTCGCGCACGTGAACCCGGTCGCGAAGGTCGCTTCGACCGTGCCGCTCAGCATCGCACTGCTGCTCACCCTCGACCCGGTGTCGGCGGCCGTCGCGATCGTGTGCGAGGTCGTGATCTTCACGGCGGTGGGCCTCGGTTCGCTGCTGTGGTCGGCGCGGACGCTGCCGGTCTGGATCGCGGCGCCGCTCACCGGCCTCAGCATGCTGCTCTACGGCGCACCGTCAGGCGCGGTGTACCTCGACGTCGGACTCATCCATGTGACGGAGGGGTCCGTGCAGATCGCGCTGGCGACGACCGCGCGGGTCATCGCGATCGCGCTGCCCGCCGTGGTGCTCTTCCTCACCATCGACCCGACGGACCTCGCCGACGGGCTCGCCCAGACCCTGCGCCTGCCGGCCCGGTTCGTGCTCGGCGCCCTCGCGGCGCTCCGGCTCGCCGGCACCTCCATCGACGACTGGCGCACCATCTCGCTGGCGCGACGCGCCCGCGGCGTCGCCGACCGCGGTCGGCTGCTGCGGTTCGCCGGGCAGGCGTTCGCGCTGCTCGTGCTCGCGGTCCGGCGCGGCAGCACGCTCGCCACGGCCATGGAGGCGCGCGGCTTCGGCGCTCCCGTGCGACGCACCTGGGCGCGGGAGGTGGTGTTCGGCGGGCGCGAATGGGCGGTGATCGCGGTCGGATGCCTCGTGGCGGTCGCCTCCGTCGTCGCCGCCGTCGCGGCGGGCACGTGGAACCTGGTGTGGTCGTGACCGGCCCCGCGCCAGCGGTCGAGCTGCTCCGGCGCAGGATCGCTTCCGCGGGCGATGGCCGGCCCGGCGGCTCGCGCGTCGTCGTCGCCATCGACGGGCCGAGCGGGTCGGGCAAGTCGACGTTCGCCGACGCGCTCGTGCGCGGATGCCCCGCCCCGGTCGACCTCGTGCGCCTCGACGACGTCTATCCCGGCTGGCACGGCCTCGAGCGAGGCGCGCAGCTCGCCGCCCACGGCCTCGTCGAGCCGTGGCTCCACGGGCGGGCGGGTCGCGCAGCGAGCTGGGACTGGGCGCACTCGCAACCCGGCGCCGCCCGTCCGGTGCGTCCCGGCCGTGCGCTCGTCGTCGAAGGGTGCGGGGCGTTCGACGCGGTCGCCCGCATCGGCGGCAGGCCCCGGCGCGGCGCCGCCGCGGCGGTCCTCCGCGTGTGGGTCGAGGCATCCGATGCGGTCCGCAAGCGCGCCGCACTCGACCGCGATGCGGGCGGGTTCGATCCGTGGTGGGACGTCTGGGACGCGCAATGGCGGCGGTACGCCGCACGCACCCGCGCTCGCTCGGCCGCGGACCTGGTCGTCCGCACGTCCTTCCGACCCTCCGCGACGCTGGCGCGCGGCGACGCGGCCGGGACTACGGTGGAGGCATGAGTGCAGAGACGTCCGGCGAGTACGTCGCCGAGTTCATCGACGGGCCCCTCGAAGGCGAGTTCGAACGGCGGGTCCTCGTGAGCGGCGAGCCAGAGGAGCGCGTCGCGCGCGTCGCCGCCATCGACGGCCTCGAGTCGCTGTTCTGGTACGACGCGGTCGAGCGGCGCGAGGTCGACGGCGAGGTGCGCGTGCGGTTCCGCTTCGACGCCGGAGACTCCGACCCGGTGGAGTTCGATCAGGACGACAACGAGTAGACGCCGCTCGTCGTCATCCGGCGAGGTACTCGCCGATGATCGGGAACGGATGCGTCAGCCGCCAGAGCGGACCGGGGTCGTCGATCGGCGCCGACAGCTCGATCGGTGAAGCGAGCTCGCCCGCGGGAGTCGGCACCGTGACCCGGCCGACGGCGCTGCCGCCCCGCGCGGTCGTGAACGGGTCGACGTCGAGCTCGGCCTCGCCGACCGCCGACTGCCATCCCGTGCTCGTGCGGGTCGCCTGCGCCGTCAGGTCCGCTTCGTCGCCCCAGGCGGAGTGCGCCCGCCCGTAGACCGCGCCGGCGGAGATGACGTCGACCGGCTGCGCCGCATCGACCGCCGTGTCCGCGATCGCCCCGACCGCGGGGTCGAGGGTCTCGTAGTCGGGGATGAGGGTCATCGCGCCGACGAGGCGGACGGCTTCGCCGCCCTCGGCGACCGGGATCTCGCGCGTGAACACGAAGGACAGGGCCGCCTGGTCGGTGTAGCTGCGGGTGATCGCCCGCACACCGCGGTCGGCGAGATGGTCGATGACGTCGGGCACTGTTCGTGCGCCGACGCCGACCGGAGCCTCGCCTGCGAGCATCGCCGCGAGCGACGGATCGGCGACGGCGAGCCCGGCGAGCCGCACGAGCTCCTCGGCGGTGGCGACGTTGTCGCCCGAGAGGCCGGTCGCATCGGCGACGTGCGCGGTGGCGAACCCGTTGGCCGCGAGCCACTCGTTCGCGGCCGCGACGTACTGGTCGACGCTGCCGAACGCCCACCGCGCCAACGTGTCGGCGTGGTTGTTGCTGGAGGCGAGCAGCACGGCCCGCACCACGTCGCGCTGGGTCCAGCTTTCGCCGGGGGAGACCTGCAGCGTGCGCGACTCCTCGCTCTGGTAGCGCAGGTAGTCGGTGAAGTCCTCGGGGCCGATCTTGATCGCGGGACCCTCCGCGCCGACGGCCAGCGGCAGGGAGTCGAGGGTCACGAGAAGGGTGACGAGCTTGGCTGCGCCGCCGATCGGCACGGCCTCGGTCGAACCTCCCGTCGCGATGGTGGTGGTCTCGCCCTCGGGGTCGACGACCGCGACGGCGCTCGCGCCGTCGGCGGGGAGCGGCAGCGCGACGGCGGCCGGCGGCGCTGCGGCCGAGGCGACCGGTTCGACCGCCACCGCGGGCAGCGGCCCGAGCAGCATCGCCGGGCCGTAGACCCCGATCCCGAGGATCGCGAGCGCACCGACGGAGATGCCGACGATGCGGCCGGGACTGAGGGTCATGCACCCAGATTAACCCGGCCTCACGCCCACCCGAGTTCGTGCAGCCGGTCGTCGTCGATGCCGTAGAAGTGGGCGATCTCGTGCACGAGGGTCACGTGGATCTCCTCGCGCAGTTCGTCCTCGTCGTCGCAGATCGCCAGCAGCGGCTCGCGGTAGAGCACGATGCGATCCGGCATCTCGCCGAAGCCGTACCGGTCGCGTTCGGTGAGCGAGGTGCCGTCGTACAGGCCGAGCAGGTCGAGCGAGCCGTCCTCGGGGCGATCCTCGACGACGAACACGACGTTCTCGAGCCCGTCCACCATGTCGTCGGGCAGCTGGTCGAGTTCGTCGACCACGATGGCTTCGAAGGCCTCGGCGTCGAGCTGCATCGGGATGCTCCGTTCACCGGTGACTGCCCTCGGGAGGCGAGTGGGGTGAGTAACGGGGCTTGAACCCGCGACCTCCTGGACCACAACCAGGCGCTCTACCAACTGAGCTATACCCACCATGGCGACCCCGGTCTCACGACCGAGGCAACTCCACGAGCTTACACCACCTTGGCGTCGAACTCGTTCACGACGACGGTGGCGAGCTCCTGCAGTTCCTGGCTGGTGGGGCCAGGGTCGGCGACGAACACGGCGCGCCGGTAGTACTCGAGCTCACGGATGGATTCGCGGATGTCGGCGAGCGCGCGGTGGCCGCCGTGCTTCGCGGGCGCGTTGAAGAACGCCCGGGGGAACCACCGCTTCGCGAGCTCCTTGATGGAGGACACGTCGACGTTGCGGTAGTGCAGGTGCGCGTCGAGCCGCGGCATGTACTTCGCGAGGAACGCCCGGTCGGTGCCGATGGAATTGCCGGCGAGCGGGGCCTTCTGCTCGTCGGGGACGTGGCGCAGGACGTACTCGAGCACCTGGTACTCGGCGTCGGCGACGCTGACCCCGTGGGGGATCTCCTCGATGAGCCCGGACTCGGTGTGCATCGCACGAACGAACTCGCCCATCGACTCGAGGGCGCTGGCGTCGGGCTTGATCACGATGCTGAGCCCCGCATCGACCGGCTTCAGGTCGTAATCGGTGATGACGACGGCGATCTCGACCAGCTCGTCGACCTCGAGGTCGAGTCCGGTCATCTCGCAGTCGATCCAGACGAGTCGGTCGGTCGAGGCTGTCATGGCGGCGAGTCTACCGGCCGGCGGCGACAGGGCCGGGCGCCGATGAAGCGGTGGATCGGTGCGCCCCCGGCAGGAATCGAACCTGCGACCGACAGATTAGAAGGCTGCTGCTCTATCCGCTGAGCTACGGGGGCCGACCCCGACAGCTTACCGAATGCCTGTTGAGGGGCTCGGAGGCGGCCCGCCGGAGCGTCGGCGTGGGCCCGTGCGGGGCCAGCGCGTCTCAGCCCTCGGTCGGCGCGAACACGTCGTCGTCGACGCCGGGCGGCGGGGCATCCCGCCGGCGGCTCCGGATCGCGAGCGCGACGAGCGGGAAGACGAGCACCGAGCACATGCCGGCCCCCACCAGGGCGGCGGCGACACCGGTCGTCAGATCGCCCTGCTCGACGCCGATGGCGGTGACCGCGACGATGATGGGCAGCCCGGTCGCGCCGAAGAGCGCGGTCGCCGCCCGGTCGCGGAACGACGCGCCCGCGGGCGCAGCGAACGACGACGGGATCCCCCGGACGAGCAGCAGCAGCGCGAGGAAGATCGGCACCAGCAGCAGGACGCGGACGTCGGAGAGTAGGGCCTCGAGGTCGAAGGTCACGCCGGTGTTGATGAAGAACATCGGCACGAGCAGGCCATAGCCGACCGCTTCGAGCTTGCCCTCCACGACCTCGACATCGGGCTCGGGGGCGCCCGACAGCAGCAGCCGGTAGATCACCCCGGCGGTGAAGGCGCCGAGCAGCATGTCGAGCCCCAGCACCACGCTGAGGGCGACGAGCGCGAAGAGGACGAACACCACGAGCCGAACTGCGAACTGCCCGCTGGTGTGCAGCGTCGCCGTGATCACCCGGTGCATCCGTCTGCCCGCGCCGCTCGCAGCGAGCCAGATCGCGACGCCGGCGACCACGGCGAACGCAACGAGCACGATCGCCGCCGTGAGGGGCGAACGCCCGCTGAGGAACAGCGAGATGGCGAGCAGCGGGCCGAACTCGCCTACGGCGCCGATCGCGAGCACGCCGATACCGAACGGCGTGCGGAGGTCTCCGGCATCCCGCAGCACGGGCATGATCGTGCCGAGCGCGGTCGAGGTGAGGGCGATGCCGATGAAGACCGCCGCTGAGAGGTGCGGGGCGAGCAGCGCCGCCAGCGCGATGCCGAGCGCGAGCGAGACGAGCCAGCCGCCGGCGGCCCGCCCGAGCGGCCGGCCGCGAATGGTGCGGAAGTCGATCTCGTTGCCGGCGAGGAAGAAGAGCATCGCGAGGCCGAAGTCCGAGAGCGCGGCCGTGACGTCACCCGGCTGGATCCAGCCGAGCACCGCCGGTCCGAGCACGAGGCCGAGCACGATCTCGAAGACGACCAGCGGGATCGCGACGACCTTGCCGACGAGGCGGACGAGCAGCGGTGCCGCGACGGCGACCGCCGGGAAGAGCACCAGTGTGCCGATCGTGACGTCGAACTCCATGAGCCCCTCCTCCAGCGCCGCGCGCCCCCGCGCCGATGCTATCGAGCCGCCGGCGGCGTCGGCAGGGACCGGCGCCGTGTCGCCCGCCGGAAACATGCGCGGAGTAGGGTCGTCGCATGCGTGACCTGCAGGCTTCGATCATCGCCGACCTCGACGTGAGCCCGACCATCGACCCCGCCGAGGAGGTGCGCCGTCGCGTCGACTTCCTGAAGGCGTACCTGCGCCGCACCGGCGCGAAGGGGTTCGTGCTCGGCATCAGCGGCGGCCAGGACTCCACGCTCGCCGGGCGGCTGTGCCAGCTGGCGGTCGACGAGCTGACCGCCGAGGGCGTCGAGGCGCGGTTCGTTGCCGTACGACTGCCGTACGGCGTGCAACGCGATGAGGATGACGCGCAGCTGGCACTGTCGTTCATCGAACCGCGCGAGCGAATCGTGTTCAACATCCGCGGCGGCGTCGACGGAGTGGCCGCCGATTACGCCGACGCGATCGGCAGCCCGATCAGCGATTTCGGCAAGGGCAACGTGAAGGCCCGCCTGCGGATGATCGCGCAGTACGCGATCGCCGGCGAGCACGCGCTCCTCGTCGTCGGGACCGATCACGCCGCTGAGGCGCTCACCGGGTTCTTCACGAAGTACGGCGACGGTGGCGCCGACCTGCTTCCCCTGTCCGGCCTCACGAAGCGGCAGGGCCGGGCGCTGCTGCAGCACCTCGGCGCGCCGGAGCGGCTGTACGTGAAGGTGCCGACCGCAGATCTGCTCGACCACGACCCCGGCCAGTCCGACGAGGCGAACCTGGGACTGACCTACGAGGACATCGACGACTTCCTCGAGGGTCGCGACATCGACACCGAGGTGGCGGAGCGCATCGAAGCGAGGTACCTGCAGACCCGGCACAAGCGGACCACGCCGGTGTCGGTCTTCGATGACTGGTGGCGTGACGAGGACGCCTCCGCCCACGGCTGACCGGCGCGTGGCTGACCGGCCCGCAGCTGACCGGCGCGCGGACGCCGCGGCCTAGTAGGCCCGGGTGGGTGCCGTGTCGGCGCCCGACGCATCGCCGGCCGCCAGGGGCGCCGGCGCGGTGGTCGTCTGGTAGCGCTCGTGGTGCTGCTCGGCGACCCAGGCGTCCTGCTCCTCGACGAGCGTCTGCTCAGGCGTCGCCCGCTCGCTGCGCCAGCGCGCGAGGTCGTTCTGGAACTGCCGCTTCGTCCGCGAGGGATGCCGCTGCCACTCGAGCATGCGGTCACGGAACTCCGCGACCGCCGGATCGAGCTGGTAGCCGAACGTGGCCGAGGCGCGCTTGAGCTCATGCAGCTGGTGCGCCGCCCAGTTCGCCGCGACGTCGGCGCCACGGATCGGAAGCAGGCGCACGTGGATGTCGGCCTGCCCGACGGCGCGGTCGGCGAGTACCTGCTCCTGCGGGGTGAGCGAGTTCCAGACGGATGCCTCGGTCGCCGCATCGACGAGCGCGGCGATCGCTGCCGTCTTCAGTTCGCGATCGCGCTGGGCGACGACGCGCTTGATCGCGGCGCTCGCGATCCAAGCGGCGAGCAGGCCCGCCACGACGACGGCCACGAACAGCACGGCCGCGGCGAAGAGCGCCGGCCGGGCGGCGCTCGAGTCGAGCCAGGACATGAGGTCGTTCCACCACTGCATGAGCGTAGGCTACCGGCGGTCGACCGATGCCGTCGGCAAGGGCTCCGGCGTGCCGGACGGCACGGAGCTGCGACCGCCGAGGCGGGTGCGGCTGCCGGATTCGCGTCGGCCGGCCCTCACCGGAACACGTCCGCCGCGTCGCGCGAGCTCCAGAACTCGCCGAGCTCGACGGAGCGCACGAGGCCGGGCATCAGACGCCGTGCGCGGAAGCGTTCGCCGGCAGGACCGGTGCGGCGCTCGATGTGCCCGAGCAGCGCGCCGTCGGCCGCGGCGACTCGCCAGAGGTCGGGCGCCGCCAGGGTGAACCGGAGGCCGGGCACATCGGCCGGGTACGGTTCGCGGACCGGCGCAAGGACAGTGGTCGGGGACATGGACGATGCTCCTCTCCTCGTGCAGCCGGCCCTGCGTCTCGTGCTGCACACGCTACGCAGGGCCGCCGACACGAAGAAGGCGATCCGCCGTCCGACCGCCCGCTCGGGTCAGCCGAGCGCGGTGCCGTGCGCGGCGAGCGGCTCGATCCGCTCGATCTCCTCGGCCGAGAGCGGAGCCGCCTCGAGGGCCGCGACGTTCTGTTCGAGCTGCGCGACACTGGACGCGCCGATGAGCGCGCTCGCGACGAGCGGCTGGCGGAGCACCCAGCTCAGGGCGAGCTGCGCCAGCGACTGGCCGCGCTCCTTCGCGATGGCGTCGAGGGCGCGCGCACGGTCGAGATAGTCGCCGCTGATGCGGTCCGGCGAGAGGAACCGGCTCGTCGCGGCCCGCGAGTCCGCGGGCACGTCCCCGCCGAGGTAGCGGTCGGTCAGCAGTCCCTGCGCGAGCGGGGAGAACACGATGGCCGAAGCGCCCACCTCGTCCAACGCCTCGAAGAGGCCGTCTTCGATGTGCCGGTCGAACATGGAGTAGCGCGGCTGGTGGATGGTGAGCGGGACGCCTTCGGCGGCGAGCGCCTCGGCCGCGCGGCGGGTCTGGTCGGGAGAGTAGTTCGAGACGCCCACGTACAGCGCCTTGCCCTGACGCACGGCCGTCGCGAGGGCGCCCATCGTCTCCTCGATCGGCGTCTCGGGGTCGGGCCGGTGAGAGTAGAACACGTCGACGTAGTCGAGGCCGAGACGTCCGAGGCTCTGGTCGAGCGAGGAGAGGAGGTACTTGCGCGAGCCGCCGTCGCCGTACGGACCGTCCCACATCTCGTAGCCGGCCTTCGTGGAGACGATGAGCTCGTCGCGGTAGGGCTTGAGGTCGTCCGCCAGCAGCCGGCCGAAGTTCTCCTCTGCGCTGCCGGGGGGCGGTCCGTAGTTGTTGGCCAGGTCGAAGTGCGTGACCCCGAGGTCGAAGGCGCGGCGGACGATGGCACGCTGCGTGTCGAGGGCGCGCTCGTGGCCGAAGTTGTGCCAGAGCCCGAGCGAGAGGGCGGGCAGCTGCAGGCCGCTCCGTCCGACCCGGTTGTAGCGCATGTCGTCGTATCGCTGGGGGCTGGGCACGTAGGTCATGCCGTTACTCTAGAGCGGTGGAGAGCTTCGTCCTGGCCGGTGGGTGCTTCTGGTGTCTCGATGCGGTGTACCGCACGCTCCGAGGCGTCCACGAGGTCGTCTCCGGGTACACCGGGGGCACCACGCCCCACCCGACGTACGAGCAGGTCTGCACCGGAGCCACCGGCCACGCCGAGGCGGTTCGCGTCGAGTTCGATCCCGACGTCCTTCCGCGCGAAGTCGTCCTCGACGTGTTCTTCACGCTGCACGACCCCCGTCAACTGAACCGTCAGGGCGCCGACGTCGGCACGCAGTACCGGTCGGCGATGTTCTTCGCCGGCGACGAGCAGCGCGCCCTCTTCGAGCGGGCCCGCGAGCGCGCGGGCGACTGGTGGGACGGCGAGATCGTGACGACCATCGAGCCGCTCGGCGAGTTCTTCCCGGCGGAGGAGTACCACCAGGACTTCTTCGCGAAGAATCCCGGCCAGGGGTACTGCCTCGCCGTCGCCGTGCCCAAGGTGAACAAGATCCGGCGCTCCTACGCCGAGTACGTGGTCGCCTGATCGGCCGCGTCGCCGCTCCTGCACAGGCGGCGACGCCTTCCGTTCCCGCACAGCTCAGCGCTCTGCCAGGCCGCTGGCGTCGGTCGCGCGCGATCCTCGTTCCACGCGGCATCCGGGGCGATTCTCCGGCACGAGCACTCCGGATGCCGCGAGCCGCCACTCCGGGCGGCGTGGAGTCGCGAGGAGCGAACATGTCCGATCTCATCACCGTCACGGGCGTCGTGGGCAGCGACCCGCGGGCCATCGTCACCAGCCAGGGGCTGCCGATCACATCGTTCCGGCTGGCTTCGAAGCGCCGGTTCTTCGACCGCGCGGCCGGCACCTGGCAGGACGGCGAGACCAACTGGTACACCGTCTCGGCGTTCCGCCAGCTCGCCTTCAACGCGGGCGCCTCGCTGCACAAGGGCGAGCGCGTCGTCGTGCACGGGCGTCTGAAGCTCCGCGCGTGGACGGCTGGCGACAAGGCGGGCACGTCGGTCGAGATCGAGGCCGACACCATCGGCCACGACCTCGTGTTCGGCATCAGCCAGATGCGCCGGCTCCAGCCGGCGCGCGACGACCAGGGTGCGGATGCCTCCGCCCTCGACGCGCGCGACGGCACCCTGTCCTCCGACGACGGCGCGGCGGGGTTCGCGACCGGCGGCGATGCGATCGCCGGCGACGAGCTCCGACCCGAGGCGACCGACGACGAGCGCGACGGCTTCGCCTCGTTCGACCCCTCGTCGGAAGACGACCCCGAGGATGACGCCGAGCGCGAGGCATCCATGACGGACGAGGCGTTCGCCCTTCCGGGCGGGCGCCCGTTCTGACCGGGCAGCCGGCCGCGTCGCCCGCCTGAGCCGACCGAATAGACTCGGCTCGGGCGGACGGCACCCGCCGGACAGGGGACTCATGCACCGGCTTCGGCTGAAGACCGCGGCGCCGGCTCTCGCGGGCTCCGCCCTCCTGATCGTGCTCGCGGCGTGCACCGCGGGAGACCCGCAGCCGACGGCGACGCCCGAGAGCTCGCCCTCACCGAGGCCGACGCCGACGGAGGCGCCCGCGCCGACGCTGCGGCCCGAGCTCTCCGCCGCGGAGAACCTGGCGTACTTCGACAGCGTGAACCAGGCCGTCGTCACCGCCGATCCGAATGCCGGTGGCCGTGCCTTCATCGACGCCCTCGTCGCGGCCGGGTTCGACAAGGCCGCGATGCAGGTCACGGCCGATCGCACGACCATCGACCTGGCGGCCGACTCCGTCCAGTTCTCCGTGCTGTTCCAGGGCGAGTGCCTCATCGGCCAGTACGGGCCCAATTCCGGCGGATACCACGGCGCCGTCCGGCCCGTGCTCGGCACCGGCGCCTGTCTCGTCGGGCAGACCCGCCCCATAGACTGGTAGCGACATGGCTGAATACATCTACTCGATGGTCCGCGCCCGCAAGGCGGTCGGCGACAAGCTCATCCTCGACGACGTCACGATGGCGTTCCTCCCCGGCGCGAAGATCGGCGTCGTGGGTCCGAACGGCGCCGGAAAGTCGACGATCCTCAAGATCATGGCCGGGCTCGACCAGCCCTCCAACGGTGAGGCCCGGCTCTCGCCCGGCTACTCGGTCGGCATCCTCATGCAGGAGCCCGAGCTCGACGAGTCGAAGACCGTGCTCGAGAACGTGCAGGAGGGCGTCGGCCCGATCAAGGCGAAGATCGACCGGTTCAACGAGATCTCGGCCGCCATGGCCGAGCCCGACGCCGACTTCGACGCGCTCCTCGCCGAGATGGGCACCCTCCAGGAGGCGATCGACGCCGCCGACGCGTGGGACCTCGACTCCCAGCTCGAGCAGGCGATGGACGCGCTCCGCTGCCCGCCGGGAGACACGCCGGTCTCGGTCCTGTCGGGCGGTGAGAAGCGACGCGTCGCGCTCTGCAAGCTGCTGCTGCAGAAGCCCGACCTCCTCCTCCTCGACGAGCCCACCAACCACCTCGATGCCGAGAGCGTGCTCTGGCTCGAGCAGCACCTGGCGAAGTACCCCGGGGCCGTGCTCGCCGTCACCCACGACCGGTACTTCCTCGACCACGTCGCGGAGTGGATCTGCGAGGTCGACCGCGGCCGGCTGTACCCCTACGAGGGCAACTACTCGACCTACCTCGAGAAGAAGGCCGAGCGCCTCGAGGTGCAGGGCAAGAAGGACCAGAAGCTGCAGAAGCGGCTGAAGGAGGAGCTCGACTGGGTCCGCTCCAACGCCAAGGGCCGCCAGGCGAAGTCGAAGGCGCGTCTCGCCCGGTACGAGGAGATGGCCGCCGAGGCCGAGCGCACGAGGAAGCTCGACTTCGAAGAGATCCAGATCCCGCCGGGGCCGCGACTCGGCGACGTCGTGCTCGAGGCGAAGAACCTGCAGAAGGGCTTCGGCGACCGCACGCTCATCGACGGGCTGAGCTTCACCCTCCCGCGCAACGGCATCGTCGGCATCATCGGCCCGAACGGCGTCGGCAAGACCACGCTGTTCAAGACCATCGTCGGCCTCGAGCCGCTCGACGGCGGCGAGCTGAAGATCGGCGAGACCGTGCAGATCTCCTACGTCGACCAGTCGCGAACGGGCATCGACCCGAACAAGTCGCTGTGGGAGGTCGTCTCCGACGGGCTCGACTACATCCAGGTCGGCAAGACCGAGGTGCCGAGCCGTGCCTACGTCTCGACGTTCGGATTCAAGGGTCCCGACCAGCAGAAGAAGGCCGGCGTGCTGTCCGGCGGTGAGCGCAACCGTCTGAACCTCGCGCTCACCCTCAAGCAGGGCGGCAACCTCCTCCTGCTCGACGAGCCGACGAACGACCTCGACGTCGAGACCCTCTCGAGCCTCGAGAACGCGCTGCTCGAGTTCCCGGGCTGTGCCGTCGTGATCACCCACGACCGGTGGTTCCTCGACCGCATCGCAACGCACATCCTCGCGTACGAGGGCACCGACGAGAACCCGGCGAGCTGGTACTGGTTCGAGGGCAACTTCGAGGCGTACGAGGAGAACAAGGTGGCGCGGCTCGGGCCCGACGCGGCGAAGCCGCATCGCTCGGCCTACCGCAAGCTCACCCGGGACTGACCGGATGCGCCTGCACGTGCCGACCCCGCTCCGCTGGAGCGACCTCGACGCGTACGGTCACGTCAACAACGCCCGGATGCTGAGCCTGCTCGAGGAGGCCCGCATCCAGGCGTTCTGGGTGTCCGACGACTCGTCCGAGCACGCCGCCGGAGCGACGACGGCCGTCATCGACGCCTCGCCCGGCGCGACGACCTTCACGCTCATCGCCCGGCAGGAGGTCGAGTACCTCGAGCCGATCCCGTACCAGCGGCAGCCCGTCGACATCGAGCTGTGGATCGGGCGCATGGGCGGAGCGAGCCTCGACGTCTGCTACGAGGTGTACTCGCCGGCCGGCGTCGAGCCGCGCACGCTCTACACCCGCGCGAGCACGACCATCGTCCTCGTCGACGCCGCGACCGGCCGGCCGCGCCGGATCGACGAGCGCGAACGTGCCGCGTGGGAGCCGTACCTCGAAGCCCCGGTGGAGTTCCGGCACCGCTGACCGTCACTCCAGCGGCTCATCGCTGAACGTCCCCTCCCAGACGGCACGGCTGCCCGACTCTCCGATCTGCACGAGCGTCCAGGTCGCGCCCGCCCCCACCCCGAGCGCAGCGAGCGTCAGCACCGCGCCGGCCCCGAACACGGCGCCGCGCCCGACGGAACGTCCGCGCCGTCGCGCCGTCAGCTCGACGACCGCCCAGCTCGCGACGGCCAGGGCGACCGCCGCGAGGCCGACCACCCACGGCAGAAGGTCTTCGCCGCGACCGGTGTGCTCCTGGATCAGCGGCGCGGTCGGGACCCGCGCCTCCAGCCACTTGCCGGCCTCGATCGTCGCGATCGTCGCCGGCAGCACGAGGGCCGCGCCGATGAGGCAGGGCACCCAGAGCACCCGGCGCGCCCCGGGCCAGGCGGCGGCGATCACCAGGGTGAGCGCGAGAAGGGGCACCGCCACGATGACCACGTGCACGAGCAGCACGTGCAGCGGCAGCCCCGCGAACTCGTAGTCCATCACGCGCCCGCGACGACCTGGTCGCCTTCGACGTGCACCGGGATGGCCGGCAGCGGGTCGAGCGCCGGCCCCTGCAGGACCTCACCGGTCGCCGCGTCGTACGCCGACCCATGACAGGGGCACTCGAACCGGTCACCGGCGGCGGCGAGCACGCACTGCTGATGCGTGCAGATCGCGCTGAACGCGGCCACCTCGCCCGCGGTCGGCTGCGCGAGCAGCGCGGGCGCCCCATCGATCTCGACCGACACGCTTCCGCCGACCGGGACGTCCGCGAGCGCTGCCACCCCCGCCGCCGTGCCGGTTTCCGGGGCCGCGCCGTCCGACGCGTCGGACCCCGGCGAGGCCGGCGGCGGTGTGGAGTTCGCGGCGTCGTCCGCGTCGCCCGGCGCGCATCCCGCGAGCACCAGTACGCCGCCGACCGCGCCGGTTCCGCCGATCGTCAGGACCGCGCGTCGTGTGAGGTCCGTGGCATCCGTCATCGTGCACCGCCTCTCCGCCGTGCCCCCGCACGGCGCTCGTGGTGCCATTGTGGCGCGGACGCGTGCCGACAGCACGCAGTGCACAGCGTTCGCTCAGGCGAGCGGGTCGCCGCCGCGCGGGGCCCGGACCATCCCCTCCTGGGCGACGGACGCGACGAGCCGGCCGTCGCGGGTGTAGATGCGCCCCAGCGAGAGCCCGCGGCCGCCGCCGGCGGACGGGGACTCCTGCGTGAACAGCAGCCACTCGTCGACGCGGGCGTCGCGATGCCACCACATCGCGTGGTCGAGGCTCGCGACCTTCAGCCCGGGCGTCGCCCACGCGACGCCGTGCGCGCGGAGCACCGGCTCGAGGATCGAGTAGTCGCTCGCGTACGCGAGGGCGGCCCGGTGCTGCTTCGGGTCGTCGGGGAGCCGCCCGAACGCCTTCATCCAGACCGCCTGCCGCGGCACGTGCTCGCCGTCGACCTTCAGGTAGATGGGCGACGGGATGTGGCGGACGTCGAACGCCCGCTCGCTCGACCAGTACTTCGCCACGTCGTGGTCGACGTGGCCGAGCACGTCGGCGGTGGAGGGCAGCGACTCGGGGTCCGGGAGGTCGTCTGGCATGTCGGCCTGGTGTTCGAATCCGTCGTCCTCCGTCTGGAACGACGCGATGAGCGACAGGATCGGCACCCCGTGCTGGAACGCCTGAGTGCGGCGGGTCGAGAACGAACGGCCGTCGTGGATGCGGTCGACCGAGAAGGTGATCGGGTGGGCGACGTCGCCCGGGCGCAGGAAGTAGCCGTGCATCGAGTGGAGGTGCCGGTCGGATTCGACGGTGTGCGTCGCGGCGATGAGCGACTGGGCGAGCACCTGCCCGCCGAACACGCGGCCCATCGGCATCCACTGGGACGGCCCCGTGAAGATGTCCTCGGTGGTGCGGGCGCCCGTGTCGGTCAGGCGAAGCGTGCTCAGCAGGCCGTCGATGGGACCGTTCATCGTTCCTCCGTCTCGGGGGCGGATGCGGCGGATCGTGTCGGCGCGGCGGGCCGCTGCCGGAGGCCGCGGCGCTCCCTTGGTAGTTTAGACAGGAGATGGTCCAGCTCTTCACGCTCGCCGACAGCCTGTCACTCGGCGACCTGCACACCTACCTGCAACGGGCGGGGCGCGTCGAGGACGGCTCGGTCCGGCTCATCGCCGGCTCCGGCATCCTGGCCGTCTACACCGCGATCCTGTATCCGCGGGGCATCCTCGACGAATCGCCCACGGTCCTCGGCCTGCGCACGTTCGGTCTCGTCGACACCGAGGACTTCGACGCCGTGGTGCCCATGCGCTCCCTCGTCGAACGCATCGTGCGCGCCCGCGGCGAGCTCGGCGAAGACGACGAGTCGCGGCCCGTGTCGATGTCGCGGCCGCCCGAGGTCAACACGGTCACCTGGGCGGGCATCTCGCCGCCGCGGGGCGGCTGGCGCCCCATCGGCGAGACGGATGCCCCCACCCTCGAGGCCGCGGCACGCGCGGGCATCGCCGAGGTCGCCGAGGCGATCCCCGACGGCACCGGCGAACAGCTCGTCCAGCGCGTGCGCAGCGAGGTCTGGGGGCGCGGTGTCGACGGCATCGAGTATGTGCCGGCCGGAGCGGCGTTCGCCGCCTACAGCCTCGGGTTCCTCGGCGACGACCCGGTGCGGGTGTTCGAGACGGGCCCCTGGACGCGGCTCAGCACGCGCCGGGGCCATGTGCTCGTGCGCCGGAAGCCGTGGACGCTGAAGTCCTGACGCGCGAGTCCTGACGGGCGGCCCGGTCAGCCCCGCGCGATCGCGCGGCCGGCCGCACGGCCGGTGAAGAGGCATCCGCCGAGGAACGTGCCCTCGAGCGCACGGTATCCGTGCACCCCGCCGCCGCCGAAGCCGGCTGCCTCGCCGGCCGCGTACAAGCCCGGGACGGGTGCGCCGTCGGCGCCGAGGGCCCGTGAGTCGAGGTCGGTCTGGATGCCGCCGAGGGTCTTCCGGGTGAGCAGGTGCAGCTTCACGGCGATGAGCGGGCCGGCCTCGGGGTCGAGGATGCGGTGCGGGGCCGCGACGCGGATGAGCTTGTCGCCGCGGTAGCGGCGGGCGGCCCGGATGGCGGCGAGCTGGAGGTCTTTGGAGAACTCGTTGTCGAGCTCGCGGTCGCGGGCCCGGATCTCGCGCTCGACGAGCTCGGTGTCGAGCGGTGCGTCGCCGGACAGCGCACGCATGCCCTCGAGGAGCTCGGGCAGCGTGTCGGCGACGACGAAGTCGGCCCCGTGCTGCTTGAACGCCTCGACCGGGCCGGGGGCGCCCGACTTCACCCGCTGGGCGAGGAGCTTCAGGTCCTTCCCGGTGAGGTCGGGGTTCTGCTCGCTGCCCGAGAGGGCGAACTCCTTCTCGATGATGCGCTGGGTGAGCACGAACCAGGAGTGCGAGTAGCCGGTGGCGGCCAGATGCTCGAGCGTGCCGAGCGTGTCGAAGCCGGGGAAGAGCGGCACCGGCAGCCGTTCGCCGCGCGCGTCGAACCAGAGGGACGAGGGCCCGGGGAGGATGCGGATGCCGTGCAGCGGCCACACCGGATCCCAGTTCGTGATGCCCTCGGTGTAGTGCCACATGCGGTCGCCGTTCACGAGCCGGGCGCCGGCCTGCTCCGAGATGGGGAGCATCCGGCCGTCGACATGGGCTGGCACGCCCGAGAGCATCGCCGCGGGCGGCTCGCCCATCCGTGCGGGCCAGAACTGGCGGACGAGCTCGTGGTTGCCGCCGATGCCGCCGGAGGCGACGACCACGGCGGGGGCGCGCAGCTCGAACTCGCCGACCTCGTCGCGGTTGCTCGGCTGGCCGCGCCCCGCAGGGTCGTCGGCGAGCACGGCACCGCGCACGCCGACGACGGCGCCGCCCTCGACGAGGAGCTCGTCGACGCGGTGGCGGTGCCGGAGCTCGACGAGACCCGCCGCCTCGCCCGCCCGCACGCGGGCGATGAACGGGGCCAGCACACCGGGGCCCGTGCCCCAGGTGATGTGGAATCGCGGCACCGAGTTGCCGTGGCCGTTCGGCCGGCCGTCGCCACGCTCGGCCCAGCCGACGATGGGGAAGAACCGCACGCCCTTCTCGTGCAGCCAGGCGCGCTTCTCGCCGGAGGCGAACTCGAGGTAGGCCTCCGCCCAGCGGCGACCCCATTCGTCTTCGTCGCGGTCGAACCCGGCCGTGCCGGCCCAGTCCTGCCGGGCGAGCTCGAGCGAGTCCTTCACGCCCATCCGCCGCTGCTCGGGGGAGTCGACGAGGAAGAGCCCGCCGAACGACCAGTGCGCCTGCCCGCCGAGGCTCGCCGCGGGCTCCTGCTCGACGATGACGACGTGCTTGCCGGCGTCGACGAGCTCGGCGGCCGCCACCAGGCCGGCGAGTCCGGCTCCGACGATGATCGCGTCGGGCGTGCGGGCGGGGTCGGGTGCGGCCACGGGCTGACTCCTTCGTCTCGGGTGGCGCCGGCGCGGTCAGTCGTCGAAGGTGTTCACCATCGCGAACGCTGCGCGCTGCAGGTAGTCCCAGAGGACCTCCTCGGCGAGCGGGGGGAGGTCCAGCGTATCGACTGCGGCGCGCATGTGCGCGAGCCACCGGTCACGGGCGTCCGGATTGACCTTGAACGGCAGGTGCCGCATGCGGAGCCGCGGGTGGCCGCGCTCTTCGCTGTACGTGCCGGGGCCGCCCCAGTACTGCTCGAGGAAGAGCTGGAGTCGTCGGGCGGCCGGGCCGAGGTCCTCCTCGGGGTACATCGGCTTCAACACGGGGTCGTCCGCGACGCCGCGGTAGAACTCGGAGACGAGCTTCTCGAAGGTCGCGCTGCCGCCCACCTGGTCGTAGAAGGAGGCGCCGAGCGCCGGGCCGTGCTCGCTGCCGCGGAGCGGCACCGTGGCCGGCTGCGGGGGACCGGCGGCTTCGACGGGGACGACGGGCTCCCGGCCGGCCGGGGCGGGGGGCTGCTGGTCGGTCACGCGGTACCTCCGGTGGGCGGGGTCTTCGGGGCGCGTGGCGCCCGGGGCTTCTTCGACGGCGTGCCGCCGTCGCCGGCGGCTCCCGGCGCGCCGACGACCTGGTTCGGGGAGGTCTTCGGCGGCTTCGCGCCCTTCACGCGCGTGGCGCCCTCGAACCCGCTGAGCACGACGGCGTTCAGGCTCGGCAGCTTCACGTCCATGGCGTCGAGCGCGTGCTTGATCCGCACGCGGAGCTCGCGGGCGACGTCGTCCTTCGAGGAGGTGCGCACCTTCAGCACGACCCGGATGACCATCGCCTCGGCCGAAATGGACTCCAGGCCCCAGATCTCGGGCTTCTCCATGATGCGCGAGCGCCACTTCGGCGACTGCGCGAGCTCGGTCGCCGTCTTCAGCAGCTCCGCTTCGACCGCCTCGATGTCGGCGTCGTAGGGCACCGCGATATCGAGGATGACGCGTGCCCACCCCTGCGACATGTTGCCCACGCGGAGGATCTCGCCGTTCCGGACGAACCAGAGGGTGCCGTTCACGTCGCGCACCTTCGTGACCCGGATCTTCACCTCTTCGACGATGCCGGTGGCGGGGCCGAGGTCGACGACGTCACCCACGCCGAGCTGGTCTTCGACGACCATGAAGATGCCGTTCAGGGCATCTTTCACGATGTTCTGGGCGCCGAAGCCGAGGCCCGCGCCGATCGCGGCCGACAGCAGGGCGAACGAGCCGAGGATCGACGGGTCGATGACGTTCACGATCATCAGCACGACGATGATGAACAGCGTCACGTTCACGACGTTCGTGAGCACGCTGCCGAGGGTGCGCGTGCGCTGCACGAGGCGCACGGTCGCGAGCGGCGACGCCTGCAGGGCCTGGGTGTCGGTGACGTCCTGCTTCTTCTTCACCCCTGAGACGATCTGCTGCACCACGCGTTCGATGACGAAGTGCAGGCCCCACCTGATGATCAGCGCGATCGCGACGATCACGACGACGGCGATCGTCTTGCCGAGCAGGATGCCCCAGTTGTCGGCCCACCAGGTGCCGAGGAGAGCCCAGAAGTCGGGGCTCAGGGGTGTCGTCTCGTCGGGCGGGGTGTCGAGTCGCATGGGTCGGAAGTCTACTGACCGTCGGCTGGGAGCTCCGCGAGTGCGCGGGCGTCGAGCTCGCGTGCGGCGAGGGCGCGCTCGAGCTCGGACAGCTCCTCGGAGACCAGGCGCACGAGCGGGGCGGGCCCGTCGTTCGCGTCGAGCCAGGCCCGTGCCCGGGCGGCGAGGCGCTCGTCGACGAGCGGCGAGGGGAAGAGCCGCCGCACGATGAGGGAGGCCATCGTGAAGCTCCGCTCCGCCCACACCGTCTGCAGCATGGCGAAGTAGTCGTCGACGGTCGGCACGAGCAGCGTCGCGGGCTCGGCGCGCCGCCAGCCGTCGGCGATGGCGCGCGCCAGATCGTTGGAGAGCGAGGCATCCGTCGCGACGCGTCGCCACGCCGCGGTCTTCACCTGCTCGTCGGGCCGGGCCGCGCGCGCCGTCTCGGCGAGCTGGCGGCCCTTCGCGGTGTCGTCGCGCGCGAGCGTCTCGTCGATCTCGGCGTCGTCGCCGGCGCCCAGCGCGGCACGCGCGATCACGACCTCCCAGCGGAGGTCGAGGTCGAGCTCGAGCCCCTCGAGCGGCGCCTGACCGTCGAGGAGTCCGCCCAGGACGTCGGCGTGCGCAGCCGTCGAGGCGATGCGGGTGAACGCCTTCGCGAACTGCAGCTGCGCGTCCGAGCCGGGGACGGCGAGGCCGGCCTGCGCCCAGATCGCGTCGCCCGCGTCGGCGGAGACCTCCGCGCGGTGCTCCTCGGCGACGTAGCGCGCGAGCGCGAGTTCGAGCCGGGACAGCGCGAGGCCGCGGGCGGAGGACTGGGTCTCGTGCCCGACGCTGCGGAGCACGAGGCGCACGAAGTCGGTCGCCGGCAGCTCGGCGTCGCGCACGGCGTCCCAGGCGGAGCCGAGGATGACGGCCCGGGCGACGGGGTCGCCGATCTCGGCCAGGCGTTCGATCGCGGTGCCGAACGAGCGCTCGTCGAGGCGCACCTTCGCGTACGTGAGGTCGTCGTCGTTCACGAGCAGCAGGTCGGGCACGTGGTGGCCGACGAGGCCGGGCACCTCGGTCGAGGCGCCGTCGATGTCGAGCTCGACGCGCTGCGTGCGGATCAGCCGGCCGTCGACGACGTCGTAGCCGCCGATCGCGAGCCGGTGCGGGCGAAGGGTGGGATGCTCCGGGCTCGCGGTCTGCTCGAGGCGCGCGGCGGTGATCGTGGCCGGTGCCTCGTCGGCGGGGTCCGCCCCGGCATCCGTCTCGATCACGAGCCGCAGCGTGTTGACGCCCGCGGTCTCCAGCCACAGCGCCGACCAGGTCGACAGCTCGCGTCCGGACGCGAGCTCGAGCTCGTGGAGCAGGTCGGCGAGCGTCGCGTTGCCGCCCGCGTTCGCGGCGAGGTACGCGCCGACGCCGCGCTGGAACGCCTCGAGCCCGACCCACGCCACGAGCTGCTTCAGCACCGACGCGCCCTTGTCGTAGGTGATCGCGTCGAAGTTCACCTCGACGTCTGAGAGCGAGCGGATCTCGGCGACGATCGGATGCGTCGAGGGCAGCTGGTCCTGCTCGGCCGCGTGCGTCTTCTCGTCGCTGGCGAACGTGGCCCAGACGCCGGTGAACTCGGTCACCCGCGACGTCGCGAGGGTCGAGGCCCAGGTGGCGAACGACTCGTTCAGCCAGACGTCGTTCCACCACTTCATAGTCACGGAGTTGCCGAACCACATGTGGCTGAGCTCGTGCAGCACGACGATCGCGCGCTGCTCGCGCCTCGCGTCGGAGACGCGCGAGCGGAACAGATACGACTCGTTGAAGGTCACGGCGCCGACGTTCTCCATGGCGCCCCAGTTGTACTCGGGCACGAAGATCTGGTCGTACTTGCCGTAGGGGTAGGGCACGCCGAAGGCGCCCTCGTAGAACTCGAGCCCGCGACGAACGAGGTCGAACATGACGTCGGGCTCGGCGTACTGCGCGAGCGATCGGCGCGTGAAGAGCCCGAGCGGCACCCGGCGGCCGTCTTCGCTCACCGCCTCCTCGTGCCAGGAGGCGTACGGCCCGGCGATGATGGCGACGATGTAGCTCGAGATGACGGGGCCCGTCTCGAAGGCCCAGACCGCGTGCGGGTCGGTGCCCGGCACGGCGACCGGCTCGGGGCTCGGCGCGTTGCTCAGCACCGTCCACGCCGCGGGCGCCGTGATCGTGAACCGGACGCCGGCCTTGAGGTCGGGCTGGTCGAACACGGCGTACACCCGGTTCGCCTCCGCGACCGCGAACTCCGTGTAGAGGTAGGTCTCGCCGTCGACCGGGTCGACGAAGCGGTGCAGGCCCTCGCCGGTGTTCGTGTACGCGTTCGTCGAGACGACTCGGAGCTCGTTCTCGGCGGCGAGCCCGTCGAGACGGATGCGCGTGCCGTCGCTGACGGATGCCGCGTCGAGGGCCCGGCCGTTCAGCACGACCTCGTGCACCTCCTCGGTGCACGCCTCGATGAACGTCGAGGCGCCGTCGACACCGGTGAACCGGACCGTCGTCTCGCTGCGGAAGGTGCCGCCGTCGCCCGTGAGGTCGAGCGCGACGTCGTAGCTCGGGGAGCCGACGATCGCCGCGCGCTCCTCGGCTTCGACGCGGGTGAGGTCGGCAGCAGGCATGGAGATCCCTTCGTGGCGATGGCACGCGGCGTGGCGACGGCGCCCAGCCAGCCTAGCTAGTCGGATCCCGGCCGCAGGCCGAGTTCGTACGCGAGGATGACGAGCTGCACCCGGTCGCGTGCGCCGAGCTTCTGCAGCACGCGACCGACGTGGGTCTTGACGGTCGATTCCGAGAGGAAGAACCGCTCGGCGAGCTCGGTGTTGTTGAGTCCCTCGGCGATCCCGAGGAGGATCTCGCGTTCGCGGGCCGTGAGCGCGTCGAGCGGCGTCGACGGCGCGGCCGCCCCGTCGCCGGCAGGATCGGGGGCGCCTGGGTCGGCCCGGTGCGCCGGCAGCTCGGCGGCGAACAGCTCGAGCATGCGCCGGGTGATCCGCGCCGACAGTGTCGCCTCCCCGGCGTGCACGGTGCGGATCGCGGAGACGAGCTCGGGCGGGCGGACGTCCTTCAGCAGGAATCCGCTCGCGCCGGCTCGCAGCGCGGCGAAGGCGTACTCGTCGAGGTCGAAGGTCGTGAGGACGATGATGCGGGTGCCGGGATGCCTCGCGCTGAGCTCCGCCGTCGCGGCGATGCCGTCCATGCCGGGCATGCGTACGTCCATGAGGAGCACGTCGATGTCGGCGGATTCGACGAGCTCGAGTGCCGCACGGCCGTCGCCCGCCTCACCGACGACCCGGATGCCGGGTTGGGCCTCGAGCACGAGGCGGAAGCCGGTGCGCACGAGGGCCTGGTCGTCGACGAGCCCCACCCGGACCGGGTCGGGCGGGAAGGGGTCGCGGGGGTCGCTCATTCGTGGGCCTCGTGCTCGGTGGCGGATGCGGCGGGGGAGTCGTCGTGCGGGGGCAAGGTCGACCGCAGCCGCCACCCGCGGCCTTCGCGGGGCCCGGCGTCGAGGGTGCCGCCGTACAGTGCGAGGCGTTCACGCAGTCCGGCGAGTCCGCGCCCGGCTCCCCGAGTGGCGGACGCGTGCCCCGGTTTCGGCGGCGAGTCGTCTTCGACCGTGACGACGACGCCGGTCGGCGAGTGCTCGATCCGCACGTCCACGCGGTGTGCGCCGGGGGCGTGGCGCAGCGCGTTCGTGAGGCCCTCCTGGACGACGCGGAACACGACGAGCTCGAGCGCCGGGTCGGCGTCGGCGACGCCCGCCGTGGTCAGCCGCACCGGCATCCCGGCGTCACGGAAGCCGTCGACGAGGTCGGGGAGGTCCGCGAGCCCCGGCTGCGGGGCCAGCTCCGCCGCCGTCGCGCCGGGCTCCGTCAGCACGCCGAGCATGCGGCGCATCTCGCCGAGCGCGTCCCGGCCGGTCTCGGCGACGCTGCGCATCACCTCCGCCGCGCGCTCCGGATCGCGTGACGCGGTGGCCGCCGACCCGTCGGCGAGGGTCACCATGACGGTGAGGCCGTGCGAGACGATGTCGTGCAGCTCGCGGGCGATCCGGGCGCGCTCGGCCGCCGCGGCGAGCTGCGCCTGCTGGTCGCGCTCGCGGGCGAGGTCGTGCGCACGGGCGATGAGCGCGTCGAGGTAGCGGCGCCGGTTGCCGACCGTGATGCCGATGAGCGTCGCGACGAGCATGATCACGGTGTACTGCGACGCCGTCGCCGCCGGGCCGACGGAGAGCTCGGGGCGGCCGAACGCCGGATCCGTCGCGAGCCAGGCACCGAGGGCGGCGGCACCCGTCGCGACGAGCACCGAACCGGCGAACCCGACCCACGCGGATCTCGTCGACCGGTACGTTCCGAGCCCGTAGAGGGCGAAGAGCATCGGATAGACGTCGTTGCCGCTGAAGGGGACGACGAGGAAGCACACCGCCCAGGCGACGCCCATGACGAGCCATGGGCGGTGGCGGCGGAAGAGCAGCAGTGCGGCGCAGGCCAGCGCGATGCCCACCAGCTGCAGGAGCGTCGACCAGAGCGGCGGCTCCGGGGAGTCGGTCGCCATCACGATCGCCGCGATGAACGTCGGGATCGCGTACGCCGCGGCGATCAGGGAATCGGTCAGTCGCGGATGCCGAGCCCAGAACTGGCGGATCACGCCCGGAGGCTTCGGCAGACGCAGTTCTCCCCCGACCGCCGACGAGGGGCGTCCGGGGGAGAACGGGGCATCCGTCATATGCAGGACCCTACGCGTCCCTCCGCGTGAGCGCCGTCGCGGCGCCAGCGAGCGAGGCGCCGACCCAGGCCAGCACGACGAGGAGGCTCTGCCACGCGTTCGGGCCCACGATCTCGGCGTCGTCCGCCCCGATCGCGGTGAACATCGTCATCCCCGACGAGGAGAGCAGGTAGGGGATGGCGTCGTGCGACCAGTCGGCCGGAATGAGCTGGAGCACCGTCGGCAGGAGCAGCAGCAGGCCGAGGACCGCCGCGATGCCGCCGGCGCTCGACCGGATCACGGTGCCGACGCCGAGGGCGAACACCGCGACGAGTGCGAGGTAGAGGGCGCCGCCCGCAAGCGTGAGCAGCGTGTCCGCGTCGAACAGCTCGAGGTCCGTCCCGAACACGACCGTCGACGTGACGTAGGCGGCGAGGTCCGCGATCAGCCCGACCAGGAAGGTCGCGGCGAAGAGCACGACCGCCTTCGCCGCGAGGGCGGGCAGCCGCCGCGGTACGGCGGTGAGCGTGGAGCGGATCATCCCGGTCGTGTACTCGCCGCTGATCACGAGCACCCCGAGCACGCCAACGACGAGCTGGCCGAAGTAGACGCCGAACGTCGCGGACTGCAGGACGAGCTCGTGCTGCTGCTCGGTCGGGGCGCTCTGGAGGTCCATGCCGCCGTTCATGCCGTTCAGGATGCTGAACGACATCAGCAGGGCCATGCCGAGCGAGATGGCGATGACGAGCACGTACGACCAGACGGTCGAGCGGAGGCTCCGGAGCTTGATCCACTCGGAGCGCAGCACGCCGCCGAAGGTGAGTCGCGTGGCGCGGGCACCCTGCGAGGGGTGCGTCCCGGCGGGCGTGATGGTGGTCATCGGACGGCCTCCGTACGGTATTCGACGGCGTCGGCGGTGAGGGCCATGTAGGCCTCCTCGAGCGACGCGTTCTGCGGGGTGAGTTCGTGGATCGCGAGGCCGTTCGCCGCCGCGAGGTCGCCGATGCCGGCGGCTTCGACGCCGGTCACTTCGAGGACGCCGGCCTCGGAACGGATCACGGCGACCTCGGGGGCCGCCAGCAGCTCTGCCAGCTGCGACGCGTGCGGCGAACGCACGCGGACCCGGGGGAGCGTGCCGCCCGCCACGATGTCGGCCATGGGCGCGTCCGCGATGATCCGGCCCCGCCCGAGCACGATGAGGTGGTCGGCGGTCTGGGCCATCTCGCTCATGAGGTGCGAGGAGAGGAAGACGGTGCGGCCCTCGCTCGCGAGGTGGCGCACGAAGCGGCGGACCCACAGCACGCCCTCGGGGTCGAGCCCGTTCACCGGCTCGTCGAGGATGAGCGTGGCCGGATCGCCGAGCATCGCGGCGGCGATGCCGAGTCGCTGGCCCATGCCGAGCGAGAACCCGCCGACGCGCTTGCGTGCGACCGATTCGAGGCCGGTCAGCTCGATGACCTCGCGCACCCGGCGCGCGCCGATGCCGTGCGTGGCCGCCATGGCGAGCAGGTGGTTCTCGGCGGTCCGGCCGGTGTGCACGGCCTTCGCGTCGAGCAGCGCGCCGACCTCGTGCAGCGGCGCGCGCGACTGGGCGTACGGGCGGCCGCCGACCGAGACCGTCCCCGAGGTCGGACGGTCGAGGCCGACGATCATGCGCATCGTGGTCGACTTGCCGGCGCCGTTCGGTCCGAGGAACCCGGTCACCTGGCCGGGCCGGACCGTGAAGGTGACGTCATCGACGGCGGTCTTCGCGCCGTAGCGCTTGGTGAGCGCGGTTGCGGTGATCATGCGTCCGACGCTACGGATGCCTCCGCCTTCGGCGCATCGGCCCTGGGAACGGTTCGGGGCGGCGGCGGGTGGTACCGGAGTACCACCCGCCGCCGCCCCTCGGGTCGCGCGAGCCGGTGCGACTACTGCGCGTCGCGCTCCTGCGCCGCGATCGCGCGCTCGACGCCCGCGACCGACTCGATCACGAGGCGACGAAGGGCCGGCGTGTCGGGGTGGCTCTCGAGCCACGCCCGGCTCGCGTCCACGAGCGCCTGGTTCGCGAGCGGCGCCGGGTAGAGCAGCTCGACGAGCTTCTCGGCGATGGCGTAGCTGCGCTCCTCCCACACGGTCTCGAGCATGCCGAAGTAGCGGTCGACGAACGGGGCGAGCAGGCTCGGGTCGTTGGCGCGGAGGAAGCCGGTCGCCGTCGTCCGCACGACCGAGTTCGTGGCGGTGTCGACGTCGATGAGCGACGCCCAGGCCCGCTCCTTCGCCTCGGCCGTGGGGATCGCGGCGCGGGCGTGCGCGGCCGACTCCTGCCCCGTGACGGTGTTGTCCTCGGCGAGGCGGGCGTCGATGTCGTCGTCGCCGGCGCGGCCGGCGGCCACGAGCGCGATGAGCAGCTCCCAGCCGAGGTCGGTGTCGATGTCGAGCCCGTCGAGCGCGATCTCGCCGGCGAACAGCGACGACAGCTCGTCGACGTGCGAGCCCGCCTCGGCGACCGCGGCGAAGTACTTCACGAACTGGAACTGCGCGTCGCTGCCCGGCTCGGCCGCCTGGGCGAGCGCCCAGAGGCCGTCGGCGAGGGTGCGGCGCGCGTCGGCGCGCTTGGCGGGCGCAACGTACGAGCTCGCGGCGAGCTGCGCGTTCGCGAGCACGATGCGGAGGGTTGTCGACTCCGTCTCGGAGGCGATGTTGCCGAGCACGAGCTCGAGGTAGTCGCTCGCGGTCGACTCGCCGTCGCGCGTGGCATCCCAGACCGAGCTCCACACGAGGGCACGCGCGAGCGGGTCCTCGATGTCGGAGAGGTTCTCCAGTGCGACGCGATGCGACTGCTCGTCGAGCCGGATCTTGGCGTACGCGAGGTCGTCGTCGTTCAGCAGCACGAGGTCGGGGCGGGTGACGCCGACCAGCTCGGCGACCTCGGTGCGCTCGCCGTCGACGTCGAGCTCGACGCGGTGCTCGCGCACGAGCTTGCCGTCGCGCAGGTTGTAGAAGCCGATCGCGAGGCGGTGCGGCCGGATCGTGGGGTAGTCGGCCGGTGCGGACTGCAGCACGGCGAAGGCGGTGATCGTGCCCGAATCATCCGTCTCGATTTCGGGCCGCAGCGTGTTGACGCCCGCGGTCTCGAGCCAGAGCTTCGACCAGTCGGAGAGGTCACGGCCGCTGGCCGTCTCGAGCTCGGCGAGCAGGTCGGCGAGCGTGGTGTTGCCCCACGCGTGCTTGGTGAAGTACGCGGAGACGCCCGTGAAGAAGGCGTCGATGCCCACCCAGGCGGCCAGCTGCTTCAGCACCGAGCCGCCCTTGGCGTAGGTGATGCCGTCGAAGTTGACGAGCACGTCTTCGAGGTCGCGGATCTCGGCGACGATGGGGTGGGTCGAGGGCAGCTGGTCCTGGCGGTACGCCCAGCTCTTCTCCATCGAGTTGAACGTGGTCCACGCCTCGTGCCACTCGGTGGCCTCGGCGGTGGCGATGGTCGAGGCCCACTCGGCGAACGACTCGTTCAGCCAGAGGTCGTTCCACCACTTCATCGTCACGAGGTCGCCGAACCACATGTGGGCCAGCTCGTGCAGGATCGTGACGACGCGGCGCTCCTTGATCGCGTCGGTGACCTTGGAGCGGAAGACGTACACCTCGGTGAAGGTGACGGCGCCGGCGTTCTCCATGGCGCCCGCGTTGTACTCGGGCACGAAGAGCTGGTCGTACTTCGCGAACGGGTAGGGCACGCCGAACTTCTTCTCGAAGTACTCGAAGCCCTGCTTCGTCTTCTCGAAGATGTAGTCGGCGTCGAGGTACTGCGAGAGGCTCTTGCGGCTGAAGACGCCGAGCGGGATGACCCGGCCGTCGGAGCTCGTGAGCTCGTCGCGGACGACGTCGTACGGGCCGGCGATGAGCGCGGTGATGTAGCTCGAGATGCGCGGGGTGGGCTCGAACGCCCAGGTCTTGGCGCCCTCGTGCGCGTCGACGGGCTCGGGCGTGGGGGAGTTGGACACGACCTCCCAGTGCGCGGGCGCGGTCACCGTGAACCGGAACGCGGCCTTCAGATCGGGCTGCTCGAACACGGCGAACATGCGCCGCGAGTCGGGCACCTCGAACTGGGTGTAGAGGTAGGCCTCGCCGTCGACGGGGTCGACGAACCGGTGCAGCCCCTCGCCGGTGTGCATGTAGCGGCCGTCGGCGACGACGACGAGCTCGTTCTCGTCGGCGAGCTCCGGCAGCTGGATGCGGATGCCGTCGCTCACCTCGGCCGGGTCGAGCTCGCGCCCGTTGAGGGTGACCGAGTGCACCGCGGCGGTGATCGCGTCGATGAAGGTCGACGCGCCCGGCTTCGCGGAGAACCGCACGGTCGTGGTCGAGCGGAAGACGTCGGGACCGGTCGTCACGTCGAGCACGACGTCGTAGTCGTGCACGGTGACGAGCGCCGCGCGCTCCTCGGCTTCGATGCGGGTGAGGTTGTCTCCAGGCACGTGCAAGTCTCCATCTGCGTCGAACGGATGCCTCGCCCCCGGCTCGTGGCCGCGGGCAACGGCCTCCAGCCTAGCTCGCGAGGTGCGCGCCCTGGCGAGGCCATCCGCCCGGATCCCTAGACTTGCTCGCATGCGCATCCACATCGCGACCGACCACGCCGGCCTCGAGTTCAGCCGCACGCTCGTCGACCATCTGACCAACGCCGGTCACGAGGTCGTCGACCACGGCCCCGCCGAGTACGACCCGCTCGACGACTACCCGGCGTTCTGCATCAACGCGGCGCTCGGCGTCGTCCGCGATCAGGAGGCGGGCGTCCGTGCGCTTGGCGTCGTGTTCGGCGGGTCGGGCAACGGGGAGCAGATCGCGGCGAACAAGGTGCAGGGCGTCCGGGCGGCGCTCGTGTGGAGCATGGACACCGCGATCCTCGCCCGCGAGCACAACGACGCGAACGTCATCTCCATCGGGGCGCGCCAGCACACGGTCGAGGAGGCGATCCGCTACATCGACGCGTTCATCGCCGAGCCCTTCTCGGGCGACGAGCGGCACGTGCGGCGCATCGCCCAGCTGGCCGAGTACGAGCGGACGGGCGACATCGCCGGCAAGGGCGTCGACGTCGTCGGGCCCGCCGAGTAGCCGGAGCGCGGCATGCCTGAGGGGCACTCCGTCCATCGCATCACGCGCCAGTTCGAACGCAATTTCGTGGGTCACGTCGTGCACGCGTGGAGTCCGCAGGGCCGGTTCGCTGCGGGTGCGGCCGAGCTCGACGGGCGCCGGATGACCGAGGCGCGTGCCGTCGGCAAGCAGATGTTCCTCGGGTTCGAGGGCGACGTCTGGCTCCGGGTCCACCTCGGCATGTACGGCGCGTGGGACTTCGCGGGCGAGATCCTGATGGATGCCACGATCGCGTCGGCGAACGGGCGCATGGGCCAGACCAATCAACGCGGCACCTTCCTCGACGGGCCGAATCCCGACGCCGTCGTCCTCGACGCAGCGGGCGAGAACTCGCTGACCTCGATCGGGGCGCCGCGGCGGACGCGGCTCCGGATGTCGGAGTCGGAGAAGGAGGGCGCCCGGCTGGAGACCTTCCCGCCCGAGCCGGTCGGCCAGGTGCGGGTCCGGCTCCTCACCGACACGGTGTGCGCCGACCTCCGCGGCCCGACGGCGTGCGAGGTGCTCGATCCCGCGCAGGTCGAGCGGGTCGTCGGCAAGCTCGGGCCCGACCCGCTGCTCGACGACGGACCCGAGGCGGAAGACCGCTTCACGAACGTCGTCAGGCGCAAGCCCACCCCGATCGGGCTGCTGCTCATGGATCAGAGCGTCGTGTCGGGCATCGGCAACGTGTACCGGGCCGAGCTGCTCTTCCGCGCCAGGCAGAATCCGCACACGCCCGGCCGGCAGGTGCCGGAGGAGCAGGTCCGCCATCTCTGGCGCGATTGGTCGAAGCTGCTGCGCATCGGCGTGGAGACCGGCCAGATGATGACCATGGACGATCTCGACCCCGAGGCCTGGCGCCAGGCGATGGCGAACCGGGCCGATCGGCACTGGGTGTACAAGCGCGAGGGCTTGCCGTGCCGGGTGTGTGGAACGAACATCGTCCTCGAGGAGATGGGCGCGCGCAAGCTCTACTGGTGCCCGTACTGCCAGGCCTGACGCCCGGCTGCCGCCCCCCACCCCGCCGGCCCGAGACCGAGGAACCATGCGACAGAATCCCAGCTTCACCCTCGCGAGCGAGGACGGTGTCAAGCGCGTCATCCGCGAGCACCCGTGGATGACGATCGTGAGCGATACGGATGCCGCGGGCCTCGTCGCGTCCCATTACCCGGTGCTACTCGACGAGGATGCCGACGGCATCGTCCTGCTCACCCATGTCGGGCGCCCCGACGAGGTGCTGCACGAGCTCGGCCGGCACGAGGTGCTTGTGATCGTGCAGGGCCCGCACGGCTACATCTCGCCCGGCTGGTACGACCACGATGCGCCTGGCGTGCCCACGTGGAACTTCGTCACCGCCCACCTGTACGGCACGCCCGAGCTCCTCGAGCCCGCGGAGAACCTGCGGGTGCTCGAGCAGCTCGTCGATCACTTCGAACGCGAACTGCCCGAGCCGAGGCGCATGCGCGGCACGCCGCTCGACTCCGAGTACGCCGATCGCATCGCGGTCGGCACCGTGGGCCTGCGGATCCCGGTGACCCGGTTCACGGCGAAGAACAAGATGAGCCAGAACAAGCCGGCCGAGACCGTCGACCGCATCATCGCGGAGCTCGAGGGCGACGGGCCGTACGCGAGCTCCGCGCTCGCCGCGGAGATGCGCCGCACCCACGACGCACTGCGCTCGGCGCAGGCGGCCGCCCGGGCGGCGCGCGAATGACCGCGCTGCTCCTCGCCGGCGGGCGGCTTCCGGGGCGTGACGGCACGGTCGACGTCCTCCTCTACGACGGCGTGGTCGCGGAGGTCGCACCCGCGGGCGAGTCATCCGTCGCGGGCGCCGAACGGGTCGCGCTCGACGGGCGCTGGATCGTTCCCGGCCTGTACGACCGGCACGTGCACCTCTCGCAATGGGCGATGGTCTCTCGCCGCCTCGACGTCTCGGCCGCCGGCTCCGCCGCGGAGGCGGCATCCCTCGTCCGACGCGCCGTCGCCGACGGCGCCGGCGAGATCGCCGGGTTCGGCTTCCGCGACGGACTGTGGCCGGATGCCCCGACCGCCGAGCTCCTCGACACCGCGGCCGGTGCGGTGCCCGTCGTGCTCGTCGCAGCCGACCTGCACGCCTGCTGGCTGAATACCGCCGCCGCCGCCCGTCACGGCGTGACGTTGCCCGACGACGGCCTCCTCCGCGAGGACGCGTGCTTCGCGCTCGTGCGCGAGCTCGACGACGTCGCCGACGACGTGCTCGATACGTGGGTCGGCGACGCGGCGCGACGCGCGGCCGCCCGCGGCACGGTCGGCGTCGTCGACTACGAGATGCGGTGGAACCGCGACGACTGGCAGCGCCGCGCCGCCGACGGCGCGTTCCCGCTCCGGGTCGCGTTCGGCATCTACCCGCAGCACCTCGACCGCGCGATCGCCGAGGGCCTCCGCACGGGTGACACGGTCGCCGGCACCGGCGGCCTGGTCACGGTCGGCGGCGCGAAGGTCATCACCGACGGGTCGCTCAACACGCGAACGGCCTGGTGCTTCGACCCGTACCCCGGCCTCGAGCACGCCGAGCACCCCCACGGCATCCCCACGGTGCCGATCGACCGATTCGTCCCGCTGCTGCGACGCGCCCACGCGGGCGGACTCACGCCCGCCGTCCACGCGATCGGCGACCGCGCGAACGCCGACGTCCTCGACGCCTTCGAACAGGTCGGCTGCCGCGGCTCCATCGAGCACGCCCAGCTGCTGCGCCACGAGGACGTCGAGCGATTCGCCCGCCTCGGCATCGTCGCGAGCGTGCAGCCCGAGCACGCCATGGACGATCGCGACGTGGCCGAGCGCTACTGGGCCGGCCGCACCGACCGGGCGTTCATGCTCGCCGAGCTCGCCGCCGCCGGCGTCGAGCTCGCCCTCGGCTCCGACGCCCCCGTCGCGCCGCTCGACCCGTGGGTCGCCATCGCCGCGGCCGTCGGGCGCTCGCGCGACGGGCGGGAGCCGTGGCATCCCGAGCAGTCGATCGACGTCGCCACCGCGCTCGCCGCGTCGACCGGCGGCGCGGGGGCCGAGGTCCGCGCGGGGCTCCCGGCCGACGTCGCGGTGATCGAGCTCGACCCGTACGAGGCATCCCTGGAGGAGCTGCGCGCCATGCCGGTCGCCGCGACGTTCCTCGCAGGCCGCCCGACGCACACGACCCTGGCCTGAGGAGGCGGGGGGATAACCCCCCGCCGGATCCGGACGCCCGCCGGATGGGGCGGATCCCGCCCGATCGCGAGGCTGGAACCATGCTTCGCACCGCACTCCGCCGCCCGCGCGCCACCGTCGCGTCCGTGGCCGGGCTAACCGTCACCGCCGGCGCCGTCGCGTTCGCGCTCGCCGGATGCGGCGTCGCCGGTCCCGGCGCCGTCTCCACCGTCGGCTCGGTCGACTTCGACACCCCGCTCGCCATCCCGCCGCTCGCAGAGTCCACGGTCGACGCCGACGGCACCCGCGTGTTCTCGCTCGAGGCGCAGGCCGGTGAGACGGAGTTCGAACCCGGCGTGCCGAGCCCGACCTGGGGCTTCGACGGCAGCTACCTCGGCCCGACGCTGGTCGCCGAACGCGGCGAACGCGTCCGCGTCGACGTGACGAACGCGCTCGACGAGCCCACCACCGTGCACTGGCACGGCATGCACCTGCCCGCGAAGATGGACGGCGGGCCCCACCAGATGGTCGAGCCCGGTGCGACCTGGTCGCCCGAGTGGCTCATCGACCAGCCGGCCACGACGCTCTGGTACCACCCGCATCCCCACGGCGAGACCGAGTCGCACGTCGCCCGCGGGCTCGCCGGCATGTTCCTCCTCCACGACGAATCGGAGCGCGCGCTCGGCCTGCCCTCGCAATACGGCGTCGACGACGTCCCGGTGATCGTGCAGGACACCGGCTTCTCCGCAGACGGCCGCAAGGAGGACGCCCAGCGCGGCTACGCCGGCGGACTCGGCGACGAGCTCATCGTGAACGGCACACGCGGCCCCTTCCTCGACGTCCAGGACGAACTCGTCCGGCTCCGGCTCCTGAACGCGTCCACCGCGCGCAGCTACGCCTTCACCTGGAGCGACGGCCGGGCCGTCGAACTCATCGGGACCGACGGCGGCCTGCTCGAGGCGCCCGTGCAGCTCGACCACGTGCGGCTCTCGCCCGGCGAACGCGCCGAGGTGCTCCTCCGGGTCGAGCCGGGGGAGCGGCTCGTGCTCCAGTCGCGGATGACACCCGAGATCGCCGCGCTCGAAGGGCCGATCGCCGTCATGAACGGCGGGACCGACGCGTTCGACGTGCTCGAGGTGCGCGCAGCCGACACTCTGCGGCCGGCACCCGCCGTGCCGGACCGTCTCGTCGACGTCCCCGACTTCGATCCCGCCGAGGTCGCCGCCGACCGCCGGTTCGTGCTGGGCGACAGCTTCGAGATCAACGGACACGCGATGGACCTCGGCCGAGTCGACGAGACGGTGACGGTCGACACGCTCGAACGCTGGACCGTCGTGAACGACACCTCGCTGCCGCACAGCTTCCACGTCCACGACGTCCAGTTCCGCATCGCCTCGATCGGCGGCCAGGCGCCGCCGCCCGAGCTCGCCGGATGGAAGGACACGATCTTCGCCGACCCCGAGACCGAGTACGTGCTCCTCATGCGGTTCGAGGACTACGCCGATCCCGACACGCCGTACATGTACCACTGCCACCTGCTGTGGCACGAGGATCAGGGGATGATGGGGCAGTTCGCCGTCGTCGAACCCGGTCAGCGTGCGACGATGACCGAGGAGACGAACCATGGCCACCACTGACCTGCAGGGCGCCGCAGCGCCCGCCGATCCGACGGATGCCTCGGCCCGCCCCGCCGACCCCGCCCGCCGCGGCTACGGCGCGCTCTGGGCGAGCGTGCCGCGCGAACTGGGCTTCCTCATCCTCACCATGCCCATCGCGATCATCGGGCTCAGCGTCCTGTCCACGGTGTTCTTCGCCGGACTCGGCATGGTCGCGATCTTCATCGGCATCTTCCTCATGGTCGCGGCGTTCTTCATCGCGCGCGGCTTCGGCACGCTGGAGCTGATCCGGCTCCGCTGGGCCGGCCGCCCCGAGATCCGGCAGCCCGACTGGTCGCGTGACGGTCGCGAACAGGGGTTCTGGCGCGCGACGTTCACGCCGTTCGTCGACGGCCACTACTGGCTCTACGTGCTGCACACGATGGTCATCAACCCGATCGTGAGCATCGTGAGCTGGAGCCTCACCATCGTGTGGACCTCGGTCGCGCTCGCCGGGACGACCGGCTGGATCTGGCAGGGCTTCGTCCCCGACGGCGACCGCACCCTGTGGCTGAACGAGTGGCTCATCGACCGGTTGGTGCCGGGCAACGACTTCTCCTACGACGTCGTGGCCGGCGAGCGGGTGTTCGAGTTCGTGCTCGGCGTCGTCTTCCTCCTCACGCTGCCGTTCGTGCTCCGAGGCCTGACCGTGCTGCACGACGTCATCGCCAGGGGCGTGCTGGGCCGGTGGCGCTCGGAGGCGCTCGAACGCGAGGTCGCCTCGCTCGCCGCCTCCCGCGGCGCGGCCGTGCAGGCCGAGGACACGTCGCTGCGCCGGCTCGAGCGCGACATCCACGACGGTCCGCAGCAGCGTCTCGTGCGGCTGCAGATGGACCTCGCGACGATCGAGCGCCGCCTCGAGCAGGACCCGGATGCCGCGAAGTCGCTCGTCGGCGAAGCGCGCGACACCGCACGCGAGGCGCTCGACGAGCTCCGCGCGCTCTCCCGTGGCTTCGCCCCGCCGCTGCTGCAGGACCGCGGGCTGGCGAGTGCGCTCGCCTCGCTCGCGGCGCGGAGCCCCGTCCCGGTGGAGTTCGAGGACCGGTTGTCGGCGGATGCCCCGCTCCCGGCCGCGATCGAGCGCAACGTGTATTTCGTGGCGGCCGAGCTCCTCACCAACGCCGCGAAGCACGCGGAGGCGACGGCGATCCGGCTCCGCATCGCCACGCGCGACGCAGGACCCGCCGGACACTGGCTCGACCTCTGGGTCACCGACAACGGCCGGGGCGGTGCGGCGCTCGCACCCGGTCACGGCCTCGCCGGCCTCGATGAGCGGGTGCGCGGCCTCCAGGGCCAGCTCGTCGTCGACAGCCCTGAGGGCGGCCCGACGGTCGTGGGCGCGCACGTGCCCTTCGTCCCGGCGACGACGGCCTGAGCCGGCCGATCGAGCGGGCGCCCGGTGCCGGGCGCCCGCTCGCGGCGTGCGCTCCGGTGCTCGCTACGCTGAAGGGATGACCGACCGAGACCGGCCGCTGCGCATCGTGCTCGCCGAGGACTCCGTGCTGCTCCGCGAAGGCCTCGTCCGGCTCTTCGACGAGGCCGGCTTCGAGACCGGGGGCGCCTATGGCGACGCCGACGCCCTGCTCGCCGCGATCGACGACGTCCGGCCCGACCTGGCGGTCCTCGACGTGCGGATGCCGCCGACATTCCGGGACGAGGGCGTGCGCGCCGCGATCGAGCTGCGCCGGCGCTCGCCCGGGCTCGGCGTGCTGCTGCTCAGCCAGTACGTCGAGGGCACGTACGCGCACGAGCTCCTGTCGTCGGGGGAAGGCGGCATGGGGTATCTGCTGAAAGACCGGGTCGCTTCGCTGGAGGAGCTGGAGGACGCCGTGGAGCGCGTGAGCGCCGGCGGCACCGTGCTCGACCCGCAGGTGGTGAAGGAGCTGCTGTCGCGGCGCGGCGATCCGCTCGCCTCGCTCACGCCTCGCGAGCGCGAGGTGCTCCAGCTCATGGCGGAGGGACGCACGAACCAGGGCATCGCCGCCCAGCTCTTCATCGGCGTCGGCGCGGTCGAGAAGAACGTCACGTCGATCTTCCAGAAACTCGGCCTCGAGGACTCGGGCACCGACCACCGCCGGGTGCTCGCGGTGCTCGCCTGGCTGCAGCGGTAGTCGCCCTCGCCCGCGCGGTCAGCGCGACCGGCGGAGCGGCTCATGCATGCGGAACGCGTCGCGATACGAGCGGTACCCGCGCACGAGCCAGAGCACCAGCAGCAGCAGCGCCACGGCGGCGCCGATCGTCACCGCGAGCCAGGTGGCGCCGCCGAGCGCGGCGGCGATACCGCCCGCCAACAGTCCCGTGACGGCGGACTGCACGAGCGCGATGAGCATCATCGAGCTCGCGAGCACCTGGCTGCCCGAGCCGCGATCACCGAAGTAGTGATAGGTGCGGCGCGAACCTGCTTCGTCGTCGGCGGGCGACATGAGCAGGTACGGCGCCAGGCCGGGGTCGAGGTCGAGGTAGGCGCCCCGGAGCCGGTTCATCGCCACGACGTACATGAGGTCCTCGGTGCCCGTGTTGAACACGCGGAGCGCGGTGACGTAGCCGAGTAGGCAGAGCAGGAGCAGCACGCCGAGCGCGGCCACGCCGAACCAGCCGCGGAACCCGGTCGCCTGACCGAGCACCCCGAGCGTCACGAGGCCGGCCGAGACGAGGGTCAGGAAGATGGCGATGCGCGTCAGCACTTCGCTCTGCGTGGTCGACCGCGAGGCGAGCAGACTCCAGTGCTCGGTCGCGAGCAGCTGGGCGCGCAGCGCGCGCTGCGCGTCGGTCAGCCCGGCGCCGTCGCCCGGAACGGGGACGGGCCCGGGGGCATCCGCCGTCATAGCGGCATTCTGCACCCGGGCCCGTCGGCCCGCCAGCGCCGGTCGGCCGGCGCCACGGCTGGATGGTTACTTGACCGCGACGTGCGCGGAGAGGAACCAGCGGTCCTTGTCGAGACCGCGTCGGATCTCGATCACGACGTCCTGGCTGGCCGGGTCGAGCTCCTCGAGCCCGGCGATGGCCTCGTTGACCTTCTCGGTCGCGAGGTCGATCTGCGCCACGACGACGGCGATCGCCTCGTCGTATGGCAGGAAGCCGAGCTTCGGGTTCTTCGCACCGCTCTGCTCGGCGACGGTCGCGAGGCGCCCGTCGATCGGCAGCCCGAGGGCGACGACCCGCTCGGCCGCGAGGTCGGACCAGTCCTGCGCGTGCGCCACGACCTCGTCGAGCAGTTCGTGCACGGCGATGAAGTTGGTGCCGCGGACATGCCAGTGCGCCTGCTTGCCGTTGACGGCGAGCGCGACGAGTTCGTGCACGACCGGCGTCAGGTACTGGGCGACGCCTGCGGCGACGTCGGCGTTGGATCCGGTCTTCGGTGCGGTCTGGATGTCGGTCATCGTGTCCACCTTCCCTTGAGCTTGTCGGTGTCAACGCTACGCACCCGTCGGCGTATTTCAAGGGAGGGAAGGCTGGCCTCAGCTCTGGTATGGCGTGAGGCGACCGTGTCGTGGAGGGGCGGACGGGAATCGAACCCGCGTAATTAGTTTGGAAGACTAAGGCTCTACCATTGAGCTACCGCCCCGGAGCGCCCGCTCGGCGGGCACCCGGACCATGCTAATACACCGCGGATGCCCCGCTCGTCACGTGCCGTCCGCCTCGCGAAGCCGTCCCGGACGCGCGCCATGGCCGCGGGCCCGGGTGCAGTAGACTTTCCGGGGTCCATCCGCGCACCGGCCTGTTTCGGCATGCTCGCGCGGACGGGCCGACGAGTTGAGTAGCGACTCGGGGCGTAGCTCAGCTTGGCTAGAGCGCCCGCTTTGGGAGCGGGAGGTCGCAGGTTCGAATCCTGTCGCCCCGACGAGTCGTCCAGGCTCGACACGAACTTCCACACAACAGGAGATCTTCCCCATGCCGACCACTTCGGTTGAGAAGCTGAGCCCGACGCGCGCCAAGCTCACCATCTCGGTGACGCCCGAGGAGCTGAAGCCCAGCATCGCCCACGCGTACGAGCACATCGCCGAGCAGATCAACGTCCCCGGCTTCCGCAAGGGCAAGGTCCCTGCGCCGGTCATCGACCAGCGGGTCGGCAAGGCCGCCGTGCTCGAGCACGCCGTGAACGAGGGCCTCGACGGGTTCTACCGCGCCGCCGTCGCCGAGCACGAGCTGCGCCCGCTCGGCCGCCCCGCGGCCGACATCGTCGAATGGCCGAACGAGAAGGACTTCTCGGGCGACCTGCTGCTCTCCATCGAGGTCGACGTCCGCCCCGAGATCGAGCTGCCCGCATACGAGGGCCTCGAGGTCACCGTCGACGACGTCGCCATCGGCGACGACGAGGTGAACGAGGAGCTCGAGCGACTCCGCAGCCGCTTCGGCACGCTCATCACCGTCGACCGTCCGGCCAAGTCGGGCGACTTCGTCACGCTCGACCTCGTCGCGACCATCGACGGCGCCGAGGTTGACACTGCGAGCGGCATCTCCTACGAGGTCGGTTCGGGCGAGCTGCTCGAGGGCATCGACGAGGCGCTCGACTCGCTGACCGCAGGCGAGACGACGACGTTCGCGTCGAAGCTCCTCGGCGGCGAGCACGAGGGCGAGACCGCCGAGATCACCGTCACCGTCACCGCCGTCAAGGAGCGCGAGCTTCCCGAGGCCGACGACGACTTCGCGCAGATCGCGAGCGAGTTCGACACCCTCGCCGAGCTCACCGACTCCCTCAAGGAGCAGGTCGCCCGCAACAAGACCTTCGGCCAGGGCACCCAGGCTCGCGACCTCTTCGTCGAGAAGCTGCTCGAACTGGTCGACGTCCCCGTCGCCGACAGCGTCATCGAGGACGAGGTGCACCGCCACCTCGAGAGTGAGAACCGCCTCGAGGACGACGAGCACCGCGCCGAGGTGACCGAGGCCAGCACGAAGGCGTTCAAGACGCAGATCGTGCTCGACAAGATCGCCGAGGCCGAGGACGTCAAGGTCAGCCAGGAGGAGCTCACGCAGTACCTCGTGCAGGGCGCCGCGCAGTACGGCATGGACCCGAACGAGTTCGTGCAGATCCTCAGCCAGCAGGGCCAGATTCCCGCGATGGTCGGCGAGGTCGCCCGCAACAAGGCGCTCGCGATCGCGCTCGGCAAGGCCAAGGTGACGGATGCCTCGGGCAACCCGGTCGACCTCTCGGAGTTCACCGCCGTTCCCGGTGACGACGAGGCCGAAGCTGAGGCCGAAGTCGTCGAGCAGGCCGAGGAGATCGTCGAGGAGGCCGAGGCCGCCGAGGCGAAGCCCGCGCCGAAGAAGCGCGCCGGGAAGAAGGCCGCCGCAGACGAGGGCGACGCGCCCGCCGAGAAGAAGCCCGCGCGCAAGCGCGCCGCGAAGTCGGCCGACGCCGAGTAGTCGCCGTACATGAAGGGGCCGGGAGTGATCCCGGCCCCTTCGCCGTCCCGGGAGGAACGCACCATGCACGACTGGCAGACGCGGGTCGACGCCGTCTGGCGGGACGCGAACGCGCTCGGCGACGACGCGGTGCTCGAGCGGATCGCGGCGCTCGCGGCGGAGCTGCCCGCCGACGACCCCCGCGGTCCCTTCGAGCTCGCCGGCGCCTACGACTCCGCCGGCCGCGAGGCCGAGGCGGAGCCGCACTACCGCCGTGCGCTCGAGTCGGGGCTCGGCGGCCGGCAGCGGGTGGAGTGCCTCATCCAGCTCGCCTCGACCCTGAGGAACCTCGGGCGGCCTGAGGAGTCCATCGCCCTCCTCGACGAGGCGGCGCGGGAGCCGCACGACCTCGGGGACGCGGTTTCCGCCTTCCGCGCGCTGGCCCTCACGAGCGCGGGGCGCCCCGACGCCGCGGCATCCGTCGCCCTCGCCGTCCTCGCTGCGCACCTGCCCCAGTACGGCCGCGCGGTCGCCGCGTACGCGGCGGAACTCGACTCGGGCGACGCGCCATCCGCCTAGGGCGAACACCCCCGTTCGGCCGTGTTGCACCGGATAGATTCGAGTGAACGTGACAACGAACGGAGCGAATTCCATGGCCGAACCGACACTGCAGCCCGGTGTGTTCGATCGACTGCTGAAGGACCGCATCATCTGGCTCGGCTCCGAGGTGCGCGACGACAACGCCAACGAGATCGCCGCCAAGCTGCTGCTCCTCGCCGCCGAGGACCCCAAGAAGGACATCTACCTCTACGTCAACTCGCCCGGCGGCTCGATCACGGCCGGCATGGCCATCTACGACACCATGCAGTTCGTGCCGAACGACATCGTCACCGTGGGCATCGGCATGGCGGCCTCCATGGGCCAGCTGCTGCTCACCGCCGGCACCAAGGGCAAGCGGTACATCACGCCGAACGCGCGCGTCCTGCTGCACCAGCCGCACGGCGGCTTCGGCGGTACCGCGAGCGACATCCAGACCCAGGCGCAGCTCATCCTCGACATGAAGAAGCGGCTCGCGGAGATCACGGCGGCGCAAACCGGCAAGACGGTCGAGCAGATCAACCGCGACGGCGACCGCGACCGCTGGTTCTCCGCCGAGGAGGCGCTCGAGTACGGCTTCGTCGACCACATCCGCGAGTCCGCGCTCGACGTGTCGGGCGGCGGCGGAACCGACCAGGCCTGAGAAGAGAGAGAACGATCGAATGAACATTCCTGCTTTCGGCGGCACCGCCTTCTCGGGCACGCAGGCGCCCGGTTCGCGCTACATCCTGCCGAGCTTCGAGGAGCGCACGGCCTACGGGTTCAAGCGTCAGGACCCGTACGCGAAGCTCTTCGAGGACCGCATCATCTTCCTCGGTGTCCAGGTCGACGACGCGTCGGCCGACGACATCATGGCCCAGCTGCTGGTCCTCGAGTCGATGGACCCCGACCGCGACATCATGATGTACATCAACTCGCCCGGTGGCTCGTTCACGGCGATGACGGCGATCTACGACACGATGCAGTACATCCGCCCGCAGATCCAGACCGTCGTGCTCGGCCAGGCGGCTTCTGCGGCCGCGGTCATCGCGGCGGCCGGCACGCCGGGTCGCCGGCTCGCGCTGCCCAACGCCCGCATCCTGATCCACCAGCCCGCGATGGGCGAGGCCGGTCACGGTCAGGCGTCGGACATCGAGATCCAGGCGGCCGAGATCCTGCGCATGCGCACGTGGCTGGAGGAGACGCTCGCCAAGCACTCCAACCGGACGCAGGAGCAGGTGAACACCGACATCGACCGCGACAAGATCCTGTCGGCCGAGGAGGCGCTCGAGTACGGCCTCATCGACCAGGTGCTGAACTCGCGGAAGACGCTCCCGGCGCTCACCCGCTGACGCACTTCCACGCATGCACGCGGCGGACGACTGGCTGGACGACAGCCGGATCGTCCGCCGCGTCGTCGTCGACGGGGCGGTCGAGCTCGATCCGGACACCTGGCCCCTCACCGTACCCGCGGTCGCCCAGGTCGTCCGCGAGGGGCTCGACCTCGGTCCGGGGCTGACCTTCCTCGTCGGCGAGAACGGCAGCGGCAAGTCCACCCTGATCGAGGGCCTGGCGATGGCGTACGGACTGCCCGCCGAGGGCGGCAGCACCAAACGGCGGCCGTGCGACTCGGCCGTCGGAGTCGCCGCTCGGCTCCTGGCTGCGCGTCGAACGGCGAGCGGGGACGCCCCGGCGGGGCTTCTTCCTCCGCGCCGAGACGATGCACGGGTACGCGACCTACCTCGACGACCTCGGCGGTCCGAGCGGGGGCCTGCATGAGCTGAGCCACGGCGAGTCGTTCAATCGGATGCTCGACGAGCAGCTGAACCATCCCGGCTACGCGCCGGGGTTCGCCTGCCTCGACGAGCCGGAGGCGGGTCTCTCGTTCGGCTCGCTGCTGCGCTGGGTGGGCTCCTTGCACGAGATGACCCGTCGCGGTGCGCAGGTGGTGTGCGCCACCCACTCGCCCGTGCTCGCCGCCGTGCCGGGCGCCACGATCCTCGAGCTCGGGGAGTGGGGCATCCGGCGCACCACGTGGGACGAACTGGAGCTCGTCGCGCACTGGCGGTCCTACCTCGCCGATCCGGCGCGGTACCTGCGCCACCTGCTCGACTGATTCGCCCAGGGCGTACGCGCGTCCGCCACGAATCTGCGCGGCTCCGCCGCAACGCCGCCCGCACGGGTTAGGCTCGGAACAGACGCGTCGAGAGGGAGGATGCGATGGCACGCATCGGGGAGAGCGCCGACCTGCTGAAGTGCTCGTTCTGCGGAAAGAGCCAGAAGCAGGTCCAGCAGCTCATCGCCGGTCCCGGCGTCTACATCTGCGACGAGTGCGTCGAGCTGTGCAACGAGATCATCGAGGAGCGGCTCGCCGAGGCCGGCGAGACCGAGTCGGGCGAGTTCGAGCTGCCGAAGCCGAAGGAGATCTTCGCCTTCCTCGAGGAGTACGTCATCGGGCAGGAGGCGGCGAAGCGGTCGCTCGCCGTGGCCGTCTACAACCACTACAAGCGGGTGCGGGCCAAGCAGACGATCACGTCGGCCGACCACCGCGACGACGTCGAGCTCGCCAAGTCCAACATCCTGCTCATCGGTCCCACGGGCTGCGGCAAGACGTACCTCGCGCAGACGTTGGCCCGCCAGCTGAACGTGCCGTTCGCCGTGGCCGACGCGACCGCGCTGACCGAGGCCGGGTACGTCGGCGAAGACGTCGAGAACATCCTGCTGAAGCTCATCCAGGCGGCCGACTACGACGTCAAGCGCGCTGAGACGGGCATCATCTACATCGACGAGGTCGACAAGATCGCGCGGAAGGCCGAGAACCCGTCGATCACGAGGGATGTCTCGGGCGAGGGCGTGCAGCAGGCGCTGCTGAAGATCCTCGAGGGCACGGTCGCCTCGGTGCCGCCGCAGGGCGGCCGCAAGCACCCGCATCAGGAGTTCATCCAGATCGACACGACGAACGTCCTGTTCATCGTTGCGGGTGCCTTCGCCGGGCTGGAGGACATCATCTCCTCGCGGGCCGGCAAGCGGGGCATCGGCTTCGGTGCGCCGCTGCACAGCAAGAACGATCAGGCCGATATTTTCAGCGAGGTCCTTCCCGAGGATCTCCACAAGTTCGGCCTCATCCCCGAGTTCATCGGTCGTCTGCCCGTCGTCACGACCGTGTCGCCGCTCGACCGTGATGCCCTGATGGAGATCCTCACCGAGCCGAAGAATGCGCTGGTGAAGCAGTACCAGCGCATGTTCGAGCTCGACGGGGTGCAGCTGGACTTCGAGCAGGAGGCGCTCGAGGCGATCGCCGACCTGGCGGTGCTCCGTCAGACGGGCGCCCGCGGCCTTCGCGCGATCATGGAGGAGGTGCTCGGCCCGATCATGTTCGAGGTGCCGAGCACGACCGGTGTCGCCCGCGTGGTCGTCACCCGTGCCGCTGTGCTGGACAATGCCGCGCCGACCATCGTGCCGCAGAAGCCGCGACGCGCGGAGAAGTCGGCCTAGGTACCGTCGTCGGCGCGTCGGCGCGCCGGCGCGCCGGCGTCACGTTCGCCCCGTCAGTCGAACACGCGCAGAAGCCGCCAGCGACGGCCGTCGTGGCCGACGTCGAAGACATGCGTCTCGCCGTCCTCGGCGCTCGCCTGGAAGCGCCAGCCCGCGATGGCGAGCGGACCGTGCCCGGGGGTCACGTCGTGCCCGGCGAACGGCTCCCACCACTCAGCCGGGCCGACGAGCGGGGTCGGCATGTCGGTCACGCGGAAGCGCCGAGCCCGCCAGACGAGGCGCTCGGGCTCGCCGCTCTCGGCCGCCCACAGCTCCACGAACTCCTGCACTCGGGGCACGGCATACCTCGCATTCGAACAGATATTCGAATGCTAGCACCGCGACGGGCGCGCTTCGACGTCCGAACGTGCCGGGATTCCGGACGAGCGCTCGAGGGCTGCGACGTCAGGCGAGGTCGTCGTCGGTGCGGGCGCCGAAGACGATCTCGTCCCAGCTGGGCATCGACGCGCGACCCTTGCGGCCGGCGTTCCGACCGGACCCGGTGGACGCCTTGCTCCAGAGTGAGCGGGCCGCCGCGCCCGGCGACTCCTCCGGCGGAGCGGTCTCAGGGGTCGGGGCGGACTCGGCGGCCGGCTGCGCGTGCACAGGCCGGGACGGCGACTCAGGCGCCACGGGAGCGGAGGGCAGCGGCTGCTGTTCGCCGGTCGCGGCTTCGCGCTCACCGCGGCGCCGGCGGAGCGCTTCGAGCAGGTCGGCCGTCTCGCCGTGGGCCTGGGCGGGTTCGTCGGCCCGCTTGATCGCGGCGCGGGTCACCGCGGGGCTCGAGGGCTGCGGCGCGAGCGGGGTGGGCCGGCCGTACGGCAGCGGCTCGAGCTGCGGCTGTGTGTCCTGGTCGGAGCCCGGCTCGGCCTCCTCGAAGGTGAACGCGCCGCTGTCGAACCGCGACTGGTCGGGGTCGCCGCCGACGGCTCGCAGGCGGGGGATCAGCCCGTCCTTCAGCTCGCCCTGCTGCGAGAGGGTGATCGCCTCGGAGTTGATCGGCTGCAGTGCGCGGCGACGGAGGTCGAAGCTCCAGCGTGCGTCGTGGTCGATGGTGTCGGCGGTGAACTCGAGCTTGATGATCCAGCCGCGTTCCTCGTCCTTCCAGCTCGCCCAGCGTTCGCCGTGGGCATCGAGCTTCGCGAGGCGTTCCCGGATCACCGTGCCGAACGAGAGGGGCTCGTCGGCCGGGTCGACGTCGCCCGCGACGTGCACGGGCACCGCCAGCGCGGAGGTCACCATGTGTTCGCGCTCGGCGATCACCGGACCCTCGAACCGCCGGATGTAGTCGACGGACGCGCCGGTGAGCCGCGCCACCTCCTCGGCGGAGAGCCCGGAGCGGATCTGGGCCTGCACCTCGCGGGGCGAGAGCTTCGGGCCCTGGTGGGTCTCGGGCTGCGCCTGGCGGATCCGCGACTGCAGCACGTCGTCGATCTCGATCCGGAAGCGCGCGCCATCTTCGGAGGCGGCGACGAGTGCGCCGTTCTCCACGCCGATCACCTTGAGTTCTTGCATCGCGACAAGCCCTTCCGTGCTTTCGTCTCCGCCCAAGGATGCCACGCCCGCAGGCCGACCGCGGGAATAGCCCGGGCGTGCCGGAAGTTGCACGAGTGACCGGTCGGAGCGACCACCGCGGAAGTTTGCCAATGACCGGCTTTTCGTGCAAACTATGGCCGCCGAATTCTCGGCGCCACGAAGAATGGATGGGCATGGCAACGGATTACGACGCACCGCGGAAGACCGAAGACGACTCCGAGTCGATCGAGGCCCTCAAGGAGCGCGTTCCCGACAAGCTCTCGGGACAGGTCGACGTCGAAGACGCCGACAACCCCGGCAGCTTCGACCTGGCCGGAGCCGACCTGTCCGACGTCGAGCTCGACGTCGTCGTGCTCCCGCCGCAGGCGGATGAGTTCACCTGTGTGAGCTGCTTCCTCGTGAAGCATCGCTCGCAGATCGACCACGAGACCAAGCTCGGACCGATCTGCCTGGAGTGCGCCTCCTGAGCTAGTCGGTCGTCTCCGCATCGGGCCGCCGCGATCCATTGATCGCGGCGGCCAGTTCGTTGGGCCGTCGGCTCGAGACGAGCCAGTAGGGCGTCGGGTCGGCGGGGTCGGCGATGGGGATCCGCACGACGGGGCGGATCCATCCTCGGATGACGAGGAACGCCCGGGCGTCGAGGCCGGTGCCGAGCTCGGTACGGGCTGCGTCGCCTTCGGCCGCCACCGCCTCGCCGGTCAGGGCCGTGGCGATCTCTGCCCGGCCCGCTCGCAGGCGCCCGTCCGCCACCTCGACGACCGGTGCGGTGAGCGAGAGCGCCCCCACCCCGCCGAGGTAGAGCACGAGGCCGGTGACGATGCCGGCGGGCAGCGAGACCGGCGCCAGCACCAGGATGCTGGCGGGGATGAGCAGCAGGCTCGAGACGTAGATCCACGGTGACGGCCACATGCGCTCGCGATAGTCGGGCATGGCTCTATTCGACCAGACTTCTGCACTACCCTCGAACGGTGACCGATTCCGTCGATGTGCTGATCACGGCCGAGCGCGTCCCCACCTACGCTCACCCGGGCGATGCGGGCGCCGACCTCCACGCCGCCGAGTCGCTCGTGCTCGAGCCGGGCCAGCGGGCCACGGTGGGCACCGGGGTGTCGATCGCGCTGCCCGACGGCTACGTCGCCTTCGTCGTGCCGCGATCGGGACTCGCGTTCAAGCACGGCATCACCATCGTCAACGCCCCGGGCACCGTCGACGCCGGATATCGCGGCGAGATCAAGGTCGCCCTGCTGAACACCGACGCCCGCGAGCCGTACCGCATCGAGGCCGGCGATCGCATCGCCCAGGTCGTGGTGATGCCGGTCAGCCGGGCGCGATTCGTCGAGGTCGAGCGGCTGCCCGGCAGCCTTCGCGGCGAGGGCGGGTTCGGCTCGACCGGGTTCGGGGAGCACAAGTCAGGAGTGAACGCGTGAGCGACATCGAGAACGTGGGCGACGCCCCCGTCGACCAGCCGAAGTCGGCGCCCGCCGACCGCGAGACGGCGGGTCCGCTCGACGAGGCCGAGGCCAACCCCGTCCGACCGTACGTCGACCTCGGCGGGGTGAAGGTGCTGCCCCGCGAGGGACTGCACCTGCGCCTCGAGATCGAGGAGGGGACGAAGCGCGTCGTGGCGATCGGCCTCGATTATGCCAACTCCACGCTGCAGGTCCAGCCGTTCGCCGCGCCGCGGTCGAGCGGGCTCTGGCACGAGATCCGGGCGCAGATCGCCGACCAGATCGCCAGGCAGGGCGGCACGACGACCGTGCGCGAGGGCGCGTTCGGTCCCGAGCTGCTGGCGCAGATCCCCGTCGCGGCCACCGCTGACCAGCCCGCGCACATGCGGCTCGCCCGGTTCGTCGGCGTCGACGGCCCGCGCTGGTTCCTGCGGGGCGTCATCGCGGGCGAGGCGGCCGTCGAGCCCGGCGCTGCCGCGCAGGTCGAAGACCTCTTCCGTTCCATCGTCGTCGTGCGCGGCACGACGCCCATGCCGCCGCGGGATCTCATCCCGCTGCGGATGCCGGCGACCGGCACGCCCGGCCAGACGCGGTGACGGCCGAGCCGGACGACGCGCGCCGTCGGGACGACCGGGGCGATGACGCCGCGCGCGCCGACGACGCCAGCGCCGGGCAGCCCGATCTGAAGGCGGAGTTCGCGCGTCAGTTCTCCGCTGCGGCCGAGCGCAGCGGGCTCGGCGGGCTCGCGCGCGACGAGCAGCTGACCGGCCGAGACATCCTCGCCGCCGTCGGCGGAGTCCGGGGCATCCTCGAGGCGCTGCTGCCCGGCCTCGTCTTCCTCGTGGTGTACTCCGTGCTCACCAGCTTCGGCGGTACCGACCCCCAGGCGGCGCTCGTGCCCTCGCTCGGGGCATCCGTTGGGCTCGCGGTGGTGTTCACCGTCGCCCGTGTCGTGGTGAAGGGGCAGCCGACCCAGGCCATCGCGGGCCTCGTGGGCGTCCTGCTGTCCGCGGCGCTCGCGCTGTGGTCGGGCGATGCGCGTGACAACTACGTGCTCGGCTTCTTCACCAATGCCGGGTATGCGCTGGCGCTCCTCGTCTCCATGGTCGTGCGGTGGCCGGCCATCGGGCTCATCGTCGGCTTCCTCGTCGGCGACGGCACCGCCTGGCGCTCCGAGCGCCGCAAGGTGCGGCTCGCGCAGATCCTCACCCTGTCGTGGATCGGCTTCTTCGTGCTCCGCCTGGTGGTGCAGGTGCCGCTGTATTTCGTCGAGAACGTGCAGGCGCTCGGGCTCACTCGCCTCCTCATGGGTGTCCCGCTCTATGCCCTGATGCTCGTCTTCACCTGGCTCGTGGTACGTGCGGCGTGGGCGCCGCGACGCTCCGGCGAGTGATACAGTTATCTCGACGTCGAGATAAATTTCCGGGCAGGCGACCGCAGGCCCGCGGGCTGACCGCTTAGGTTACCCTTGCTGGAACAGCCCCATGTCTGACGAGCAAGATCGAGTTGCCGCGCGTTCACATGCCCGGCATCCGCGAAGGAGAGGACATCGTGTCTGCAGTGAACAGTTTCGGGGCGAAGGACACGCTCCACGTCGGTGAGACGGCGTACGAGATCTTCCGGGTCGACACCGTCCCCGGCTACGAGAAGCTCCCCTTCAGCCTGAAGGTGCTGCTGGAGAACCTGCTCCGCACCGAGGACGGCGCGAACGTCACCAAGGAGCAGATCCAGGCGCTCGGCTCGTGGGTGCCGACGGCCGAGCCCGACACCGAGATCCAGTTCACGCCGGCGCGCGTCGTCATGCAGGACTTCACGGGCGTGCCCTGCATCGTCGACCTCGCGACGATGCGCGAGGCCGTCGTCGGCCTCGGCGGCGACCCCAACAAGATCAACCCGCTCTCGCCGGCCGAGATGGTGATCGACCACTCGGTCATCGCCGACCTCTTCGGCACCGAGAACGCGCTGGAGCGCAACGTCGAGATCGAGTACGAGCGCAACGGCGAGCGGTACCAGTTCCTCCGCTGGGGCCAGACGGCGTTCGACGACTTCAAGGTCGTGCCGCCGGGCACCGGCATCGTGCACCAGGTGAACATCGAGCACCTCGCGAAGGTCACCTACACCCGCACGGTCGACGGAGTGCTCCGCGCCTACCCCGACACCTGCGTCGGCACCGACTCGCACACCACGATGGTCAACGGCCTCGGCGTGCTCGGCTGGGGCGTCGGCGGCATCGAGGCCGAGGCCGCCATGCTCGGACAGCCCGTATCGATGCTCATCCCCAAGGTCGTCGGCTTCAAGCTCTCGGGCGAGATCCCGACCGGTGTGACCGCGACCGACGTCGTGCTCACGATCACCGACATGCTGCGCCAGCACGGCGTGGTCGGCAAGTTCGTCGAGTTCTACGGCTCGGGCGTGGCCTCGGTGCCGCTCGCCAACCGCGCGACCATCGGCAACATGAGCCCCGAGTTCGGCTCGACCGCCGCCATCTTCCCGATCGACGAGGTCACTCTCGACTACCTGCGCCTCACCGGCCGCAGCGAGGAGCAGGTCGCCCTCGTCGAGGCGTACTCGAAGGCTCAGACGCTCTGGCACGACGCCTCGCACGAGCCGGTCTACTCCGAGTACCTCGAGCTAGACCTCGCCACGGTCGTTCCCTCGATCGCCGGGCCGAAGCGCCCGCAGGACCGCATCGTCCTCTCCCAGGCGAAGCAGCAGTTCGAGCAGGACCTCACGAACTACACCGAGGTCACCCACGACCTCGTCGACCTCGAGATCGCCGAGTCGTTCCCCGCGTCCGACCCGCCCGCGAACTCGCCCGAAGACGAGTACAGCAGCCACGTGCACCACCACCACTCGCACGCGCCGAAGTCGGCGTCCAAGCCGACGCGCGTTGAGCAGGCAGACGGCTCGGCGTACACGCTCGACCATGGCGCGGTCACCATCGCGGCGATCACCTCGTGCACCAACACGTCGAACCCGTCGGTGATGCTCGCCGCCGGCCTGCTCGCCCGCAACGCGGTGAAGAAGGGCCTGAAGGCGAAGCCGTGGGTGAAGACCACGCTCGCTCCCGGTTCGAAGGTCGTCACCGAGTACTACGAGAAGGCCGGCCTCACGAAGGACCTCGAAGACCTCGGGTTCTACACCGTCGGCTACGGCTGCACGACCTGCATCGGCAACTCGGGCCCGCTCATCGAGGAGGTCTCGGCTGCGGTGCAGCAGAACGACCTCGCGGTGACCGCGGTGCTCTCCGGCAACCGCAACTTCGAGGGCCGCATCAACCCCGACGTGAAGATGAACTACCTCGCGAGCCCGCCGCTCGTGATCGCGTACTCGCTCGCCGGGTCGATGAACTTCGACTTCGAGACCGACCCGCTCGGTCAGGACTCCGACGGCAACGACGTGTTCCTGAAGGACATCTGGCCCGACGCGGCCGAGGTGCAGAAGACCATCGACGAGTCGATCAACGAGGAGATGTTCACGCGCCAGTACGCGAGTGTCTTCGAGGGCGACGAGCGGTGGCGGACCCTGCCGACGCCCACCGGCGCGACCTTCGAGTGGAACGCGGAGTCCACGTACGTCCGCAAGCCTCCGTACTTCGAGGGCATGACGATGGAGATCACCCCCGTGACCGACATCGTCGGCGCGCGCGTGCTCGCGAAGCTCGGCGACTCGGTCACGACCGACCACATCTCGCCGGCGGGTTCGATCAAGGCCGACAGCCCGGCCGGTCGGTACCTGACCGAGCACGGCGTCGACCGCAAGGACTTCAACTCCTACGGCTCGCGTCGCGGCAACCACGAGGTGATGATCCGCGGCACGTTCGCGAACATCCGGCTGAAGAACCAGCTCCTCGACGGGGTGGAGGGCGGCTACACCCGCGACTTCACGCAGGAGGGCGGCCCGCAGTCGTTCATCTACGACGCGTCGATGAACTACCAGGCGCAGGGCACGCCGCTCGTCATCTTCGGCGGCAAGGAGTACGGCTCGGGTTCGAGCCGCGACTGGGCCGCGAAGGGCACGAACCTGCTCGGCGTGAAGGCCGTCATCACCGAGAGCTTCGAGCGGATCCACCGCTCGAACCTCATCGGCATGGGCGTCGTCCCGCTGCAGTTCCCGGCGGGGGAGTCGGCCGACTCGCTCGGCCTCGATGGCACGGAGGTCGTCTCGATCACCGGCCTCGAGCAGCTGAACGAGGGTGTGACCCCGAAGACGGTCCGCGTGGTCGCCGAGCCGTCGGAGTTCTCGCCGGCCGGCAAGCAGCGGGTCGAGTTCGACGCGGTCGTCCGGATCGACACGCCCGGTGAGGCCGACTACTACCGCAACGGCGGCATCCTGCAGTACGTGCTGCGGAGCCTGGTCGCGTAGACCGTTCAGAGACTGCCCGCGTCGCGGCATCCGTCATCGGATGTCGCGCGCGGGCAGTCTCGTGCGTCCAGGGCGGGTGGGGCCCCGGCACCTTCAGATGCGCCCCAGACAGGGGCGCGTAGACTCGACCCGACGCCGCCGACCGCTTCGGGGCGTCATGAAAGGCGGTTCCGGATGACCCTGCTCGAGCAGATCGGAGGCCCCCGCGACCTCGACGCGCTCTCGCAGGCCGAGCTCGGCGATCTCGCCGCGGAGATCCGCGCCTACCTCGTGCAGAACGTGGCCAAGACCGGCGGCCACCTGGGTCCGAACCTCGGCGTCGTAGAGCTCACGCTCGCCATCCACCGCGTCTTCGACTCGCCTCGCGACTCGATCGTCTTCGACACCGGCCACCAGTCGTACGTGCACAAGCTGCTGACCGGCCGGCAGGACTTCTCCACCCTGCGGCAGTCGGGCGGGCTGGCCGGGTATCCGCAGCGTTCGGAGTCCGAGCACGACATCGTCGAGAGCTCCCACGCGTCGAGTTCGCTGTCGTGGGCCGACGGCATCTCGAAGGCGTTCGAGATGACGGGCCAGAGCGACCGACACGTGGTCGCGGTCGTGGGCGACGGTGCGCTCACCGGCGGCATGACGTGGGAGGCGCTGAACAACATCTCCGACGACAACACCCGCAAGCTCGTGATCGTCGTGAACGACAACGGTCGTTCGTACGCGCCGACCATCGGCGGCATGGCGCGCTTCCTCAACTCGGTCCGCACGAAGCGCACCTACAGGTCGCTCCACCTGTCGAGCCGGCGCGTGTTCGAGCGCATGGGCGAGCCGGCGCAGGCGTTCTACCGCGGCGTCCGCGGCGGTCTGCACGGCTTCCTGTCGCGGTTCACCAACAACGAGGCCTTGTACTCCAACCTCGACATCAAGTACGTCGGACCCGTCGACGGGCACGACGAGCACGCCATGGAGGCGGCGCTCCGCCAGGCGAAGAACTACGGCGCGCCGGTCATCGTGCACGCGATCACCGACAAGGGGCGCGGGTACGAGCCGGCGCTCCGAGACGTCGCCGACCAGTTCCACGCGGTCGGCCAGATCGACCCCGAGACGGGCGAGTCGCTCGAGACCTCCTCGGCACCGTCGTGGACGAGCGTGTTCGCCGACGAGCTCGTGGCGCTGGCCGACAAGAACGACCGCCTGGTCGGCATCACGGCGGCGATGCTCCGGCCGACGGGCCTGCACCGCATGGCCGAGCGGTTCCCGACGCGTGTTTTCGACGTCGGCATCGCCGAGCAGCACGCCGTCACGTCGGCGGCGGGCCTCGCCTTCGGCGGGTTGCACCCGGTCGTCGCGGTCTACGCCACGTTCATGAACCGCGCCTTCGATCAGCTGCTGATGGATGTCGCGCTGCACCGGGCGGGCGTGACGTTCGTGCTCGATCGCGCCGGCGTCACAGGCCCCGATGGCCCGAGCCACCACGGCGTCTGGGACCTCTCGATCCTGCAGGTCGTGCCCGGTATCCGCATCGCCGCGCCGCGTGACTCGATCCGGCTCGCGGAGGAGCTCGCGGAAGCCGTCGACGTGACGGATGCCCCGACGGTGCTGAGGTTCCCGAAGGGCACGGTCGGCACCGAGTTCGCCGCGGTGCGCCGGACGGACGACGGCGTCGACGTGCTCCTCGAGGCGGAACGGAAGGACGTGCTGATCGTCGCGGTCGGCCCGATGGCGGGCATCGCCCTCGACGTCGCGGCGCGGCTCGAGGCGCAGGGCATCGGCGCGACCGTCGTCGATCCCCGCTGGGTGGTGCCCGTGCCCCGCAGCGTGATCGAGCTCTCCGCCGAGTACCGCATCGTCGTGAGCCTGGAGGACGGCATCCGGGTCGGCGGCATCGGGACCCGCATCCGTCAGGACCTCAGGGAGGCGGGCGTCGACACGGCGGTCACCGAACTCGGTCTGCCCGACGAGTTCCTCGACCACGGGTCGCGGTCGGAGATCCTCGAACGGGTGGGCCTCACGCCGCAGCAGATCGCTCGCGACGTGACGGCCATGGTGCTCGGCAGCAAGCTTCCGCACGCCCGGGGCGCGGGCCTGGAATCGGTGTCCAGCGACACCGGGTCCCACCGCCGGCTCTGAGCGCGTTCGGACGGTGTCAGCCGTCGGCGATGGCCTCGCCCCGGGAACGGTACGCACGAAGGGCCCCGGCGCAAGCCGGGGCCCTTCGTGTGTGCGGGGCGCAGGTTACGCGCCGACGCCCTTGATGGTCGGGTGGTGGAACGTGTCGCCGAAGACCCGCTGCGACGCGCCCACCCGGTCGAGGTAGGGCGTCGCCCCGCCCGCCTGGAAGGGCCAGCCTGCGCCGAGGATGAGGCACAGGTCGATGTCCTCCGCGGCGGCGACGACCTGCTCGTCGAGCATGAGCTTGATCTCCTGCGCGAGCTCGTCCTCGACCCGGCGGAGGATCGTGGCCTCGTCGACCGGCTTCTTGCCGACCGTGATGGCCTTCTTCGCCTCCTTGGTGAGGTCGGTGACCTTGCCGTTCTTGTCCTTCTCGACCACCTGGCCGAGCTTGGACAGGATGTGCATGTTCTCCGACGCGTAGAAGCGCTCGGGGAACTCGCGGACCATGGTGTCCTGCACGTGCGCGGCGACGGCCCAGCCGACGAGGTCGATGAGCTCGAACGGTCCCATCGGCAGTCCGATGGGGGCGAGGGCCTTCTCGACGACGGGGACCGGGGTTCCCTCGTCGACCGCGCGGGCCGCCTCGCCCATGACCTTCGCGAGCAGCCGGTTGACGACGAACCCGGGCGCGTCTGCGGTGAGGACGGCCGACTTCTTCAGCTTCGCCGCGGTCGCGAACGCGGTGGCGAGGGTCTCGTCGTCGGTGGCGGGGGCCTTCACGATCTCGAGCAGCGGCATGACCGCGACCGGGTTGAAGAAGTGGAAGCCCACGACCCGCTCGGGATGGGCGAGCTTCGCCCCGATCTGCTCCACCGACAGCGACGACGTGTTCGTCGCGAGGATCGCCGTATCGGAGACGTACTGCTCGACATCGGCGAAGACCTGCTGCTTGACCGCGAGGTCTTCGAAGACCGCCTCGATGACCCAGTCGCAGTCGGCGAAGTCGGCCTTGTCGGTCGTGCCGGAGACCAGCGCGCGCAGACGGTTGGCCTCGTCGGAGTCGATCCGGCCCTTCTCCTGCAGCTTCCCGATCTCGTCGGTGATGTACGAGAGCCCCTTGTCGACGCGGGCCTGGTCGAGGTCGGTGATGACGACGGGCACCTGCAGTCGACGCACGAACAGCAGCGCGAACTGGCTGGCCATCAGACCGGCGCCGATGATGCCGACCTTCGTGACCTTCCGGGCGAGCGACTTGTCGGGGGCGCCGGCGGGCCGCTTCGCCCGCTTCTGCACGAGGTTGAACGCGTAGATCGACGCCTGGAACTGGTCGCCGGCGATGAGGTCGGCGAGCGTCTCGTCCTCGCGGGCGAACCCTTCGGCCTTCGTGCCCGACTTCGCGGCCTTCAGCAGGTCGAGTGCGGCGTAGGGAGACTTCGCGACCGTGCCGATCTTGGACTCGAGGCTCTTCCGGGCGATGCCGATCGCGACGTCCCATTTGGCGAGGCGCTCCAGCTTGCCCGGCTCGTTCGGCCGCTTGACCTTGATCTTCCCGCCGAGCACCCCGTCGGCCCACTTCAGCGAGTCCTCGAGGAAGTTCACCGGCGAGAACATCGCGTCGGCGATCCCGAGCTCGAGGGCGTCCTTCGCCTTCAGCATGCGGTTGTTCTTCAGCGGGTTCTCGACGATGACCTTCAGCGCGTTCTCGATACCGATGAGGTTCGGCAGGAGGTAGGCGCCGCCCCAGCCGGGGATGATGCCGAGGAACACCTCGGGCAGCCCGAGGCCGGGGGCGGAGGCATCCACGGTGCGGTAGTCGCTGTTCAGTGCGATCTCGACGCCGCCGCCGAGGGCGAGGCCGTTGATGAAGCAGAACGAGGGCACACCCAGTTCGCCCAGCTTGCCGAGCACGAAGTGGCCGAGCTGGCCCATCTTCAGGGCGACCTCGCGGCTCGGGATCTCGCTGACCTTCGACAGGTCGGCGCCCGCGGCGAGGAAGTACGGCTTGCCGGTGATCGCGACGGCCTGGATCTCGCCGGCCTTCGCCCGTGCGGCGAGCTCGTCGAGGCGGTCGTTCAGCTCGAGCAGCGTGACCGGCCCCAGCGTGGAGGGCCGGGTGTGGTCGCGGCCGTTGTCGAGCGTGATGAGCGCGAGCACGTTGCCGGACGGCAGACGGATGTCGCGCACGTACGAGTGCGTGACGACCTCGTCGTCCGACATGGCGGCCAGCTCGGAGAAGTCGATCTTCGAGTAGTCGGTCATGGAGCTCAACGGCCCTTTCCGTAGTGCTTGTGGTGCGGGTTCTCCCAGATGACGCTGCCGCCCTGGCCGAGGCCGACGCACATGGCGGTGAGGCCGTAGCGCACCTCGGGGTGCTGTTCGAACTGGCGGGCGAGCTGGAGCATGAGCCGGACGCCCGATGCGGCGAGCGGGTGGCCGATCGCGATCGCGCCGCCCCAGGGGTTCACGCGGGGGTCGTCGTCGGCGATGCCGAAGTGGTCGAGGAAGCTGATCACCTGCACGGCGAACGCCTCGTTGAGTTCGAACAGGCCGATGTCCTCGATCTTGAGGCCGGCGCGCTTCAGCGCCTTCTCGGTCGAGGGGATCGGCCCGATGCCCATCACCTCGGGCTCGACGCCGGCGAAGCCGAAGGCGACCATGCGCATCTTCGCCGTGAGGCCGAGCTCCTTGACCGCATCGCCGCTCGCGAGGATCGCCGCGGTGGCGCCGTCGGTGAGCGGGGAGGCGTTGCCGGCGGTCACGCGACCGTGCGGGCGGAACGGCGTCTTCAGACTCGCCAGTCCCTCCATGGTCGTCTCGGGGCGACGGCCCTCGTCCTCGGTCGCGAGGCCCCAGCCCTCCGCGGTGCGGATCGCGACGGGCACGAGGTCGGGCTGGATGTGTCCGGCCTCGTACGCGGCCTGCACCTTCTGCTGGCTCAGCATGCCGAACCGGTCGGAGCGCTCCTTCGTCAGGTGCGGGAAGCGGTCGTGGAGGCGCTCGGCCGTGTTGCCCATGTTGAGCGCGTCGGCGGCCACGAGCTTCTCGGTGAGGAAGCGCGGGTTCGGGTCGGCGTCGAGGCCCATCGGGTGACGGCCCATGTGCTCCACGCCGCCGGCGATGACGACGTCGTACTGGCCGAAGCCGATGCCCGAGCCGGTGGTGGTGACCGCCGTCATCGCGCCGGCGCACATGCGGTCGATCGCGAATCCGGGCACCGTCATCGGCAGGCCGGCGAGGATGGCGGCCGTACGGCCCAGGGTCAGGCCCTGGTCGCCCTGCTGCGTCGTCGCGGCGATCGCGACGTCGTCGACGCGGTCTTTCGGCAGGTTCGGGTTGCGCTCGAGCAGTCCCGTGATGGCCTTGACCGCGAGGTCGTCGGCCCGGGTGTTCCAGTACATGCCCTTTTCACCGGCTCGACCGAACGGGGTTCGGACCCCGTCGACGAACACGACATCAGCTCGTTCAGCCACGCTGCAGCTCCCTTTCGATCAGGATGCCTCGATCCTACGAACGGCTCGGAAGGGCGTGGAATCGGTTGACGGAACCTACGAAGCGGCCGCGGAGGCGTCTTCGACGGATTGTGCCGCCTCGACAAAGGCGTCGGCGATAATCTGTGCGGTCGCGTCAAGCTGCCAGGGGCGGGCGCCGAGCGCCGCGAGCGCCTCGCGGATGCCCGCCGCCGAGGCATCCGCCGGCGGCTTCCAGGCCACCCGCCGCAGGTGGTCGGGGGTCAGCAGGTTCTCGACCGGCATCTGCATGCGCTCGGCCTGTTCGCCGACAGCGGTCTTCGCGAGGCGCAGCCGGGCATCGGCATCGGGATGCCGCGCCGCCCACGCCCGCGGCGGGGGAGGAGCGTCGCTCGGCACACGGACCGCGGGCAGGTCCTCCGTCGCGAGACCCTCCTCGATCGCGCTCCACCAGCGGTCGATCTCGGACCGGCTCGCGCGACCCGTGAACTCCCGCAGCTCGGCGAGCCCGCGCTTGCTGCGCGGCAGCGCCTTCGCCGCCGCGATGATCGACGCATCGGGCACGAGTCGTCCGGGGGCCACATCGATCTCGGCGGCCCGAGCGTCGCGCGCGAGCCACAGCGCCCGTGCGACCGCGAGGTTGCGCGCGTGACGGATCGAATGGATGCCCGAGAGCCGGCGCCACGGCTCCGCCGCAGCGGGCTTCGCCTCGCGGTGCAGCACCGCCTCGAACTCCTGAGTCGCGAGCTCGGCCTTGTGCGCCTCCGTGAGCCGTTCGTCGAGCCGGTCGCGGATGTCCACGAGCAGCTCCACGTCGAGGGCGGCGTACGTCAGCCACGACTCCGGGAGCGGCCGGGTCGACCAGTCGGCGGCGGAGTGCTCCTTCGCGAGCTTCACACCGAGCAGCTCCTCGGCGACCGAGGCGAGTCCGACGCGAGGCATCCCGAGCAGTCGCGCCGCGAGCTCCGTGTCGAAGATGCGGGTCGGGTCGAGCCCGACCTCGCGGAGGCACGCCAGGTCTTGGCTCGCGGCGTGCAGCACCCACTCCTCGCGCATGATCGTGTGCTCCAGCGCTGAGAAGTCGGGGATCGTGGGCGGGTCGAAGAGGAACGTGCCCGAGCCCCGCCGGTACATCTGGATGAGGTACGCGCGCTGCGAGTACCGGAAGCCGCTCGCCCGTTCGGCGTCGACCGCGATGGGACCCTCGCCCGCCGCCAGCGCCTCGACGGCGTCGTCGAACGCCTCGGGGGTCTCGATCACCCGGAATTCAGCCACGGTTCCTCCGTCGGGGCAGGGCCGTCACCCCTTCCGATCTGGGCGGGAGCCCGGCGAGCATGCACAACAGCTCACCCCACCCTTCCACATGCGGTGCGATCTGCGCGTCGAGCGGCGTCCACGAGGCACGGAGTTCCAGCTGCGCCCCGTCGCCGCGATGCGCGAGCTCGCCGTATCCCGTCGACAGCACCTTCGTCGCAGTGCCGCTGGCGGCCATGTACTTCGCGCCGCGCGCGTCGAGCGCGTCGACCAGCCACGACCACGCGACGTCGGCGAGGAACGGGTCGAGTCCGATGTCGGTCTCGAGCGGCGCCTGCGCGAAGCAGACGACCCGGAACCGGCCGCCCCAGGCCTCGGGCTCGTCGGGGTCGTAGAGCAGCACGAACCGGCCGGTGCCGAGCGAGGAGTCGTCGGCATGGCGGTCCGGCTCGACGTCGGCGGCCAAGGCGGCGGCGAACGGCGCAAGGGATCCCGGAGCGGGGAACTCCTCGATCCGCAGTTCATCTCTCGGCGCAGCCGACCGCATCGAGGCCAACGCGGCCTCGAACTCGGCTGGCGCTGGCGTGGCTCGGTCGGGCACGTGTGCAGACTAGAGTCTGGACCGGGGCGCCGGGCGGCGGCACGCCGCACCGTCCCTGGAACGATCCGCACCATGCATTGGAGGGGTTCGCATGCCACGTCGACGGGTCTCCGCGGGAGTGGTCGTCGGCCGTCTCGCGGCCGCGATCGGACTGCTCGGCGCCGTGGCGGCCGCCGCTGTGTCGATCGTCGCGGTGGTCTTCGCGCGAAAGGTGGTGACGCCGCCCCGGGTCCGCGACGAGGACGTGCGCATCGTCGGCGTCGACCTCCCGGCCGGCCGCATCGCGCTCGAAGGCGCGGACGTCGACATGCGCGGGCGGTACGGGTTCTGGTTCGACCGCGAATCGGGCCACGCCCGTCTCGGCGATGTCCTCGAGACCTCTGGACGTGTCGTCACGCGGGCGATCGAGGGCGTCGACTTCGGTCGTCTCGACCGCGCCCGTCGCGGCCGGATGGACGGCTGGATGCTGCTCGGCCCGTGGGAGCTCGGTGTGCCGTACCGGAACGTCGTGGTCGAGACCGAGCTCGGACCGGCGCCCGCGTGGCAGGTGCCGGCCGAGGCGTCGACGGGGCGCTGGGTCATCCAGGTGCACGGACGCGGCGCGAAGCGGCAGGAGGGCCTGCGTGCCGTGCCTGCCGCGCGCGACGGGGGCTGGGACACGTTGCTCGTCTCGTACCGCAACGACGGCGAGGCGCCCGAGAGCCTCGACCGCCGGTACGGGCTCGGCGGAACCGAATGGGAGGACGTCGTGGCAGCGGTCCGGTTCGCCCGCGAACACGGTGCGCGCGAGATCGTGCTCATGGGGTGGTCGATGGGCGGCTCGATCGTGTTGCAGGCCGTACTGCGATCGGCCGAGGTGCGCGACGGGCTCGTCGGGGTCATCCTCGAGTCGCCGGCCATCGACTGGGCCGACATCCTCCGCTTCCAGGGCTCGACCTACGGGCTGCCCGACGAACTCAGCGAGCTCGTGACGCGGCTGCTGAGCGCCCCGGTCGCGGTCGGCGTCACCGGGATGGCGGCGCCGATCGATCTCGAGAGCCTCGACGCGGTGGCACGTGCGGACGAGTTCGACGTGCCGATCCTCCTCCTCGCGAGCGAGGACGACGGGTTCGTGCCGATCGACGGCGCCCGCCGCTTCGCGGCCGCCAGGCCCGACCTCGTGGAGTTCGAGGTGTTCCAAGGCGCCAGGCACACGAAGCTCTGGAACCACGACCCTGAACGGTGGAGCCGGCTCATCGGCGCCTGGCTCGAGCGCCGCCGCGTCTCGGCAGCGCCGCTCCCGGAGGAAGCGGAGATCGCCGGCTGACGGCTCGTGCGCTCAGGCGGCGAGGCGCTCGCGCACCTGGCGCTTCACCCTGCCGAGCATGCCGGTCATGCCGCGCACCCGCAACGGAGACACCGCCTCGGCGAGCCCGAGCGTCTGCGGGTAGTCGGCGGGGACGGCGAGCACCTCGTCGACCGTCAGACCGTCGAGGCCCTGGACGAGGATCGACGCGAACCCGCGGGTGGTCGGCGCCTCGGCGGGCGCGGTGGCGTGCAGGTGCACGATGCCGCCGATCACCTCGACGAAGATGAAGACCGGGGACTGGCATTCCTCGACCCGCTCGAACAGGTCGGGATGGTCGCGGAACCGCTCGGGCAGCTCGGGCAGCTCGTTCGAGAAGTCGAGCAGCAGCTGCAGTCGATCGCGGACGCCGAGGGCGAGGAAGTCCTCACGGGTCTCCGCGAGGCGGGCGGGCAGGGGCGTGGCATCCATCGGTTCGATTCTCCCACGGGTGACGCGCTTCCCGGCCCGCCCGACATGGAGCGGGCGGCGCTCAGCGGGCCGGCAGTTCCCCGCGCTCGGTGCCCGAGACGATCGGCACGCGCACGGCGCTGCCCCACTCGGTCCACGAGCCGTCGTAGTTGCGGACCTGCTCGAAGCCGAGCAGGTGCTTCAGCACGAACCAGGTGTGGCTCGAACGCTCGCCGATCCGGCAGTACGCGATGATCTCGTCGCCGTCCTGCAGGCCGACCTCGTCGCGGTAGATCGCATCGAGCTCCTCACGCGACTTGAAGGTGCCGTCGGCCGCGGCCGCGCGGGCCCACGGCACGGACGCGGCGGTCGGGATGTGTCCGGCGCGGAGCGCGCCCTCCTCGGGGTAGGCGGGGGCGGTGGTGCGCTCGCCCGAGTACTCCTCGGGGGAGCGGACGTCGATGAGGGGGTTGCCGAGGTGGGCGAGCACGTCGTCCTTGAAGGCGCGGATCGCGACATCGTCGCGCTCGACGACCGGGTACTCGACCGGCGTCACTTCGGGCGCGTCGGTGGTGAGTGGTCGTCCTTCGGCGATCCACAGGTCGCGACCGCCATCGAGGAGGCGGACGTCTTCGTGGCCGAAGAGCGTGAACACCCAGAGCGCGTACGCCGCCCACCAGTTGTTCTTGTCGCCGTAGATGACCACGGTCGTATCGCGGGCGATGCCCTTCGACCCGAGCAGCGCCGCGAAGCGCTCGGGGTCGACGTAGTCGCGGACCACGGGGTCGTTGAGGTCGGTGTGCCAGTCGATCTTGACCGCGCCGGGGATGTGCCCCGTCTCGTAGAGCAGCACGTCCTCGTCGGACTCGACCACCACGAGGCCCGGTTGCCCCAGCCGTTCGGCGAGCCATTCGGTGCTCACGAGGCGCTCGGGATGCGCGTAGGCCGCGAACTTCTCGGCGGGGTCGAACTCGACGGACATGGGACCTCCTGGGGATCGCCCGGGTGGACGGGGCTGAACGGGGGTGCGGACTAGGCTGTTGAGCTGTCCACCTCGAATCTACGCGGCGCGCCGGTCGAAGTCACCGGCCCGTCACCCGCCGCGTCATCCGGTGCAATACGAAAGCCCCATTCCATGACCTCGGCTGCAGCCTCCGCCTTCATCCGCCTCGTCGACCGCGACCCCCTGATCTCGGGCGCCGAGATCGCCGGCGAGCTCGTGCCGCCGCCGCAGTTCGAGCACGCGAGCTTCGAGTCGTACCGGCCCGACCCCGACTTCCCGTCGCAGCAGGCCGCACTCGACCGGCTCAAGGTCTTCGCCGGAGCCTGGCGCGCCGCGCAGCGGCCGGGCGGGTTCTTCTCGCGCAAGCGGCCGGCCCGGATCGAACTGCCCGGCGTGTACCTCGACGGCGGGTTCGGCGTCGGCAAGACCCACCTGCTCGCGGCCCTCTGGCACGTGGCGCACGGCCCGAAGTACTTCGGCACGTTCATCGAGTACACCGCGCTCGTCGGCGCTCTCGGCTACGCCAAGGCGCTCGACGCGCTCCGCGGGGCGAAGCTCATCTGCATCGACGAGTTCGAGCTCGACGATCCGGGCGACACCATGCTGATGACGCGGTTCCTCGGCGAGCTCATGGCGGGCGGCACGCGCGTCGCGGCCACGAGCAACACGCCGCCGAACGCGCTCGGCGAGGGCCGCTTCGCGGCGGCCGACTTCCTCCGCGAGATCCAGGGCCTCTCCTCGAACTTCGAGACGCTGCGCATCGACGGCCTCGACTTCCGACGCCGCGACACCGACGGCCACGCCGAGGCGCTCGCCGACGACGCGCAGGTCGAGCACACCGCCGCCGCCCTGTCCGAACGGGGCCACCGCGTGTCCCTCGACGATTTCGACGCGCTCATCGCGCACCTCGCGACGGTGCATCCGTCGAAGTACGTCAAGCTCGTCGCAGGCGTCGAGTTCATCGCGCTCCGCGGCGTGCGGGTGCTGCACGACCAGAACGCGGCGCTGCGCCTCGTCGCGTTCATCGACCGCGTCTACGACGCCGAGGTGCCGATCATCGCGAGCGGCGTCCCGCTCGACCGGGTCTTCGACGACGAGATGCTGGGCGGCGGCTACCGCAAGAAGTACCTCCGCGCGATGAGCCGGATGACGGCGCTCACGACCGGCGAGCTGCCTCCCCACGACTGAGCGCGCTCCGCCCGGGCTGACCGTGCACGCACGGCCACGGGGCATCCGCTCGCAGCATCCCCTGGCGGATTCCCGGCTGATCGCGTGCTCGCCGAAACGCGGTGTTTACACGCGGGCCGTCCTCGTAACGACGTCGAAACACCGGCCGACGACGCAGGAAACCTCGACTCGTGAAACTGGGCCTCGCAAGCCCCCTGTTTTCACAAGAGAGGTTCGAGATGGATCAAGGCAACACCGCGTTTCTCCTGATCGCGGCAGCCCTCGTGTTGCTGATGACCCCTGGACTGGCGTTCTTCTACGGCGGTCTCGTCAAGGCCAAGAGCGTCATCAGCATGATGATGCTGAGCTTCGGCGCACTGGGACTCATCGGCGTCCTGTGGGTGCTCTACGGGTACGCGATCGCATTCCCTTCCGCCGACGGCCTCGCCGCCCCGTGGTCCATCGACTGGTCGGCGATCGGCCTGGCGAGCCTCCTCGAGACGCCTGAGGACGCGGCCTACCCGCCGCTCGCGTTCGTCGCGTTCCAGGCGACCTTCGCGATCCTCACGGTCGCGCTCGTGTCCGGTGCCATCGCCGACCGCGCCAAGTTCGGCGCGTGGATGATCTTCGCCGGCATCTGGGCGACCGTCGTCTACTTCCCGGTGGCGAGCTGGGTCTTCAACTTCGGCCTGGCCGAGGACGGTTCCTTCGCGTACGGCGGATGGATCACCTACGGCATGCAGGAGTTCTTCGGCGTCGGGGCGATCGACTTCGCCGGCGGCACCGCGGTGCACATCAACGCGGGTGCGGCTGCCCTCGCCCTCGCCCTCGTGCTCGGCAAGCGCGTCGGCTTCTCGAAGGGCGCGCACGTGCCGCACAACCCGCCGTTCGTGCTCCTCGGCGCCGGGCTGCTGTGGTTCGGCTGGTTCGGCTTCAACGCGGGCTCCGAGCTCGCGGCCGACGGCACCGCGGCGCTGGCGTTCGTGAACACTATCGCGGCCCCCGCGGCGGCCCTCCTCGCGTGGCTCGTCGTCGAGAAGATCAAGGACGGCAAGCCGACCTCGGTCGGTGCCGCCTCCGGCGCTGTGGCGGGTCTCGTCGCGATCACGCCCGCATGCGCCTCGCTGACCCCGGTGTGGGCGATCGTCCTCGGCGTGCTCGCCGGTGCGGTCTGCGCCCTGGCCGTGGACCTGAAGTTCAAGTGGGGCTTCGACGACTCGCTCGACGTGGTGGGCATCCACCTCGTCGGCGGCCTCATCGGCACGCTGTACCTCGGCATCTTCGCGAACGGCACCGGCCTCATCTACTCGGGCGACGCGACCCAGCTGCTCGTGCAGGCGATCGCGGCGCTCGCGGTACTCGCGTACTCGTTCGTGCTCGCCTACGTCATCGGCTTCGCCATCCAGAAGACCATCGGCTTCCGTGTGAAGAACGAGGACGAGATCGCCGGCATCGACACCGTGGTGCACGGCGAGGAGGGCTACAAGCTCGAGACCGTCTGATCCGTCGGATCCGCCGCGAGGGCGGTGGGGTAGTGTGCGGGTGTGCCGAGCACCAGTCGCTTCCTCACCGCCCTTCGGCGTGTCGTCCGCTCGGTCTCGGGCTCAGGTCGGCGGCCCGCTCCCGTCCGCGAGACGGCGGCGACGCGAGGGGGGCGTGCGGAGGTCTCCGCCCGGCGCGTGTCCGCAGGGGAGCTGTCGCCCGGGCAGGCGGGGGAGGCCGCGACGCTCGAACTCGACCCGCACCGCATCGGCCGCGTGCGCTTCGCCTACGCGCCCGAGCACGACGGACAGCCCGACCCCGGCGAGATCGTGTGGACCTGGGTGCCGTACGAGGAGCACGACGGGCGCGGGAAGGACCGGCCCGTGGCGATCGTGGCCGCCGGAGCGCCCGGCGACTTCCTCGCGGTGCAGCTCACGAGCAAGGGTCGCGACGGCGATCGCGACTACCTCGGCCTCGGCGCCGGCGACTGGGATGCTTCGGGCCGGCCGAGTTGGGCGCGGATCGACCGGGTCTTCCGGGTGCGGACCGGCGGGATGCGGCGCGAGGGAGCCTCGCTCGATGCGGAGCGCTTCGCGCGGCTGACGGCGGCGCTGGAGGCGCGGTACGGCTGGCGCTGACGCGGCGGCGCTGACGCGGCGCGCTGACAGGCCGGCGGTCGTGGTCGCGCGAGCCGCCTCCCGGAAACGACGAAGCCCCCGGCGGACCGGGGGCTTCTCTGTGTGGGCGATGCCGGGCTCGAACCGACGACCTCTTCCGTGTGAAGGAAGCGCGCTACCAGCTGCGCCAATCGCCCATCAGGAGTTCGCGACCGAACCGGTCGGCCGCGGGTTCGATACTAGCCGACGCGAGGGGGCGATTGCACATCGGCGCATGGCCCTCCGCCGGAGTGCCCGCCGGGGCCTCGGCGGCGAACGCTCGACACGCCCGGGATGCGCGGCGGGAATGGTCCGGTGACCGGGATGAATCCCGGTGGAGCCGGTGTCAGTTTGCGAGTCGTTCACCCGATCGGTTAGAGTCTCTCTGTCGCCGGAAACGGTGACAACGCGGATGTGGCGCAGTTGGTAGCGCATCACCTTGCCAAGGTGAGGGTCGCGAGTTCGAGTCTCGTCATCCGCTCTGATCGAAGCCGAGCAGCAATGCTCGGCTTTGTTCTGAGGTGGCAACACTGAGGAGAAAACCCAGTACGGTGAAGCCAGTGCTCACGTCGGCCTGAGGCCGGCCGAGGTACACGGTGGATTGGCCGAGAGGCGAGGCAGCGGCCTGCAAAGCCGTATACACGGGTTCGAATCCCGTATCCACCTCCACAACCTGGTCCGCCTGATACGGTTGATCAGTTCATACGGGCGATTGGCGCAGCGGTAGCGCGCTTCCCTGACACGGAAGAGGTCACTGGTTCGATCCCAGTATCGCCCACCGAGACGAAGGCCCCAGCGGATCCCGCGGGGGCCTTCGCCGTATCGAGGCCGGTGATCAGGGCTGGACCCAGGGGGACGGGGCCGGGGGAGCGACCACCGCCGGTCGGTCGTCGCACGTGATCGTGTTCGGAAGCTCCCACGGCGCGAGCCAGGGGCCGGTCGTGCCGCCGCCGTCGTTGCCGCCGAGGTCGGTCACGACGAACTCCGACCCGCTCGCCGGGAAGTTGAACGAGCCGCAGTTGTTGATGCCGACGGCGCCGACGTTGCGGGCATCCACGTTCTCGAAGGACGCACCGCCCGCGATACGCGCACTCACCACCGACGTGCCCGTCCCGTCGACGCGGATGTCGCGGAACGCGACGTCATCGATGCGGACGAGGTCCTTCACTCCCCAGTCCGAGACCAGCATGATCGCGTTGTAGGTGCTGTCGAGATAGTGGTCGCCCGTCACCTCGATACGCGAATCGATCGAGCGGTCGAGGGCGTAGAGCCAGATCGCACCGAGCCCGACCCGCCAGTTCAGCTCGAAGGTGCCCGCCCGCACGACGGTGTTGTCGGTGAAGCGGATGGTGCCGGCGAACGGCTCGGCGCCGAACCGCGAGCCGGCGTGCAACCCGCTGCCCTCGCGGATGGGGTCGGCCACCAGGTTGCCCTCGACGGTCAGGTCGGTGCCGCCGTACACGGCGATGCCGTTCGCGAGGGTCGGCGTCTGCACGGTGTTCCGGACGAACGCGTTGCCCGCGTTGGCGGTGCCCTCCGACCACATCGCGAGGCCGTCGTCGCCGGTGTTGCGGATGAAGCTGTGCGCCACGACCGAGTTCGTCACGCCGGTGTGGAAGTTCACGGCGTCGGCGATCTGGTCGACGATCATCACGTCGCTGATGCGCACCCCGTCCATCGGCCCGTCCAGCCAGATGCCCACCTTCGTGTGCTCGATGTGGAGCCCCTCGAAGGTGGAGTCGGAGAAGGCGCCGCCGATGCCGTTGACCTGGTCGGTGTCGATCCGCTCGCGCACGTCCCCGCGGATCGCGAAGCCCGACAGGTGGACGTCGTGGCTGCCGCCCTCGGCGGCCGGCTTGCCGTAGAAGCCGACGCCGGTGTGCACCGAGCCGTCGGGCGCGGGCTCCGCGAGCGCGACCTCGCGGCCCTGGACGACGGTATACCAGCTGCCTGCGCCCTCGATCGTGACGTCGTCCACGATGATGTGGCGGTCGACCCGGAAGGTGCCGGGCGGCAGGTAGACCGGCCGGTCCTTCCGCTTCGCGACGGCGATGGCGGCTTCGATGGCCGGCGCGGAGTCGCGGACGCCCGTCGGGTCCGCGCCGAACGCGAGCACGTTGGCCGCGCGCGCGAGCCGGGTCGGCGGCGCGACGAGCTCGGTGTCGATGAGGTCGATCGTGGTGAGGTCGGCCGGGGCGTCCGGGGGGACGCTGAGCCGCAGGGTGGCGCCGGCCGGGAACGCCCGGCCGAGGAGCAGCCGCTGCTCGTCGTAGAAGTGCATGGGCCGGAACGGCACGGTGATGCCCGTCGGCTCCGGACCGTCGCGCTCCACGACCCACCAGTCGGGGTGCAGGAGCCCCGCGTTCGGGTCGTTCGTGAACGGGTACTGGTTGTACAGCCACGAATACTCGGATGTCAGCGTCATGGTCTGCCGCTGCCTGCCGTCGACCGCGACGTCGAGCGGCGAGGTGATCCCGCCGCCGGCGGAGGCATCCGGAATGCTGTATCGGACCGTGATCGCGTTCGTGCGCTCGGGCAGCGTGAACTCGATCCACTCGCCCGGTGCGAGCTGCACGGCGCTGCGACCGGATGCCTCGGCCGCGAGCGTGTACGCGTCGCGGCTCGGAGGAAGCACCGATCCGGTCGTGGCGGCCGCGTGCTCGGCCTCCTGCTCCAGGAACGGGACGTCGGCGCCCCGGCCGTCGACGAGGGCGGGGTCGAGCGCCGCGCGGGTCACGACGGGCGCGGGCGCTGACGACGGCGTGGCCGCGGCGGCGGTCGCGCCCACCGAGCCGCCCAGCAGAACGGATGCCGCGGCGCCGGCGACCACGGCGAGCGGCCGTGCAGTCCGCCGTCGGAGGCCGCGGCGGGCGGAGGGGACAGGGGCGTCGGAGGAAGGCGGGATGCGTGTCATCGTCGACTCGTTTCGCGGGAGCGGGACCCGCGAGCGGCGCATCGGCGGGCCGGAACGAGCCGAAGGTACGACGGTGGCCGCTCCGCCCACAAGGCCTGGGAGCGGATTGCCGTGAGAATGTCGAGTTCTTGCAGAAGACGGCGCAAAACCATGGAAGTGACGACGCCAAGCGGAGCTTCCGCTTGCGTTCGCCGACGGAAGCGCTCCGTCGTCGTCACGGCTGGAGCACGGATCCGATCACGATGGGCGGACGGCCGATCGAGGTCGTGAACCACGACCACGACGCGCCGTCCGTCTGCTCGATCGCGGCGAACACCTCCTGCCCGGCCGGGACGTTCCGCAGGATCACCGTGATGGTGCGGCGTCCGCTGAACCGGATCAGCCCCGGCGCGTCCACGGTGCCGCTGCCGGCGAACCCCGACGGGCGGAACGCGCACCGCTGCGGGGCATCCACCGCGAACGTGAACACGTACGTGCCCGCCGCGGTGACGCCGTACGCGGCCGGAGCGAAGTGCACCGACACGGCGGGATTGCGGTCGGGCGATTCGCGCCGATCGAACGCCGCATGAGGCTCGGCCGCATCGGTCTGCACCACGAGCGGACGGACGAGCGTCAAGTTCGTGCGGCCGCGGCCGACCGGGTTCGCGGCGCTGATGACCTCGAACGGCGGGAAGTGGAAGGGAACGTGCAGGAGGTCGTCGAGGCGGAACTTTGCAGCCCAGTCCTCGGCGCTGAGATCGGGCTCGAAGCCCGGGTGGGCGAGTCGTGCCGGCGCGGCCCCGAGAAGGGCGTCGTCGACACGGGCGGTGGCATCCATGTCAGACATGCCGACACGGTAGGAGCCCGGCCGGGGCGAGGCATCCGGGCCGTCCCTGACCGCACCGCCCGGCGCACTACAGTTGTAGGGATCTGTTCGACGAGAAGGAAGTGGATCCAAGGTGGCCGACGGCTTCGAGCTCTTCACCGACCGATCCGTTGTCGCGATGCGCGTCAACGGCGAGCTCAAGGACCTCGCCACGACGGTGACGGACTCCGACGTCGTCGAACCCGTGACGATCGATTCGCCCGACGGGCTGAACATCCTGCGGCACTCCACGGCGCACGTGCTCGCGCAGGCGGTGCAGGCCGTGAACCCCGAGGCGAAGCTCGGCATCGGCCCACCCGTGACCGACGGCTTCTACTACGACTTCGACGTCGCCGACGCGTTCAGCACCGACGACCTCAAGGCGCTCGACAAGGAGATGGCCAGGATCGTGCGCGCCGGGCAGCGCTTCGTCCGCCGGGTCGTGACCGATGACGAGGCCCGGGCCGAGCTCGCTGACGAGCCGTACAAGCTCGAGCTCATCGGACTCAAGGGCTCCGCCGGCCACGGCGCTGGCAGCGGCGACGACCACGAGTCGGTCGAGGTGGGCGCCGGCGAGCTGACCATCTACGACAACGTCGACCCGAAGACCGGCGAAACCGTCTGGAAGGACCTCTGCCGGGGGCCGCACCTGCCGAACACCCGGATGATCGGCAACGGCTGGGCGCTCATGCGCGTCGCCGGAGCGTACTGGCGGGGCAGCGAGAAGAACCCGCAGCTGCAGCGCATCTACGGCACCGCGTGGCCCACCAAGGACGAGCTGCGCGCGTACCAGCACCGCCTCGAAGAGGCCGCCAAGCGCGACCACCGCAAGCTCGGCAAGGAACTCGACCTGTTCAGCTTCCCCGACGAGATCGGGTCGGGCCTCTCGGTGTGGCATCCCAAGGGCGGCATCGTCCGCGGCGAGATGGAGCAGCACGCCCGCCGCCGGCACATCGAGGGCGGGTACACCTACGTGTACACCCCGCACATCTCGAAGGAAGACCTCTTCCTCACCTCCAACCACCTCGTCACGTACAAGGAGGGCATGTTCCCGCCCATCGTGATGGACGAGGAGCGCGACGCCGAGGGCAACATCACCAAGCAGGGCCAGGACTACTACCTGAAGCCCATGAACTGCCCCATGCACATCCTCATCTACAAGGAGCGCGCCCGCAGTTATCGCGATCTGCCGATGCGGCTCGCCGAGAACGGCACGGTGTACCGCAACGAGCTGTCCGGCGCGCTGCACGGGCTCACGCGCGTGCGCGGCTTCACGCAGGACGACTCGCACCTCTTCGTCACGCCCGAGCAGCTGGAGGAGGAGGCCACCCGCGTCCTCGAGTTCGTCATCTCCATGCTCCGCGACTTCGGCCTCGAGGACTTCGAGCTCGAGCTCTCGATGCGCGACGACGAGAAGTCGAAGTGGATCGGCTCGGACGAGTTCTGGGAGTACTCGACGAACGCCCTGCGCAACGTGGCGCTCGCGAGCGGACTGAAGCTCACCGAGGTGCCGGGCGAGGCCGCGTTCTACGGGCCGAAGATCGACCTGAAGACCCGCGACGCCATCGGCCGCACCTGGCAGCTGTCGACCGTGCAGGTCGACCCGAACCTGCCCGAGCGGTTCGAGCTGGAGTACACCGGGTCCGACGGTGAGAAGCACCGGCCGATCATGATCCACCGGGCGCTGTTCGGCTCCATCGAGCGGTTCTTCGCGATCCTGCTCGAGCACTACGCCGGCGTGTTCCCCGTGTGGCTCGCACCCGTGCAGGTGGTCGGTATCCCGGTCGCCGACGAGTACGCACCGTACCTCGGCGCGATCCTCGAGCAGCTGAAGGGGGCCGGCGTCCGCGCCGAGCTCGACACGAGCGACGACCGTATGCAGAAGAAGATCCGCACCCACACCACGCAGAAGGTGCCCTACCAGCTCATCGCGGGGGAGAACGATCGATCGGCCGAGACGGTGAGCTTCCGGTTCCGCGACGGCAGCCAGGAGAACGGCGTGCCCGTCGCCCGGGCGATCGAACTCATCCGGGCGTCCATCGCCGACCACCGACAGGTGCTGACCCGCGACGATCTGTTCGCGTGACCGGGGGAGTCGGCGCATGAGCGGCAACTACCGACCCGACGAATTCGACGGCGTGCCCACCACGGATTCGAGCGGGTTCGCCGCTGTGCCCGACGCGTTCCAGCGCCTCTGGACGCCGCACCGGCTGGTCTACATCAACCAGGGCGAGCAGCCCGACGAGCACACGTGCCCGTTCTGCCATGCCCCCGAGCTCGACGACGAGCAGTCGCTGATCGTCGCGCGCGGGGTGCATGCGTACGTGCTGCTGAACCTGTATCCGTACAACAGCGGGCACCTGCTCGTGTGCCCGTACCGCCACATCGCGACCTACGACCAGGCGAGCGCCGAGGAGGTCGCCGAGATCGGCGAGCTCACCCAGACGGCCATGCGCGTGGTGAAGCAGGTCTCGCGCTGCGACGGCTTCAACATCGGCATGAACCAGGGGCGGATCGCCGGTGCCGGCATCGCCGAGCACCTGCACCAGCACATCGTGCCGCGCTGGGCGCTCGATGCGAACTTCTTCCCGATCATCGCGGGCACGAAGGCGCTGCCTCGGCTCCTCGGAGAGGTGCGCGCCGAGATCGCCGGCGCCTGGCCGGCCTGATCCGGGCCGCGCCGATCCGCGACCGGATCAGTCGCGGACGGCGCGGACCGACGCCCCGAGGTCGGCCGCGAGTCGCGCGAGCTCGACGTCGTCGAGGTCGTGCACGGTGAGCCGGAGGCGTTCGGATGCCGCGGCGTCGCCCACGGCGAATTCGTCGCCCGGGCGGGCGAGCCAGCCGCGGCGCATCAGCTGCTCGGTCACGGCGCGAGCGGGAACTCCGAGGGGCACCCAGACGTTCAGCCCGTCGCCCGGGTCGGTCGGCAGACCCTCGGCCGCGAGCAGCTCGGCGAATTCGGTGTTGCGCGCGGCGTAGTACTCACCCGCCGCGCGGATGCCGGCCGCGACCTCAGGGTCGGTCGCGAGGGCATGCACGAGCCGCTGCAGCAGATGGCTCACCCACGTCGTGCCGGGCGTCAGCCGCATGGCGAGCCGGTCGGCGGTCTCGGGGTCCGAGGCGGTGACGGCGAGGCACATGTCGGGTCCGAGGAACTTCGACACCGAGCGCACGAGGGCCCACCGCCGGTGGTGCGGGTCGATGAGCGAGTGGTACGGCTTGCGGGACAGCAGGGAGTAGTGGTCGTCTTCGATGACGAGCACGTACGGATGGTCGCGGAGGACTGCCCGCAACTCGGCCGCACGACGCTCCGAGAGGCTGGCGCCCGTGGGGTTCTGCGCCCGCGGGGTGCAGATGACGGCCCGCACGCCCTGCTCGAGGGCCGCGCGGAGGCCGTCGACGGTCATCCCCTTGTCGTCGACCGGCACGGCGACCGGCCGGTACCCCGCCACGCGGACGGTGTGGATGCTGGTGAGGAAGCAGGGGTCTTCGAGCGCGACGGCGTCGTCGCGGGTCAGCGCCTGCGCGAGCAGGCGTTCGACGGCGTCGGCCGCGCCGCTCGTCACGGTGAGTCGCATCGGCGTGCCGTCGGGCAGGTCGCGGCGCATCCATGCGTCGGCCCAGCGCTCGAGGTCGGGATCGATCACGGGTTCGCCGTAGAGCACCGGGCGACCGGCGATGCGCGCGAGCGCGGCGGACGGGTCGGGGATGCGGGAGGCATCCGGATTGCCCGTGCCGATGTCGCGCAGCGCGGTGTCGGCGGCGAAGCCCTCCTGGGCGACGGAAGCGGTGCCCGCGACGCGGGTGCCGCCGCGGCCGAGCGTGACGACGACGCCCGCGTTCGTGAGCTGGCGGTACGCGGCGACCGCGGTGTTGCGGTTGACGCCGAGCTGCTCGGCGAGCGTCCGCACTGGAGGGAGCGCGTCGCCGGGCCTGAGGGTGCCGCGCTCGATCAGCGCGCGGAGGCTGCCGGCGATCTCCGCCGCCGAGCGTCCCTCGATGTCGACGATCACGTCGTGGTCCTTCCTGTCGCGTTCGACCATGCTATCTTTTGGCCTAGGACAATCGCCCCGTTGTTCTGTTCCGTTGCGTGACGCGTTCGTCCGCCCGTCGAGAGGATTCCCAGTGACCGTACCCGAGACGGGCTCCAGCCGCGTGAAGCGCGGCCTCGCCGAGATGCTGAAGGGCGGCGTCATCATGGACGTCGTCACCCCCGAGCAGGCCCGCATCGCCGAGGACGCCGGCGCCGTGGCCGTCATGGCGCTCGAGCGCGTGCCGGCCGACATCCGCGCCCAGGGCGGCGTGGCCCGCATGAGCGATCCCGACCTGATCGAGGCCATCATCGCCGAGGTCTCGATCCCGGTCATGGCGAAGGCCCGGATCGGACACTTCGTCGAGGCGCAGGTGCTGCAGGCCCTCGACGTCGACTACATCGACGAGTCCGAGGTGCTCTCGCCGGCCGACTACGTCAACCACATCGACAAGTGGGCGTTCAACACGCCGTTCGTCTGCGGCGCCACGAACCTCGGCGAGGCGCTCCGCCGCATCAACGAAGGCGCCGCGATGATCCGCTCCAAGGGCGAGGCCGGCACCGGAGACGTCTCTGAGGCGACCAAGCACATCCGCAAGATCACTGCGGAGATCAACCAGCTCCGCTCGATGACCAAGGACGAGCTCTACGTCGCCGCGAAGGAGCTGCAGGCGCCGTACGAACTCGTCGCCGAGGTCGCCGAGACCGGGAAGCTGCCGGTCGTGCTGTTCACCGCCGGCGGGGTCGCCACCCCGGCCGACGCCGCGATGATGATGCAGCTGGGAGCCGACGGCGTGTTCGTCGGCTCCGGCATCTTCAAGTCGGGCAACCCCGAGGCGCGGGCCGCCGCGGTCGTCAAGGCGACCGCCTTCTACGACGACCCATCGGTGATCGCCGAGGTCTCCCGCGGACTCGGCGAGGCGATGGTCGGCATCAACGTGGGCGATCTGCCGGCGCCGCACCGGCTCGCCGAGCGCGGCTGGTGAGCTCGAGCCTCAGGAGCCGATCGCTCGGGGAAGCCGCATCCGCCGCGGCATCCTCCACAGCGACCGGCGCCGCAGCGGCCGGCTCCCGACCCCGCGTCGGCGTGCTCGCGCTGCAGGGCGACTTCCGCGAGCACGCGAGGGTGCTGGGCTCGCTCGGGGCGGAGGTCTCGCTCGTCCGTCGGCCCGCCGAGCTCGACGCGGTGGACGGGCTCGTCATCCCCGGCGGCGAGTCGACCGTGATGGACAAGCTGTCACGGACCTTCGGACTGCAAGAGCCGCTGCGCGCGGCCATCGCCCGCGGACTGCCCGTCTACGGCACATGTGCGGGACTCATCATGCTCGCCGACACCGTGCTCGACGCGATCGACGGCCAGCAGAGCCTCGGCGGGCTCGATGTCGCCGTCCGGCGGAACGCGTTCGGCTCGCAGAACCAGTCGTTCGAGACGGACCTCGACGTCCCCGCCCTCGGGAGCACGCCCGTCCATGCGGCGTTCATCCGCGGACCCGTTGTGGAATCCGTGGGCCCCAAGGCGCGGGCGCTCGCGACCCTCGACGACGGCCGCGTGGTCGCGGTCGAGCAGGGCAGCCTGCTCGGCACGAGCTTCCACCCCGAGATCACGGGCGAGCACCGCTTCCACGAGTACTTCCTGGCGAAGGTCCGCGGCGCGGAGTAGCCTCGCGGGCATGACGCTGTGGGTGGCGCTGCTCCGCGGGGTGAACGTGGGCGGAGTCGCGATCACGTCGGCCGAGTTGCGCGAGCTCGCCTCCGACCTCGGGTTCGAGGACGTGCGCACCGTGCTCGCAAGCGGCAACGTGGTCTTCAGTGCCGGTCGGTCGAGCAGCTCCGCGCTCCGACGGAAGATCGAAGGCGCACTCGAGGAGCGGTTCGGGTACGACGCGCATGTCGTCCTCGTCGAGCTCGCCCGGCTCCGCCGGATCGTCGACGACTTCCCGTTCGACGACGCCGACCGCGATCGACAACCGTACGTGGTCTTCGCCACCGAGGCATCCGTGCTCGGCGACGTGCTCGACGCGGCCGGCCCGCTCGACGAAGACGTGGACCCGATCGAGCGGGGAGACGGCGTCCTGTACTGGAATCCCGTGAAGGGAACGACGCTCAAGACGCCCTTCGCGAAGGTCACCGCGAAGCCGCCGTTCGCGCCCGAGCTCACGACCAGGAACCTCCGGACGCTCCGGAAGGTGCTCGCCTGACGGTCGGAGCACCGCGGCCGAACCGCGCGGCCGACGCGGGGGTCGAGTCCGCGCTGGCTTAGAATGTGCTGTCGGCGGGCGAACCCGCCGCGAAGCGGATACAGGAGACTCATGTCCGGGCATTCCAAGTGGGCGACGACCAAGCACAAGAAGGCCGTCATCGACGCGCGTCGTGCGAAGTCGTTCGCGAAGCTCATCAAGAACATCGAGGTCGCGGCCAAGCTCGGCGGCGCCGACCTCAACGGCAACCCCACCCTGTACGACGCGGTGCAGAAGGCCAAGAAGACCTCGGTGCCGAACGACAACATCGATCGTGCGATCAAGCGCGGCGCCGGCATCGGCGGCGAGGCGGTCGAGTACACGTCGATCATGTACGAGGCGTACGGGCCCGCCGGCGTCGCGCTCATGATCGAGTGCCTCACCGACAACAAGAACCGCGCCGCCGCCGAGGTCCGCACGGCGCTGTCCCGCAACGGCGGCACTCTCGCCGACCCCGGCAGCGTCGCCTACAACTTCAGCCGCAAGGGCGTCATCGTCGTCTCCGGCGAGGGCACCACGGAGGACGACGTGATGCTCGCCGCGCTCGAGGCGGGCGCCGAGGAGGTCGAGGCGCACCCGCAGGGCTTCGAGGTCGTCACCGAGGCATCCGACCTCGTCACCGTGCGCAGCGCACTCCAGGAGGCCGGGCTCGACTACGAGTCGGCCGACGTGGAGTTCGTGCCCAACCTCAAGGTCGAGATCGACGCCGAGACCGCCAAGAAGGTGTTCCGCATCATCGACGCGCTCGAGGACAGCGACGACGTGCAGAACGTCTACAGCAACTTCGACCTGTCGCCAGAGGTGCAGGCCGAGCTCGAGGCGGAGTAGCCGATCGCCATGCGGGTGCTCGGCGTCGACCCCGGGCTCACCCGCTGCGGCGTGGGCGTGGTCGACGTCGAGCCGAACCGCCGAGCGAGACTCGTCGACGTGGTCGTGCTGCGTTCGCCGACCGATCTGCCGATCGAGCGGCGCCTCGCGCGGATCGCCGACGGGCTCGAGGCGATCGTCGAGGAGCATCGTCCGCAGGCGGTGGCCCTCGAACGCGTCTTCGCGCGTTCCGACGTGTCCACCATCATGGGCACCGCGCAGATCTCCGGGGTCGCGATGCTCATCGCCGCACGGCGGGCGCTGCCCGTCGCCCTGCACACCCCCTCCGAGGTGAAAGCGGCCATCACCGGCTACGGCCGCGCCGACAAGAAGCAGGTCGGCGCGATGGTCGCTCGCATCCTCGGCCTCGATGCGGTGCCGAAGCCCGCCGACGCCGCCGACGCGCTGGCCCTCGCGATCTGCCACGCGTGGCGCACGGGCGGAGTCGCCGGTGAGGCGGTGCGCGAGGCGGGCGCGGCCGGGCGCACGCGCGTCGATGCGGATGCCGCCGGGCTCACGCCCGCTCAGCGCGCGTGGCTCGCCGCGGAGCGCTCCGCAGCCGTGTCGGGAGCCGCCCGTAGGGTGAAGGAGTGATCTCCTCCCTTCGCGGCCGTGTCCTCGTCGCCGCCGGCAGTTCGGTCGTGATCGACGTCGGCGGAGTCGGGTTCCACGTGAACACCACCCCCGCGCTCGTCCTCGCCACCCGCGAGGGGCATGAGCTCGCCGTGCACACCTCGTTGATCGTCCGCGACGACGCGCTCACCCTCTTCGGGTTCGCCACGCGCGACGAGCTCGACGTGTTCGAGCTGCTGATCGGCGTCACCGGCGTCGGCCCGAAGTCGGCGCTCGGCGTGCTGTCCGCGCTGTCGCCCGACCAGGTCGCCGAGGCCGTGCACCGCGAAGACGACGCGGTGTTCCGCAAGGTCAGCGGCATCGGGCCGAAGACGGCCAAGCTCATCACCGTCTCCCTCGCGGGCAAGCTGCAGGCGGCCGCCGAGCGTCCCGCGAGTGCGCCCGTCGCGACGGGCGGCGTCGCCGAGAGCGTGCTGGCGGCCCTCACCGGGCTCGGCTGGTCCGAGCGCGTCGCCGCCGAGGCGGTCGACGAGACGCTCGAGACCGCGTCCGAGACGGATGCTTCGTCGGTGCCCGCGCTCCTCCGGCTCACGCTGGCCCGGCTCGGCCCGGCACAGCAGGCGGGCAGGGCTCGATGAGCGACGAGCGAGACCTCGACATCGACCTCACCGACCCGGTGCTGGCCTCGGAGGCGGAGCTCGCCTTCGAGGGCGCGCTCCGGCCGAAGAGCCTCGGCGAGTTCGTCGGCCAGACCCGCGTCCGCGGTCAGCTCCAGCTGCTGCTCACCGCGGCCGCACTGCAGCAGCGTACGCCCGACCACATCCTGCTCGCCGGCCCTCCGGGCCTCGGCAAGACGACCCTCGCCATGATCGTCGCCCACGAGGGCGGGCGCCCGCTGCGGATGTCGAGCGGGCCGGCGATCCAGCATGCCGGCGATCTCGCGGCGATTCTCAGCTCCCTCGTTCCGGGGGAGGTGCTCTTCATCGACGAGATCCATCGCATGGCCCGCTCCGCGGAGGAGATGCTCTACCTCGCGATGGAGGACTTCCGCATCGACATCATGGTCGGCAAGGGTGCCGGCGCCACCTCGGTGCCGCTCGATCTCGCGCCGTTCACGCTCGTCGGCGCCACGACGCGCGCGGGCCTGCTGCCGAATCCGCTGCGCGACCGGTTCGGCTTCACGGCCCACCTGGAGTTCTATGACGAGGCCGAGCTCGAGCAGGTGCTGCACCGGGCGGCGGGCATGCTCGGCCTGACGATCGACCGCGAGGGCATCGCCGAGATCGCCGGCCGCTGCCGCGGCACGCCGCGCATCGCCAACCGGCTGCTGCGGCGCGTCCGCGACTACGCGCTCGTGCATCCCGCCGGCGCGAGCGGGGGAGCGGATGTCGCGGCCGTGCGCGCCGCGCTCGAGCTCTACGACGTTGACGCGCTCGGCCTCGACCGCCTCGATCGCGCCGTCATGCTCACGATCCTCACCCGGTTCGGCGGGGGACCGGTCGGCCTGAACACGCTGGCCGTGTCGGTCGGCGAGGAGGCCGAGACGATCGAGGCGGTCGTCGAGCCGTTCCTGGTGCGGATCGGACTGCTCACGCGGACGCCCCGGGGCCGTGTGGCGACGCCTGCTGCATGGCGGCATTTCGGCCTCGCAGAGCGCGCGTCGGATGCCGCATCGACGCTTCCGATCGATGACCTATAATCCAATGAGGCTCACGCCGCCCTGCACATGACTTCGTGCGCAGCGACGCACCTCGGAAGGTTCACTCGTCCCCATGGCTTTCGATCCGTTCACCATCATCATGCTCGCCGTCCTGGCGGTCCTGATCTTCTTCATGTTCCGCAACTCCAGGAAGCGTCAGGCCGAGGCGCGCGAGCTGCAGGCGAAGGTGGTGCCGGGCGCGAAGGTGATGACGAACTTCGGTCTCTTCGGCACGATCCTCTCGATCGACGAGGAAGACAACCAGGTCCAGCTCGAGGTCGGCCCCGGCACGGTGCTGACGGTGCACCGCCAGACGATCGCGCGCGTGGTCGACGCGGCCGAGCCCGCCGCCGACGAGGCGGCCGCGGCCCCCGTCGCGGGCGAGCCCGAGTTCGGCGAGCGTCTCGACACGCCCCCGGCCGACGAGACCCCCGACACCAAGAAGTCGGACGACTAAGCCCCCACCCCGTCGCTTCGCCCGCGCGATGACGCGCGGGCGCCTCCAGAGAAGGCACACAACGTGGCTGCACCTACCAAGCGGTCCTCACGACCGACGCCGGTCCGCAAGGCGTGGCGGTCGCTGACCTGGCTCGGCGTGATCATCGCCGGTCTGTTCGCGATCAACGCCGCCGGAGTCATCTGGGGCGGCGGCTCGTGGACGCCGAAGCTCGCGCTCGACCTCGAGGGCGGCACGCAGATCATCCTGGCGCCGCAGCTCGAAGACGGCCAGACGGCCTCCCAGGAGCAGCTCGACCAGGCCGTCGCGATCATCCGTCAGCGCGTCGACGCCTCGGGCGTCGCAGAGGCGGAGATCAACACCGAGGGCAGCAATGTCGTCGTGCGCATCCCCGGCGAGCTCGACGAGCAGACCGCGGCGCGGATCCAGTCGTCCGCGAAGCTCGAGCTCCGCCCGGTGCTGCTGGCCGGCGGCGCGACGAACGAATCGATCGACCCGAGCGCGTCGCCCGAGCCGACCGAGCCCGCCGAGGAGCTCTCGTCGACGCCGACCGTCGAGCCGACCGACGGCAGCGACCCGAACTGGGTGACCCCGGCGCTGCAGGCGCAGTACGACGACTTCAACTGCGCCGAGATGGACGAGAACGCCACGAACGTCGCGCCGGCCGACGAGCCGCTCGTGACGTGCGACACGACGCGCACGGTGAAGTACCTGCTCGGCCCGGTGGAGGTCAGCGGTGAGCACATCGTCGACGCCACCAACGGCATGGTGCAGACCAGCACGGGCGCCACCACGGGCCAGTGGGCCGTCAACATCGTCTTCGACGACCAGGGCACCGAGGACTTCGCCGAGGTCAGCACCCGCCTGTACGGTCTGAAGGACCAGGCGCCGCGCGACCAGTTCGCGTTCGTGCTCGACGGAGCCGTGCTCTCGGCGCCGTCCATGAACGGCATCATCACCGACGGTCGCCCCCAGATCACCGGCCAGTTCCAGCAGGCCGACTCGAAAGCCCTCGCCGACCAGCTGAAGTTCGGCGCCCTGCCGATCAGCTTCACGGTGCAGTCGACCGACACGATCTCCCCGACGCTCGGCACGTCGCAGCTGCAGTCCGGCCTCATCGCCGGTCTCATCGGCCTCATCCTGGTGGTCATCTACACGCTGTTCCAGTACCGCGCGCTCGGCTCGGTGACCATCGCGTCGCTCATCATCGCCGCGGTCATCACCTACCTCGCGATCACGATCCTGTCGTGGTACGAGGGGTACCGGCTCTCGCTCGCGGGCATCGCGGGCCTCATCGTCGCCATCGGCTTCACGGCCGACTCGTTCATCGTCTACTTCGAGCGCGTCCGTGACGAGCTGCGCGACGGCCGACCCCTCGTCGGCGCCGTCGAAGCGGGCTGGAAGCGCGCCTTCCGCACCGTGCTCGCCTCCAAGGGCGTCAACCTGCTCGCCGCGGTGGTGCTCTTCATCCTGGCGGTCGGCAGCGTGAAGGGCTTCGCGTACACGCTCGGTCTCACCACGGTCATCGACGTCATCGTCGTGATCCTGTTCACCCACCCGATGCTGCAGCTGCTGGCGCAGACGAAGTTCTTCTCGAGCGGAAATCCCTGGTCGGGCCTCGACCCCAACGCGCTCGGCGCGGTCTACCGAGGCCGGGCGGAGTTCCGGAAGCCGGCGACGGTGCCCGCGCGCAAGGTCGCGTCGAGCTCGAAGGAAGCGCAGAAGCGCCAGACGATCGCCGAGCGGAAGGCCGCGGTCTCCGCCGGCGTCGGCTCCGACGAGGGCAAGGAGTCATGATGGCCAACCGACTGACGACGTTCGGCAACGACCTCTACACCGGCAAGCGCTCCTTCAACTTCGTCGGCGGGCGCCGGAAGTGGTACCTCATCGCCGGCATCCTGCTCATCCTGAGCGTCGCCATCCCGCTGCTCCGCGGGGTGAACTTCAGCATCGAGTTCACCGGCGGCTCGCAGTTCCAGATCGCGGGCGTCGAGGATGCCACGGCTCAGCCGGCCGTCGATGCCGTGCACTCGGTCGTTCCCGAGTCAGTTCCGAAGGTCACGGTCGTCGGTGAGAGCGGTGTGCGCGTGCAGACCGAGCAGCTGACGCAGGAGGAGTCGCGCGAGGTGACCTCGGCGCTCGCCTCCGCGTACGACGTTCCCGAGGGGGAGGTCACGTCTACGTTCATCGGCCCGAGCTGGGGCGCGGATGTCACGCGCCAGGCGCTCGTCGGCCTCGTCGCCTTCGTGCTGCTCGCGGCGATCATCATGGCGCTGTACTTCCGCACCTGGAAGATGTCGGCGGCCGCGATCATCGCGCTCATGGCCGACCTCGTGGCCACGGTCGGCATCTACGCCGCCGTCGGCTTCGAGATCTCCCCGGCCGCGATGATCGGCATCCTGACGATCCTCAGCTACTCGCTCTACGACACGGTCGTCGTATTCGACAAGATCCGGGAGAACACAGCGGAAGACGGCCAGGAGTCCCGGCGGACGTTCGCCGAGTCGGTGAACCTGGCCGTGAACCAGACGCTGGTGCGCTCGATCAACACGTCGGTCGTGGCGGCGCTGCCGGTCGCGGCGATCCTCTTCATCGGGGCGGGCGTGCTCGGTGCGGACACGCTCCGAGACATTTCGCTGGCGCTGCTCATCGGCATCCTGGTCGGCACCTGGTCGACCGTGTTCATCGCCGCTCCGCTGTACTCCCAGCTCCGCGAAGGCGAGCCGGCGATCAAGCGTCACGATGCCAAGGTGCTGAAGGAGCGCGAGCGCGCGGCCGGGGCATCCGCCGACGCTCCGGCGGTCGCCTCCGCATGACGTTCGCCCAGAGCGCGTGCCGGTTCGGCCCGATGATCGCCCACGAGCGGCGATAATCGAACTCTGGAGGTGGCGAGCGTGACGGAGACCGGGGTCAATCAGACGGCGTCGCTGCGCCGTCTCGTGCCCAGGATCTTCTCGCGCGCGCAGTCGACCGGTGCGGTCGACACGCTCCTGCGGACCGTGCGGATGCACCACCCCAAGGCCGACCTCGCGCTCGTCGAGCGCGCCTACCAGGTGGCGGATCGGGCTCATGAGGGTCAGAAGCGCAAGAGCGGCGAGCCGTACATCACGCACCCCATCGCCGTCGCGCAGATCCTCGCCGACCTCGGCATCGGGTCGAAGACCGTCGCCGCGGCGCTGTTGCACGACACCGTCGAGGACACTGCGTACACGCTCGACCAGGTGCGGGCGGACTTCGGCGATGAGATCGCGATGCTCGTCGACGGGGTGACCAAGCTCGACAAGGTGAAGTACGGCGACTCGACCCAGGCCGAGACCGTCCGGAAGATGATCGTGGCGATGTCGAAGGACATCCGCGTCCTCATCATCAAGCTCGCCGACCGACTGCACAACGCCCGTACCTGGGGCTTCGTCCCGGCGGAGTCGGCGTCGCGCAAGGCGACCGAGACCCTCGAGATCTACGCGCCGCTCGCGCACCGGCTCGGCATCCAGACCATCAAGTGGGAGCTCGAGGACCTGTCGTTCGCGGTGCTGTATCCGAAGCTCTACGCGGAGATCGAAAGCCTGGTCAAGCAGCGCACTCCGCAGCGCGAAGAGTTCGTGCAGACCGTCATCGATCTCGTGAGCGACGACCTGAAGGCGGCGAAGATCCGCGGCAAGGTCGTCGGCCGGCCCAAGCAGTACTACTCGATCTACCAGAAGATGATCGTCAGGGGTCGCGAGTTCGACGAGATCTACGACCTCGTCGGAATCCGCGTGCTCGTGAACTCCGTGCGCGACTGCTACGCCGTGCTCGGCGCGATCCACGCCCGGTGGACGCCGCTTCCCGGTCGCTTCAAGGACTACATCGCGACGCCCAAGTTCAACCTGTACCAGTCGCTGCACACGACGGTCATCGGCCCGAAGGGCCGCGCCGTCGAGATCCAGATCCGCACGCACGACATGCACCAGCGGGCCGAGTACGGTGTCGCGGCGCACTGGAAGTACAAGGAGCGGATGGCCGGTCGGGCCGACGACAAGGCGGCGTCCACCGAGACCGACATGGCCTGGCTCGCGCACATCTCCGACTGGCAGGCGGAGACGGCCGACCCCGGAGAGTTCCTCGACTCGCTGCGGTTCGAGATCGGGGCGAAGGAGGTCTACGTCTTCACGCCGAAGGGACGGGTGATCGGCCTTCCCGCCGGCGCGACGCCGGTCGACTTCGCCTACGCCGTGCACACCGAGGTCGGGCACCGCACCATGGGCGCCAAGGTCAACGGGCGGCTGGTGCCGCTCGAGAGCGAGCTGAACAGCGGCGACGTCGTCGAGGTGTTCACCTCGAAGAACCCCGACTCCGGGCCCAGCAAGGACTGGCTGACGTTCGTCAAGAGCCCGCGCGCCCGGAACAAGATCCGGCAGTGGTTCACCAAGGAGCGCCGCGACGAGGCCATCGAGCACGGCCGCGACGCGATCGCCCGCGCGATGCGCAAGCAGAACCTCCCGCTGCAAAAGCTCATGAGCCAGGAGTCGTTCGCCGAGGTCGCCGCCCAGCTGCGGTACGACGATGTCTCCTCGCTCTACGCGGCCGTCGGCGAGGGCCACATCTCCACGCAGTCGGTTCTCGAGAAGGTGCTCGCGCTGGTCCGCGAGGTCGACGAGAGCGACGAGCCCGATCTGCCGATCTCGACGAGGCCGCGCCAACTGCCGCGGTCCAGCGATTCGGGTGTGCTCGTGCGCGGAGCGCCGGACATCCTGGTGAAGCTCGCCCGGTGCTGCACCCCCGTGCCGGGGGACGAGATCGTGGGCTTCATCACCCGCGGCTCCGGGGTGTCGGTCCACCAGGCCACCTGTCACAACGTGCAGTCGCTGCTGCGCGAGCCCGAGCGCATGATCGATGTGGAGTGGGCGCCGAGCTCGAAGAGCGTCTTCCTCGTGCAGATCCAGATCGAAGCGCTCGATCGCGCGGGGCTGCTGTCGGATGTCACGCGCGTGCTGTCGGAGCACCACGTGAACATCCTCTCGGCGAACGTGTCGACCTCGACGGATCGTCTCGCGCTCAGCCGGTTCGTGTTCGAGATGGGCGATACGACACATCTCGACCGCGTGCTGAACGCGGTGCGCCGGATCGACGCGGTCTACGACGTGTACCGCGTCTCGGACGGCTAGCCCCGACCGCTGGGCCGCCGAGGGTTCGGCCCGCCGCCGAGCTCACGCACTCAGGCGAACGGATCCGGCGCGGACCGTGGCGTCGTCGAGCCGGGCCAGGGCCGCCCGCTTGTACGGCAACCGGAACGCCCCCTCGAGCCGGTCGCGCACGGCGACGGCCACCGCGGGCTGCGGCTGGAGCAGCTGGGCGACGAGGCCGAGGTCCGCCGCGGTCGAGTCGGGATCGCGCACGAGGTCGTACACCGTTCGCGCCCGCGTGGTGCAGCGCACCTCGCCGATGAGCTCGACATCGCCCGGGTCGAGGGTCACCTCTCGCACGTGACCGAGCTCGGCGCGCACCGTGGTGCGCGCCGAGGCATCCACGCAGAACTGCGTCCGCGCCGGGGCCACCTGGCCGGCTCCGTGGACCCACGCCGCGGAGCGGCGGTCGAGCACCAGCGCACGGTCGACGCCGAGGGCGAGCAGGCGGGCCCGCAGGGCCGGCAGGTCGGGTTCGTCGATCGGGACGAAGCCGTCGCGCCAGGCGATGACGTCGCCGTCGAGCCGCGCGGCGCAGAGTTCGGCGAGCGGAAGGTCATCGGTGCCGAGGACGGCGGGCAGTCGCGACATGCTCCCATGCTGGCGCATCCGTCGCCGACCTCGCCCGGTGGCGAGCCGCCGTGTGGAGAACCTCCCGAGCGGGGCGCTGTGGAGAGGCGGCGCGGGAGCGGACGTGACCGGCGATCAGCCGCCGACGGCCTTCAGCCAGGCTCGCCGTGCCTCGAGCGCCTCCTTGGCCTCCGCGATCGCCTTGGCGTCGCCGGCGGCTTCGGCCGCCGCGAGGTCGGCCTCGAGCTTCGCGATGGCGTCCTGCAGCTGGCCCAGCATACCCTCGGAACGCGCCTTCTTCTCGGGATCCTCGCGCTGCCAGCGCTCGTCCTCGAGCGAGCGGACGTGCTGCTCGACCTTCCGGAGGCGGTCCTCGACGGTGCGCACCTGATCGCGGGGAACCCGGCCGATGTCGTCCCAGCGGCGCTGGATGCGGCTGAGCGTCGTGCGGGCCGCCGCCGGGTCGGTCGCCGTGAGCAGGGTCTCGGCTTCGGTCAGCAGTTCGAGCTTCTGCTCGAGGTTCGCGCGATACTCCTCGTCGTCACGGGCGTCGATCTCGGCCTTCGCCTGGAAGAGCACGTCGCCGGCCGCCTTGAACTTCGCCCAGAGGGCGTCGTCGAGCTTCTTGCCCGCACGACCCGCCTGCTTCCACTCGTCGAGCAGGCTGCGGTACTCGGCGACGCCGTCGGCACCGCGCGGGGCCAGGGCCTCGGCGCGCTCGATCAGGCGCTGCTTGCGTGCGCGCACGTCGCGGTGGGCGGCGTCGAGCTCGGCGAAGAACGCCTTGCGGTGCGTCTCGATCGTCGAGCGGGCCGTGCGGAACCGCTTCCAGAGCTCGTTGGCCTCGTTCTTCGGCAGGCGGGGGCCGTCCTGCTGGTGCCGCTGCCAGCTCGCGAAGAGCGCGTCGAGTTCGGACGACGTCTGCTTCCACTGCGTCTTCTGCGGGTCCTGCGCGGCGAGCTGTTCCGCTCGCTCCACGATGGCGGTGCGCTCGGCGAGCGCCGCCTCGACGGCCGCACGGGCCTCCGCCTGCTGCTGCTCGGTGAGCTCCTGCGCCGAACCGGAGAGGGCCTCCAGTCGCTTGGCCAGCGCGTCGAGGTCGCCGACCGCGTTGGCGCCCGCCACCGATTCGCGCAGGTGCGCCACCGCCTTGGCGACGTCGGCCGCGGGTGCGCCGCGGCGGACTCGCTGCTCGAGCAGCCCGACCTGGCCGGCCAGGTCGGCGTACTTCCGCTCGAAGTACGCCAGGGCTTCCTCAGCCGACGCGTCGGGGTACTGTCCGACGGCTCGCTCGCCGTCGGCGGTGCGAACGTAGACGGTGCCCGTCTCGTCGACGCGGCCCCACGGTTGCTGGTCTGAATCGGTCACGGCCTCACCCTGTCGTGGTCGGATGCCGCCCTCGGCGGCGCACTGGAGACAGCCTATTGCACGGCTCAGGAGCCGTCCGGCGCGTTACTCCAGCGTGAACGAGTCGATCGTCACCGGTACGGCGGGGGCGCCGTCGCCGGCGCCGTCCGCGGTTCCGGCGTCGATGACGGCGGCCTGGAGCTGGTCCAGTCCGCCCGTGACGCGCCCGATCACCGTGTAGCCGCCCGCGGCGTCCGACGGGATGGTCGAGTCGGCGTAGACGATGAAGAACTGGCTGCCCTGGCTCTCGCCGTTGCCCGACTGGCGGGCCATCGCGAGCGTCCCGGCGGGGTAGAGGTCGTCGGCCGGGGCGTTCTCGACGGGCCCGTAGGAGTAGCCGGGGCCGCCGGTGCCGTCTCCGGCGGGGTCCCCGCACTGCAGGACGAAGATCCCCTCCGTGGTGAGCCGGTGGCAGCTGGTGCCGTCGTAGAAGCCAGACTGCGCGAGGCTGATCTCGGAGGACACCGCCTGCGGGGCCGCGGCCCCGTCGAGCTCGACCGCGAGCGGGATGCCGTTGAGCGTGAGGGTGCCCGTCCAGGTGCGGTCTTCGGCGATCTCCGCGGACGGGACCTCCTCGGCGGAGGCGCTCGGCGACGGTGACGGCTCGGGCGTTGCGGCCGGCGCGCCGGGGTCGCCGTTGAAGTAGAACAGCTGGGCCGCGGTGGCGAGGACCAGGACGAGCACGAGGGCGCCGCCCGCGATGAGGTTGTCGCGCACGCGACGCCGCTGCTTGCGGTGGTGCACCTCCTGGCGAGCCTGATAGGTGCGCAGGCGCGCACGCTCCTCACGGGCCTGACGGTCGTTGGCTGCCACGCATGCTCCTTCTCGGGGTCCTGCGACGAGATGCTACGGGGGGCGCGCACGCGGCACCAAACGGCGCGCAGCGGGCGCTGTCGGATGCCGCGGCTACGCTGGTGGGCATGGTGGAGTCCGGCCCGGGGCTGCGCGCCGGCGCGACCCCGCTCGCAGTGCGCATGCGTCCGACGAGCCTCGACGAGGTCGCCGGTCAGCGGCATCTGCTGACGCCCGGCTCTCCGTTGCGCGCCCTCGCGGGCGACCGCGCGGGCACGTCCGGGTCCGTCTCGGTCATCCTCTGGGGTCCGCCGGGCACGGGCAAGACGACGATCGCGCAGGCCATCGCCCGATCGTCGGGCCGGAAGTTCGTCGAGCTCTCGGCCGTAACCGCCGGCGTGCGGGACGTGCGCCAGGTGATGGAGGAGGCGCAGGCCAGCCGCGACCTCTACGGCCTCTCGACGGTGCTGTTCCTCGACGAGATCCACCGCTTCACCAAGGCCCAGCAGGACGCGCTGCTGCCGGGCGTCGAGAACGGCTGGGTCATCCTCGTCGCGGCGACGACGGAGAACCCGTCGTTCTCGGTCATCTCGCCCCTCCTCTCCCGCTCGCTGCTGCTCACGCTCGAGACGCTGTCCGACGACGACCTCGGCGTGCTCGTCGACCGCGCGGTCGACGACGCGCGGGGGCTCGGCGGCCGGTTCCGGCTCGATCCGGAGGCTCGGGCGGCGATCATCCGGCTCGCCTCGGGCGATGCGCGTCGAGCGCTCACGGCGCTCGAGGCGGCGTCGGTCTCGGCGGCCGGCGTCGCGACGACGGGGGAGCCGGATGCCTCGGGCACGGTGTCCGCCGAGGCATCCGCCGTCGACGGCGACGGCGATCGTGACGAGGCGGACGCGGCCGATGACGAGGACGATGAGGCCGGTACCGCGACGGAGCCGGATCTTCCCGTCATCACCGCCGAGATCGTCGCGCGCGCCGTCGACCGCGCCCTGCTGCGCTACGACCGCGCGGGGGACGAGCACTACGACGTCATCAGCGCCTTCATCAAGTCGGTGCGGGGCAGCGACGTCGACGCCGCGCTGCACTACCTCGCGCGGATGATCGAGGCCGGCGAGGATCCTCGGTTCATCGCCCGCCGCATCATCGTGCTCGCGTCGGAGGACATCGGCCTGGCCGATCCCACGGCCCTCGGCGTCGCCGTCGCGGCCGCCGACGCCGTGCAGTTCATCGGCATGCCGGAGGGGCGCATCCCGCTCGCTCAGGCGGTCGTGCACCTCGCGACCGCCCCGAAATCGAACGCCGCGTACCTCGGCATCGACCGGGCGATCGCCGACGTCCGCGAGGGCCGCGCGGGGCGGGTTCCGAAGCACCTGCGCGACGCCCACTACCCGGGCGCGAAGCGTCTCGGCCACGGCAAGGGCTACCGGTACCCGCACGACGACGCGATCGGCGTGGTCGAGCAGCAGTACCTGCCCGACACGCTCCGCGGCGCCGTGTACTACGAGCCGACCGAGCACGGCAATGAGCGCGACGTGTCGGCGCGCCTCGCGAAGCTCCGGCGGATCGTGCGGGGCGACCGCTGACGCGAGAAGCCGGACCGGGCTCGCCGTGGTAGCATGGTCGCTGGCCTGAAGCCAGATTCTCGCGTGCGGCTGCGAGAGGATCACCGGCGAACGGGTGCGATCTGTAGCCGATCCACCCTTGGCGAATCCCTCTGACACACTTTCCGGCGCACGACAGCGCCGTGAAATCGCTTGAGATTCTTCCGAAAGGACATTCGTGTCGAACCAGTCACGCAGCAAGACGCGCCTCTCCCGCGCGCTCGGCGTCGCCCTCACCCCGAAGGCCGCCCGCATCATGGAGAAGCGCCCGTACGCTCCCGGTGAGCACGGCCGTACCAAGCGCAAGCAGGACAGCGACTACGCCGTCCGCCTCCGCGAGAAGCAGCGCCTGCGCGCCCAGTACGGCATCCGCGAGAAGCAGCTGCGCATCGCCTACAACGAGGCCAAGCGCACCGAGGGCCAGACGGGTGAGAACCTCGTCGAGCTGCTCGAGATGCGCCTCGACGCCCTCGTGCTGCGTGCCGGCTTCGCCCGCACCATCGCGCAGGCCCGCCAATTCGTGGTGCACCGCCACATCCTCGTCGACGGCAAGATCGTCGACCGCCCCTCGTTCCGCGTGAAGCCCGGCCAGGTCGTCGGCGTGAAGCAGCGCTCCGAGGGCACCGAGCCGTTCCAGGTCGCGGCCGCCGGCGGTCACGTCGACGTCCTGCCCAAGACCCCGGCCTACCTCGAGGTCGAGCTCGACAAGCTCCAGGTCACGCTCGTGCGTCGCCCGAAGCGCGCCGAGGTGCCCGTCACCTGTGACGTGCAGCTGGTCGTCGAGTACTACGCCGCTCGCTGACGCGTCGCGTCGGAACGACGGGGCCGCGGGAACCTTCCCGCGGCCCCGTCGTCGTCCCCGGGCCGATCGGCGAGCGCGGCCGGCAGGCGGCCGCCGCATCCGCCGCCACTAGACTGGTCCGAGGCCTGCCGGCGCCGGTCGCCGGGCGATTCGATCAGGGAGCACCCTCGTGAAGAGCATTCTGTGGTTTGCCGCGGGCGTCGCGGCGGGGTTCGTCGTCGCGCACCAGATCAACCGGACCGAGCCCGGTCGCGAATTCTTCGCCGCGGTCGACGCGAAGGCCCGCGCGTTCGGACAGGCCATCGCCGAGGGCTACCACGAGCGCGACGCCGAGCTGCGCGCCGGCGCTTCGCCGGCCGAGTCCGACCGCTGAGCGGCATCCCGAGCCATACCCCCGCCCGCGCGATCGCGGGCCGCGAGATCCAGAACGGAACCATGCAGACTGCCGAGATCAGCCGTCGCTACATCGACTACTTCGCCGAGCGCGGCCACACCGTCGTCCCGTCGGCGTCCCTCGTCTCCGACGACCCGACCCTGCTCTTCACGGTCGCCGGCATGGTGCCGTTCGTGCCGTACCTCACGGGCGTGGTGCCGGCACCCTTCCCGCGCGCGGTCGACGTGCAGAAGTGCATCCGCACGAACGACATCGAAGAGGTCGGCAAGACGGCCCGCCACGGCACCTTCTTCCAGATGCTCGGCAACTGGTCGTTCGGCGACTACTTCAAGGAAGGCGCGATCGAGTACGCCTGGGACCTGCTGACCCGGTCGGAGGCCGACGGCGGCCTCGGCTTCGCCGAGCGCGACCTCTGGGTCACGGTGTACGAGACCGACGACGAGGCGGCGGCGCTCTGGCAGAAGATCGCCGGGCTGCCCGCCGAGCGCATCCAGCGCCTCGGCAAGGAAGACAACTACTGGCACACCGGCCAGCCCGGCCCGGGCGGTCCGTGCTCCGAGATCTACTTCGACCGCGGTCCGAAGTACGGCCGCGACGGCGGCCCGGCCGTCGACGACAACCGGTTCACCGAGATCTGGAACCTCGTGTTCATGCAGGAGCTCATCACGAACGTCACCTCGAAGGTCGACTTCGACGTCGTGGGACCGCTGCCGAAGAAGAACATCGACACCGGCATGGGCCTCGAGCGCGTTGCCTTCATCAAGCAGGGCGTCGAGAACATGTACGAGATCGACCAGGTTCGCCCCGTGCTCGACCGCGCGTCCGAGCTCTCGGGTCGGCGCTACGGCGCCGAGCACGAGGACGACGTGCGCATGCGCATCATCGCCGACCACGTGCGTTCCTCGCTCATGCTCATGAGCGACGGCGTCACGCCGTCGAACGAGGGCCGCGGGTACATCCTCCGCCGGCTGCTGCGCCGCTCCATCCGCGCGATGCGACTGCTCGGTGTCGACGGCCCCAGCTTCCACGAGCTGTTCGCCGCGTCGCGCGATGCGATGAAGAGCGCCTACCCCGAGGTGGAGCGCGACTACTCGCACATCGAGCAGCTCGCCCTCGGCGAGGAGGACACCTTCCTGCGCACCCTCGCATCGGGGACTTCGATCCTCGACGTCGCCGTCGCGAAGACGAAGGATGCCGGTGCGCCCCAGCTCGCGGGCGACACCGCGTTCCTCCTGCACGACACCTACGGGTTCCCGATCGAGCTGACCCTCGAGATGGCCGAGGAGGCCGGACTCGCGGTCGACCGGCAGGCGTTCGACTCGCTGATGGCCGACCAGCGTGCGCGGGCGAAGGCCGACGCGAAGTCGAAGAAGAAGGTGCTCGCCGACCTCTCCGTGTACGGCGAGTTCCGCGCGAAGGGTGAGACGATCTTCCGCGGCTACACCGACCTCGTCACCGATTCCACGGTGCTCGGCATCCTGGTCGACGGCCGTCCGGCGCAGCGCGCGACGACGGGCCAGACCGCAGAAGTGATCCTCAGCGAGACGAGCCTCTACGCGGAGTCCGGCGGGCAGGCGCCCGACCAGGGTCGCATCGTCGGCGACGGGTTCGAGCTCGAGGTCCTCGACGTGCAGAAGCCCGTGAAGGGGCTCATCAGTCACACCGTGAAGGTCACCCGCGGCGAGGTCGGCGTCGGAGTGCCCGCCACGACGCTCGTCGACGAGGACTACCGACGCGGTGCGACGCAGGCGCACTCGGGCACCCACATCGTGCACGCCGCGCTGCGCGAGGTGCTCGGGCCGACCGCTCACCAGTCGGGCTCGTTCAACAAGGCCGGCTACCTGCGGCTCGACTACGGCTGGAACCAGGCGCTCTCGCCCGAGACCCGCAGCGAGGTCGAGGAGGTCTCCAACGCGGCGATCCGGCAGAACCTCGAGGTCGTGACCCGCGAGATGCCGCTCGACGAGGCCAAGGCGCTCGGCGCGATGGCGCTCTTCGGCGAGAAGTACGGCGATGTGGTGCGCGTCGTCGACATCGGCGGCCCGTGGTCGCGCGAGCTCTGCGCGGGCACGCATGTGTCGACGAGCGCCGAGATCGGCATGATCAACATCGTCGGCGAGTCCTCGGTCGGCGCATCCAACCGCCGCGTGGAGTCGCTCGTCGGCATCGAGGCGTTCCGGCAGTTCGCGGCCGAGCGCGCGCTGGTCGCCGAGCTCAGCCAGAACCTGAAGACGCCGTCGGGTCAGCTCGTCGAGCGCGTCGGCGAGCTGGTGCAGAATCTCAAGGCCGCGGAGAAGAAGATCCAGGCGTTCGAGGCGAAGGCCCTGAACGACCGCGTGCCGACGCTCGCGGATCGCGCCGGCCGGGTCGGCGAGGTGCTCCTCGTCGCCGAGCACGTCGGTTCCCTCGGCTCCGGCGACGAGCTGCGCTCGCTCGCCACCGCGGTGCGCGGTCGTCTCGGCGACGCGGCATCCGTCGTCGCGCTGACCGCGGACGTGGGCGGCAAGCCGCTCGCGATCGTGGCGACCTCGCCCGCTGCGCGGGAAGCCGGCGCGAACGCCGGCGCGTTGGCGAAGACGATGGCTGCGACCCTCGGCGGCGGCGGCGGCGGCAAGCCCGACCTCGCCCAGGGCGGCGGCAGCGACGTCGGGGCGATCCCGGCGGCGCTCGAGGCGGTCCGCGCCGAACTCGGGCGCTGACGGTGCGCCCCGGAGTCCGGCTCGGCATCGACGTCGGTCGGGCGCGCGTCGGGGTGGCCAGGTGCGACGCGGGGGCGATCCTCGCCGTGCCGGTCGAGACGGTGCCGCGGAGCCCGGAGGGGGAGTCGGGCGATCTCGCGCGCATCCTCGAGCTCGCGGACGAGTACGGCGCCGTCGAGCTGGTCGTCGGCAATCCGCTGGCGCTCTCGGGGCGGGCGACCGCGTCCACCGAGGACGCCGTCGCGTTCGCGGCACGCCTCGCCGCGGCGGTCGGCGCCGAGCGTCAGGTCAGACTCGTCGACGAGCGCCTTTCAACGGTGACCGCGCAGCAGCATCTGCGGGCGTCGGGGAAGAAGGCTCGCCAGCAGCGTCCCATCGTCGATCAGGCTGCGGCCGTTATCATTCTGCAACACGCCCTCGACGCCGAACGGGCGTCGGGCACCGCACCCGGCCGGGTGCTCCCCACCGACGAAGGGCCCTCACCCCTGTGACTCAGTTCCCCCCTGAGCCCCACGATCCGCGCGACGGCGCCGACTGGGACGCGTTCCTGCGCGGCGACGCCCCCCGCCGCCCGCAGGCGCCGTCCACTCCGGCCGCCGCGGCGGCACCCGCCTCTGCCGGCCGCCCGGCTCCCGACGCCGAGCCGTCATCCGCACGGCCCTCGACGAGCGCCCCCGATGGATCGCGGCCGATGACCCGCCGCGAGCTGCGCGAGGCGGAACAGCGACGCGCGGCCGAGGAGGAGGCCGCTGCAGCGTCCGCGGCGGGCCAGGGCGTCGTCGCCGATGCGACGGGACGTGTCGAGCCGCCCAGGCGCGCCGTCGCGCCGGACCGCGATCCCGATGAGGCCGAGCCGTGGCCGGCCATGGTTCCGGCGGGGGCGGCCGATGCGCGGTCGGAGTCGGCCGACGACCCGTTCGCGGGCCTCGGCGGAAACAGCCAGACAGGGAGCGAGCATCCGTGGCAGGGCTTCCACGACGATCCCGAGCCGTCGCGCCCGAGCCGGGCGGAGCGCCGCGCCGCAGCGGAGGCGTACCACGTGGGGGAGTCTGACCCGCCGAAGCGCAAGCGCCGCCCGTGGGGCTGTCTCATCGGGCTCCTCATCGTCGCCGTCCTCGGCGTGGGCGCCTACGTGTTCCTGCAGGGCCCGATCACCGCGGTCATCGAGCGGTTCCAGCCCGCCCCCGACTACGAGGGCTCCGGCACAGGCGAGGTGACGTTCATGATCCACGAGGGCGACACCGGCTCGGACATCGCCGAACGCCTCGCCGAGCAGGACATCACGGCCTCGTACGACGCGTTCTACGAGCTGCTGCTCGCTGAGACGCCCGAGCCGGAGTTCCAGCCCGGGGCGTACCGCCTCGCCGAGCAGATGAGCGCGGCCGCCGCCCTCGAGGCGCTCATGGACCCGTCGCGGAAACTCGAGAACACGTTCGTCATCCCAGAGGGCGCCGCCCTCCCCGACGCGCTGCAGCTGATCTCGGAGGGCACCGGGGTGCCGCTCGATCAGCTGCAGGCGGCGGCCGCCGAGCCGCCGGCGAACTACGGGCTGCCGCCGGAGGCGACCACGCTGGAGGGGTTCCTCTTCCCGGCGACGTACACGCTCGACCCCGGTCTCGACGCGCACGCGATCCTGCAGACGCTCGTGAACCGCCAGTTCGAGGCGCTCGACGCCGCCGGCGTGCCGGCCGACCAGCGGTGGAAGACGATCGTGCTCGCCTCGATCGTGCAGCGCGAGGCCGGCTCCGACGAGAACGACTTCCCGAAGGTCGCGCGGGTGTTCCAGAACCGGCTCGACCAGGGCATCAACCTCGAGTCGGATGCCACGGTCGCCTACGGCACCGGCAACACCCACACGGTCTGGACGACCGATGCCGAGCGCGCCGACGCGAGCAACCGCTACAACACCTACGCGAACCCCGGCCTGCCGATCGGTCCCATCGGCAACCCGGGCGACGTCGCCATCAACGCCGCCATCCACCCCGCCGACGGGTCATGGCTGTTCTTCGTGCCGGTGAACCTGGCGACGGGTGAGACCGTCTTCAGCACCACGGTCGAGGAGCACGAGGCGGCGGTCGCGCGGCTGCAGGAATGGTGTCAGGCGAGCGACGAGAACGCGTCCTACTGTGAGTGACGTCTCGGCCGCGGTCGACGCCGCGCGTCGCGGCGTACGCCGGCTCGCGGTGCTGGGCTCCCCGATCTCGCATTCCAAGAGCCCGGCGCTGCACGCGGCCGCCTACCGCGTGCTCGGCCTCGACTGGGAGTACCGGGCGATCGAGATGGACGGCGCCGGGCTGCCGGCGTTCATGGACGGGCTCGACGCGTCATGGCGCGGCCTGTCGCTCACGATGCCGCTGAAGCACGACGTGGTGCCCCTCCTCGGGTGGCGGGACCGCGTGGCCGAGGTCACCGGCGCCGTGAACACGGTGCTCTTCGCGGACGGCGGCCGCCGGCTGGGCTTCAACACCGACGTGGGCGGTATCGTCGGCGCCTTGCGCGAGGCCGACGCGGGCGACGTGGGTCGGGCGATGATCATCGGTGCCGGCGCGACGGCGGCGTCCGCGCTCGCGGCGCTCGCGGAACTCGGGGCGCACCGCGTCGACGTCGCGGTCCGCACGCCGGACAAGGCGGCCGCTCTCGGCGCGTTCGGCGACCGGCTCGGCGTCGAGGTGCGCATCGCCCCCGACGGCCTCGACCTGCTCGGTCGCGCCGGCGACGCCGACCTCGTGGTGAGCACGCTCCCGGGCGGCACGGTGCTGCCCGTCGAGGCATCCGAGGTGCTCCGCCGCAGCTCGACGCTCTTCGACGTCGCCTACTCTCCGTGGCCGTCGCGGCTCGCGGCGTCGTGGCAGGTGGCAGGAGGCCGCGTCGTCCCGGGTATCGGGATGCTCCTGCATCAGGCCGTGCTCCAGGTGCGCATCTTCGTCGGCGGCGACCCCGCGACGCCCCTGCCCGACGAGCCCGCCGTCATCGACGCGATGCGGCGGGCGCTGGCCTGACGCCGCGTCGCACGGGGGAACACCCGAGCCCCGTCACACGGCGCGGCCGCCCGTTCCGCCTGTGGAAGGATGGGGGAATGCTCCGTTGGCTCACTGCCGGAGAATCCCACGGCCCTGAGCTCGTGGCGATCATCGAGGGTCTCCCCGCCGGCATCCCCATCACGCTCGACCAGGTTCGCGCCGATCTCGCGCGCCGCAAGCTCGGCTACGGCCGGGGTGCGCGCATGAAGTTCGAGCAGGACGAGCTGGCGATCTCGGGCGGTGTGCGGCACGGCCTCACCCTGGGCAGCCCGGTCGCCCTGCGCGTCGGCAACACCGAGTGGCCGAAGTGGCAGGAGGTCATGAGCCCAGAGCCCGTCGACGCCGACCGGCTCGGCCGTGGCCGAGGCGCGCCGCTCACGCGGCCCCGGCCCGGGCACGCCGACCTCGTCGGCATGCAGAAGTACGGGTTCGACGAGGCCCGTCCGGTGCTCGAGCGTGCGAGCGCCCGCGAGACGGCCGCCCGGGTCGCGCTCGGTGCGGTCGCGAAGGCATTCCTCGGCGAGCTCGGCATCCGGCTCGTGTCGCACACCCTTGCCATCGGCCCCGTCGGGGTGCCCGAGGGCGCTGTGCTCCCGCTGCCGGACGACGTCGACCGGCTCGACGCCGATCCGCTGCGCTGCTTCGACCCCGAGACGTCGGCCCGCATGGTCGCCGAGGTCGACGACGCCCACAAGGCCGGCGACACGCTGGGCGGCGTCGTCGAGGTGCTCGCGTACGGACTGCCGCCGGGGCTCGGCTCGCACGTGCACTGGGACCGCCGGCTCGACGCGCAGCTCGCGGCGGCCCTCATGGGCATCCAGGCCATCAAGGGCGTGGAGGTCGGCGACGGCTTCCTCACCACCACGCGACGCGGTTCGGCCGCCCACGACGAGCTGCACATGGCCGACGGCCGCATCGTGCGGGCGACCGACCGGGCCGGCGGCACGGAGGGCGGCATGTCGACGGGCACGGTGCTCCGCGTGCGGGCCGGCATGAAGCCGATCGCGACGGTGCCGCACGCGCTGCCGACCGTGGACGTGGCGACGGGCGAGCCGGCCGCGGCCCACCACCAGCGCTCGGACGTCTGCGCCGTGCCGGCGGCCGGCGTGGTCGCCGAGGCGATGGTCGCGCTCACGCTCGCGAACGCGGTGCTGGAGAAGTTCGGCGGGGACTCGGTCGCCGAGACCCGGCGCAACCTCGAGGGCTACCTCGCCGCCATCCCCGACGCGCTCGAGACGGCGGGCGCCGACGCCCGTGCCTGAGCGCGGCGAACCGGTGCGCATCGCCCTGCCGGTGGTGCTGATCGGGCCGATGGGCGCCGGCAAGTCGCGGGTGGGCCACCGGCTCGCCGGGGCGCTCGGCGCGCCGTTCGTGGACACCGACCAGCGCATCGTCGAACGGTACGGCCCCATCGACGAGATCTTCGCCCGCGAGGGCGAAGCGTACTTCCGCGTCATCGAACGCGAGGTCGTCGCCGAGGCGCTCCGCGAGGAGGCCGTGGTGGCGCTCGGCGGCGGCGCGGTGCTGCACCTCGAGACGCAGGCCGACCTCGAGTCGCTGCCCGTCGTGCTGCTGCGCGTCGACGAGCAGGCCGTCGCGCCGAGGCTCGCGGGCGGGAACCGGCCGCTCCTCGCGCAGGGCGGGCTCGACCGCTGGCGGGACATCCTCGCCGAGCGCCTGCCCGTCTACGAGGCGCTCGCCGACATCGACCTCGACACCTCGCGCCGCCCGGTCGCGCGGATCGTCGCCGAGATCACCGGGCGACTGGGAGAGTCGGCATGACCAGCGACGAGCTCGGCGGCACCGAGGAGCGAGACGCGGACCGCACCGCCATCCGCGTGGGCGGCGACGACGGCTACGACGTCGTGATCGGACGGGGGGTGCTCGGCGAACTGGGCGACGCGCTCGGACCGGCCGTGCGGAAGGTCCTCGTGATCCACCCCGCGACGCTCGGCGCCCGGGCGAACGACCTCCGCGACGCGCTGCAGGACCGCTTCGAGGTGCTGCTCGCCGAGATCCCGGACGCGGAGGCGGGCAAGCGCGTCGAGGTCGCCGCATTCTGCTGGCAGATCCTCGGTCAGGCCGACTTCACCCGCAGCGACGCGATCGTCGGCCTCGGCGGGGGAGCGGCGACCGACGTCGCGGGCTTCGTCGCCGGAACCTGGCTCCGCGGCGTGCGCGTCGTGCAGGTGCCGACGACGGTGCTCGGCATGGTGGACGCCGCCGTCGGCGGCAAGACCGGCATCAACACGAACGAGGGCAAGAACCTCGTCGGCGTCTTCCACGCGCCCGCGGCCGTGCTGTGCGACCTCGACCTGCTCGGCACGCTGCCGCGGAACGAGATCCTCGCCGGCTTCGCGGAGATCGCGAAGGCGGGGTTCATCCGCTACCCGGAGATCCTCGACGTGATCGAGGCCGATCCCGACCGGGCGACCGATCCGACGACGGCCGAGTTCCGCCGCGTCGTCGAGCTCGCGATCCAGATGAAGGCCGACGTCGTCTCCGAGGACTTCACCGAGGCCGGCCTCCGCGAGATCCTGAACTACGGCCACACGCTCGGGCACGCCATCGAGCACGCCGAACGCTACCAGTGGCGCCACGGCGCGGCCGTCGCCGTCGGCATGGCGTTCGCCGCGGAGCTCGCGCGCCTGTCGGGCCGCCTCTCCGACGAGGTCGCCGACCGCCACCGGCGCGTGCTCGACCTGCTCAGCCTGCCGACCAGCTACCCGGCGGGCCGCTGGAACACCCTGCTCGCGACCATGCAGCGCGACAAGAAGGCCCGCGGCGGACAGCTGCGCTTCATCGTCCTCGACGACCTCGCCAAGCCGACCGTCATGCAGGCGCCCGACCAGTCGCTGCTGTTCGCGGCGTACCAGGAGATCGCGTCGTGAGTCCCGCGTCGCCGAACCGAGCCGGATGCCCCGCCGCTAGGCTCGTCGCGTGAGCTGGAGCATCCTCGTCCTGAACGGACCGAACCTCGGCCGGCTCGGCTCGCGCGAGCCGGAGATCTACGGCAGTCAGACCCTGGCGGACATCGGCGCCGAGCTCGAGGCGGCGCTGCCGGACGAGGTCTCGATCGAGCTGCGCCAGACCGACGACGAGGGCGAGCTCGTCGGCTGGCTGCACGAGGCGGTCGACCGGGGCACGCCGGTCGTGCTGAACCCGGCCGCGTTCACGCACTACAGCTACGCGCTCCGCGACGCCGCGGCACTGCTGAAACAGGCCGGCGTCCCGCTGGTCGAGGTGCACCTCTCCAACCCGCACGCGCGGGAGGCCTTCCGCCACACGAGCGTCATCTCGGGCGTGGCATCCGGGGTCATCGCGGGATTCGGGACCGAGAGCTACCGGCTGGCGATCGACTGGCTCCTGCGCACTCGCAGCTGAGTCGACTACACTCGATCAGTCGCACGCCGCTCGGCGCGCCCGCAGACGGCTCATCAGCACCCCTCAACGATCGGAACACCTCTCCATGGCATCGACCGCAGACATCAAGAACGGCGTCGTCCTCAGCATCGACGGCCAGCTCTGGAGCGTGATCGAGTTCCAGCACGTCAAGCCGGGCAAGGGCGGCGCCTTCGTGCGCACGAAGCTCAAGAACGTCGTCACCGGCAAGGTGGTCGACCGCACGTACAACGCCGGCGCCAAGGTCGACATCGAGAACGTCGACCGCCGCGACTTCACCTATCTGTACAACGACGGCGACGGCTTCGTGTTCATGGACACGACCGACTACGACCAGATCACCGTTCCCGCGGCGACCGTCGGCGACGCCGCGAACTTCATGCTCGAGAACCAGCCCGTCACGATCGCGCTGAACAACGGCAACCCGCTCTACATCGACCTTCCCGCCTCGGTCGTGCTCGAGATCACGTACACCGAGCCGGGCCTCCAGGGCGACCGGTCCACGGGCGGCACGAAGCCCGCGACCGTCGAGACCGGCTACGAGATCCAGGTGCCGCTGTTCCTCGAGACGGGCACGAAGGTCAAGGTCGACACCCGGACGGGCGACTACCTCGGCCGCGTGAACGACTAGTGAGCGCGCGTACGAAGGCGCGCAAGCGCGCCCTCGACCTGCTCTACGCGGCCGACATGCGGCAGGTGCCGGTCGAGCAGCTGCTCGTCGTCGAGGCCGAGCGCGCCGTCAACGAGCCCGAGCGCCAGGCGTCGTGGCTCTACGCCCGCGAGATCGTCGACGGCATCGTCGACCACCGCGAGGAGATCGACGAGCTCATCCAGACCCATTCGCGGGGCTGGACGCTCGAGCGCATGCCCGCGGTCGACCGCGCGCTGCTGCGCATCGGCGTGTGGGAGATCCTCTACAACGACCAGGTCCCCGACCCGGTCGCGATCTCGGAGGCCGTCGAGGCCGCGACCGTGCTCTCGACCGACGATTCGGCCGGCTTCGTGAACGGGCTGCTCGCGGCCGTGTCGCACGGCAAGGGCTGAGCCGCTCGACGACGCGTCCGCTGCGCGGGCCGGCGCCTCGGCGCACGGCCTGTTCCGCCAGCACGGAGTCGGCGCTCCGGGCGAGCACGGACCCGCGTTCAGCGGTGCTCCGGGCGACCCCGAGGGACGGGATCGATGGGATGGGATGGCTGCCGCATCCGGCTGCCACTCCCGATGACGCTCTCGAAAGGAGCATCCCCATGTCCACCACCGCCCTCGGCACCGGACGCGTCTCCACCGCGCCCGGCCTCGATACGGTCCTCGACCGTGCCAACCAGGCCCAGGCCGTCCTCCAGCGCTTCCTCGCCCGCACGGCGACGCCGGCGCTGCGCATCGCGCTCGGCCTGGTCTTCCTCGTCTTCGGCGCGCTGAAGTTCCTGCCGGGCGCGAGCCCGGTCGAGTCGCTCGTGACCCGCACCTGGAACGCGCTGTCGTTCGGCCTCGTCGACGGCGCCGCGGCGATGGCGCTCACCGCCGGGCTCGAGGTCTTCGTCGGTCTCACCTTCGTCACCGGTCTGCTGCTGCGGGTCGGGCTGCTGGCCCTCGCGGCGACGTTCGTCGGCATCTTCTCGCCGCTGGTGTTCTTCGCGGGCGACCTGTTCGTCGCAGCCGGGCCCACGCTCACGGCCCAGTACATCCTGAAGGACGTCGTGCTCGTGGCGGGCGCCATGGTGGTCGCGGCCGCGGCGCTGAAGAAGCCCATCGGCCGCCGGTGACGACGACCGACCGGCCCCCGACACGGACGGCCCTCGCCCCCACGGGCGGGGGCCGTCCGTCGTCGCTGGTAGGATCGGACGGACAACGACCACCTTTAAGGCCGTCCCGTGAGGCGGAGAAGGGAGTCGGCCTGTGGCACGCGCCGTGCTCAGCGAAGCTGACATCCAGCGGGCATCGACCCGCATCTCGCACGAGATCCTCGAGTCCAATCGAGGAGCATCCGATCTCGTCATCCTCGGCATCCCGACCCGTGGCGTGATCCTCGCCCGGCGGATCGCCGAGACCATCGCCCGCATCGAGCCGGGCGCTCCGCGCCCCGCCGAGCTCGCGGGCTCGCTCGACGTCACGATGTACCGAGACGATCTCGCCCGCACGCGGACGAGGACCCCCGCGCCGACCGAGCTGCCGCCGGGCGGCATCGACGGCAAGGTCGTCGTGCTCGTCGACGACGTGCTCTACTCCGGGCGGACCATCCGGGCCGCGCTCGACGCGCTCTCCGACCTCGGGCGTGCCCGCGCCGTGCGCCTCGCGGTGCTCGTCGACCGGGGGCACCGCGAGTTCCCGATCCGCGCCGACTTCGTCGGGAAGAACCTGCCGAGCTCGGCGCGCGAGCGGATCAACGTCCGCCTCGCCGAGATCGACGGCGAGGACGTCGTGACGATCGAGGGAGGCGACGAGTGAGGCACCTGCTCGGCACCCGCGGACTCGCGCGCGAAGAGGCCGTCGAGCTGCTCGACGTCGCCGAGGACATGGCGGCGGTGCAGGAGCGCGAGGTCAAGAAGCTGCCGACCCTGCGGGGCAAGACGGTCGTGAACCTCTTCTTCGAGGACTCCACCCGGACCCGTATCTCGTTCGAGGCCGCGGCGAAGCGCCTGTCGGCCGACGTCATCAACTTCAGCGCCAAGGGGTCCAGCGTCTCCAAGGGGGAGAGCCTCAAGGACACCGCGCAGACCCTGCAGGCGATGGGCGCCGACGGCGTCGTCATCCGTCACCCCTCGTCGGGTGCACCGCAGGTGCTCGCGACCAGCGGCTGGATCGACGCCGGCGTGGTGAATGCGGGCGACGGCACGCACGAGCATCCCACCCAGGCGCTGCTCGACGCGTTCACGATGCGCCGGCGCCTGCACGGCAGCGGCTCCAGGGGCAGAGGGCTCGACGGCGTCCGCGTCGTCATCGTCGGCGACATCCTGCACTCCCGCGTCGCGCGCTCGAACGTGTGGCTGCTCACGGCGCTGGGCGCCGAGGTCACGCTCGTCGCGCCTCCCACGCTGCTGCCGGTCGACACCAGCGGCTGGCCGGCCCGTATCGGCTACGACCTGGATGCCGCGCTCGCGGACGGCCCCGACGTGGTCATGATGCTGCGCGTGCAGGCCGAACGCATGCACGCGGCGTTCTTCCCGAACAGCCGGGAGTATTCCCGCACCTGGGGGCTCGACGACGACCGGTTCGACCGGCTTCCCCCGACTACGATGGTCATGCATCCGGGCCCGATGAACCGTGGGCTCGAGATCGCCGCCCGCGCCGCCGACTCCCCGCAGTCGACGGTGCGCGAGCAGGTCGCGAACGGAGTATCAGTGAGAATGGCTGCCCTCTACCTGCTGCTGTCCGGAGAGCGGGGCGACGCATGAGCGGCCGCATCCTGATCCGGGGTGCCGCCCTGCCCACGGGAGAGCGTGCCGACCTGCTGATCGACGGCGACGTCATCGCCGAGGTCGGACGCCTGGGCGACGTCTCCGGCGCCGAGGTCGTCGACGCCGACGGGCTCCTCGCCCTGCCAGGCCTCGTCGACCTGCACACCCACCTCCGCGAGCCCGGCTACGAGCAGAGCGAGACCGTGCTGACCGGCACGAGGGCCGCCGCGGCGGGCGGCTACACCGCCGTCTTCGCCATGGCGAACACCTTCCCGGTCGCCGACACCGCCGGCGTCGTCGAGCAGGAGCAGCGGCTCGGCCGCGCCGCGGGCTACGCGACGGTGCAGCCGATCGGCGCGGTCACGGTCGGGCTTCGCGGCGAGCAGCTCGCCGAGCTCGGCGCGATGGCCAGGTCGCAGGCGAACGTGCGCGTCTTCTCCGACGACGGCTTCTGCGTCGCCGACCCTCAGCTCATGCGCCGCGCGCTCGAGTACGTGAAGGCGTTCGACGGCGTCATCGCGCAGCACGCGCAGGAGCCGCGGCTCACCGTCGGCGCGCAGATGAACGAGGGCGCGCTGTCGAGCGAATTGGGGCTCGCCGGATGGCCCGCCGTCGCCGAGGAGTCGATCATCGCGCGCGACGTCCTGCTCGCCGAGCACGTCGGCTCGCGCCTGCACATCTGCCACCTCTCCACGGCGGGCTCGGTGGAGGTGGTCCGCTGGGCCAAGGCCAGGGGCATCGACGTCACGGCCGAGGTGACCCCGCACCACCTGCTGCTCACCGAGGAGCTCGTCGCGACGTACGACGCGCGTTTCAAGGTCAACCCGCCGCTCCGCCGGGCGGAGGACGTCGAGGCGCTCCGCGCGGCGCTCGCCGACGGCACCATCGACATCGTCGCCACCGACCACGCACCGCATCCGGTCGAGGCGAAGGAGTGCGAGTGGGATGCCGCGGCCAACGGCATGGTGGGCCTGGAGTCCGCCCTCTCGGTCGTGCATCAGACGATGGTGGAGACCGGGCTGCTCGACTGGTCGGGCGTCGCCCGCGTCATGTCGGAGACGCCCGCTCGCATCGGCCGACTCGCGGGCCAGGGAGCCGCGCTCGCGGTCGGGGCACCCGCCGAGGTCACCCTCTACGACCCGGAGGCGGTGGGCGTCTTCGACGCGTCGTGGCTCGCCGGCCGGAGCGGCAACTCGCCCTACCTCGGGCGCACCCTGCCCGGCCGCGTGGTGGCCACGATCCACGCCGGCTACGCGACCGTGCTCGACGGCGCGGTGCGCGACGAGACGGAGATCGCCGCGCTCGCGGCATCCCGATCGGAGGGCTCGCATGGCTGAGCTCATCGGCGTCCTCGTCGCCGTCGCGATCGTCGGCGGCGCCGGATTCCTCATGTGGCGTTCGTGGCGGCGCCGCACGCGACGCGACGCGGTCATGACGGCGTACCCGGTGCCCGAGCGACTCGGCGGCGCGGTCGTCGACGCCGAGATGCTCTACGTGGCCACGACCCCGGTCGGCCGGCCCCTCGAGCGCCTCGCCGTGCAGGGGCTCGCGTTCCGCGGCGCCGGCCATGTCGAGGTCCACCCCGAGGGCGTGATCCTCCGCATTGCAGGCGAGCAGCCGAGCTTCGTCCCGGCCGACCGCCTGGTGGGGGCGGGCACCGCGACGTTCGCCATCGACCGCGGCGTGGAGCCCGACGGGCTCGTCGCCATCACCTGGATCGTCGACGAGGAGGAGCCCGCCGAGCCTCCGACCCACGTCGACAGCTATCTCCGCGCCCGGTACCCGGGCGACGCGGGCCGCATCATCGCGGCCGTCACCGACATCGCCGCAGCGCACATCACGCTGCGGCCAGACGCAGGAAGCGAGACCGAAGCATGAGCGAGTCGACGCCCTTCACGGGCGAACCGGCCGTGCTCGTCCTCGAGGACGGCACCAGGTACGAGGGACGGGCCTACGGCGCCGTCGGACGCACGCTGGGCGAAGCCGTCTTCGCCACGGGGATGACCGGCTACCAGGAGACCCTGACCGACCCGTCGTACGCGGGCCAGATCGTGCTCATGACGGCGCCGCACATCGGCAACACCGGCATGAACGATGAAGACATGGAGTCGGCCCGCATCTGGGTCGCGGGCTACGTGGTCCGAGACCCCTCCCGCGTGGTGTCGAACTTCCGCTCGCAGCGGAGCCTCGACGACGACCTCGCCGCGGCCGGCGTCGTCGGCATCTCCGGCATCGACACGCGAGCCGTCACGCGGCACATCCGCTCGGCGGGCGCCATGCGGGCGGGCATCTTCTCGGGTGCGGATGCCGCGCTGACGCCGGGGGAGCAGCTCGAGCTCGTGCGCTCCGGCGCGGAGATGGCGGGGCGCAACCTCTCCGGCCAGGTCTCGACCGCCGAGGGCTACACGCTGCCCGCCGAGGGCGAGCGGGTCGGGTCGGTCGCGGTGCTCGACCTCGGCGTGAAGACCTCCACCCTGCAGTACCTCGCCGCCCGCGGCTTCGACGTCCACGTCGTGCCGCAGACGGTCACCATCGACGAGATCCGCGCGCTCGGCCCTGACGCGCTGTTCTTCTCGAACGGCCCAGGCGACCCGAGCGCGTCCGACCGCCACGTCGAGCTGCTCCGCGACTCGCTCCGCGACGGACGCCCGTACTTCGGCATCTGCTTCGGCAACCAGCTGCTCGGCCGCGCCCTCGGGTTCGAGACGTACAAGCTGCCCTTCGGGCACCGCGGCATCAACCAGCCCGTGATCGACAAGGCCACGGGCCGGGTCGAGATCACCGCGCACAACCACGGCTTCGCGGTCAAGGCGCCCATCGACGAGATCAGCGAGTCCACCCAGGGCTTCGGTCGCGTCGAGGTGAGCCACGTCGACCTGAACGACGACGTCGTGGAGGGGCTCAACTGCCTCGACATCCCCGCCTTCAGCGTGCAGTACCACCCCGAGTCGGCGGCCGGCCCGCACGACGCCAACTACCTCTTCGACCGCTTCCGCGACCTGGTGATCGCCAGCAAGGAGTCCGACGCCTGATGCCCAAGCGCGACGACATCAATTCCGTCCTCGTCATCGGGTCCGGCCCGATCGTCATCGGACAGGCCGCCGAGTTCGACTACTCGGGCACGCAGGCCTGCCGGGTGCTCCGCGCCGAGGGGGTGCGGGTCATCCTCGTGAACCCCAACCCGGCGACGATCATGACCGACCCCGACTTCGCCGACGCGACCTACATCGAGCCCATCACGCCCGAGGTGATCGAGTCGATCATCGTCAAGGAGCGCCCCGACGCGGTGCTGCCGACCCTCGGCGGCCAGACCGCGCTGAACGCGGCGATCGCGCTGGAGGAGGCCGGCATCCTCGCGAAGCACGGCGTCGAGCTCATCGGTGCGAAGGTCGACGCGATCCGCAAGGGCGAGGATCGCCAGCTGTTCAAGGAGCTCGTGGTCGAGTGCGGTGCCGACGTGGCGCGCTCGCACATCGCACACACCATGGACGAGGTGCTCGCCGCTGCCGAGGACCTCGGCTACCCGCTCGTCGTGCGCCCCTCGTTCACCATGGGCGGGCTCGGCTCGGGGTTCGCGTACAACGAGGAGGACCTGCGTCGGATCGCGGGCGCCGGGCTGCACGACTCGCCGACGACCGAGGTGCTCCTCGAGGAGTCGATCCTCGGCTGGAAGGAGTACGAGCTCGAGCTCATGCGCGACACGGCCGACAACACCGTCGTCGTCTGCTCCATCGAGAACGTCGACCCCGTCGGCGTGCACACCGGCGACTCGATCACGGTGGCGCCCGCCCTGACGCTGACCGACCGTGAGTACCAGCGGCTCCGCGACATCGGCATCGACATCATCCGGGCCGTCGGCGTCGACACCGGCGGCTGCAACATCCAGTTCGCCGTCGACCCGTCCAACGGGCGGATCATCGTCATCGAGATGAACCCGCGCGTCTCGCGCTCGTCGGCCCTGGCGTCGAAGGCCACCGGCTTCCCGATCGCGAAGATCGCCGCCAAGCTCGCCATCGGCTACCGCCTCGACGAGATCCCGAACGACATCACCCGGGTCACGCCCGCGTCGTTCGAGCCGACGCTCGACTACGTCGTGGTCAAGGTGCCGAGGTTCGCGTTCGAGAAGTTCCCCGCCGCCGACCCGACCCTCACCACGACCATGAAGTCGGTCGGCGAGGCCATGGCGATCGGCCGCAACTTCGCCACGGCGCTGCAGAAGTCGCTCCGCTCGCTCGAGAAGCGCGGCTCGTCGTTCCACTGGGGCGAGGAGACGCGCGAGGTCGAGGAGCTGCTCGCCGCGGCATCCGTGCCGACCGACGGCCGGATCGTCCTCGTGCAGCAGGCGCTCCGGAAGGGCGCGACCATCGAGCAGGCGTTCGAGGCGACGAAGATCGACCCCTGGTTCCTCGACCAGATCGCCCTCATCAACGAGGTCGCCGCGCACGTCGCGGCGGCCGAGTCGCTCGACCACGACACGCTGCTGCTCGCGAAGGACCACGGGTTCTCCGACGCGCAGATCGCCGAGCTCCGCGGGTTCGGCAGCGAGGCGGACGCGCGCGAGGTGCGCCACATCCTCGGCATCCGCCCGGTCTACAAGACGGTCGACACGTGCGCGGGCGAGTTCCCGGCGCTCACGCCGTACCACTACTCCAGTTACGATCTCGAGACCGAGGTCGCGCCGAGCGACCGGCGCAAGGTCGTGATCCTCGGCTCCGGGCCGAACCGGATCGGCCAGGGCGTCGAGTTCGACTACTCGTGCGTGCACGCGTCGTTCGCGCTGTCCGCCGCCGGGTTCGAGACGATCATGATCAACTGCAACCCCGAGACCGTCTCGACCGACTACGACACGAGCGACCGGCTCTACTTCGAGCCGCTCACGCTCGAGGACGTCCTCGAGGTCATCCACGCCGAATCGCAGTCGGGTGAGCTCGTCGGCGTCGTCGTGCAGCTCGGCGGCCAGACCGCGCTGGGGCTCGCGAAGGGGCTCGAGGCGGCCGGCGTGCCGATCCTCGGCACCACGCCCGACGCGATCGACCTGGCCGAGGAGCGGGGCCTGTTCTCCGGCATCCTCGACCAGGCCGGCCTCCTGGCGCCCCGGAACGGCACCGCGACGGACCTCGCCGGCGCCGTGCACGTGGCCGAGGGCATCGGGTACCCCGTCCTGGTCCGCCCGAGCTTCGTGCTCGGCGGCCGCGGCATGGAGATCGTCTACGACACCCCGAGCCTCGCCGACTACTTCACCCGCATCGAGGGGCAGGGCATCGTCGGTCCGAGCCATCCGCTGCTCGTCGACCGGTTCCTCGACGACGCGATCGAGATCGACGTCGACGCGCTCTACGACGGCGTCGACCTGTACGTCGGCGGCGTCATGGAGCACATCGAGGAGGCCGGCGTGCACTCGGGCGACTCCAGCTGCACCCTGCCGCCGGTGACCCTCGGCCGGGCCGAGGTCGACCGGGTGCGGGAGGCGACCCGGGCCATCGCCGAGGGCATCGGCGTGCGCGGGCTGCTCAACGTGCAGTTCGCCATCGCCGCAGGCGTGCTCTACGTGCTCGAGGCGAACCCGCGCGCGAGCCGGACCGTGCCCTTCGTGTCGAAGGCGCTCGGCATCCCGCTCGCGAAGGCTGCGAGCCGGATCATGGTGGGCGCGACCGTCGCCGAGCTGATCGACGAGGGGCTCCTGCCCGAGTCGGACGGCTCCCGCGTCCCGCTCGACGCGCCGGTCGCCGTCAAGGAGGCCGTGCTGCCGTTCCACCGCTTCCGCACGCGCGAGGGCATCATGGTCGACTCCGTGCTCGGCCCCGAGATGCGCTCGACGGGGGAGGTCATGGGCATCGACCGCGACTTCCCGACCGCGTTCGCGAAGAGCCAGCTCGCCGCCTACGGCGGTATGCCGACGTCGGGCACCGTGTTCGTCTCGGTCTCCGACCGCGACAAGCGCGCCGTCATCCTGCCGGTGCTCCGCCTCCAGCAGCTCGGGTTCCGCATCACCGCGACCGAGGGCACCGCCGAGGTGCTGCGTCGCAACGGCATCCGCGCCGACGAGGTGCTGAAGTACCACGACAAGCCCACGCCCGAGTCCACGAGCGTCGTCGAGCTCATCCACCGCGGTGAGGTCGACGTGGTGGTGAACACGCCGAGCGGCCGCTCCTCGCGGGCCGACGGCTACGAGATCCGAGCGGCGGCGGTCGCCGGGAACATCCCGCTCTTCACCACGATCGCCGAGCTCTCGGCGGCCGTCGCGTCCCTCGACGCGGGCGAGGGCGGGTTCGAGGTCACCAGCCTGCAGGAGTACCAGCTCCGCCGGGAGGCGCACGCGTGACCGAGGCGACGCCGTTCGGCGAGCGGCTCGCGGCCGTCTTCGCCGCCTATGGCCGGCTCTGCGTGGGCATCGACCCGCACGCGGGTCTGCTCGACCGCTGGGGACTCGACGACTCCGCGGAGGGCGCGCGCGAGTTCGGCCTGCGCGTCGTCGAGGCGTGCGCCGGCCGCGTCGGCATCGTGAAGCCGCAGCTCGCGTTCTTCGAGCGCCACGGCGCGGCCGGGTACGCCGCGTACGAGCGGGTGCTGCGCGAGGCGAAGGACGCCGACCTGCAGGTGCTCGCCGACGTCAAGCGCGGCGACATCGGGTCGACGATGGACGCGTACGCGGAGGCGTGGCTGCGTCCGGGATCGCCGCTCGAGGCAGATGCCATCACGGTGAGCCCGTACCTCGGGCTCGGGTCGCTGGAGGGCACCCTCCGGCTCGCCGAGTCGGCGGGCAAGGGCGTGTTCGTGCTGGCGGCGACGTCGAACCCCGAGGCCGCGCCCGTGCAGCGCTCGGTGCTGCAGCAGTCGAGTCGGGCCGGCAGCACGATCGCCGGCGCGATCGTCTCCGGCGTGACGGCGTGGAACGCGGGGCGACCGGATGTCTCGAACCCGCCGATGGGCGCCGTCGGCGTCGTCATCGGGGCGACGGTCGACCTCGCCGCCGCGGGCATCGACCGCGACGGGGAGCCGCCCCGGCCTGGCCTGCCGGTGCTCGCCCCGGGCTTCGGCCACCAGGGGCCGTCAGCGTCGGACTACCGGACGATCTTCGGGGCGCTCGCCGACGGCGTGCTCGTCAGCGAATCCCGTTCGATCCTCGGCGCGGGGCCCGACGGCATCGCGGACACCATCGCCCGCCGGGTCGACGAGGTGGTGGCCGCCGGTGCCTGAGCCCGCACGCACACCTCCCGAGGTCGACCGCGCCGCGGCGTCGCGGGCGGCCGTCGCCGCACGTCGCGCCCGGGCGGCCGTGAAGCAGCAGGTCGCGAGCGGCGCCCGCAGCCCCCTCGACGTGCTGCGCGTCGCCTTCGAGGAGCCCGAGGGCGTCGAGGGCCGCCTGCGGGTGACGGAGTTCCTCGGATCCATCCCCGCGATCGGCGAGACGAAGACGGCCCGGATCATGGCCGACCTGCAGATCGCCGCGTCGAAGCGGCTCGGCGGGCTCGGGCGGCTGCAACGGCGTCGGCTGCGCGAGTTCACCGCGGAGTGGGTCGCCTCGCACGGCGGCACGGGCGACCGCCTCGTCGTGCTCGCCGGCCCGACCGCGGTCGGCAAGGGCACGGTGGCCGCTTACATCCGCACCCACCACCCCGAGGTGCGGCTCTCGATCTCGGCGACGACGCGCGCCCCTCGACCGGGCGAGGTCGATGGGGAGCACTACTACTTCGTCGACGACGCGGAGTTCGATCGCATGATCGAGCAGGGCGAACTCCTCGAATGGGCGACCGTGCACAACGCGCACCGCTACGGCACGCCGCGCGGGCCGGTCGAACGCGCGATCGCAGCGGGCGACAGCGTGCTGCTCGAGATCGACATCCAGGGCGCGAGGGCGGTGCGCCGGGCGATGCCTGAGGCGACACTGGTCTTCCTGCTGCCCCCGACCTGGGACGAACTCGTCCGCCGGCTCGTGGGCCGGGGCACCGAGACGCCCGCGGAGCAGCAGCGACGACTGGAGACCGCGAAGGTCGAGCTCGCCGCCGTCGACGAGTTCGATCACCAGGTGGTGAACCACGAGGTCGGCGAGGCCGCGAGAAAGGTCGTAGACTTGATGCGGCCTCGAAAGGGCCGGCGACCTGCCGCCCTTCGCCACGATCTTCCGCGCACCGGGGGTGCGCGCCCATCGAATGAGGAGTCTGTCCATGGCTGAGAAGCTGTCCGGCATCATCGACCCGCCCATCGACGACCTGCTGTCGAAGGTCGACTCGAAGTACCAGCTGGTGATCTTCGCGTCCAAGCGCGCCCGCCAGATCAACGACTACTACGCCGACCTGCACGAGGGCAGCCTGTTCGACAACGTGGGCCCGCTGGTCGACTCGTCGATCGACGACAAGCCGCTCACGGTCGCGCTGCACGAGATCAACGAGGACAAGCTCCGGCTCCGCCCCGCGGGCGAGTGACCCGGGCGCGCCCGTGCCGCTGAACGTCGTCGTCGGCATCACCGGCGGCATCGCGGCCTACAAGGCCGTCGGGGTGGTGCGCGCCCTCGTGCTCGCGGGCCACGAAGTCCACGTGGTGCCGACCGAGGCGGCGCTGCGATTCGTCGGGCGTCCGACGCTCGAGGCGATCTCGCGCAATCCCGTGCACGTCGACCTCTACGAGGGCGTGGCCGAGGTCCGTCATGTCGCGATCGGTCAGGCGGCCGATCTCATCGTGATCGCGCCCGCGACGGCGAACACCATCGCGAAGCTCGCGAACGGGCTCGCCGACGATCTGCTCGGCAACACGGTGCTCGCGAGCGAGGCGCCGCTCGTCATCGCTCCCGCGATGCACACCGAGATGTGGCGGAACCCTGCGACGCAGGCGAACGTCAGCACCCTCGCCGAACGCGGGGTCACCATCGTGGGTCCGGCGGTCGGGCAGCTCACGGGCGCCGACTCCGGCCCCGGGCGCATGGAGGAACCCGAGGTCATCGTCCGGGCCGCGCTGGCTGCGGTCGGCGGGCGAGCGGAAGACTCGGCCGGGCGCCGCGACGCGGCGCAGGGCGATCTCGCCGGACGCCGCATCGTGGTCTCGGCCGGCGGCACGCGCGAGCCCCTCGACCCCGTGCGATTCCTCGGCAACCGGTCGAGCGGCAAGCAGGGCGTCGCGATCGCGGAAGCGGCGCGCGCCAGAGGCGCAGAGGTCACCCTCGTCGCCGCGAACCTCGAGATCGGCGAACCCGGCGGCTGCGACATCCGACGCGTCTCGACGGCGCTCGAGCTCCGCGAGGCCATGCAGACCGCGGCCGCGGGCGCCGACGCGGTGATCATGGCCGCCGCGGTCGCCGACTACCGCCCGGCCGCGATCAGCGAGGCGAAGATCAAGAAGGAGCCGGGCGACGCCGGGCTGACGCTCGAGCTCGTCCGCAACCCCGACATCCTGGCCGAACTCGGCCACGCCCCGCACGACGGCACGCTCCTCGTCGGCTTCGCCGCAGAGACCGAGAACGACCCCGAGCGGCTGCTCGCGCTCGCCCGCGCGAAGCGCGAGGCGAAGGGCGCCGACCTGCTGGTCGTCAACCGCGTCGGCTGGACCGAGGGGTTCGCGAGCGACGAGAACCGGGTGAGCGTCATCGGCGCCGGCGGCGTCGTGGTCGCCGAGCTGCACGGCAGCAAACTGTCGGTGGCAGACGGCATCCTCGACGTCATCGCCGAAGCGCTGACCGACCACCCCGCGAGTGAGGACACCCACGCCAGATGAGCGACCTGCGACTGTTCACCTCCGAGTCCGTGACCGAGGGGCACCCCGACAAGATCTGCGACCAGATCTCCGACTCGATCCTCGACGCGCTGCTCGCCGCGGACCCCCACGCGCGCGTCGCCGTCGAGACGCTGGTGACCACCGGCCTCGTGCACGTCGCGGGCGAGGTGACGACATCGGGCTACGTCGAGATCCCGGCGATCGTCCGGCAGAAAGTCACCTCGATCGGCTACGACTCCTCCGACGTGTGGTTCGACGGACGCTCGTGCGGCGTGTCGGTGTCGATCGGCGGGCAGTCGCCCGACATCGCCCAGGGCGTCGACCACGCCTTCGAGGCGCGCGAGCGCGCGAGCGAGGACGCGCTCGACCTGCAGGGTGCCGGCGACCAGGGCATCATGTTCGGCTACGCCGTGCGGGAGACGCCCGAGCTCATGCCGGTGCCCATCTGGCTGGCGCACCGGATGGCCGAGCGGCTTTCACAGGTGCGCAAGGCCGGCGAGCTCGACTACCTGCGGCCCGACGGCAAGACCCAGGTCACGGTCGGCTACGAGGGGCAGACGCCTCGCACGATCGAGACGGTCGTGCTCTCGACGCAGCATTCGCCGCAGGTCGCCACGGAGCAGCTGCGCGCCGAGGTCGAGGAGCTGGTGATCCGCCCCGTGCTCGAGACGGTGGACCTCGCCGCCCCCGAGCTGAACGTCCTCATCAACCCCACCGGACGCTTCGAGATCGGCGGTCCGCAGGGCGACGCGGGGCTCACCGGCCGCAAGATCATCATCGACACCTACGGCGGCGCGAGCCGACACGGCGGCGGCGCCTTCAGCGGCAAGGACCCGTCCAAGGTCGACCGGTCGGCGGCGTACGCGATGCGGTGGGCGGCGAAGAACGCGGTCGCCGCAGGGCTCGCCGACCGCCTCGAGCTCCAGGTCGCGTATGCGATCGGCAAGGCGGCGCCGGTGGGACTGTACGTCGAGACGTTCGGCACCGGGCACTTGCCCGATGATCGGATCATCGCCGCGATCCGCGAGGTGTTCGACCTCCGGCCGGCCGCGATCATCCGCGATCTCGACCTGCTGCGACCGATCTACGCGCAGACCGCCGCCTACGGCCACTTCGGCCGGGAGCTCCCCGACTTCACGTGGGAGCGGCTCGACCGCGTCGACGACCTGCGCGCGGCCGCCGGGTTCTGAGCGTGCCCGAGGGGCCGGTCGCGCGGGTCCTCGTCGATTCGCCGCTGCCGCAGCTCGACCAGCTGTTCGACTACCGGGTGCCCGACCGCCTTCGCCAGGCGGCGCTCCCCGGGATGCGCGTGCGCGTGCCCATCCGGTCCGGCGGGCGCATCGCCGACGGTTGGCTCGTCGAGCTCGTCGACGAGAGCGAGTACGGCGGGCGGCTGAGCGAGCTCGAGGACGTCGTCGGCGAGGTGCCGCTGCTCACGGACGAGGTCTGGCGGCTCGCCCGAGCCGTCGCCGATCGCGCCGCGGGCAACGCGAGCGATGTGCTGCGGCTCGCGATCCCGTCGCGCTACGTCCGGGTCGAGCGTTCGTGGCGCCAGGCGGAAGCGGATCCCGGCCCGTTGCCGGAGCCCGGCACCGTCGACGGATTCGCGCCGGGTGCGGTCGAGGCGGCCATCGCGGGGGGTGAACGACTGGCCCTCGCCGCAGACCCACGGCCGGTGCGGCTGGCCTCCGGGACGTGGGTGGGCGCATGGGCGGTGACGCTGGCCCAGGCCGCGCGCGTCGCCCTCGCCGCCGACCGATCGAGCCTCATCGTCGTGCCCGACCACCGGGACCAGGAGCAGCTGGAGGCCGCCCTGGCCGATCAGGTCGACGCTCGGCGCATCCTCCGCACCGACGCCAGGCAGCCGGGTGGGGCGCGGTACCGTGCGTTCCTCGACGCGACCGGCGATGCGGCTCGCGTGATCATCGGCAACCGTTCGACGGTCTACGCCCCCGCCGCGCGGCTCGGGTTGATCGCGCTCTGGGATGACGGCGACCGGTTGCAGGCCGAGCCCCTCGCCCCGGGCGTGCATGCGCGGGACGCCGCGCTCATCCGACAGGAGCAGTCGGGAGCGGCCCTGGTGTTCGCGGCGCATACGCGCAGCGTCGAGGTGGCGCGCCTCGTCGAGCTCGGCTGGGTGCGCGAGCTGCCCCCCGTCCGGCACGCGCGTCCGCGCATCGTGCTGACGGAGCAGCAGGCGTCGCCCGAGCCGGGTTCGGCCCGGATCCCCTCCGCCGCCTGGCGGCAGGCTCAGGAGGCCGTCGCATCCGGGCCGGTGCTCGTGCAGGTCGCGCGTCCCGGCCACACGCCCATGCTCGTCTGCGACCGCTGCCGCGAGCCCGCGCGCTGCGCCGCCTGCGGCGGAGCGTTGGCGATCCCCGCGGCGGGCGGCGCGCCGAGATGCACGCTCTGCGGCACGATCGCCGCCGGCTGGCGATGCCCGGTCTGCGACGGGACGAAGCTGCGGGCGGCCACGGTCGGCGCGACCCGCACGGCGGAAGAGCTCGGGCGGGCGTTCCCGCGCGCTCGGGTCATCCTCTCCGACGGCGAGCGGCAGGTACTCCGCGTCGGCGCCGAGCCCGCGCTCGTCGTCGCCACTCGCGGGGCGGAGCCGATCGCCGACGGCGGCTATCGTGCCGTGCTCCTGCTCGACGGCGAGCGGATGCTGCTCCGCGAGTCCCTCCGCGTGGCGGAGGACTGCCTGCGCTGGTGGTCGAACGCCGCCGCGCTCGCGGCGCCGGGCGCGCCGGTCTTCCTCGTCGGCGTCGCGGGAGCGCTCGGTGCGGCGCTCGCGACGTGGCGTCAGCCCGCCTGGGCGGGCGAGGAGCTCGCCGCCAGGCGCGCGGTCCGGTTCCCGCCGGCCGTCCGGATGGCGAGCGTGGTGGCCGCACCCGACCGGGTGCAGTCGGCCGTCCGTGCCGTCCTCGCTGCAGCGCCGGGCGCCGACGTCCTGGGACCGGTGCCGCAGCCCGACGGCCTCGAACGCGCCGTCGTCCGCTTCGAGTACGGCGCGGGCGCTGCGGTCGCGGCGGCGCTGAAGGCGGAGGCGATCCGCACGGCGACCGAGCGCCGGCGCCCGGTCGCCGGCCGCGGACCCGGCCGCCCGCCGATCCTCCGGCTGCGCTTCGACGACCCGGACCTTCCGTGAGAGCTGCGCGAGCCGATCCGGGAGAATGACCAGGTGACTCCGCTCCGCCTCGTCTTCGCCGGCACGCCGGCCGCCGCCGTGCCGAGCCTCGAGCGGCTCGCCGCCGGGCCGCACACGATCGTCTCCGTCATCACCCGCCCCGACGCGCCCGTCGGCCGGAAGCGGGTACTGACGCCCTCGCCGGTGGCCGCGGAGGCGGAGCAGCTCGGGCTGCCGGTGCTCCGTGCGCGCCGGCTCGACGACGCGGTGACGGCCGAGATCGCCGCGCTCGCACCCGACCTCGGCGTCATCGTGGCGTACGGCGGGCTCGTCCGCGAGCCCCTGCTGTCCACGCCGCGGCACGGCTGGATCAACCTGCACTTCTCGCTCCTGCCCGCCTGGCGCGGCGCGGCGCCGGTGCAGCACTCGCTGATCGCCGGCGACCCGGAGCTCGGCGCCGCGGTGTTCCGCCTCGTGCCGGAGCTCGACGCCGGCGACGTGTTCGCCGAGTTCCGTCGCCCCGACGACGGAACCTCGACGGCGGGGGAGGTGCTGGACCGATTCGCGCACGACGGGGCGGAGCTGCTCGCCGGGGTCGTCGACGGCATCGCCGACGGCACGGCGCGGGCGACGCCGCAGAAGGGCACGCCGAGCCTCGCCCCGAAGCTCGACGTGGCCGCCGGGCGACTCGACTGGACGAGACCGGCGGCCGAGGTGCTCGCGCGGTACCGCGGGGTCACCCCGGAGCCCGGTGCGTGGACGACGGTCGGCGGCGAACGCGTCAAGGTGCTCGAGGCTCGCGCGGCCGACCTGGCCGAGGCATCCGAACCGCTGCCCGCCGGGCGCCTCCGCGCCGAACGCCGGCGCGTGCTGGTCGGCACGGCGACGACGCCCGTCGAGCTGGTCCGCGTCCAGCCGGCCGGGCGCGCCGCGATGCGCGCGGCCGACTGGGGACGAGGGCTCGGCGCGGACGCGCTCGACGCCGGCTGACCGGTCCGCGCGGCCACCGTACAGTTGACGGGTGGCCACGCACCAGGAACCTCAGCGCCGACGCGGCGCCCGCCCGCCGCGGCCCGGGGGAGAAGCCCGCCGCGTGCGGGTCTCACCGGCCCGGATCGTCGCCTTCGAGGTGCTGGAGGCGGTGCGCGCCGACGAGGCGTACGCGAACCTGCTGCTCCCGAACCGGATCGAGCGCTCGCGCCTCAGCGAGGCCGACGCGGCGCTCGCGACCGAGCTGACGTACGGGACGCTGCGCCTGCAGGGCTTCTACGACGCGATCATCGCCCTGGCCGCCGACCGGCCGACCGATCGCATCGATCCGCCCGTGCTCGACATCCTGCGCCTCGGGGTGCACCAGCTGCTCGCCACCCGTGTGCCCACGCACGCCGCGGTCAACGAGTCGGTCGTGCTCGCGAAGCGGCTCTCGCCGGGCGCGAGCGGCTTCGTGAACGGGGTGCTCCGCACCGTGTCCCGCTCGACCGTCGAGGAGTGGCGCGGCTGGGTCGAGGAGGAGACCTCGGGCGGCGCCGACGCGAAGCTCGCCGCCGTCGCCTCCCACCCCGAGTGGATCGTCCGGGCGCTGCGCGCCGGTCTCGCGCACGAGGGTCGCGAAGACGAGCTCGAGGCCCTGCTCGCCGCCGACAACGCCTCACCCCGGGTGAACCTCGTCGCCCTGCCGGGTCTCGGCGACGAGTCCCCGGCCGAGCTCGGCGACCCCGACCGGTTCTCGCCCATCGGCTTCACCGCCGGGCGTCCTCTCGAGCTCGTCGCGGCCCACGAGGGGCGCGTCCGGGTGCAGGACGAAGGCTCGCAGCTCGCGGCCCTCGCGCTCACCCGCGCGCGGCCGGTCGAGCCGGGGGAGCGCTGGCTCGACCTCTGCTCGGGTCCGGGCGGCAAGACCGCTGTGCTCGCGGCCGAGGCGCTCGCTGGCGACGCCGTGCTCGCGGCGAACGAGCTCGTGCCGGCGCGCGCCGAACTGGTGCGGCGCGCGGTCGCGGGCGTGCCGCTCGAGGTGCACGTGCGCGTCGGCGACGGCCGCACCGTCGAGGCGTCCGAGTTCGGGGCGCCCGGCGGATTCGACCGCATCCTCCTGGATGCCCCGTGCACCGGTCTCGGCGCCCTCCGACGCCGCCCGGAGGCGAGGTGGCGGAAGCTTCCCACCGACGTGCCCGAACTGACGGCGCTGCAGGGCGAGCTGTTCGATGCCGCGGCCGCCCAGCTCGCGCCCGGCGGCATCCTCGCCTACGTCACCTGCTCGCCGCACACCGCGGAGACGCACGGCACCCTCGGGGCTGCGCTGACCCGCTGGGCGGGCCGCCTCGAGCAGCTGGACACGGCGGCCGTCGTGCAGTCGATCGTGCGCGAGCCGCTCGACCTGGCCGGCGACGGGCGCACGGTGCAGCTGTGGCCGCACCGCCACGGCACCGATGCGATGTTCATCGCGCTGCTGCAGCGCACCGACTGAGCGGCGCGTTCCGCTCGGTAGGCTCTGGGCCATGACGACGCGCATCAACCCGAGCATCCTGGCCGCCGACTTCGCGAACCTCGAGCGCGAGCTCGGCCGGATCGCGACGGCCGACCTGGTGCACGTCGACATCATGGACAACCATTTCGTGCCGAACCTGACGTTCGGTCTGCCGATGGTCGAGCGCCTCGCGCAGGTCTCGCCGATCCCGCTGGACGTGCACCTCATGATCGACGACCCCGACCGGTGGGCGCCGGGCTATGCGGAGGCCGGAGCCGCGAGTGTGACGTTCCATGTCGAGGCCGCCGCCGACCCCGTGCGCCTCGCCCGTCGACTCCGCGAGATCGGCAGCCGAGCCGGCCTCGCGCTGAAGCCGGGCACCGAGGTCGAGCCGTGGCTCGAGGTGCTCGGCGAGTTCGACCAGGTGCTGGTGATGACGGTGGAGCCGGGCTTCGGCGGACAGGCGTTCATGCCCGAGACGATGCCGAAGCTCCGCCGGACCGCTGAAGCCGTCCGCGCCGCGGGACTCGACGTCTGGCTGCAGGTCGACGGGGGCATCACCGTCGACACGATCGGCATCGCCGCGGAGGCCGGCGCGGACACGTTCGTCGCGGGCTCGGCCGTCTACCGCGGCGAGCCGGCGGAGCAGATCGCCGCGCTCCGCGAAGCGGTCGCCGGCCACCGCCATGGCGCCGCCCCCGCCGACGCTAGGCTGGACGGGTGAAGACCTTCGACGACCTCTTCGTCGAGCTCAGCGACAAGGCCCGGACCCGCCCCGAAGGGTCGGGCACGGTGCGCGAGCTCGACGCCGGCGTGCACGCCATCGGCAAGAAGATCGTCGAGGAGGCGGCCGAGGTCTGGATGGCCGCCGAATACCAGAGCGACGAGGAGACCGCCGAGGAGATCTCGCAGCTGCTGTACCACCTGCAGGTGCTGCTCCTCGCGAAGGGCCTGACGCCCGCGGACGTGTACCGACATCTCTGATCGGCCGACCCCATGACCGATCCGTTCCGTCCACACGAAAGCCAGGGAATGCTCCGCATCGCCGTGCCCAACAAGGGCTCGCTCTCAGACACCGCCGCGCAGATGCTCTACGAGGCCGGGTACACCGGCCGTCGCGATCCGCGCGACCTGCACACCGCCGACCCCCGCAACGGGGTCGAGTTCTTCTACCTGCGTCCGCGCGACATCGCCACGTACGTCGGCTCGGGTGCGCTCGACGTCGGCATCACGGGTCGCGACCTGCTGCTCGATTCCGGGTCGGATGCCTCGGAGATCGCCCCGCTCGGCTTCGGCGACTCCACGTTCCGCTTCGCCGGCCCGGCCGGCGCGTTCGCCGACCTCGCCGACCTCGAGGGCGTCCGGGTCGCGACGAGCTACCCCGGACTCGTGGGCGGCTTCCTCGCCGGTCACGGCGTGACCGCCAAGCTCGTGAAGCTCGACGGCGCCGTGGAGTCGGCCGTCAGGCTGGGCGTCGCCGACGCGGTCGCCGACGTGGTCTCCACGGGCGGCACGCTCCGCAAGGCGGGGCTCGAGATCTTCGGACCCGTGATCCTGGAGTCCGAGGCGGTCCTTATCGGCTCCGGCGTCGAGCAGCCGGGGGCGCAGACGCTCGTCCGCCGGCTGCAGGGCGTCCTCGTGGCGCGACAGTACGTGCTGCTCGATTACGACGTGCCGGTCGCGAACCTCGAGCGGGCCACCGCGGCCGCTCCCGGATTCGAGTCGCCGACCGTGTCGCCGCTGCACGATCCCGAGTGGGTCGCCGTGCGGGTCATGATCCCGCGGGTCGACATGAACCACGTGATGGACGAGCTCTACGCGATCGGCGCGCGTGCGATCCTCGTCTCCGCGATCCACGCCGCTAGGCTGTGACCGGGATGAGCCTCGCCGTCCGCGTCATCCCGTGCCTCGACGTGGCCGCCGGCCGCGTCGTCAAGGGGGTGAACTTCCAGAACCTCCGCGACGCCGGTGACCCCGTCGAGCTCGCCGCTCGCTACTCCGACCAGGGCGCCGACGAGCTCACCTTCCTCGACGTGACCGCCACGGTCGACGACCGGTCGACCACGTACGACATGGTGCAGCGGGTCGCCGAGCAGGTCTTCATCCCGCTCACGGTCGGCGGCGGCGTCCGTTCGGCCGAAGACGTCGCGCGACTGCTCGGCCACGGCGCAGACAAGATCGGCGTGAACAGCGCCGCGATCGCGCGGCCTCCGCTCATCGCGGAGATCGCGGATCGCTTCGGGGCGCAGGTCGTCGTGCTCTCGCTCGACGTGAAGCGGTCGCCGCGCACCTCGTCGGGCTTCGTCGTGACCACGCACGGCGGGCGCACCGAGACGGATCTCGACGCGCTCGCCTGGGCGCGGCAGGCCATCGAGCTCGGCGCGGGGGAGCTGCTCGTGAACTCGATCGATGCCGACGGCACCAAGCAGGGCTTCGACCTCGAGCTGACCGGCCTCATGCACGAGCTGTCGAGCGTGCCGGTCATCGCGTCGGGAGGCGCGGGAGCGGTCGCCGACTTCGCGCCCGCCGTGGCGGCCGGGGCGGACGCCGTGCTCGCGGCATCCGTGTTCCACAACGGCGAGGTGACCGTCGGCGAGGTGAAGGACGCCCTGCGGGCGGACGGGAGGATCGTGAGATGAGCACGCCAGTCGAGGAGGCGCTCGAGCGCGCCGCGTTCAACGCCGACGGGCTGCTGCCCGCCGTCATCCAGCAGTTCGACACGCGCGAGGTGCTGATGCTCGGCTGGATGGACCGCGAGGCCATGCGGCGCACCCTCACCGAGGGCCGCGTCACCTTCTGGTCGCGCTCGCGCCAGGAGTACTGGCGGAAGGGCGACACGTCGGGCCACGTGCAGTTCGTGAAGTCGGCCGCGCTCGACTGCGACGCCGACACGCTGCTCGTCGAGGTCGACCAGATCGGCGCGGCGTGCCACACCGGCACCCGCACCTGCTTCGACGGCGACCCGGTCGAGGCGATCGCGATCGACGTCCAGGGAGGGCGATGATGGGCACGTCGGCGACGACGCGGTTCGACGACTTCGACGGCCTGCTCGAAGGCCGGCGTGTGGTGCCGGTCGTGCGGGAGCTCTTCGCCGACGGCGAGACGCCGGTCGGCATCTACCGGAAGCTCGCGGCGGGGCGTCCGGGCACGTTCCTCCTGGAATCGGCGGAGCAGGGCGGCATCTGGTCGCGGTACTCGTTCGTCGGGGCCGCCTCGTACGGCGTGCTCACCGAGCGCGACGGACGCGTCGTCTGGCAGGACTACGGCCTGCCTGCCGGCCGGGCCCTCGGCGAGGCATCCGAGCTCGCCCCGCTCGCCGCGCTCGAGGCGCTGCACCAGCGCTGGGCGACCGAGGACGTACCGGGGGCGCCGCCGCTGACCGGCGGTCTCGTGGGGTTCATCGGCTGGGAGGCGATCCGGCAGATCGAGCACCTGCCGAACCGGCCGCCGGCGGAGTTCGCGATGCCCGGGCAGGCGTTCGCGTTCGTCTCAGAGCTCGCCGTCATCGACCACCGCACCGGCACCGTCCAGCTCGTCGCGTCGGTGCTGAACGACGGCGCCGACGACGCGGCGACGCTGTGGGCCGACGCGCAGGCGCGCCTCGACCGCATGCAGGCGGCGCTCGCGCAGCCCTCCGACGCCTGGCTCGCCGAGATCGACTTCTCCGCGGCGCACGACCCGCGACACCGGACCGAGAAGGCGGACTTCCTCGCCGCGGTGGAACGCTCGAAGGAGTACATCCGCGACGGCGACATCTTCCAGGTCGTCATCTCGCAGCGGTTCGAGCAGGAGGCGACGGCGCATCCGGTCGACGTGTACCGGGTGCTGCGCACGCTGAACCCGAGCCCGTACATGTACCTGCTGCACCTCGAGGACGTCGACGGGGAGCCGTACTGGATCGTCGGGTCGTCGCCGGAAGCCCTGGTCAAGGTCGAGGACGGCCGGGTCTACACGCACCCCATCGCCGGTTCGAAGCCGCGGGGGGCGACGCCGGAGGCCGACGCCGACCTGGAGGCCGAGCTGATCGGCGACCCGAAGGAGCAGGCGGAGCACCTGATGCTCGTCGATCTCGCGCGCAACGACCTTGCCAAGGTGTGCACGGCGGGCTCGGTCGAGGTCACCGAGTTCATGCGGGTCGAGCGGTTCAGCCACATCATGCACCTCGTCTCGTCGGTCGAGGGAGATCTGGCGCCCGGTCGCAACGCGATCGACGTCTTCCGGGCGACCTTCCCGGCCGGCACGCTGTCAGGCGCGCCGAAGCCGCGCGCGCTCGAGATCATCGACGAGCTCGAGCCTGCCCAGCGCGGCCTCTACGGCGGGGTCGTCGGGTACTTCGGGTTCGGCGGCGACGCCGACCTCGCGATCGCGATCCGGACGGCGACGATCGCCGGCGGCGTGGCGCGCGTGCAGGCAGGCGGGGGACTCGTCGCCGATTCCGACCCCGAGTCGGAGTACGAGGAGTCCCGGAACAAGGCGGCGGCGCCGCTTCGGGCCGTCGCGGTCGCGAACGCCATGCGGAAGGTCGGCTGAGTGCGGCGCGAGCGGATGAAGCTGCCGGCGATCCTCCTCGCGATCGCCGGCGGCGGGCTCGCACTGCTGAGCTGGAGCCAGCCGTGGTTCCGGCTCGCGCTCGACGCCGGGGCGGGAACGGGCGCGGGTTCGCCGATCGACGTGACCGGTCAGGTGGCGTCGCCCGCGCTCGCCGCGCTCGGCCTCGCCGGCCTCGCGCTGGCCGGGGCGCTCGCGATCGCCGGGCCGGGCATCCGCGTGGTGCTGGCTGTGCTCGCGGTGCTCCTCGGCGGCTGCATCCTGCTGGCGGCGGGGCTGAGCCTCGGCGATCCGGTCGCGTCGGTCTCGCCGGCGGTGACGGATGCCACCGGCGTGGCGGGCGCCGGGCCGACGGCGGAGCTCGTGGCCTCGGCCGCCGCGACGTTCTGGCCGGCAGTCGCGATCGTCGGCGGGGTGCTCCTCGTCGCGGCGGGCGTGGTCGTCCTCGCGACCGGCACGGCCTGGCCGGCGTCCTCGCGACGATACCGCGATGGCGGCGCACGGTTCGCCGACGCCGAGTCGTCGGGCCCTGCGACGGCCGCGGATCGGCGGCGCGGCGCGGCCGATCGGGCCATCGACGACTGGGACGAGCTCAGCCGCGGCGACGACCCCACCGACTGACGACCGGTCGCCGGGCGGGGCGGGGCGGATGCCTCGCGCCCGCGCAGCAGGAACGGCCCCGACCGAAGCGCCCGCTAGACTGGCAGACGACCCCCGCAACGAAGGAGCGACATGAGCACTGAGACCGCAGAGCCCGGCCACGGACACTCGCCCGCGGCATGGACCGCCGTCACGATCATGCTCATCGCCTTCACGATCGGCACCGTGGCGTTCTTCCTCGACCTCGCCTGGCTCGTGTGGGCGTCCGCCGGACTCCTCGTCGTCGGCCTCATCGTCGGCTGGGTGCTCGCCCGTGCCGGCTACGGTGTCGGCGGCGCGAAGACCACCCCCTCGACGCACTGACGCCGGCGTGCTCTCCGAACTGACGGCCAACGCCGTCGCGGACGCCCGTGCCCGCGAGGCCGAACGGCCCCTCGCCGACGTCGAAGCAGCCGCGCTGGCCCGACCGGCCGCGCTCGACGCTCTCGCCGTGCTCGCCCCGGGCGAGCGGGTGAAGGTCATCGCCGAGATCAAGCGGTCGAGCCCGTCCCGCGGTGCGCTCGCGGAGATCACCGACCCCGCAGCCCTGGCTCGCAGCTACGAGCTCGGCGGGGCGAGCGCGATCAGCGTGCTCACCGAGGGCCGCCGCTTCGGCGGCTCCCTCGCCGACCTCGAGGCCGTTCGTGCGGCCGTCGCGCTCCCGGTGCTGCGCAAGGACTTCATCGCCACGCCGTACCAGGTGTTCGAGGCCAGGGCCGCGGGCGCCGATCTGGTGCTGCTCATCGTGGCCGCCCTCGACGACGCGACCCTCGCCGAGCTGTACGGGCTGATCACCGAGCTCGGGATGACCGCGCTGGTCGAGACGCACTCGGCCGACGAGCTCGACCGGGCCGCCGCGCTCGGCGCGAAGCTGATCGGCGTGAATGCGCGCGACCTCACGACGTTCGAGCTCGACCGAGATCTCTTCGGCCGTCTCGCCGACCGATTCCCGCCGGGCGCCATCCGCGTCGCGGAGTCGGCGGTGCTCTCGCCCGACGACGTCGCCCACTACCGCCGTGCCGGCGCCGACGCCGTCCTCGTCGGCGAGGCGCTCGTCACCGGCGATCCGATCGCGAACCTCTCAGCATTCCTGGCGGTGTGAACATGGCCCTGCGCGACCAGACCGGTCCCTACTTCGGCGACTTCGGCGGGCGCTTCGTGCCCGAGTCCCTCATCGCCGCGCTCGACGAGCTCGGCGAGGCGTACACCCTCGCGAAGCTCGACCCCGGCTTCGCCGAGGAGCTCGCAGAACTCGGTCGCAGCTACACCGGCCGGCCCTCGATCATCACCGAGGTGCCGCGGTTCGCCGCGCACGCGGGCGGCGCACGCGTCATCCTGAAGCGCGAGGACCTGAACCACACCGGCTCCCACAAGATCAACAACGTCCTCGGGCAGGCGCTGCTCACCAAGCGCATCGGCAAGAAGCGCGTCATCGCCGAGACGGGGGCCGGTCAGCACGGCGTCGCCACGGCGACCGCGGCGGCGCTCTTCGGGCTCGAGTGCACCATCTACATGGGCGAGGTCGACACGGAGCGCCAGGCGCTGAACGTCGCCCGGATGCGCCTGCTCGGCGCCGAGGTGGTCGCCGTGAAGACCGGGTCGCGCACCCTGAAGGACGCGATCAACGACGCCATGCGCGACTGGGTCACCAACGTCGCCACCACGAACTACATCTTCGGCACCGTCGCCGGCCCGCACCCGTTCCCCGAGATGGTGCGCGATTTCCAGAAGATCGTCGGCGAGGAAGCGCGCCAGCAGGTCCTCGACCTCACGGGTGCGCTGCCCACGGCCGTCGCGGCCTGCGTCGGCGGCGGGTCGAACGCGATCGGCATCTTCCACGCGTTCCTCGACGATGCGGGCGTCGGACTGTACGGCTTCGAGGCGGGCGGCGAGGGCGCGGAGACCCCGCGGCACGCGGCGACCATCACCAAGGGCCGGCCCGGCGTCCTCCACGGTGCGCGGAGCTTCCTCCTGCAGGACGAAGACGGGCAGACCATCGAGTCGCACTCGATCTCGGCCGGCCTCGACTACCCGGGCGTCGGGCCCGAGCACGCCTGGCTCTCGGCCCTCGGGCGGGCGGAATACCGCCCCGTGACCGATGCGGCCGCGATGGAGGCGCTGCGCCTGCTGACCCGCACGGAAGGCATCATCCCGGCGATCGAGTCCGCGCACGCGCTCGCGGGCACGATCGAGCTCGGGCGGGAGCTCGGACCCGAGGCGACGATCCTGGTCAGCCTCTCCGGCCGCGGCGACAAGGACATGGACACCGCCGCCCGCTGGTTCGGGCTCTACGACGGCGAGGAGCAGGCATGAGGACCGCCGGCCCCGTCATCCGCCGCCGCAACGAGGAGGGCGCTGGGGCGCTCATCGGCTACCTGCCGGTCGGGTTCCCCGACCTCGACACCAGCGTCGAGGCGGCCGTCGCGCTCGTGGAGAACGGCGTCGACGTGCTGGAGCTCGGCCTGCCGTACTCCGACCCCGTCATGGACGGTCCCGTGATCCAGGCCGCCACGCAGCAAGCTCTGGCGGGCGGCTTCCGCATCGCCGACGGGTTCGAGGCGGTGCGCCGCATCACCGAGCGGACCGACGCCCCGGTGCTCATGATGACGTACTGGAACCCCGTCGTGCAGTACGGCGTCGACCGGTTCGCCGACGATCTCGCGGCGGCCGGGGGAGCGGGCCTCATCACGCCCGACCTGATCCCCGACGAGGCGGCCGACTGGCTCGAGGCATCCGACCGCACGGGCCTCGACCGCGTGTTCCTCGCGGCGCCGACCTCGACCGACGCGCGCATCCGGCGCACGGTCGAGGCCAGCCGGGGCTTCGTGTACGCCGTCTCGACCATGGGCATCACCGGTGCCCGCGCCGACGTCGACCAGGCCGCCCGATCGGTCGTGTCGCGACTGCAGGATGCCGGTGCGCCGGCCAGCTGCGTCGGCGTGGGCATCTCCACGGCGGCCCAGGTCGCCGAGGTGCTCGGATACGCCGACGGCGCCATCGTGGGGTCCGCGCTGGTGCATGCGCTGGCCGAGCGCGGCGTGTCCGGCGCCGGCGAGCTCGCGGCCGACCTCGCGCGCGGCACCGTCCGCCAGTGAAGTAGTCTCGTCACGGCCCTCCATCAGCTTCCTTCGGCGAGCGGCCCGAGCATCCCGTGAGAAAGGCGCAGCAGGCGTGATCGCACCCCTCAGCATCCCGAGCCCCGACTACGAGTGGCAGGTCTGGGAGATCCCCCTGTTCGGCTGGACCACGCTGAACATCCACATGTACGCCCTGTGCATCCTGCTGGGCATCATCCTCGCGGTGGCCATCACGTCGCGCCGCCTCACGAAGCGCGGCGCCGAGCCGGGCGTCGTGCTCGACATCGCGCTGTGGGCGGTGCCGCTCGGCATCATCGGCGCACGGCTCTACCACGTGCTGACCCACCCCAACGACTACTTCGCCGGCCAGGAGTGGTGGAAGGTCTTCGCCATCTGGGAGGGCGGCAACGCCATCTTCGGGTCGCTGATCGGCGGCGCGGTCGGCGTCTGGATCGGCTGCCGCATGACGGGCCTGCGCTTCTGGTCGTTCGCCGACGCGCTGGCTCCCGGCCTCCTCGTCGCGCAGGCCGTTGGACGCATCGGCAACTGGTTCAACCACGAGCTGTACGGCCTGCCGACCGACCTTCCCTGGGGCCTCGAGATCGAGTCGACGAACCCTGCCTGGCCGCAGGGGCTCGCGGAGGGCACGCTCTTCCACCCGACGTTCCTGTACGAGCTGATCTGGAACCTCGCGGGTGCCGCGCTCATCATCGCGCTCGAGCGCAAGCTGAACCTGCGCTGGGGCCGGGCGTTCGCGGTGTACCTCATCTGGTACGGCACCGGCCGGGCGTTCTTCGAGTCGATCCGGGTCGACCCGAGCGAGATGTTCCTCGGCATCCGGTCCAACGTCTGGGCCGCCTGGCTCGCGGTCGTGCTCGGCATCGTGATCCTGTTCGTGCAGCGGCGCCGGCACCCCGGAATCGAGCCCAGCGTGTACGTTCCGGGCCGTGAGTGGGCGGGCCCCGACACTGAGGTAGACTCGGACGACACCGAGTCCGACTCCGACTCTCTCGACGACGGCGTCGAGGGTGAGAACGATTCCGGCAAGACGGCGGCCACAAGCCCCGGCCGGTCTGCCACCGAGTAGCGAATCCACGTTCTCCGACGCGACGCCGCACCTAGCGCCGCGACTTCCCCTTCGCAGGGCCGACGACGTCCCCCGCTGCCACTTAGTTGATGAGGACGGTTCACGTGTCGCTCACCCCACCCTTCGCGAGGTTCGGCACCGTTCCGGCCGCCCAGGGCATGTACGACCCTGCGGCCGAGAAGGACGCCTGCGGTCTGGCCATGGTCGCGACCCTGCGCGGGTCCGCCGGGCATGACATCATCACCGCCGCGCTCGACGCGCTCCGGCACCTCGAGCACCGCGGCGCCGTCGGCTCGGACGCGGGCACGGGTGACGGGGCCGGCATCATCACGCAGGTGCCGGACGCGTTCCTCCGTGAGGTCGCGGGCTTCGCACTGCCCCCCGCCGGACAGTACGCGGTCGGCAACGCCTTCCTCCCGGTCGACCCGACGACGCGCAGCCGCGTGAAGCAGCAGCTCGTGCAGATCGCCGCCTCCGAGGGGCTGCGCGTGCTCGGCTGGCGCGAGGTGCCTGTGCGGCCCGAAGAGCTCGGCACGCTCGCCCGCGCCGCGATGCCGGTCGTGCAGCAGCTGTACGTGGCATCCGCTGCGGAGCGCGATGGCGAGCACCTCGCCGGTATCGCACTCGACCGCCTCACCTTCCGCTTGCGCAAGCGCGCTGAACGCGAACTCGAGCTGTACTTCGCGTCGCTGTCGAGCCGGACCCTCGTCTACAAGGGCATGGTCACGACGCTGCAGCTCGAGCCGTTCTACCCCGACCTCTCCGACGAGCGATTCACGTCGAAGCTGGCGCTCGTGCACTCGCGCTACTCGACGAACACGTTCCCGTCGTGGCCGCTCGCGCAGCCGTTCCGCATGATCGCGCACAACGGCGAGATCAACACCATCCAGGGCAACCGCAACTGGATGCGGGCGCGCCAGTCGCAGCTCGAGTCCGAGCTGCTCGGCGACCTGTCGCCGATCATGCCGATCGTCACCGAGGGCGCGAGCGACTCCGCCTCGTTCGACGAGGTGGTGGAGCTGCTCACGCTCTCGGGTCGCAGCCTCCCGCACGCCGTCATGATGATGGTGCCGGAGGCATGGGAGAACCAGACCGAGATCGACCCGGCTCGCCGGGCGTTCTACGAGTACCACTCGATGCTCATGGAGCCGTGGGACGGCCCCGCCGCGATCGTCTTCACCGACGGCTCGCTCGTGGGCGCGACCCTCGACCGCAACGGCCTGCGACCCGGGCGCTACGTCGTCACCGACGACGGCCTCGTGGTGCTCGCGAGCGAGATCGGCGTGCTCGACATCGAGCAGTCGCGCATCGTCCGGAAGGGCCGTCTGCAGCCGGGGCGCATGTTCCTCGTCGACACCGAGGCGGGCCGGCTCATCGAGGACGACGAGATCAAGTCGGAGCTCGCCGCATCGGCGCCCTGGGGCGACTGGCTCGAGGAGGGGCGCATCCGCCTCGCCGACCTGCCGGAGCGCGAGCACATCGTGCACCCGCCGGCCTCGGTGAACCGGCGCCAGAAGACCTTCGGCTACACCGAGGAGGAGGTGCGGATCCTCCTCACCCCGATGGCGCGGACCGGCCAGGAGCCGCTCGGCGCGATGGGATCGGACACGCCGGTCGCCGTCCTCTCCGAGCGCCCCCGGCTGCTGTTCGACTACTTCACCCAGCAGTTCGCGCAGGTGACGAACCCGCCGCTCGACTCCATCCGCGAGCAGGTCGTGACCTCGCTCGGCACCTCACTCGGACCCGAGCGGAACCTGCTCTCCGCGGGGCCCGAGCACGCCCGTCAGGTGTCGCTCGACTTCCCGGTGATCGACAACGACGAGCTCGCGAAGATCGTCCACATCGACCCGAACCCGGGCTCGACCACCACGCGCACGCTGCGCGGGCTCTACCGCGTCGACGCCGGACCGGAGGCGCTCCGCGCCCGGCTCGCCGAGCTGTGCGCCGAGGCCGACGAGGCCATCGCCGAGGGCGCGGCGTTCATCGTGCTCTCCGACCGCGACTCGACGAAGGACCTCGCGCCGATCCCGTCGCTGCTCATGCTGTCGGCCGTGCACCACCACCTCATCCGGTCCGGAGACCGCATGAAGGTGGGCCTCGTCGTCGAGGCGGGCGACGTGCGCGAGGTGCACCATGTCGCGCTGCTCGTCGGGTACGGGGCATCCGCCGTCAACCCGTACCTCGCCATGGAGTCCTGCGAAGACCTCGTGCGGTCCGGTGTCATCACGGGCGTCACCGCCGAGCAGGCCGTGCACAACGTGATCAAGGCGCTCGGCAAGGGCGTCCTCAAGATCATGTCGAAGATGGGGATCTCGACCATCTCGTCGTACGCGGGCGCTCAGGCGTTCGAGGCCGTCGGGCTCGCGCAGGAGTTCATCGACGAGTTCTTCACCGGCACCACGTCGAAGCTCGGCGGCGTCGGGCTCGACGTCATCGCCGCGGAGAACCTCGCGCGGCACTCCGCGGCCTTCCCGATCGACGAGGCGGTTCGCGCGCACGAGCGGCTCGCGACCGGCGGCGAGTACCAGTGGCGCCGCGACGGGTCGCCGCACCTGTTCAACCCCGAGACGGTGTTCCGGCTGCAGCACTCGACGCGGACCCGGCGCTACGACGTCTTCCGCGAGTACACCTCGCTCGTCGACTCGCAGGCCGAGCAGCTGATGACCCTCCGCGGCATGTTCGCGCTCCGCACGGGCGTGCGCCCGCCCGTGCCGATCGACGAGGTCGAATCGGTCGCCTCGATCGTGAAGCGCTTCTCGACCGGGGCGATGAGCTACGGCTCGATCTCGAAGGAGGCGCACGAGACGCTCGCCATCGCGATGAACCGGCTCGGCGCGAAGTCGAACACGGGCGAAGGCGGCGAAGACCTCGACCGTCTGCTCGACCCCGAGCGTCGCAGCGCGATCAAGCAGGTCGCGTCGGGCCGCTTCGGCGTCACGAGCATGTACCTCACGCACGCCGACGACATCCAGATCAAGCTCGCCCAGGGCGCGAAGCCCGGCGAGGGCGGTCAGCTGCCGCCGACGAAGGTCTACCCGTGGGTCGCCCGTACGCGGCACGCGACCGCGGGCGTCGGGCTCATCTCGCCGCCGCCGCACCACGACATCTACTCCATCGAAGACCTCAAGCAGCTGATCTTCGACCTCAAGCGCGCGAACCCGAAGGCCCGCATCCACGTGAAGCTGGTCAGCCAGTCGGGCATCGGCGCGGTGGCGGCCGGCACGGCGAAGGCCCTGGCCGACGTCATCCTCGTCTCCGGACACGACGGCGGCACCGGCGCGAGCCCGCTGAACTCGTTGAAGCACGCCGGCACGCCCTGGGAGCTCGGCCTCGCCGAGACCCAGCAGACGCTCATGCTGAACGGCATGCGCGACCGGGTGGTGGTCCAGGTCGACGGGCAGCTGAAGACGGGCCGCGACGTGGTCATCGGCGCGCTGCTCGGCGCCGAGGAGTTCGGCTTCGCCACGGCACCGCTCGTGGTCGAAGGGTGCGTGATGATGCGCGTCTGCCACCTCGACACCTGCCCCGTGGGCGTCGCCACGCAGAACCCCGAGCTCCGCAAGCGCTTCAGCGGCAAGCCCGAGTTCGTGGTGAACTTCTTCGAGTTCATCGCGCAGGAGGTGCGCGAGTACCTCGCCGCCCTGGGTTTCCGGTCGATCGACGAGATCGTCGGACGCCGCGAGCTGCTCGACGTCGACCGCGCCGTGCAGCACTGGAAGGCGTCGGGGCTCGACCTCACGCCCGTCCTCGTCGGCCCCGATTTCTCGGAGTCGGAGCCGCGCCGCAACGGGCGGACCCAGGACCACGAGCTCGACGAGCACTTCGACAACGAGCTCATCCGGCGGAGCGCGATGGTGCTCGAGGGCGGCGGCACGATCCAGATCGAGCTGCCGATCAAGAACACCGAGCGCGCCGTCGGCACGATGCTCGGCCACGAGGTGACGGCCCGCCACGGCGAGCACGGCTTGCCGGCCGGGTCCATCGACGTCACGCTCCGCGGCTCGGCCGGGCAGTCGTTCGGCGCGTTCCTGCCGAACGGCGTCACCCTCCGACTCGAGGGCGACTCCAACGACTACGTGGGCAAGGGGCTCTCGGGCGGTCAGATCGTCGTCCGCCCCGCACCCGACGCCGGCTTCGTCGCCGAGCGCAACGTCATCGCCGGCAACGTCATCGGCTACGGCGCGACGCGCGGCTCGATGTTCATCCGCGGCATCGTCGGCGAGCGGTTCCTCGTGCGCAACTCAGGGGCGACGGCCGTGGTCGAGGGCGTGGGCGACCATGCGCTCGAGTACATGACCGGTGGGCTGGCGTTGATCCTCGGCGAGACCGGGCGCAACCTCGGCGCCGGCATGTCCGGCGGGACCGCCTACGTGCTCGGCCTCCGGGAGGGCCGCGTCAACCGCGAGTCGCTCGCCGCCGGCGAGCTCGAGCTGCTCCCGCTCGGCAGCGCCGACCGTGAGATCGTGCGCGACCTGCTCGAGCAACACGTCTCGCACACCGGATCGGCCGTGGCATCCCGCCTCCTCGAGGAGGGCGACGCCGCGTTCGACCGATTCACGAAGGTGCTGCCGCGCGACTACGCGGCGGTGCTCCGCACCCGTCAGACGGCGGTCGACGAGGGGCTCGACCCCGACGGCGACGTCGTGTGGACTCGGATCTTGGAGGTGACGGGTGGCTGACCCGAAGGGCTTTCTGAAGGTCACCGAGCGGGAGCTGCCCAAGCGGCGGCCCGTGCCGGTGCGCATCATGGACTGGAAAGAGGTCTACGAGCAGGGCGATCCCGCCCAGCTGCGGCGCCAGGCCGGTCGCTGCATGGACTGCGGCATCCCGTTCTGCCACCAGGGCTGCCCGCTCGGCAACCTGATCCCCGAGTGGAACGACCTGATGTGGCGCGGCGAGGGCCGTGACGCGATCGAGCGGCTGCACGCGACGAACAACTTCCCCGAGTTCACGGGCCGGCTCTGCCCGGCGCCGTGCGAATCGGCCTGCGTGCTCGGCATCAACCAGCCCGCGGTCACGATCAAGCAGGTCGAGGTGTCGATCATCGACCAGGCGTTCGGGCACGGCTGGGTGCAGCCGCAGCCGCCCGGGCGGCTGACCGGGAAGACCGTGGCGGTCGTCGGGTCGGGCCCCGCTGGGCTCGCCGCCGCCCAGCAGCTGACGCGTGCCGGCCACACGGTGGCCGTGTTCGAGCGCGACGACCGCATCGGCGGCCTGCTCCGCTACGGCATCCCCGACTTCAAGATGGAGAAGAAGCACATCGACCAGCGCCTCGCGCAGATGACGGCCGAGGGCACCCGCTTCCGCGCGGGCGTGAACATCGGCGTCGACATCACGTGGGACCAGCTGCGCGAGCGCTACGACGCCGTCGTGGTCGCCACGGGAGCACCGGTCCCGCGCGACCTGCCGATCCCCGGGCGCGACCTACCCGGCGTGCACTTCGCCATGGACTACCTCACGCAGTCCAACCGCGCGGTCGCGGGCGACGACGTCTTCGACCAGATCACGGCCGAGGGCAAGCACGTCGTCGTCCTCGGCGGCGGCGACACGGGTGCCGACTGCATCGGCACCGCGCACCGCCAGGGTGCGCTCACCGTCACCAACCTCGCGATCGGCAAGCAGCCGGGCGCCGTGCGCTCGACCGACCAGCCGTGGCCGATGCATCCGACGCTCTTCGAGGTGCAGTCCGCGCACGAGGAGGGCGGCACGCGCGAGTACCTCGCGTCGACCGTCGAGTTCCTCGCGGACGAGCAGGGTGCGGTGCGCGCGATCCGCGTCGCCGAGACGGAGTACGTCGACGGGCGCCGCGTGCCGAAGGCCGGAACGGAGCGCGAGATCCCCGCGGACCTCGTGCTGCTGGCGCTCGGCTTCACCGGTCCCGAGACCACGGCGCTCGACGAGCAGCTCGGCCTCGAGTCCACCGGCCGCGGCAACCTCGCGCGCGACGACGACTACGCGACCGCGACCCCCGGCGTGTTCGTCGCGGGCGACGCCGGCCGCGGGCAGTCGCTCATCGTCTGGGCGATCGCCGAGGGCCGGGCTGCGGCCGCGGCCGTCGACCGGTACCTTGAAGGCGAGACGCGCCTGCCGAGCCCGATCCCGGCGACCGCGCGAGCGTTCGCCGTCTGACCGGTCCGGCGCCGCTCGGCGCCGACCACCGACCCGCGCTCCGGCGCGGAACATTTGGGAGCACACAACGAAATGAGACGAGCGAAGATCGTCGCCACCCTCGGGCCGGCGACGTCGAGCTATGAGCAGATCCGCGCGATCATCGACGCGGGCGTGGACGTGGCGAGGATGAATCTCAGCCACGGCAGCTACGACGTGCACGAGGGCGTCTACCAGAACGTCCGGAAGGCCGCGAACGACTCCGGCCGCGCGATCGCCGTCCTCGTCGACCTGCAGGGGCCGAAGATCCGCCTCGGGAAGTTCGAGGGCGGCCCGTACGACCTCGCCGAGGGCGACATCTTCAAGATCACGACCGAAGACGTCGTCGGCACCAAGGAGCTCGTCGGCACGACGTTCAAGGGCCTTCCGCAGGACGTCAAGCCCGGCGACTTCCTCCTCATCGACGACGGCAAGGTCCGCGTCGAGGTCCTCGAGACCGACGGCGTCGTCGTCACCACCAAGGTGATCGTCGCCGGTCCGGTGTCGAACAACAAGGGCATCAACCTCCCGGGCGTGGCCGTGAACGTGCCGGCGCTCTCCGAGAAGGACGAGGCCGACCTCCGCTGGGGCCTCGAGCTCGGTGCGGACCTCATCGCGCTCTCCTTCGTGCGCAACGCCGCCGACATCACCCGTGTGCACGAGATCATGGACGAGGTCGGCCGTCGAGTGCCGGTCGTGGCGAAGATCGAGAAGCCGCAGGCCGTCGACCACCTCGAGGAGATCATCGAGGCGTTCGACGCGATCATGGTCGCCCGTGGCGACCTTGGCGTCGAGCTTCCGCTCGAGGCCGTGCCGATCGTGCAGAAGCAGGCCGTCGAGATCGCGCGTCGCCTCGCGAAGCCGGTCATCGTCGCCACGCAGATGCTCGAGTCGATGATCCACAGCCCGGTGCCCACGCGCGCAGAGACCTCGGATGTCGCGAACGCCGTGCTCGACGGCACCGACGCGGTCATGCTCTCCGGCGAGACGAGCGTGGGGGAGTACCCGGTCGTCACCGTGAAGACGATGGCCCGCATCGTCGAGTCGACCGAGCAGCACGGCCTGGAGCGCGTGCCGAAGCTCGGCACGAAGCCCCGCACCCAGTCGGGTGCGATCACCGCCGCCGCGGTCGACATCGGCGACTTCGTCGACGCGAAGTACCTCTGCGTCTTCACGGAGTCGGGCGAGTCGGTCCGCCGGATGTCGCGGCTGCGGTCGCGAATCCCGATCCTCGCGTTCACGCCCGACCAGGCCATCCGCCGCCGGATGTCGCTGTTCTGGGGCGTCGAGTCGTTCGTCGTCGACCGCGTCACCCACACCGATCAGATGGTCGGCCAGGTCGACGAGGTCCTGAAGAAGTCGGGCCGCGCCGTCGACGGCGACACCGTGGTCATCATCTCCGGGTCGCCTCCCGGCATCCCGGGCACCACGAACGACGTGCGCGTGCACAAGGTCGGCGAGGTGCTCTGATCCGATCGGCCGAGGGCCGGCGTCCCGACGGACGCCGGCCCTCGTCGTCGGCGCGGCGTCCGCACCGGCCGGAGTCGGCGCACCTATCGCGCCGGAGGTCGTCGTGCCAGAATGCGGACATGGCCGTCGACGCGCAGCCGCGACGGGGGCGCCGGGCACCGGTGCTCGCGGAGCGATGGACCAGGATCGACGGCGTCCGCGTGTTCTACCGCGAGTCGCCGGAGCCGCCGGACGCGCCGGCGATGATGCACGTGCACGGGTTCGGGCTCTCGGGGCGGTATCTGCTGCCGACGGCGGAGCAGCTGCACACCGAGTTCCACACCCTCGTACCCGACCTGCCCGGGTTCGGCCGGAGCGGCCGGGCGCGCGGCGGGCTCGACGTCCGTGATCTGGCTGACGCGGCGGCGCGCTTCCTCGACGACCGGGGCATCGACCGGGTCACCCTGGTCGGCAATTCGATGGGATGCCCCGTCATCTGCGAGTTCGCGCATCACCACGGCGACCGCCTGGAGCGGGCGGTGCTGGTCTCGCCGGCAGGCGGCCTGCACAACCAACCGCTGACGCGGGCCATGCTGCAGCTCGCGCGCGACGGCGGGCGGGAGCCCGGGTCGCTCATCGGCGTGGCCGCGCCCGACTATCTGCGGTTCGGCGTGGCCAGCACCGCCCGGATGTTCCGGTCGCTGACGAGGTACCCGTCGCTCGAGCGTCTGCTGGAGCTGGACGTGCCGGCCCTCGTCGTCATCGGGGATCGCGATCCGCTCATGCCATCGCGGGAGCGCATCGAGGAGGTGCTGCAGCGGATCGACAGCGCCGTGCTGGTCGTCACCGTCGGGGGAGCGGCGCACGCGATCAACTTCAGCCATCCTCGGGAGCTCGCGCACCTGATCCGGTCGTTCACGGCCGACCGGCCGATCGCCGACGATCCGTCGGCGCCGGGGAGTGCGCACGTGATCGAGATCCACCGCGGGAAGCGCCATCCGCGCGCTCGGGAGAGCTGATCGAGCCGCCGTCGCACGCGGGAACCGGGTCGCCGCGTGCCTCCGGTGCCGGTGGTGGGGGTCGAACCCACACGCCCTTTCGGGCAAAGCATTTTGAGTGCTCCGCGTCTGCCATTCCGCCACACCGGCCAGAGGCCCCGGCCAGAATACCGTAGGCTTTCTGCCGTGACAGACAGCGAACCCACCCAGTCGGCGCCTCGGCGCGTCGTCGTCGCGGAAGACGAGTCGCTCATCCGGCTCGACATCGTCGAGATCCTCCGTGACAACGGCTTCGAGGTCGTCGGCGAGGCCGGAGACGGCGAGACGGCCGTCGCGCTCGCGACCGAGCTGCGCCCCGACCTCGTCATCATGGACGTGAAGATGCCCCAGCTCGACGGCATCTCGGCCGCGGAGCGGCTCTCGAAGGGCCACATCGCCCCGGTCGTGCTCCTCACCGCGTTCAGCCAGAAGGAGCTCGTCGACCGGGCGAGCGAGGCGGGCGCCCTCGCCTACGTCGTGAAGCCGTTCACGCCCAACGACCTGCTGCCGGCGATCGAGATCGCCCTCGCCCGGCACGCCCAGATCATCGCGCTCGAGGCCGAGGTCGGCGACCTCGTCGAGCGGTTCGAGACGCGCAAGCTCGTCGACCGCGCGAAGGGCCTGCTGAACGAGAAGATGGGCCTCACCGAGCCCGAGGCGTTCCGGTGGATCCAGAAGGCGTCGATGGACCGACGCCTGACGATGCGCGACGTCTCGCAGGCGATCATCGAGCAGCTCTCCGCCAAGAAGTAGGGGCACGACGCCTCACCCCGGGTGCCGCGACGGATGCTCCGTCGCGGCATCCGTCGTCTCGTCGGGACGTGTCGGCGGCCGCTTGTAGGCTGTCATGGTGTCGGACCCCCAGAAGCCCACCCTGCTCGTCGTCGACGGCCACTCGCTCGCGTTCCGGGCGTTCTACGCCCTTCCCGTCGACAGCTTCACCACCCGCGACGGGCAGCACACGAACGCCATCCACGGCTTCCTCTCGATGCTCCTGCTGCTGCTGGCGAACGAGAAGCCCACCCATCTCGCGGTCGCGTTCGACAAGTCTCGCGTCTCCTTCCGCACCCGTGAATACGAGGAGTACAAGGGCAACCGCGGCGAGACGCCTCCCGAGTTCAAGGGCCAGGTGCCGATCCTGCAGGAGGCGCTGCAGGCGATGGGCATCACGGTGCTCGAGAAGGAGGACTTCGAGGCCGACGACCTGCTCGCGACCCTCGCGACGCGCGGTGAGGCCGAGGGCTACCAGGTGCTCCTCGTCTCGGGCGATCGCGACACCATCCAGCTCGTCGACGACGACGTCACGCTGCTGTACCCGAACACCCAGGGCGTGTCGCAGCTGAAGCGGTACGACACCGCAGCCGTCATCGAGCGGTACGGCATCAGGCCCGAGCAGTACCCCGACGTCGCCGCGCTCGTCGGCGAGACGAGCGACAACCTGCCCGGCATCCCGAAGGTCGGCGAGAAGACCGCGGTGAAGTGGCTCGGCCTCTACGGCGATCTCGACGGCATCCTCGCGCACGCCGACGAGATCAAGGGCGTCGTCGGCCAGAACCTCCGCGACCACCGCGAGCACGCGATCCGCAACCGCAAGCTGAATCGCCTCGTGCGCGACGTGCCGCTCGAGGTCGAGCTCGCCGACCTCGAGGCGAAGCCGATCGATCTCGAGGCCGTGCGACCCGTCTTCGCGCGGCTCGAGTTCCGCACCCTGCTCGACCGGATCACGAAGCTGGTCCAGGGCGCGGACGCGCCCGCGGCGCCGGCCGTCCCGGCGGATGGCCCGTCGGCGGAGGCAGCTCCCGCGCCTGCGGCGCCCACGGCGGCGCGCCTCGCGGGAGACGAGCTCGCGGCATGGTTGGCGCGGGCCATCGAGGCGGAGCCGGCGGGCCTCGGCCTGCACCTCGAGCTCCTCGACGGCAAGGTCATCGGCGCCGGCGTCGCGACTCGCACGGAGACGATCGACGTGCAGTGGCAGCCCGGTCGCGACGAGCTGGCGCCCTTCGAGGCCTGGCTTGCGAGCACCTCGCCGAAGATCATCACCGACGCGAAGGGGCAGCTGAAGGCGCTCGAGCGTTCCGGCCTGGCCTTCGACGGCCTGGTGGTCGATCCGCTCCTCGCCGGCTGGCTGGTGCGGCCGAACCTCCAGGAGAAGACCCTCGCCGACCTCGTCCGTCGATATCTCGGCGAAGAGCTGCCCGAGGGCGACCCGGCTCAGCTCGTGCCGCTCGAAGGCGAGGCGGCCGGTACGCCCGAGCTCGCCTGGTACAGCCTGCGCCTCGCACCGGCGGTGCTCGCGGCCATGAGCGACGGCACCCGCCAGGTGCTCGCCGACATCGAGATCCCGCTGGTGCCCGTCCTCGCCGCGATGGAGCTGCGCGGCGTCACCGTCGAGCACGCGCGGCTCGCCGAGCTGTCGGCCGAGCTGGGCGAGCGCGCCGCCGGTCTCGCGGCGGCGGCGTTCGCCGAGATCGGTCGCGAGGTGAACCTGGGCTCGCCGAAGCAGCTGCAGGAGGTGCTCTTCGACCAGCTCGGCATGCCGAAGACCCGCGCGACGAAGACCGGGTACTCCACGGATGCGAGCGCCCTCGCCGACCTGCAGGACTCGAATCCGCACCCGTTCCTCGGCCTGCTGCTCGAGCACCGCGACGCCACCAAGCTCCGCCAGATCGTCGACGCGCTCGACAAGGCCATCGGCTCCGACGGGCGCATCCACACGACCTACGGGCAGATCGGCGCGGCCACCGGGCGCATGTCGAGCAACGATCCCAACCTGCAGAACATCCCGATCCGCACGGAGGACGGCCGGCGCATCCGCGAGGCGTTCCGTCATGGTCCCGACTACGCCGAGCTGCTGACGGCCGACTATTCGCAGATCGAGATGCGCATCATGGCGCACCTGTCCGGCGATCCCGGGCTCATCGAGGCCTTCAACGCCGGCGAAGACCTGCACCGGTTCGTCGGAGCACGCGTCTTCTCGGTCGATCCGGCGGATGTCACGCCCCTCATGCGCACCAAGGTGAAGGCGATGTCCTACGGTCTCGCCTACGGTCTCAGCGCGTTCGGCCTCTCGAAGCAGCTGCGCATCGACCGAGCCGAGGCGACGCAGCTGATGAAGGACTACTTCGAGCGGTTCGGCGCCGTGCGCGACTACCTGCGCGGCGTGGTCGAGCAGGCCCGCATCGACGGCTACACCGAGACGATCTTCGGGCGTCGCCGGCCCTTCCCCGACCTCAACAGCCCGAACCGCGTCCTCCGCGAGAACGCCGAGCGTGCCGCGCTGAACTCGCCGATCCAGGGCTCCGCGGCAGACCTCATCAAGCTGGCGATGAGCCAGACCGAGCAGGCCCTGTCCGAGGCGGGTCTGCGCTCGCGAATGCTGCTGCAGGTGCACGACGAGCTCATCTTCGAGGTCGCGCCGGGCGAGTCCGACGAGGTCGAACGGATCGTGCGCGACCGGATGGCGCACGCCGCAGATCTGCTCGTGCCCCTCGACGTGCAGATCGGCCGAGGTGCCAGCTGGGACGACGCCGCGCACTGAGCGCGAGCCCGACGGCCTCGTTCCACCCGCGCCGGGCGGGGCGGTCGCCGGGGCGTCGGTGCCGGGCGATAGGGTCGGGTCCATGTCTGCCGAACCCCGCACCCCGTCCGACATCGACCGCGTCGCCGAGGAATGGGTCGACACCGTCGTCGACCTGCACCCCACCATCGGCACCTACATCGGCCGCCGGGAGGCCGATCGGCGCCTGCCCGATTACTCGCCCAAGGGCCACGAGCGGGTCGTGCAGGCCACGCGCGACGCCCTCGCCGCGATCCGGGCGATCGAGCCGGTCGATGCCGTCGACCTGGTCACGGCGACCGATCTCGGCAGCGAGCTCGAGCTCGCGCTCGAGGAGGATGCCGCGCAGCTGCACCTGCGCGACCTCAACGTCATCGCGAGCCCGGCCCAAGACATCCGCGACGCGTTCGACCTCATGGCCACGGAGACCGTCGACGACTGGGAGACGATCGCGGCCCGACTGGGTGAGGTGCCCCGCGCCGTCGACGGCTACGTCGCGACGCTGCGCCTCGGCGGGGAGCGCGGCGTCGTCCCCGCCATCCGGCAGGTGCGCGAGGTGGCGGCACAGGCTCGCCGGCAGGCGCGACCCGACGGGTTCTTCGTCGAGTTCGCCGCCGGCGCGACGGCCGGCGACGCGAAGCTGCCCGCCACTCTCGCGGCCGACCTCGAGCGGGCGGCCGCCGGTGCCGCATCCGCCTACGAGCGCCTCGCCGATTTCCTCGAGACCGAGCTCGCGCCGCGGGCCGGCGAACGCGACGCCGTGGGGCGGGAGATCTACGCGCTCCGGTCGCGGCACTTCCTGGGCGCCGTCGTCGATCTCGACGAGACCTACGAGTGGGGCATCGAGGAGCTTGCGAGGATGGTCGCCGAGCAGGAGTCGATCGCTCGCGAGATCCTGCCCGGCGCATCGGTCGCCGAGGCGATCGCGCACCTCGAGGCCGATCCGTCGCGGAAGCTGCACGGCACCGACGCGCTGCAGCGCTGGATGCAGGAGACGAGCGACCGGGCGGTCGCAGAGCTCGGAGCGACCCAGTTCGACATCCCGGCCGAGATCCGGACGTTGGAGTGCATGATCGCGCCGACGCAGGAAGGCGGCATCTACTACACCGGCCCGACCGACGACTTCTCCCGCCCCGGGCGCATGTGGTGGTCCGTACCCGAGGGTGTGACCGAGTTCGACACCTGGCGCGAGCTCACGACGGTGTACCACGAGGGCGTTCCGGGGCACCACCTGCAGATCGGCCAGGCGGTCGTGAACCGCGCCATGCTGAACACGTGGCGGCGCCAGCTCGCCGGTACGTCGGGTCACGCCGAGGGCTGGGCGCTCTACGCCGAGCGGCTCATGCAGGAGCTCGGCTACCTCGACGATCCCGCCGACCGGCTCGGCATGCTCGACGGGCAGCGCATGCGCGCGGCTCGCGTCGTGCTCGACATCGGCGTCCACCTCGGCAAGCCCCATCCCGACGGCCACGGCGACTGGACGGGCGATGACGCGTTCGACTTCCTTCGACGCAACGTGGCGATGAGCGACGAGTTCGTGCGGTTCGAGGTGAACCGCTACCTCGGCTGGCCCGGACAGGCGCCGTCGTACAAGGTCGGCCAGCGCATCTGGGAGCAGCTGCGCGACGAGACGCGCCGCCGCGAAGGCGCTGCCTTCGACATCCGGTCGTTCCACAAGCGTGCGCTCGACCTCGGCGGCGTCGGCCTCGACACCCTGCGCACGGCGCTGCTCGGATGACGGCGACGTCGGTGAGCTCACGCGCGCGAACGTCGCGCGCGTGAGCACCGTCGTCGTCGCCGGGGCCTCCGGTTTCATCGGCCGCTCGCTCGTCGCGCGTCACCGCGCACGAGGCGACCGCGTCGTCACCATCGGGCGGGGCGAGGCGGATGCCTCGTGGTCGGACGCCGACGCGATCCGCCGTCTCCTCGACGGCGCCGACGTCCTCGTGAACCTCGCGGGCCGGAGTGTGAACTGCCGGTACACCGCGGCGAATCGCGCGGAGATCCTCCGCTCCCGGTCGGAGACCACCGCGACCCTGCGCGAGGCGGTGGCGGCGGTGTCGCAGCCGCCGCCCGTGTGGTTCAACTCCTCGACGGCGACGATCTACCGGCACGCCGAGGACCGACCGATGACGGAGTCGACCGGCGAGCTCGGGACCGGATTCTCGGTCGAGGTCGCGAAGGCCTGGGAGCGGGAGTTCTTCGCTGGGGAGCTGCCCGGCACCCGCCGGGTGGCTCTGCGGCTGGCCATCGTGCTGGGGAAGGGCGGCGTGATCGTCCCGATGCGTCGGCTCGCGCGCTCCGGGCTCGGCGGCCCGCAGGTCGACGGCCGCTGGCCCGCGACCCGTCGCCGGCGCGCGGCGGGCACCGTGCACGAGTTCGGCGCCCGCGGGGGCCGGCAGCGATTCAGCTGGGTGCATCTCGAGGATGTCGCGGGCGCCATCGACTTCCTCCGGGGGCGCGACGACCTCGCGGGCGCGTTCAATGTCAGCGCACCGGGCGCGAGTGACAACCGCACGCTCATGCGCGCGCTCCGGCAGACGCTCGGCGTCCCGGTGAGGCTCCCGGCGCCGCGGTGGATGCTCGAGCTCGGCGCCGCGGCGATCCGGACCGAGACCGAGCTGGTGCTGAAGAGCCGGTGGGTGGCGCCCGAGCGGCTGCTCGAGGCCGGGTACGCGTTCCGGTTCCCGGAGCTGGAGCCGGCCCTCGGAAACATCCTGGGCCGCGCCGCGCCCCGTCGCGACGTCGCCATCTGAGATCGCGGTTGCCGGGGGAGCGCGCTCTCCGTTAGGATGGAACGTCACTCTTGTGACATCCCTGTCCGCATGCCCATCGCGGAACCAACACACGCTCGACCTTTGCGATGGGCCTGATTCTGTCCTTTCGGAGCAACCACTACATGACCACCGCAACGACCAAGGCGCCCAAGCAGGTCGCGATCAACGACATCGGATCTGCTGACGATTTCCTCGCCGCGGTCGAGAAGACGCTCAAGTTCTTCAACGACGGCGACCTCATCGAGGGCACCGTCGTGAAGATCGACCGCGACGAGGTCCTCCTCGACGTCGGCTACAAGACCGAGGGTGTCATCCCCTCCCGCGAGCTTTCCATCAAGCACGACGTCGACCCCAGCGAGGTCGTCAACGTCGGCGACACCGTCGAGGCCCTCGTTCTCCAGAAGGAGGACAAGGAAGGCCGACTCATCCTGTCGAAGAAGCGTGCGCAGTACGAGCGCGCCTGGGGCGACGTGGAGAAGATCAAGGAGTCCGACGGCGTGGTGACCGGCCAGGTCATCGAGGTCGTCAAGGGCGGCCTCATCGTCGACATCGGCCTCCGCGGCTTCCTCCCGGCGTCGCTCATCGAGCTCCGCCGCGTCCGCGACCTCACGCCGTACCTCGGCCAGGAGATCGAGGCGAAGATCCTCGAGCTCGACAAGAACCGCAACAACGTCGTGCTCTCGCGCCGCGCGCTGCTCGAGCAGACGCAGTCCGAGTCGCGTTCGACGTTCCTCGCGAACCTGCACCCGGGCCAGATCCGCAAGGGTGTCATCTCCTCGATCGTCAACTTCGGTGCGTTCGTCGACCTGGGCGGCGTGGACGGCCTCGTGCACGTCTCCGAGCTCTCGTGGAAGCACATCGAGCACGCCAGCGAGGTCGTCGAGGTCGGCCAGGAGGTCACCGTCGAGGTGCTCTCCGTCGAGCTCGACCGCGAGCGCGTCTCCCTGTCGCTCAAGGCGACGCAGGAGGACCCGTGGCAGGTCTTCGCCCGGACCCACGCGATCGGCCAGGTCGCACCGGGCAAGGTCACCAAGCTTGTTCCGTTCGGCGCGTTCGTGCGCGTCGCGGACGGCATCGAGGGCCTCGTGCACATCTCGGAGCTCTCGGCCAAGCACGTCGAGCTCGCCGAGCAGGTCGTGTCGGTGGGCGAAGAGGTCTTCGTCAAGGTCATCGACATCGACCTCGAGCGTCGCCGCATCTCGCTCTCGCTGAAGCAGGCGAACGAGGGCGTCGACCCCGAGGGCACCGAGTTCGACCCGGCGCTCTACGGCATGCTCACCGAGTACGACGAGCAGGGCAACTACAAGTTCCCTGAGGGCTTCGACCCCGAGACGAACGAGTGGCGCGAAGGCTTCGAGACCCAGCGCGAGGAGTGGGAGCAGCAGTACGCCGCCGCCCAGGCCCGCTGGGAGGCTCACAAGAAGCAGGTCGCCGCGTCGCAGGCCGCTCAGGCCGCCGACGACTCGTTCGGCAGCGGCTCCGCGTCGTACACGAGCGAGTCCGCGTCGAGCGGCACCCTCGCCGACGACGCGTCGCTCGCGGCGCTGCGCGAGAAGCTCTCGAGCAACAACTAGTCGCCCGCGTCGACAGACGCGACGACCTCCGGAGGCCGGTCCCAGTCGGGGCCGGCCTTCGGTGTCTCATCGGCGCGATTCCGCCGATAGGCTGTCGGCGTGTACCTCATCGGCCTCACCGGCGGCATCGCGTCGGGCAAGTCCACCGTCGCCCGCCGGCTCTACGAGCACGGCGCCATCCACCTCGACGCCGACCAGCTCGCGCGCCGGGTCGTCGAGCCCGGTACGCCGGGGCTCGCGGCCGTCGTCGAGGCGTTCGGCAGCGACATCCTCCGCTCCGACGGGTCGCTCGACCGCGAGAAGCTCGGCGAGATCGTCTTCGCCGACGATGCGGCGCGCGCGCGGCTGAACGGCATCGTGCACCCGGCCGTCCGCGAACTGTCGGGCCGGCTCATCGCGAAGGCCGAGCAGGAAGACCCCGATGCCGTCGTGGTCTACGACGTTCCGCTGCTGGTCGAGGCATCCGTCGACCACCCGTTCGATCTCATCGTGGTGACCAGCGCGGGGCGGCGGGAGCAGGTCAAGCGGCTCGTCGAGGAGCGCGGCCTCGACCCGGTGCAGGCCGAGGCGCGGGTCGACGCGCAGGTCGACGACGAGGAGCGCCGGAAGATCGCGGACGTCGTGATCGACACGTCGGGATCGCTCGCGCACACCATGAGCCAGACCGACGCGCTCTGGGCGCGGATCACCGAGGAGCGCCGCCGCACCTCGTAGCGGCGCGCACGGGCGGCCGGCGGGAGACCTGCGGTCGCTCGCACCGCGGATGGTCGCTGGCAGCGAACTCGGGCCGGGGTGTCGGTGGCCGAACCTAGACTTGACGATATGCAGGCCACGCGTTCCGTCCGTCCGTTCGAGGTGGTCAGCGAGTACCGGCCGAGCGGTGACCAGCCGCAGGCGATCGCCGAACTCGCGGGCCGGATCAACGCCGGCGAGACCGACGTCGTCCTGCTCGGCGCGACCGGTACCGGCAAGTCGGCGACGACGGCCTGGCTGATCGAGCAGGTGCAGCGGCCGACGCTCGTGCTCGCGCACAACAAGACGCTGGCGGCGCAGCTCGCGAACGAATTCCGCGAGCTCATGCCGAACAACGCCGTCGAGTACTTCGTCTCGTACTACGACTACTACCAGCCCGAGGCGTACGTCCCGCAGACCGACACCTTCATCGAGAAGGACTCGTCGATCAACGCCGAGGTCGAGCGGCTGCGCCATTCCACGACGAACTCCCTGCTCAGTCGGCGCGACGTCGTCGTGGTCTCCACGGTCTCCTGCATCTACGGCCTGGGCACCCCGGAGGAGTACCTGTCGGCGATGATGCCGCTGCAGGTCGGGCAGCGCGTCGATCGCGACTGGCTCATCCGCAAGTTCGTGTCCATGCAGTACCAGCGCAACGACGTCGACTTCTCTCGTGGCACGTTCCGCGTGCGCGGCGACACGATCGAGATCATCCCCGTCTACGAGGAGCTCGCGATCCGCATCGAGATGTTCGGCGACGAGGTCGAGGCCCTCTACAGCCTGCACCCGCTGACCGGCGAGGTCGTCGCCAAGCTCGACGCGGTGCCGGTCTTCCCCGGGTCGCACTATGTCGCGAGCACCGACGTGATGCAGCGGGCCATCGGCACGATCCGCGACGAGCTCGACGAGCGGCTCGCGGAGCTCGAGCGCGAGGGCAAACTGCTCGAGGCACAGCGGCTCCGGATGCGCACGACCTTCGACCTCGAGATGATGGAGCAGATCGGGTTCTGCTCGGGCATCGAGAACTACTCCCGGCACATCGACGGCCGGTCGGCGGGGGAGCCGCCGCACTGCCTCCTCGACTACTTCCCCGACGACTTCCTCGTGGTCATCGACGAGTCGCACGTGACGGTGCCTCAGATCGGGGCGATGTACGAGGGCGACTCGTCGCGCAAGCGCACGCTCGTCGAGCACGGATTCCGGCTGCCCAGCGCGCTCGACAACCGACCGCTGAAGTGGGACGAGTTCAAGGCCCGCGTCGGCCAGACGGTGTATCTCTCCGCGACGCCGGGTCGGTACGAGCTCGGCATCGCCGACGGGGTGGTCGAGCAGATCATCCGCCCCACTGGGCTGGTCGACCCCGAGATCGTCGTGAAGCCCAGCAAGGGGCAGATCGACGACCTGCTCGAGGAGATCCGCGCGCGCGCGGAGCGTGACGAGCGCGTGCTGGTCACCACGCTCACCAAGCGGATGGCTGAAGAGCTCACCGACTTCCTCACCGAGGCCGGCGTGCGGGTGCGGTACCTGCACTCCGATGTCGACACGCTGCGCCGAGTCGAGCTGCTCACGGAGCTGCGGGCCGGCGTGTACGACGTGCTCGTCGGCATCAACCTGCTCCGTGAGGGCCTCGACCTGCCCGAGGTGTCGCTCGTGGCCATCCTCGACGCCGACAAGGAGGGCTTCCTGCGCTCCTCCACCTCGCTCATCCAGACGATCGGCCGCGCGGCCCGGAACGTCTCGGGGCAGGTGCACATGTACGCCGACGTCGTGACCGACTCGATGGCGAACGCGATCGACGAGACGAACCGCCGGCGCGAACGACAGCTCGAATACAACCGCGTGAACGGGATCGACCCGCAGCCGCTCCGCAAGCGCATCGCCGACATCACCGATGTGCTCGCCCGCGAGGAGGCCGACACCGCGGCGCTGCTCGCGGGGCGCGACGCCCGCAAGAAGGCGCCGGTGCCGAACCTGAAGCGCGAGGGCATCGCGTCGGCCGGCGGCAACGAGCTGGAAGACCTCATCCGCGACCTGAACGATCAGATGCTGGTCGCCGCCGGCGAACTGAAGTTCGAATTGGCGGCCCGCCTGCGCGACGAGGTGCAGGAGCTGAAGCGCGAGCTCAGGCAGATGGAGAAGGCGGGTCACCTCTCCTGATCAGCGCCGGGGTCGGAACGAGCAGCGAACTCGCGGACGAGCGGGGCTGAGGCTGTGCATCGAACGTATGTTCGCTGAGAGCGCGTCCGACGGCGGGCCTCGTGTCGGTGGCCCTCCGTAGACTCGTAGGGTGCCAGTTTCACGTCTCGATGCCCATGCCCGCCTGAGTGTTCGCGGCGCCCGCGTGCACAACCTGCGGAACATCGACGTCGAGGTCCCGCGCGATGCGATGGTCGTCTTCACGGGCCTGTCCGGGTCGGGCAAGTCCTCGCTCGCGTTCGACACGATCTTCGCCGAGGGCCAGCGCCGCTATGTCGAGTCGCTGTCGGCCTACGCCCGACAGTTCCTCGGCCAGGTCGACCGCCCCGACGTGGATTTCATCGAGGGTCTGAGCCCGGCGGTCTCCATCGACCAGAAGTCGACCAACCGCAACCCGCGCTCGACCGTCGGCACCATCACCGAGATCTACGATTACATGCGTCTGCTGTGGGCGCGCATCGGCGTGCCCCACTGCCCGGTCTGCGGCGCCCGGATCGAGAAGCAGACCGTCCAACAGATCGCCGACCGCCTGATGGAGCTCGATGAGGGCACCCGCTTCCAGGTGCTGAGCCCCGTCGTCTCGAAGAAGAAGGGCGAGTTCGTCGACCTGTTCCGCGACCTCGCGGCGCAGGGCTACACCCGGGCCGTCGTCGACGGCGAGCTCGTCCGGCTCGACGAGCCGCCGACGCTGAAGAAGCAGGTGAAGCACGACATCTCGGTGGTCATCGACCGCCTGGTCGCCTCGCCCGACATCCTCGGCCGGCTCACCGACTCCCTCGAGACTGCGCTGCGTCTCACCGACGGGCTCGTCCAGATCAACTACGTCGACCTCGAGGGCGACGCGGCGTGGCAGACGTTCTCCGAGAAGCTCTCCTGCCCCAACCAGCACCCGATCCAGCTCACCGAGATCGAGCCCCGCACGTTCTCGTTCAACGCCCCGTTCGGCGCGTGCCCCGAGTGTTCAGGGCTCGGAACGCGGATGTCGGTCGATGAGGACCTGCTGCTCGGCGACCCGTCGCTGTCGATCTCCGAGGGCGTCATCCTACCGTGGACCTCGCAGGGCAAGAGCCTCTACAACTACTACGAGAAGCTCCTCGACGGCCTCGCGCGCGACCTCCGGTTCTCGCTCGACACCCCATGGGAGCAGCTCGACGAGACGGCGCGCAACGCCGTGCTCCGCGGCGACAACTTCGAGGTGAAGGTCAAGTGGCGCAACCGCTACGGCCGCGAGATGAGCTACACCTCGGGCTTCGAGGGCGTGGTGCCCTACATCGAACGGCAGTACGTGCAGGCGGAGACCGATGTGCAGCGCGCCCGGTGGGCCGAGTACCTCCGCGAGGTGCCGTGCCCCGTCTGCGACGGCAAGCGACTGAAGCCCGAGGTGCTGTCGGTGCTCATCCACGACCGCAGCATCGCCGACGTGGCGCAGCTCAGCCTCACCGATGCGCGCTCCTTCATGGACCGACTGGAGCTCAGCGACCGCGAGCAGGCGATCGCCGCGCAGGTGCTCCGCGAGATCAAGGTGCGGCTCGACTTCCTCATCCGCGTCGGCCTCGCCTATCTCGACCTGGCACGCGCCGCCGCGACGCTCTCGGGCGGTGAAGCGCAGCGCATCCGTCTCGCCACGCAGATCGGCTCAGGCCTCACGGGAGTGCTGTACGTGCTCGACGAGCCGAGCATCGGCCTGCACCAGCGAGACAACCGCCGGCTCATCGATACGCTCGTCGCGCTGCGCGATCTCGGCAACACCCTCATCGTGGTCGAGCACGACGAAGACACCATCCGCACCGCCGACTGGATCGTCGACATCGGGCCGGGAGCGGGCGTCAACGGCGGCACGGTCGTGCACTCCGGTTCCTACGCCGATCTGCTGAAGAACACGGCGTCCCTCACGGGCGACTATCTGTCGGGTCGACGCGAGATCGCCGTGCCGTCCCGCCGTCGTCCCATCGACCCCGAGCGGGTCATCCGCGTCGAAGGGGCGTCGGCGAACAATCTGCGCAACGTCGAGGTCGACTTCCCGCTGGGCGTGTTCACCGCCGTGACCGGCGTCTCGGGCTCGGGGAAGTCCTCGCTCGTGAACGACATCCTCTACCGCGTGCTCGCCAACCGGCTGAACGGCGCCCGGAAGGTCCCGGGCAAGCATCGTCGCGTGAACGGCCTCGACCAGCTCGACAAGGTCGTGCACGTCGACCAGGCGCCAATCGGCCGGACCCCTCGGTCGAACCCCGCGACCTATACCGGCGTGTTCGACCGGATCCGGACGCTGTTCGCGGAGACCACCGAGGCGAAGGCCCGCGGCTACCTGCCCGGCCGGTTCAGCTTCAACGTCAAGGGCGGGCGCTGCGAGGCCTGCGCGGGCGACGGCACCATCAAGATCGAGATGAACTTCCTGCCCGACGTCTACGTCGCGTGCGAGGTCTGCGGCGGCAAGCGCTACAACCGCGAGACCCTGCAGGTGCACTACAAGGGCAAGAACATCGCCGAGGTGCTCGAGATGCCGATCAGCGAGGCGGCCGACTTCTTCGAGCCGATCTCGGCGATCCACCGCTACCTGAAGACGCTCGTCGATGTGGGACTCGGCTATGTGCAGCTCGGGCAGAGCGCCACGACCCTGTCAGGCGGCGAGGCGCAGCGCGTGAAGCTCGCGACCGAGCTGCAGCGACGATCCAACGGCCGCAGCGTCTACGTGCTCGACGAGCCCACCACCGGCCTGCACTTCGAGGATGTGCGAAAGCTCCTGAAGGTGCTCGGCAAGCTCGTCGACAAGGGCAACACCGTCATCGTCATCGAGCACAACCTCGACGTCATCAAGTCGGCCGACTGGCTCATCGACCTCGGGCCGGAGGGCGGCTCGGGCGGCGGCCGGATCGTCGCGACCGGCACCCCCGAACAGGTCGCCGACCACCCCGACAGCCACACGGGCACGTTCCTCCGCGAGATCTTCGACGCGCACGAGCGCGCCGAGGTCGCCAGCTGAGGCGATGGCCGGCACCGTTCCGTACCGGCCGAAGCCGGGGGAGATCCCGACCTCGCCGGGCGTGTACCGCTTCCGCGACGCCGATCGGCGTGTGCTCTACGTCGGCAAGGCGAAGAACCTCCGCGCCAGGCTGTCGAACTACTTCGCACCGCTGCGCACGCTCCACGAGCGCACGCGCCGCATGGTGCTCACGGCCACGTCGGTCGAGTGGACCGTGGTCGGCAACGACGTCGAGGCGCTTCAGCTCGAGTACACCTGGATCAAGGAGTTCGATCCGCCGTTCAACGTGAAGTACCGCGACGACAAGTCGTATCCGTACCTGGCGGTGACCCTGGCGGACGAGGCGCCGCGGGCGATCGTCACCAGGCGGCGGGGCATCCCCGGCGCCCGGTATTTCGGCCCGTATCCGAAGGTGTGGGCCGCGAACGAGACGCTCGACCTGCTGCTGAAGCTGTTCCCCATCCGCACCTGCAAGGACAGCGACTACCGCCGGGCGATGGCGAGCGGCAAACCGTGCTTCGCCGGGCAGATCGGTCGGTGCTTCGGGCCGTGCTCCGGCAAGGTCACCATCGAAGAGCACCGTGCGAATGTCGACCGCTTCGTCGCGTTCATGCAGAACCCCGATCGGCGGATCGTCGACGATCTCGCGCGTGAGATGCATGCGGCCGCCGCGGTGCAGGACTACGAGGCCGCGGCGCGCCGGCGCGACGAGCTGCAGGCGGCGCGGGAGTTCTTCGAGCAGAGCGCCGTCGTGCTGGGGGAGAAGGTCGACGTCGACGTCTTCGGCATCGACGACGATGAGCTCGCGGCAGCGGTGCAGCTGTTCATCGTGCGTGGCGGCCTGATCCGAGGCGTCCGCTCGTGGACGGTCGACAAGGAGCTCGACGTGCCGCTCGGCGACCTCGTCGACTCGGTGCTCCAGCACGCCTACGGCGATGACATCCTGCCGCCCGGGGAGATCATCGTGCCGGAGCTGCCGGGCGACGCGACCGCGGTCGAGGAGTGGCTGAGCGGCGTCGGCGGGCGTCGGGTCAGGCTCCGCGCCGCCAAGCGCGGCGACAAGGCCGCGCTGCTCGCGACGGCGACGCAGAACGCGCGCCAGTCGCTGATGCTCTACAAGACGAGGCGGAGCGCCGACTTCACGACCCGGTCGCGCGCGCTGGAGGACATCCAGGAAGCGCTCGGCATGCCGGATGCCCCGCTGCGCATGGAGTGCTACGACGTGTCGCATCTCTCCGGCACCAACATCGTCGCCTCGATGGTCGTCTTCGAAGACGGGCTGCCGCGGAAGGACGAGTACCGCCGGTTCACCATCCCCGCGTCGACGGATGACACCGACTCGATCCATCAGGTGCTGACCCGGCGCCTCGCGTACCTGCGCGACGATCCGGCGCCGAGCGGTGCTGCCGATTCCGGCGCGGTCGGTGCGTCGGGAGCTGAGGGCGTGGCATCCGAGGACCCGGTGGAGACCGCGGTGACCTCCGCCAGGCGGAAGAAGTTCGCGTACCGGCCGAACCTCCTCATCGTCGACGGCGGGCAGCCGCAGGTCGAGGCGGCCGCGCGCGCGCTCCGCGAGTCGGGTGTGCAGGGCATCACGCTCTGCGGCATCGCAAAGCGGCTCGAGGAGATCTGGACGCCCGACTCCGATTTCCCCGTCATCCTGCCGCGCAACTCCGACGCGCTCTTCCTGTTCCAGCGGATCCGCGACGAGGCGCACCGGTTCGCGATCACCCACCAGCGTCAGCGACGCAAACGCGATATCGGATCCGTGCTCTCCGAGATCCCCGGCCTCGGCCCGTCGCGGGTCAAGGAACTGCTGCGGCACTTCGGCTCGGTCACGCGTCTGAAGGGCGCGACCGAGGAGGAGATCGCCGAGGTGAAGGGCATCGGACCGACCCTCGCCGCGACGATCCGCAGCACGCTGCACGCCGATCGTGCTCCGACGCCCCGGTAGGGTGGAGGGAGCGAGCGAGAGGGGGCGTCTGCCGATGGGAGACGAGGTCGAGCGTCAGGAGATGCTCATCGTCACCGGGATGTCCGGGGCCGGCCGCTCGACCGTCGCGAACGCGCTGGAAGACCTCGGCTGGTACGTGGTCGACAATCTCCCACCGCAGATGCTGCGGCCGCTCGTGGAGCTGGTCGAACGCGCCGGCACCTCGCTGCCTCGCATCGCCGCCGTGGTCGACGTCCGCGGCGGCGACTTCTTCGCCGAGCTGCAGGACATCATCCAGGCGCTGCGCAGCGGGGTGAACGTGCGCGTGGTGTTCCTCGACGCGGCCGATGCGACGCTCGTGCGCCGGTTCGAGTCGGTGCGTCGTCCGCACCCGCTGCAGGGCGACGGCACCATCCTCGACGGCATCACCGCCGAGCGCACGAGACTGCAGGCGCTGCGCGAGATGAGCGATGTGCTCATCGACACCACCGACCTGAACGTCCACCAGCTCGCCAACCGCGTGACCGACGCGTTCGCGGAGGAGGACGCCGCCGGCCTCCGGGTGACGGTGGTGAGCTTCGGCTTCAAGTACGGACTCCCGCCAGACGCCGACCACGTCGCCGACGCACGCTTCCTGCCGAACCCGTTCTGGGTGCCCGAGCTGCGACCGCTGACGGGGATGGACGAGGTCGTGTCGGGATACGTGCTCGGCCAGAACGGCGCGCGCGAATTCCTCGACGCCTACGCGGCGGCGCTGGAACCCGTCTTCGCGGGCTACCAGCGGGAGAACAAGCGGCACGCGACGGTCGCGATCGGATGCACCGGCGGGAAGCACCGGTCGGTGGCCCTGGTGCGCGAACTCGCGGCTCGCATCGAACGAATGCCCGGCGTGGCCGTGGCGGTGAAGGACCGGGACCTCGGTCGTGAGTGATCGAGACCCCGGCTGCGACAGATTGGAACACAGGTGGCATTGACCGCGGACGTGAAGGAAGAACTCGCTCGGGTCGAGGTGTCGAAGACGAGCGTCCGCGCGGCGGAGCTGGCGTCGATCCTCCGCTTCGCCGGCGGACTCCACCTCATCTCCGGGCGCATCGCGATCGAGGCCGAGCTGGACTCCGCGACGGTGGCCAAGCGCGTCACGCGCGACCTCGGTGAGCTGTACGGCGTTCGGCCGGATGTCTCGGTGATCTCCGCCTCCGGCATCCGGCGGCAGAACCAGTACCTCGTCCGCGTGCTCGATGGCGGCGAGACCCTCGCCCGGCAGACCGGTCTGCTCGATGCCCGGCGCCGGCCGGTGCGCGGCCTGCCCAACCGGCTGACCACGGGGTCCCGCGACGAGGTGGCTGCGGTGTGGCGCGGGGCGTTCCTCGCGCATGGGAGCCTCACCGATCCCGGCCGCTCCGCCGCCCTCGAGGTCACCTGCCCCGGCAACGAGACCGCGATGGCGCTCGTCGGCGCGGCCGGTCGGCTCGGCGTCTCGGCGAAGGCCCGCGAGGTGCGCGGCGTGCACCGGGTCGTGATCCGCGACGGCGAGGCGATCAGCGCGATGCTGAGCCTCATGGGCGCGACGGGGACGGTCCGGAACTGGGAGGAGCTCCGCCAGCGCCGCGAGGTGCGGGCGACCGCGAACCGCCTGGTGAACTTCGACGACGCGAACCTCCGCCGTTCCGCCCAGGCCGCGGTGGCGGCGTGCGCACGGGTCGAACGCGCGATGGAGATCCTGGGCGACGACATCCCCGATCACCTGAAGTACGCCGGGCAGCTGCGACTGGCGCACCGCGAGGCGAGCCTCGACGAGCTCGGCCACCACGCCGATCCGCCGATGACGAAGGACGCGGTCGCCGGGCGCATCCGGCGTCTGCTCGCGATGGCCGACAAGCGGGCCGCCGATCTCGGCGTGCCGGGCACCGAGGCCAGCCTGCCCGCCGATTTCGACGTCGTCTGACGCAACCCCCGGGCGGGGGATCGGCCGCCGGGCATAGAGTGGGACGCGCCGCGGTTCACCCGAGCAGAGGCCCGGGAACCCGGCATCTGACAAGGAGAAGCAATGGCTGACTACACCCTCCCCGATCTTCCGTACGACTACGCGGCGCTCGAGCCGTCGATCAGCGGCCGGATCATGGAGCTGCACCACTCGAAGCACCACCAGGCGTATGTGACGGGCGCGAACACGGCGCTCGCGCAGCTCGCCGAGGCGCGTGAGACGGGCAACCTCGCGAACGTCAACAAGCTCGAGAAGGACCTCGCGTTCAACCTCGGCGGCCACGTCAACCACTCGATCTTCTGGACCAACCTGTCGCCGAACGGCGGAGACAAGCCCACCGGCGAGCTGGCCGCGGCGATCGACGACCAGTTCGGCTCGTTCGACGCGTTCCAGGCGCACTTCACCGCCACGGCGCTCGGCGTGCAGGGCTCCGGGTGGGCCGTCCTCGCGTGGGATTCGCTCGGTCAGCGCCTGATCATCGTGCAGTTCTTCGACCAGCAGGGCAACCTGCCGGCCGGTATCGTGCCGCTGCTCATGCTCGATGTCTGGGAGCACGCGTACTACCTCGACTACCAGAACGTGCGGGCCGACTACGTCAAGGCGTTCTGGAACATCGCCGACTGGGCGAACGTCCAGCAGCGCTTCGACGCCGCCCGCGAGCGCACTTCCGGCCTGCTGCTACTGTCATAGCGGATGGTGTCCCCGGACGCCGTCCGGGGACACCGCCGTCCGGCTTCACCATTGAAATCGCGCGCTCGCGCATGTCTAACAGGAGCACTTCGTGTCCGTAAAGATCGGCATCAACGGCTTCGGCCGCATCGGCCGCAACTACTTCCGCGCCGCCCTCGCGCAGGGCGCAGACCTCGAGATCGTCGCGGTCAACGACCTCACCGACAACAAGACGCTCGCCCACCTGCTGAAGTACGACTCGATCACGGGCCGCCTGGACGCGACGGTCGAGTACGACGACGAGAACCTGATCGTCAACGGCAAGGCCATCAAGGCGTTCGCCGAGCGCGACCCCGCGAACCTCCCCTGGGGCGAGCTCGGCGTCGACATCGTCATCGAGTCGACCGGCTTCTTCACCAAGGCCGCCGACGCGCGCAAGCACCTCGACGCCGGCGCGAAGAAGGTGCTGATCTCGGCCCCCGCCACCGACGAGGACGGCACGTTCGTCATGGGCGTGAACGAGGACACGTACGACCCGGCGACGCAGCACATCATCTCGAACGCGTCGTGCACGACGAACTGCCTCGCGCCGCTCGCCAAGGTCTTCAACGACGCGTTCGGCATCGAGCGCGGCCTCATGACGACGGTGCACGCGTACACGGCCGACCAGAACCTGCAGGACGGCCCCCACAAGGACCTCCGTCGCGCGCGCGCCGCCGCGATCAACATCGTCCCGACCTCGACCGGTGCGGCCAAGGCGATCGGCCTGGTGCTGCCCGAACTCGTCGGCAAGCTCGACGGCTTCGCGCTCCGCGTTCCGGTCCCCACCGGCTCCATCACCGACCTCACCGTGACCGCGTCGCGTCCCGTGACGGTCGACGAGGTCAAGGCCGCCTACAAGGCGGCGGCCGAGGGCCCGCTGAAGGGCATCCTGAAGTACACCGAGGACGAGATCGTCTCGAGCGACATCGTCACCGACCCGCACTCGTCGATCTTCGACGCCGGCCTCGTCCGCGTGATCGGCGACCAGGTGAAGCTCTCGGCGTGGTACGACAACGAGTGGGGCTACTCCAACCGGCTCGTCGACCTCACCGAGTACGTGGCTGAACGTCTCTGAAACGAGTCGACGTGACCCTGCGAACGATCGAGTCCCTGGGTCCGCTCGCCGGCAAGCGCGTCGTCGTCCGGTGTGATCTGAACGTCCCCCTGAAGGACGGCAGCATCACCGACGACGGTCGCGTGCGGGCGTCGGTCCCCACCCTCGAGGCCCTCACGGGCCAGGGGGCGCGTGTGATCGTGGTCTCCCATCTCGGGCGGCCCGACGGCGCACCCGACCCGAAGTACAGCCTTGCGCCCGTCGCGGCGCGCCTCGGCGAACTCCTCGATGCGCCGGTGGCCTTCGCGTCCGACACCGTCGGACCGGATGCCGCGTCGAAGGTCGAGCACCTCGCCGACCGTGAGGTGCTCGTGCTCGAGAACCTTCGCTTCAACGCAGGCGAGACGGCGAAGGACGACGAAGCGCGCGCGGCGTTCGCGGGGGAGCTCGCGGCGTTCGCCGACGCGGTCGTCTCCGACGGCTTCGGCGTCGTGCACCGGAAGCAGGCGAGCGTCTTCGACCTCGAGCAGCTGCGCCCGAGTGCGGCCGGCCTGCTCATCGCCGCCGAGCTCGAGGTGCTCGACCGGCTCACGGAGAACCCCGAGCGGCCGTACACGGTCGTCCTCGGCGGCTCGAAGGTGTCGGACAAGCTCGGGGTGATCGCCCACCTGCTGCCGCGGGTCGACGCGCTGCTCATCGGCGGGGGCATGCTGTTCACGTTCCTCGCCGCCCAGGGCCACAAGGTCGGCTCGAGCCTGCTCGAGGAGGACCAGATCGAGACCGTGCGCGGCTACCTCGCCGAGGCGCGCGAGCGCGGGGTCGAGATCGTCCTGCCGACCGACGTGGTGGTGGCCGAGCGGTTCGCGGCCGATGCCGAGCACGTCGTCGCGCCCGCCGACGCGATCGAGGACACGGCGTTCGGAGCATCCGGCCTCGGCCTCGACATCGGCCCCGACACGGCCGCCGCGTTCGCGGAGAAGATCCGCGGATCGAAGACGGTGTTCTGGAACGGCCCCATGGGCGTGTTCGAGCTCGCGCCGTTCGCCGCCGGCACACGCGAGGTCGCGCAGGCGCTGACCGAGGTCGACGGCCTGAGCGTGGTCGGCGGCGGCGACTCCGCCGCGGCGGTCCGCCAGCTCGGCTTCGCCGACGACGCGTTCGGACACATCTCGACGGGCGGGGGCGCGAGCCTCGAGTTCCTCGAGGGCAAGAAGCTCCCCGGACTGGAGGTCCTCGGATGGCAGTAGGCCGCACCCCGCTCATCGCGGGCAACTGGAAGATGAACCTCGACCACCTGCAGGCGATCGCGTTCGTGCAGAAGCTGGCGTGGTCGCTGGCCGACGCGAAGCACGACGCGGCCGACGCGGAGGTGGCGGTGTTCCCGCCCTTCACCGACTTGCGCTCGGTGCAGACGCTCGTCGCCGCCGACTCGCTGCCCATCGCGTACGGCGGTCAGGATGTCTCGGCCCACGACTCCGGCGCGTACACGGGCGAGATCTCGGGCGCGTTCCTCGCGCAGCTCGACTGCCGGTACGTGATCATCGGACACTCCGAGCGGCGCACGCTGCACGACGAGACCGATGCCGATGTGAACCGCAAGGTCCTCGCCGCACAGCGCCACGGCCTCGTGCCGGTGCTCTGCGTCGGCGAGACCGCCGAAGACCTCGAAGAGCATGGCGCGAGCGCCGTGCCCGTCGCGCAGCTGCGTGCGGCCCTCGAGGGCGTCGACGCGGCGAAGGAAGTCGTCGTCGCGTACGAGCCCGTCTGGGCCATCGGGTCGGGCCAGGCGGCGACTCCCGCCCAGGCCGAGCAGGTCGCCGCGGCGCTGCGCGGCGTTCTGGCCGAGGTCCTCGGCGAGGATGCCGCGAAGGCGACCCGGATCCTCTACGGCGGCTCGGTGAAGGCGGCGAACATCGCCTCCTTCATGCGGGAGCCGAACGTCGACGGGGCACTCGTCGGCGGTGCAAGCCTTGACATCGACGAGTTCTCGAGCATCGTCCGCTTCAAGAAGCACGTCGGCGCCTGAACGCGCCGTGGCCCGTTCCCGACCGGAGCGGGCCACGGCCACTGGCTATACTCTAATGTCGGCACGGCAGCACGCCGTGCCCGGAAAGGGTTCACCGTGGAGATTCTCCAGGTCGTCCTGCAGGTGCTGCTCGGCCTCACGAGCCTCCTGCTGACGCTGCTCATCCTGCTGCACAAGGGCCGCGGCGGTGGTCTGTCCGACATGTTCGGCGGCGGCGTGACCTCCAGCCTCGGCGCCTCCGGCGTCGCCGAGCGCAACCTCAACCGGATCACGATCATCCTGGGCCTCGTCTGGGTCGCTTGCATCGTGGTGCTCGGGCTCATTACCAAGTTCGACGCCGGCATCTGAGGACGACACGATGGTTTCAGGTAACAGCGCCATCCGCGGCTCGCGCGTCGGCGCGGGCCCCATGGGCGAGCAGGACCACGGTTTCCACGCCGACCGCATCGCGGTCAGTTACTGGGACGCGATGGGCAATGAGACGGTCCGCTACTTCGCGGCCAACCTCCCCGCCGAGGAGATCCCCGACATCATCGACAGCCCGTCGACCGGGCTTCCGGCCGGCCGCGACCGCGAGAACCCGCCCGCCGTCGCGAAGGCCGAGCCGTACAAGACCCACCTCGCCTACGTGAAGGAGCGCCGCACCGAGGAGGAAGCGGCTCAGCTCCTCGAAGAGGCGCTCGAGCAGCTCCGCGCGCGTCGCGGGACGAGCTCGAAGTAGCGATCCGCGCGGCTCGCACGACGACGCACGGCGTCGGGCGGTGCGTGCCACGAGGACATGACGAAGGGGCCGGCTCCACGGAGCCGGCCCCTTCGTCATGTCCGCTCAGTACTCGCGGGCGATGAGCTCCTCGGGCACCTCGGCCGCGGCATCCTGGTCGACGAAGAACACGGTGCGGCGGCGTCCCTTGATGCCCGCCACGGGCACCTCGTCCCGGCTTGCGCCGGCCAGGGCGAGGCCGAGCGCGGAGGCCTTGTCGGCGCCGGCCAGCACGAGCCAGATGCGCTGCGAGCTGTTGATCACGGGGCGCGTGAGGCTCAGGCGCTCGGGCGGCGGCTTGGGCGAGTTCCGTACCGGGATGACGGTCCGGTCGGTGACTCGGATCCCCGACCGGTGCGGGAACAGGGAGGCGATGTGCCCGTCGGGCCCGACGCCGAGGAAGGAGATGTCGAAGATCGGGTGCGGGAGGTCGTCCATGCCGAACCGGGCCAGTTCCTCGGCGTACCGGTCGGCGGCCGCGTCGAGCTCGAGACCTGAATCGGCGGCGGGCATGGCGTGCACCTGGCCGGCGTCGAGCTGGAGCCGGTCCAGCAGCGCATCACGCGCCTGCCGGTCGTTGCGTTCGGCGTCGCCCTCGGGCAGCCACCGCTCGTCACTCCACCAGAAGTGCACCCGGCTCCAGTCGATCGACGCCTGCGCGGGCGACGCCCACACGGCTTCGAGCACTGCCGACCCCATCGAGCCCCCGGTCAGCGACAGATGGGCCGTCTCCTGACCGTCGAGGATGTCGAGCGTCTTGGTGATGAAGCGCGCCGCGACGGCGCCCGCGAGGGACGCCTTGTCGGGGTGGACAAGCACGCGTCGTTCGTTCGTCATCGAACCGCCTCCTCGCGGTCTGGGGCAGGGGCGCCGAGCTCGGCGAGCCCGACGGTGATCACCTCGCCGTACAGCTCATCGGGGTCGAGTCGCCGTAGCTCGTCGGCCAGGCAGTCGCGGAGGCTCCGCCGGGGGAGTGCCACGTCGTGCGTCGGCTGGCCGGGCTGCCGGAGCGTCGCGACGCCGGGGATGTCGCGCACCAGGTCGACCGGTCCGCTCGGCCGTTCGAGCCGCACCCCGTGGATGCCGTGCGAGCCCTGCTCGACGGGCGTCAGCCGGTAGGTCGTCTCCGCGCTGAGCTGCATCTGCAGCCAGGCCGCGAGGAGCGTGGTCGACGGGGAGTCGATCGCGCCGTCGACGTCGACCGCGGTGACGGGCTCGTACGGCGGCTGGTCGAGCACGGCCGCCAGCTGCGCGCGCCAGAGGGTGAGCCGGGTCCACGCGAAGTCGGCGTCGCCGGGGGAGTAGTTCTCCGCCAGGACGCGGAGCGCCGCCTGCGGGTCGGCCTGGGCCGAGGCATCCGTGATGCGTCGCTGGGCGATGCGGCCGAGCGGCGACTCGCCCGGCCGGGCCGGTGCCTCGCCCGGCCACCAGGTGACGACCGGGGCGTCGGGCAGCAGGAGCCCCATCACGAGGCTCTCCGGGCTGTCGGCCGCGTCGCCGCAGGCGCGCAGCACGATGACCTCGCTCGCGCCCGCGTCGCCGCCGACGCGGATCTCCGCGTCGAGTCGCGGCGCCACGTCGGCGCCGTCGGCATCTGCGGTCGTCGAGACGACGATGACGCGCATCGGGTGCTCCCGCGACGCGTCGTTCGCGGCCTCGATCGCCTCCTCCTCGGCGCCCGAGCGCGTGGCGATCACGAGGGTCAGCACCCGCCCCAGGGCGACCGCGCCGCCCTCCTCGCGGATCTTGACCAGCGCCTTGGAGATCTGGCTGGTGGTGGTGTCGGGCAGGTCGACGATCACGGGCGCCTCCAGGTTCGGCCGTCGCGGGCGAGGAGCGCGTCGGCGGACGACGGCCCCCAGGTACCGGGGCGGTACTGCTCGGGCTGCCCCTGGGTGGCCCAGAACTCCTCGATCGGGTCGAGGATCTTCCAGCTGAGCTCGACCTCCTCCTGGCGGGGGAACAGCGGCGGGTCGCCGAGCAGCACATCGAGGATCAGCCGCTCGTACGCCTCGGGGCTCGCCTCGGTGAAGGCGTGGCCGTAGCCGAAGTCCATGGTCACGTCGCGCACCTGCATACCCGCGCCCGGCACCTTCGAGCCGAACCGGATCGTCACGCCCTCGTCGGGCTGGACCCTGATGACGAGCGCGTTCTGCCCGAGCTCCGAGGTCTGGCTGTCGGCGAACACCTGCTGCGGCGCGCGCTTGAACACCACGGCGATCTCGGTGACTCGCCGGCCCAACCGCTTGCCGGCTCGCAGGTAGAACGGGACGCCGGCCCACCGCCGGGTGCCGATGAGCAGTTTCATGGCGGCGTACGTCTCGGTCGTCGACTCGGGGTTCATCCCGTCTTCGTCGAGGAAGCCGACGACCTTCTCGCCGCCCTGCCAGCCGCCCGCGTACTGGCCCCGCGCGGTGCCGGTCGCGAGGTCCTCCGGCAGCCGGACGGCCGCGAGGATCTTCTCCTTCTCGGCGCGGAGATCCGCCGCGTCGAACGAGATCGGCTCCTCCATCGCGGTGAGCGCCAGCAGCTGCAGCAGGTGGTTCTGGATGACGTCGCGCGCCGCGCCGATGCCGTCGTAGTACCCCGCGCGGCCGCCGACGCCGATGTCCTCCGCCATCGTGATCTGCACGTGGTCGACGAAATTGGCGTTCCAGATTGGCTCGTACAGCTGGTTGGCGAAGCGCAGCGCGAGGATGTTCTGCACCGTCTCCTTGCCGAGGTAGTGGTCGATGCGGAACACCGAGTCGGGCGGGAAGACCGAGGCCACGACGTCGTTCAGCTCGCGTGCCGTCTTGAGGTCGCTGCCGAACGGCTTCTCGATGACCACGCGGCGCCACTGGCCGTCGCGCTGCTCGGTGAGGCCCGAGCGCTTCAGCTGGGCGATGACCTCCGGGAAGGACTTCGGCGGGATCGAGAGGTAGAACGCGTGGTTGCCCATGGTGCCGCGGTCGCGGTCGAGCTGCTCGACGACCTCACGCAGGCGGTCGAACGACGCGTCGTCGTCGAAGGTCCCCGAGACGAAGCGGATGCCTCGCGCCAGCTGCTTCCACACGTCCTCGCGGAACTCGGTGCGGGCGTACTGCTTGACCGAATCGTGGACGACCTGCTCGAAGTCCTGGTCCTCCCAATCCCGACGGGCGAACCCGACGAGCGCGAAGCCGGGCGGAAGCAGGCCGCGGTTCGCGAGGTCGTACACCGCCGGCATCAGCTTCTTCCGCGACAGGTCGCCCGTCACGCCGAAGATGATGAGGCTCGATGGACCCGCGATGCGGTTCAGCCGGTAGTCCTTCGCAGACCGGAGCGGGTTGTGACCCGCCGAGATCGTGGCCGGTTGCATGCCGTCTCCGCCGATCAGCCGATCGCGTCGCGGAGGCCCGCGAGCTGGGCGGCGGGATCGGTGAGGGTCAGCGTCAGCACCGGGCGTCCGTGGTCGGCGAGCACGCTCGCGTCGCCGGAGGCCTGCGCCGCGATGAGCTCGCCGAACGTGAACGGCCGCTCGGGGATCGCGAGATCGTCCGCGGGGCGCTGCGTGAGCTGCAGGAACACGCCCACCGCCGGACCGCCCTTGTGGAACTGGCCGGTGGAGTGCAGGAACCGGGGCCCCCAGCCGAACGTCACCGGCCGGCCGGCGCGCGCCGCGAGGAGGTCGCGGAGCTCGGCGAGCTCGGGGTGGGCCACCCGGTCGACGTACGCCTGCACCGAGAGGTAGCCGTCGGCGGGCAGTTCCTCGAGCAGCACCTCGATGGCGGAGGCGAGGTCGCTCGCCGCGCCGATGACCTCGGGCGTGCCGCGCACCTCGATGCCGTCGGCGACGAAGGCCGCGGGCGCGGGCTCGGGGCGGGCGTCCAGGAGTCCGCGTGCCGCGATCTTGGCGGACTCGACGTCGGGCTGGTCGAACGGGTTGATACCGAGCAGACGACCTGCGACGGCGGTGGCGTACTCCCAGACGAGCAGCTGCGCGCCGAGGGTGCCGGACACGCGGATCTCGCCGTCGTCGCCCGCGAACACGTCGTCGCCGGCGTCGGCGACGAGCCGCACCACCTGGACGTCGGAGAGACGGGCAGACAGCTCGGGTGCCGCGGTGTCGAGGACGACGGGCAGGATGCCGGTGCCCTCCTTGCCCGTCGACTCCGCGATGAGCTGCTCGGCCCAGTCGGCGAAGCCGACGATGTGGGTGCCGTCGGCGACGATCGCGAGCTTGTCGCGGCGCGGGCTCGTCGCCGCGATCGCCGCGCCCAGGATGAGGCCGGGGTTCTCCTCCGCGTCGATCGCGAGCGGGAGCTCGATGGCCTCGGCTTCGTCGAGGATCTCCGCGATGTCGACGCCGGCGAGACCAGAGGGCACGAGCCCGAACGCCGTCAGCGCGGAGTAGCGTCCGCCGACGTTCGGGTCGGCGTTGAACACGCGGTAGCCGGCTGCCCTCGCCGACTCGTCGAGCGGCGAGCCAGGGTCGGTGACCACGACGATGCGACCGACGGGGTCGATGCCCGCCTCGCGGAAGGCCTGCTCGTACACCCGGCGCTGACTGTCGGTCTCGACGGTCGAGCCGGACTTCGACGAGACGACGAGCGCCGAGGAGGCGAGCCGGTCGGCGAGGGCCGCCCGCACCTGACCCGGCTCGGTCGAGTCGAGCACGGTGAGTTCGGCGCCGACGGTCCGGGTGATGACCTCGGGCGCGAGCGAGGAACCGCCCATGCCGGCGAGCACGATGTGGTCGACACCCGCGGCACGGAGCTCGTCGCGGAGCGCGACGATCTCGGGCACGAGGGCGCGCGAGATCGCGACCGCCTCGGTCCAGCCGAGGCGCTTGGCCGACTCCTCCTCGGCCGCGCGCCCCCAGAGCGCGGGGTCCTGCGCGGTGATGCCGGATGCGACGCGGTCGGCGACGAGCGTCGGCACGGTGCGACGAACGGCGTCCGCCGCGGCGCCGCTCACGGCGATGCGGAAGCTCACTTCGCCGCCTCCAGCGCTGCGCGGACCGTCTCGAGCAACTCGTTCCACGACACGATGAACTTCTCCACGCCTTCGCGCTCGAGGAGCGCGGTGACGTCGTCGTAGTCGACGCCGACGCCCGCGAGGGCGTCGAGCACGCGACCGGCGTCGGCGTAGGCGCCGGTGACCGTGTCGCCGACGATCTCGCCGTGGTCGAACGTGGCCTCGAGCGTCTTCTCGGGCATGGTGTTCACGACGCCGGGTGCGACGAGCTCGGTCACGTACAGCGTGTCGGGCAGCGCCGGGTCCTTCACGCCGGTCGACGCCCACAGCGGACGCTGCCGGTTCGCCCCCGCCTCGAGGAGCGCCGTGGCGCGGTCGCTCGCGAACACCTGCTCGTAGAGCTCGTAGGCGAGGCGGGCGTTGGCGATGCCGGCCTTGCTCTTCAGCGCGAGCGCCTCGTCGGTGCCGATCTCGGTGAGTCGCTTGTCGATCTCGGTGTCGACGCGCGAGACGAAGAACGATGCGACCGAGTGGATGGTCGACAGGTCGATGCCGGCCGCCTTCGCCTGCTCGAGCCCGGCGAGGTAGGCCTCGATGACCTGGCGGTACCGGTCGAGGCTGAAGATCAGGGTGACGTTCACGCTGATGCCCGCCGCGATCGTGTCGCGGATCGCGTCGAGCCCCTCGACGGTCGCCGGGATCTTGATCATCGCGTTCGGCCGGTCGACCTTCGCCCAGAGCGCCTTCGCCGAGGCGATCGTGCCCTCGGCGTCGTGCGCGAGGTCGGGCGCCACCTCGATCGAGACCCGGCCGTCGAAGCCGTTGCTCGCGTCGTAGACCGGCCGGAAGACGTCGGCCGCGGCCTGCACGTCGTCGGTGGTGATCTCGAAGACGGCGGTGTCGACGTCAGCGCCCTGCCCGGCGAGCGCGTGCAGCTGCTCCGCGTAGGCGGCGCCGTTCGCCAGTGCGCCGGCGAAGATCGTCGGGTTGGTCGTCACGCCGACGACATCGCGATCGGCGATGAGGCGGGTGAGGTCGCCCGTCGCGAGGCGCTGACGCGACAGGTCGTCGAGCCAGATGCTGACGCCGGCCTCGGAGAGGGCGGCGGTGGGAGTGGTGCTCATGGGGATGATTCTCCTTCTGCTCGCTCAGACGGCGGCGAGCGATTCCTTCGCGGCGGCGACGACGGCTTCGGTCGTGATGCCGAACTCGCGGAACAGGGTCTTGTAGTCGGCGGAGGCTCCGAAGTGCTCGATCGAGACGCTGCGACCGCGGGGGCCGACGTAGCGCTGCCAGCTGAGCGCGAGCCCGGCCTCGACCGAGACCCGGGCGGTCACCGACGACGGCAGCACGGACTCGCGGTATGCGGCATCCTGCTCTTCGAACCACTCGAGCGAGGGGGCCGAGACGACGCGCGCCTGGATGCCCTCTGCGGCGAGCTGCTCGCGAGCCGCGACGGCGAGCTGCACCTCGGAGCCCGTGGCGATGAGGATCACGTCGGGCTCGCCCGACGGGGCCTCTGCCAGCACGTACGCGCCCTTCGCGACGTTGGCGGCGGATGCGAGCACGTCGCCGGAGGCGTCGCCGTCGCCGCGCTCGAACACCGGGATGTTCTGGCGCGTGAGCGCGATGCCGACAGGCGCGTCGCGGCGCTTCAGGATCTCGAGCCAGGCGTGCGACACCTCGTTCGCGTCCGCGGGCCGCACGACGGTGAACCCGGGGATGGCCCGGAGCGTCGCGAGCTGCTCGATCGGCTGGTGCGTCGGGCCGTCTTCGCCGAGCGCGACCGAGTCGTGGGTCCACACGAAGATCGAGGGCACCTTCATGAGCGCCGCGAGACGCACGGCCGGCCGCATGTAGTCGCTGAAGATGAGGAACGTCCCGCCGAACGGCCGCGTAGGCCCGTGCAGCACGATGCCGTTGACGATCGCGCCCATGGCGTGCTCGCGGATGCCGAAGTGCAGCACACGGCCGTACGGGTCGCCCGAGAACTCGTGGGTCGACCACTGCGCGGGGATGAACGAGGGCGCGCCCGCGATCGTCGTGAGGTTCGACTCCGCGAGGTCGGCCGAGCCGCCCCAGAACTCGGGCAGCTGCGGGGCGAGCGCGTTGATGACCTTGCCCGATGCGGCGCGCGTGGACACCTCCGTGCCGCCGTCGAACGACGGGAGCGCCGACTCGATGTCGTCGGGCAGCTCGCCGGCCTCGAGGCGGTCGAGCAGGGCCTTCCGCTCGGGGTTCGCGGCGGCCCAGGCGTCGAACGCCCGCTGCCACTCCGCGTGAGCCGCTGCGCCGCGCTCACGTGCCGCGCGGGTGTGCGCGATCACGTCCTCGGCGACGACGAAGGTGGCCTCGGGGTCGAAGCCGAGCACCTCCTTCGTCGCGGCGAGCTCCGACGCGCCGAGCGCCGAGCCGTGGATCTTGCCCGTGTTCTGCTTGCCGGGCGAGGGCCATCCGATGATGGTCTTCAGGATGATGATCGAGGGCTTGTCCTGCTCGCCCTTGGCGGCCTCGATCGCGGCGTGCAGCTCGGCGACGTCTTCGACGTACTCGCCGGTCTTCTTCCAGTCGACGGTCTGGACGTGCCAGCCGTAGGCCTCGTAGCGCTTGGCGACGTCTTCGGTGAAGGCGATGTTCGTGTCGTCTTCGATCGAGATCTGGTTGGAGTCGTAGATGACGACGAGGTTGCCGAGCTGCTGGTGGCCCGCGAGCGAGGAGGCCTCGCTCGTCACGCCCTCCTGCAGGTCGCCGTCGCCGGCGATCACGTAGACGAAGTGGTCGAAGGGGCTCTCACCGGCCGGGGCGTCGGGGTCGAAGAGTCCGCGTTCGAACCGCGAGGCGTAGGCGAAGCCGACCGCGGAGGCGAGGCCCTGGCCGAGGGGGCCGGTCGTGATCTCGACCCCGTCGGTGTGGCCGTACTCGGGGTGTCCGGGCGTCTTCGAGCCCCAGGTGCGCAGCGCCTTGAGGTCGTCGAGCTCCAGGCCCGAGCCCTCGAGGTAGAGCTGGACGTACTGCGTGAGGGAGCTGTGGCCGGCCGACAGGATGAACCGGTCGCGTCCGAGCCAGTGGGTGTCCGACGGGTCGCGCCGCATGACCTTCTGGAAGAGGAGGTAGGCGGCGGGCGCGAGGCTCATCGCCGTACCGGGGTGCCCATTGCCGACCTTCTCCACCGCGTCCGCGGCGAGCACGCGCGCCGTGTCCACGGCCCGGTCGTCGATGGGATCCCATTGCAGAGTTGCCACGAGGTGTCGTTCCTTCCGATCGTGGCGGCGTCAGGGGAGCCGACAAGCCCCCGGACCCGCCGGGATACGCTTCGGCGCGGTGGAGCCTGGCGACTGCCTGCGGAAGGTGCGTCGCGTGAGACGGCACATCGGATCCGCGCCGCCGGGCGCGCTTCCCTCAGTATATGGACAGGATGACGCCCTGTGACGGGACATGACTCACCCGCGCCGGGGGTTGACGTGAGGTCGCCGGGATGCGGGCGGGACCGCCGCGCGGACGGCATGGCCTAGAATCGGGAGCGGCCCGCGCGCACGTACGAGCGCGCCCGCGTGCCGGAAGAGGAACGATGCAGGCAGCCGTAGAGACCCGTGACGCCAGACCGGCGATGACCGTCCGCCGCAAGCTCGCGGCGTACGTCGCGCTCACCAAGCCGCGGGTGATCGAGCTGCTGCTCGTCGTCACCGCGCCGACGATGATCCTGGCCCAGCAGGGGCTGCCCGACCTGTGGCTGCTGCTCGCGACCCTCATCGGCGGCGCGATGAGCGCTGGGTCCGCCGGCGCGTTCAACTGCTACATCGACCGCGACATCGACCGGGTCATGAAGCGCACGAAGAAGCGGCCGCTCGTCACGGGCGAGCTGACCGACCGCGAGGCGCTCCTGTTCGCGTACGGGCTCGGCATCGCCTCGATCGCCTGGCTCTGGATCTTCACGAACTGGGTGGCGGCAGCGCTCTCGCTCGCCGCGATCCTGCTCTACGTCGTCTTCTACAGCCTCATCCTGAAGCGCCGTACGTCGCAGAACATCGTGTGGGGCGGGGTCGCGGGCTGCATGCCCGTGCTCATCGGGTGGGCCGCCGTCACCGGCAGCCTTGACTGGGCGCCGTTCATCCTGTTCCTCATCATCTTCCTCTGGACGCCGCCGCACTACTGGCCGCTGTCGATGAAATACAAGGACGACTACGCCGCCGCCGGCGTGCCCATGCTCGCGGTCGTCCGCGGCCGCGCGCAGGTCGGCCTGCAGGTGATCCTCTACGCGTGGGCGACCGTCGCCTGCTCGCTGCTGCTCATCCCGGTCGCCGGCATGGGGCTCGTGTACACGGCGACCGCGCTCGTCGTCGGCGGCTGGTTCGTGTACGAGACGCACCGCCTCTACGGCCTTGCGATCCGTCACGAGCAGGTGTCACCGATGCGCGTGTTCCACGGGTCGATCGTCTACCTGTCGCTGCTGTTCCTCGCGATCGGCATCGACCCGCTGCTGCCCTTCTAGGGGTCGGTCGAGACTAGACGGTGCGCTCGGCGTCGGGCGCTTCATCGCCCGATGCCTCGTCATCGCTCAGGACGACGTCGTGATCGTGCGCGGCGAAGAACGCCGACTGCCGGCGCATGATCTCAGCCATGCCGTCGGCGCGCGGATCGCCGTACACCGTGTGCACGAAGTCGAGCTCGCGCTGGATGGCCCAGATCTCGTCGTGACGGTCGGGGGAGAGGATGCTCGCGGGCGACCCCACCGCGACCCATCCGATCGGCACGAGCGCTCCGGCCGGCAGCACCGTGTTCACCTGCACGACGCCGTTGATGCGCACCTCCGAGTCGTCGCCGAGCTCCGCACCGGGGAAGATGGCGGCACCCGTCGCGACGAAGACGCGGTCGCCGACGCGCGCACCGTTCACGTGCGCGTGCGGACCGATCATCACGTCGGCGCCGACGAGCGCCGGATGCCCCGCGCGACCGCGCACCAGCGCATGCTCCATGACCACCGTGTTCGGCCCGATGCGGACCTGCCCGTCTTCGGCGGTGAGGACGGCTCCGTGCAGGATGCGGGCGCCCGCGTCGACGACCACGTCGCCGGAGAGGATGGCGCCCGGCGCGACGGTCGCGTCGGGGTGGACACGCGGCGCACGGCCGCGGTGCGCGACCCTCATCGCGCCGCCGTGCCTAGGGATGCCTCGGCCGGCCGCTTGAGGCGCATCAGGACGGAGGTCATCGCGGCGACGAGGATGACCGCAAGCACCATGTGGATGTTCACGAGGACGATGGGCAGTCCCGTCCGGGCTTGCCAGAGGCCGACTGCGATCTGCACCACCTCTACGGAGCAGAGGAGGCCGACCGCTCCACGGAGGCCGAGATCGCTCGGCGTCCGGAACGCGCCGACGAGGAGGGCGATGGTGAGTGCGAACGTGAGATACCCGGGCCAGGCGTGGATGTGCTGCCAGAGGATGGGATCCAAGCCGTTCCGAGCCGCGGCGTCGTCGCCGGCGTGCGGACCCGAGCCGGTGAGCAGGATGCCGACGATCACCGTGAGCAAGACGGCCGCGCTCGTGAGGTGCGCGAGGGTCGCATACCCTCGGGAGACGGCGAGGCGCCGAGGTCCCGGTGCGGCGTACACACGATGCACCAGGAGCGTCGCGAGGCAGACCAGCGCGGCCGAGACGAGGAAGTGGAAGCCGACGACGGCGGGGTGGAGATGCAGCCACACGGTGATCCCGCCGACGACCGCTTGCACGATGATCCCGACGCCGATCGCGAACGAGATTCCGGTGAGGTCCCGGCGACGCGGCTGCAGGCGCAGCACCGACAGGAACATCAGAGCCGCGACGATGACGAGGACGCCCGTCAGCGTGCGGTTGCCGAACTCGATCAAGCCGTGGACGCCCAGCTCGGGGGTCGGGACGAGTGACTCCGCGGTGCAGTAGGGCCAGGTCTCGCACCCCATTCCGGATCCCGTCAGGCGCACGAGCCCACCGGTGCCCACGATGCCCACGTTGACGATGAGTGAGAGCCACGCCATCGCGCGGACCCATCGGGTGATCGTCGTCGGGAGCAGGAACGCGAGGATGCGATTACCCCTGTCGACTCGGGCTTCGGGCTGCGCGACGCGGTGCACGGGCGGAACGGTCCTCACTGGGTCTCGGGGGCTGTGACGGTGCCGTGAGTCCGGCACCGAGCACCGCGCGACCCTGTAGTCTTGATGGGTTGAGGCATCCGCCCGTCGCGCGCGATTTCGCGTCGTGCGGATCCCCAGCCATCTTAGGTTCGCATTGGAGCCACCCGCACATCACCGCTGATCGCCCGTACCTCGACGCGCGAGGCGCGGTGAGCCGGACTGATAGCCGGTCGCACGGGAGGAGAAGAGGAGCACATGACGGACGTACTGATCGACCGCCCCGAGCTGGAGGGTCTCGGCGTCTACGAGTTCGGCTGGGCCGACTCCGACAGCGCCGGCGCATCCGCCCGCCGCGGCCTGTCGGAGGACGTGGTCGCCGACATCTCGGCGCTGAAGAAGGAGCCGGAGTGGATGCTCCAGCGGCGCCTCCGCGCGCTGCAGCTCTTCGACCGCAAACCGATGCCGTCGTGGGGCGCCGACCTCTCCGAGATCGATTTCGACAACATCAAGTACTTCGTCCGCTCCACCGAGAAGCAGGCGCAGTCCTGGGAGGACCTCCCCGAGGACATCCGCAACACGTACGAGCGCCTCGGCATCCCCGAGGCCGAGCGTCAGCGCCTCGTCGCGGGTGTGGCCGCGCAGTACGAGTCCGAGGTGGTCTACCACCAGATCCGCGAGGACCTCGAGGCGCAGGGCGTCATCTTCCTCGACACCGACACCGCCCTGAAGGAGCACCCCGAGTTCTTCGAGGAGTACTTCGGCACCGTCATCCCGGCGGGCGACAACAAGTTCGCCGCGCTCAACACGGCCGTCTGGTCGGGCGGCTCCTTCGTCTACGTGCCGAAGGGCGTCCACGTCGAGATCCCGCTGCAGGCCTACTTCCGGATCAACACCGAGAACATGGGCCAGTTCGAGCGGACCCTGATCATCGCCGACGAGGACAGCTACGTCCACTACATCGAGGGCTGCACCGCGCCGATCTACAAGTCCGACTCACTGCACTCCGCGGTCGTCGAGATCATCGTGAAGAAGAACGCCCGCGTGCGCTACACGACGATCCAGAACTGGTCGAACAACGTCTACAACCTCGTGACCAAGCGCGCCGTCGCCCACGAGGGCGCCACCATGGAGTGGATCGACGGCAACATCGGCTCGAAGGTCACGATGAAGTACCCGTCGATCTTCCTCATGGGCGAGCACGCCAAGGGCGAGACGCTCTCGGTCGCGTTCGCGGGTCCCGGCCAGCACCAGGACGCCGGCGCGAAGATGATCCATATGGCGCCGTACACGCAGTCGTCGATCGTCTCGAAGTCGATCGCGCGCGGCGGCGGGCGCGCCGGCTACCGCGGTGAGGTCCGGGTCGACGCGAACGCGCACCACTCGGCCAACACCGTGCGCTGCGACGCGCTGCTCGTGGACACCATCTCGCGCTCCGACACCTACCCGGCGATCGACATCCGCGTCGACGACGTCCAGCTCGGTCACGAGGCGACCGTCTCGAAGGTCAGCGAGGAGCAGCTGTTCTACCTGATGTCCCGCGGGCTGCCCGAGGACGAGGCGATGGCGATGATCGTGCGCGGCTTCATCGAGCCGATCGCCCGCGAACTGCCCATGGAGTACGCGATGGAACTCAACAAGCTCATCGAGATGGGCATGGAAGGATCGGTCGGCTAGGAATGACCGCCGCTACGCAGAGCACAGCCATGCCCACCGCCGAGCAGCACGGCCTCCGCGCCCACTCCGACACCCTCGCTCCGGTGCAGACCCGCTCCGAGCGGTTCCGGTCGGCGGACGTCGCCGACTTCGCGCCCGTCACGGGTCGCGAGCACGAGTGGAAGCTCTCGCCCGTCGGCGCGTTCGCCGACCTCACCGGCGGCGAGCTCGACGGCTCGCGGCTCCAGCTCGAGACGATCGACGCCCAGGGCGTGACCGTCGGCTGGATCGGCCGTGACGACGCCCGGATCGGCACCGCCGGACTGCCAGAGGACCGGGCGTCGGCCAACGCCTGGTCGAGCTTCGGCGAGGCGCTGCTCGTCTCGATCACCGGCGAGGACGACAAGGTGGCGAGCGTCAGCCGCACCGGGCTCGGCTCCGCGCCGCGCGCCGCGCACACCGTCATCGAGGCGGCGCCGAACAGTCGGGGCCTCATCGTCCTGCGGGGTGCCGGCGACGCGCGCCTCGCCGAGAACGTGGAGATCCTCGTCGGAGAGGGCGCGAACCTCACCGTCGTGTCGCTGCAGGAATGGACCGACGACTCGGTCCACCTCGCGAGCCACTTCGCCCGCGTGGGCCGCGACGCCAAGCTCAAGCACATCGTCGTCTCGCTCGGCGGCAAGGTCGTGCGGGTGAACCCGTCGACCCACCTCGCCGAGCAGGGCGGCGACGTCGAGGCGCTCGGGCTCTACTTCTCCGACGCCGGGCAGCACCTCGAGCAGCAGGTCTACGTCCACCACGACGCCCCGCACACCCGCTCGCGCGTGACCTACAAGGGCGCGCTGCAGGGCGAGGGCGCGCGGACCGTGTGGATCGGCGACGTGCTCATCGGCAACGCGGCGACCGGGACCGACAGCTACGAGCAGAACCGCAACCTCGTGCTCACCGACGGCACCCGTGCCGACTCCGTGCCGAACCTCGAGATCGAGACGGGTGACATCGAGGGCGCCGGCCATGCGTCGGCGACCGGCCGGTTCGATGACGAGCAGCTGTTCTACCTCATGGCCCGCGGCATCCGCGAAGACGAGGCGCGCCGGCTCGTCGTCCGCGGCTTCCTCACCGAGATCGTGCAGCAGATCGGCTCGCCCGAGCTCGAGGAGCACCTCATCGCCGCACTCGAAGCCGAACTGCAGGGGAGCTGACGTGGCATCCGTTCGCGTCTGCGGGGTCGACGACCTCGCCGTCAACCAGGCGTCGCGCTTCGTGGTCGAGGGCGTGCCGATCGCTGTCGTCAAGGACGCGGCCGGCGACGTCTTCGCGATCGGCGACACCTGCACCCACGGCGACATCTCCCTCGCCGAGGGCTTCGTCGAGGACGACACGCTCGAGTGCTGGGCCCACGGCTCGAAGTTCTCGCTGCGCACCGGCAAGCCCCTCACCCTGCCGGCCTACGAGCCGGTGCCCGTCTACCAGGTCACCATCGAGGGCGGCGACGTGCTGATCGACCCCTCGGCGACCGTGGCCGTCTGACCCCACCTCCTTCCCGGCCGCGCGCCGGCCTCCGACCGAAAGAAGAACCCCACCTCATGTCCGTGCTCGAGATCAAGAACCTGCACGTCAACGTCGAGACCGACCAGGGCACCCGCGAGATCCTCCGCGGCGTCGACCTGGTGATCAACGAGGGCGAGATCCACGCCATCATGGGCCCCAACGGCTCCGGCAAGTCGACGCTCGCGTACACGATCGCCGGTCACCCGAAGTACACCGTCGTCGACGGCGAGATCCTGCTCGACGGCGAGAACGTCCTCGAGATGTCGGTGGACGAGCGCGCCCGCGCGGGCCTCTTCCTCGCGATGCAGTACCCGGTCGAGATCCCCGGCGTCACCGTGACGAACTTCCTCCGCACCGCGAAGACCGCGATCGACGGCGAGGCGCCGGCGATCCGCACGTGGCTGAAGGACGTCCGGGAGTCGATGTCGAACCTCAAGATGGACCAGGCGTTCGCCGAGCGCAACGTCAACGAGGGCTTCTCCGGCGGCGAGAAGAAGCGCAACGAGATCCTCCAGCTCGAGCTGCTGAAGCCGAAGTTCGCCGTCCTCGACGAGACCGACTCCGGTCTCGACGTCGACGCGCTCAAGATCGTGTCGGAGGGCGTGAACCGTGCGCACGAGCACACGGGCCTCGGCATCCTGCTGATCACGCACTACACGCGCATCCTCCGCTACATCAAGCCGAACTTCGTGCACGTGTTCGTCGCCGGCCGCATCGCCGAGCAGGGCGGGCCCGAGCTCGCCGACCGGCTCGAAGAAGAGGGCTACGACCGCTACGTCTCGCAGACGGCGTAGGCTGCCACCATGGTCACCTCACTCGCTCCCGAGAAGTTCGACCAGGTCACGGAGGCGTTGAAAGACGTCGTGGACCCCGAGCTCGGCGTCAACGTCGTCGACCTCGGGCTCATCTACGACCTCGGCTGGGACGACGAGCACGATGCGCTGGTCATCCACATGACGTTGACGAGCGCGGGTTGCCCGCTCACCGATGTGCTCGAGGAGCAGACGGCCGAGGCGCTCGACGGCATCGTCGAGCAGTTCCGCATCAACTGGGTGTGGATGCCGCCGTGGGGTCCCGAGCGGATCACCGACGACGGCCGCGACATGATGCGCGCCCTCGGCTTCGCCATCTGATGAGCGTTCCGGCTGACGCCCCGTCGGGTCGGCACGACCGACGCGACGAGTACACGCACGGACATCACGACAGCGTGCTGCGCACGCACTCGTGGCGCACCGTCGAGAACTCGGCGGCGTACCTCGTGCCGCACCTCCGCGAGGGGCTGCGGGTGCTCGACGTCGGCAGCGGGCCGGGCACCATCACGGTGGACCTCGCCCGTCGCGTGGCCCCCGGCGAGGTCGTGGGCGTCGACGCTTCCGCCGGCGTCGTCGCGAAGGCCGCGGGTCTCGCGGCGAGCGCCGGCGTCGACAACGTCGAGTTCCGCGTGGGCGACGCGTACGCGCTCGAGTTCCCGGATGCCTCCTTCGACGTGGTGCATGCGCACCAGGTGCTGCAGCACCTCGCCCGCCCGGTCGACGCGCTGCGTGAGTGGCGGCGGGTGCTGAAGCCGGGAGGCGTGGTCGCCGCGCGCGACGTCGACTACGGCGGGGTCATCTGGAGCCCCGCGTCGCCGGTGCTCACGCGCTGGCTCGAGCTGTACCACGATGTCCACGCCTGGAACGGCGGCGAGGCCGATGCCGGCCGCCGGCTGCACCGCTGGGCACGCTCGGCCGGGTTCGCCGACATCGCCTCGAGCGGGTCCGTCTGGGTGTTCGCGAGCGCGGCGGAGCGCGAGTGGTGGGGCGGCGCCTGGGCCGAGCGGGCCACGGAGTCGCAGTTCGCGGCGCACGCCATCGAGTCGGGCCATTCCACCGCCGAGGAGTTGCGCGCGATCGCGCGGGGCTGGCGTGACTGGGCCGCCGACCCCGACGGGTGGTTCCTGATGCCGCACGGCGAGATCATCGCCCGCGCGTAGCGGCATCCGCCAGGTCGGTCCGACGGAACGGCGCCCGGCGCCCGGCGCCCGGCGAAGCCGGGGGAGTCCGGCGAGTGGCTACCAGTCCTCGTCGGCGTCGTGCGCGTCGGCGATGACGTCGCGGACGACCGTGCCGTCGTCGAGTTCCGCGATCGGTCGGCCCTCGAGCCAGGTGAGGGTCCAGTTGCGCCCGGTGCCGTCGGCATGCGCCGCCTCGACCGCGGCGATGCGATCGCGCAGCTCCGCCGGGACGGATGCGGGCGGTTCGGCGCCGAACGGCCACCTGGTGCCGAGACGCATCAGGCGTCCATCTCGTAGAGCACCCAGTCGGTGCGGCGGGCGAGCGAGTCGTAGAGCGCCTGCGCCTCGGCGTTGTCGGCCGCGGTGATCCAGCTGACTCCGCCCGTGCCGAGCTCGGCGGCGCGGGCGTGCACGTGCTCGATGAGGGCGCGCCCCACCCCGCCACGTCGGTGGTCGTCGGCGACGAAGAGGTCGTCGAGGAAGCATCCGACCGTGCCGCTCAGCGTGTCGGGAACCGGGCGGAAGTGGGCGAGGCCGACCGGGGCGCCGTCGGCATCGACGGCGAGGGCCGCCTCGAGCGGGTTCGCGGGGTCGCGCAGCCAGTTCCACACGATGAGCGCCTTCGCGTCGTCGAGCTCGCGCTCGTAGAAGCGGCAGTAGCCCTCGAAGAGCGGGAGCCAGCCGAAGAAGTCGTCCTCGCCGGCGGCCCTGATCTCGTACGTCATCGTGGTCCCCTCACTCGCTCTGGTCGAGCACGACGTCGACGACGGCGAGCTCCTCGCCCTCGACGAACTCCAGCTCGGCGATGCGTCCGACCGCGCGCAGGTCGGCAGCGGCCGACTCGAGCAGCCGGATCGCGTCGGCCGGGCCGGCGATCGTGGCGGTCGCGACGGGCGTCTTCTGCGACGCCTTCGCGTCGGTCTTCGCCCGCCTGATGCCGGTCAGCGCGAGGCTCGCGAGCTCGAGCAGCTCCACACCCGCCTCGCCTCGCGCGGCGAGCTCGTCGAGCGCCGGCCACGCGGCGACGTGCACCGAGCCGTCGTGCGACCAGCTCCACGCCTCCTCCGCCGCGAACGGGATGACCGGGGCGAAGAGGCGCAGCAGCACGCCGAGCGCGGTCTTCAGCGCCGCGACGGCCGAGGCCTGCTCCGCGCTGGGCTCGCCGTAGGCGCGCTCCTTGACCAGCTCGAGGTAGTCGTCGCAGAACGTCCAGAAGAACGTCTCGGCGACCTCGAGCGCCCGGGCGTGATCGTAGGCGTCGAGGGCGCGCGTCGCCTGCTCGACGACGGAGGCGAGCGTGGCGAGCATGCTGCGGTCGACGGGCTCGGTCACGGCCGCGTCGGCGGCGCCCTCGAAGCCGAGGATGAACTTCGCGGCGTTCAGCACCTTGATCGCGAGACGCCGGCCGATCTTCACCTGCGTCGGGTTCTGCGGGTCGAAGGCCGCGTCGGTGCCGAGCCGGCTCGACGCCGCCCAGTACCGCACGGCGTCGGAGCCGTGCTGCTCGAGCAGGCCCGCCGGGGTCACGACGTTGCCCTTCGACTTCGACATCTTCTTGCGGTCGGGGTCGACGATGAAGCCCGAGATCGCGGCGTTCGACCACGGCGCGACGCCGTGCTCGAGCTCGGCGCGGAGCGCCGTGGAGAACAGCCAGGTCCGGATGATGTCTTGGCCCTGCGGGCGCAGCGAGTAGGGGAACACGAGGTCGTAGAGCTCGGGATCGCGCTCCCAGCCGCCCGCGAGCTGCGGGGTGAGCGAGCTGGTGGCCCACGTGTCCATCACGTCGTGCTCGCCGATGAAGCCGCCGGGCACACCGCGCTGCGACTCGTCGTAGCCGGGCGCGGGCGCGGAGGACGGGTCGACGGGCAGGAGGTCGCGCGTCGCGACGATCGGCTCGTCGAACACCGGGTTCCCCTCGCCGTCGAGCGGGTACCAGACGGGGATCGGCACGCCGAAGAACCGCTGACGGGAGACCAGCCAGTCGCCCGAGAGGCCGCCGACCCAGTTCTCGTAGCGCACGCGCATGAAGTCGGGATGCCACGAGATCTGGCGGCCGCGCTCGAGCAGGCGCTCCTTCAGGCCGGCGTCGCGCGCGCCGTTCACGATGTACCACTGTCGCGTGGAGACGATCTCGAGGGGGCGGTCGCCCTTCTCGAAGAACTTCACCGGGTGGGTGATGGGCTTCGGGTCGGCGAGCAGGTCGCCTGACTCGCGGAGCAGCTCCACCACGGCCTGCTTCGCCGAGAACGTCGTCTTGCCGGCGAGCTGCGCGTAGGCCGCGCGGCCGGCCTCCGACTCGATCGCGGCGGGCGCGTCGGCGATGATGCGGCCGTCGAAGCCGATGATGGCGCGGTTCGGCAGGTCGAGCTCGCGCCACCACACGACGTCGGTGACGTCGCCGAACGTGCAGATCATGGCGATGCCGGTGCCCTTGTCCTTCTGGGCGAGGTGGTGGGCGACGACGGGCACCTCGACGCCGAAGACCGGCGTGGTCACGGTCGTACCGAAGAGCGGCTGGTACCGCTCGTCGTCGGGGTGGGCCACGAGCGCCACGCACGCCGGCAGGAGCTCGGGACGGCTGGTCTCGATCTCGACGATGCCCCCGTCGGGGCGGTGGAAGGCGACGCGGTGGTAGAAGCCCGGCTGGTCGCGGTCCTCCAGCTCGGCCTGGGCGACGGCCGTGCGGAACGTGACATCCCACAGCGTCGGCGCGAGGGCCTGGTACGCCTCGCCCCGCTCGACGTTGCGGATGAACGCGAGCTGCGAGGTGAACAGCGCCTCGTCGGCGATCGTGCGGTAGGACTGCGTCCAGTCGACCGAGAGGCCGAGCGTGCGCCAGAGGGCCTCGAACTGCTGCTCGTCCTCGACGGTGAGGCGCTCGCACAGCTCGATGAAGTTGCGGCGGGAGATCGGGATCTGGTCGGCGGCCTTGGTGCTCTTGCCGTCGCCGCCCTCGAATGGCGGGGTGAAGTCGGGGTCGTAGGGCAGCGACGGGTCGCAGCGCACGCCGTAGTAGTTCTGCACGCGGCGCTCGGTCGGCAGGCCGTTGTCGTCCCAGCCCATCGGGTAGAAGACGCTGCGGCCGCGCATGCGCTGATACCGCGCCATGACATCGGTGTGGGTGTAGGAGAACACGTGGCCGACGTGCAGCGACCCCGAGGCGGTCGGCGGCGGCGTGTCGATGGAGAAGATCGAGTCGCGCGTCGCGTGCTCGCGGTCGAACCGGTAGGTGCCGGACTCTTCCCAGACACCGCCCCACTTGCCTTCGAGGCCCTCGAGTGCCGGCTTGTCGGGGATGCGCGGGGTGTCGGTCATGATGCTCCGGTTCGGTATGTGCGGCACCGAGTCGGTGGGGTGCCTGAATGTGCGACGCTCCAGCCTACCGGATGGAGCGTCGCACCCCGCGGAGCGGGCCGCTCAGGCGGTGGGACCGGCCGCCTGCGGTTCGGGTGCGGCGGGCGTCTCCTCGGGGTCGCCGACCTCGGGCACCGGCCGCATCCGCGCCGCCGCCCAGGAGGCGGCGAGCGTCAGCAGCGACAGGAGCGCCAGCACGATGCCCGGATGCCACCACGCGTAGCCGCTCGCCTCGCCGATCGCGACCGTGGCGAGGGGGATGAAGCCGCCGACCGTCGCCGCGATGGCGTACGAGACCGAGAGCGCGGAGTAGCGGAAGTGGTCGGGGAACAGGTCGTTCATGAGCCCGCCGAGGGCGGCCCACGACATCGTCGGCAGGATGCCTCCGATGATCATCGTGGCGACGAGGATCGGGAACGTCGCGAACTGCAGCAGGAAGTACATCGGGAACGTGATGAGCAGCGTGCCGAGCGCGCCCCACGCGACGACCTTCGCCGAGCCGACGCGGCTCGCCCAGGCGCCGAACAGCGGGATGGTCACGAGCTGCAGCAGGCCGCCGATCGTGGTCGCGATCAGGAGGTCCTGGAAGCTGAAGCCCAGCTGCTCCGCGCCGTAATTGATCGTGTACGTGTTCATCAGCGAGTACGAGCCGATGCCCAGCAGCGCCGAGCCGATGGCGATGACGACGGCGCCGGGGCGCTGCGCGAACATCCTGGCGAACGGCAGGCGGTCGCGGCGCCCTTCGGCGACGACCTCCTTGAACACGGGGGTCTCGTCGATCGACCACCGCAGGTAGAGCGACACCGCGAGCAGCGGCAGCGCCAGGAGGAACGGGATGCGCCAGCCCCAGGCGGCGATCTCCTCGGCCGGCAGGACCAGGGTCATCACGATGAAGAGCGCCGCGGACAGGATGGAGCCGACAGGGGACCCGAGCTGCGGGATCGCCGCGTAGAACGCGCGCTTCACGGGGCTCGCGTGCTCGGTGGCGATGAGGATCGAACCGCCCCACTCGCCGCCGAGCGACAGGCCCTGGGCGATGCGCAGCACGACGAGCAGGATCGCGCCGAGCCATCCGGCCTGTGCGTACGTGGGCAGCACGCCGATGAGGCCGGTCGCGACGCCCATGATGCCGATCGTCCAGAGCAGCGTCGTGCGCCGGCCGAGACGGTCGCCCATGTGCCCGAACAGCGCCGCGCCGATCGGGCGGACGATGAACGCGATCGCGATGGTGGTGAAGGCGGCGAGGGTGCCGCCGAAGGTGCCGAGCGGGTCGAAGAAGAGCGGCCCGACGAAGAAGGCCGAGAAGTAGGCGAAGACGTAGAAGTCGAAGGACTCGAGCGACGTGCCGACCATCGAGGCCCACGCGACGCGGCGCGCGGGTGAGGTGGGGGCGGGGGAGTCGACGACGGATGCTGGTGCGGTCACGGCCACTCATCTTGACAGCGAGGATGCCTCGCGACAATCCATTTGCGATAGTCGAGCTATCGCAATACGTTCAACGGGTGCTCATCCATGTCGATCCCACGCTGCCGACACCGCTGTTCGTGCAGCTGGCCGCCGGGCTCCGCGCCTCGATCGTCGACGGGCGCATCGGGTACGGGGAGCGACTGCCGGCCGCGCAGCGGCTCGCCGACGACCTCGACCTGAACGTCAACACCGTCCTCCGCGCCTACCGTGTGCTCCGCGACGAGCGGCTGATCGAGCTGCACCCGGGGCGCGGCGCGGTCGTCGTCGTGCGGCTCGGCCACCACACCGCGCTGGCCGGCGCCATCCACGACCTCGTCGACGAGGCCAAGCTCAACGGCATCGGGGAGGCCGCCCTCGTCGAGCTCATCCGCGCCGCCTACCGGTGACCTGCCCCGCGCGCCTGCGCCCGCTCGCCGCACCCGGTAGACTCGAGTGAACGACTGCGATCCGGCCATCACCGGGGAGTCTTCGGAAGAACGCGAACGGACGCACCGGGTCCGTGGGCACCGCTCACGAGCACGGGGCATCCCTCGTCAGTAGAACCGAACGGGGCCGGCCCGTCACAGCCGAAGAACGAGGGGTCACGGGCGAAGCCCGGGGCAAGCGAGGTGGTACCGCGACGCGGCTCGAACGAGTCGTCGCCGTCCTCGTGCAGGCAACCGTCCCGCAAGGAGCGAGCGTGTACCCGCGCACCCCAGACGACCACGGCGTCCAGCCTTCACCGGACTTCCCGGCGATCGAGGAGGAGGTCCTCGGTTACTGGAAGGCCGACGGCACCTTCCAGGCCTCGATCGACGAACGCGAGGGCGCTCCCGAGTGGGTGTTCTACGACGGGCCGCCCTTCGCCAACGGCCTGCCCCACTACGGGCACCTGCTGACCGGGTACGCGAAGGACCTCTTCCCGCGCTACCAGACGATGCGCGGCAAGCAGGTCCACCGCCGGTTCGGCTGGGACACGCACGGGCTGCCCGCCGAGCTCGAGGCCGAACGTCAGCTCGGCATCACCGACAAGAGCGAGATCGAGCAGATGGGCATCGCGGCCTTCAACCAGGCCGCGCGCGAGGCCGTGCTCCGCTACACCAAGGAGTGGCAGGAGTACGTCACGCGCCAGGCCCGCTGGGTCGACTTCGAGCACGACTACAAGACGCTCGACGTGACCTTCATGGAGTCCGTCGTCTGGGCGTTCAAGACGCTCTACGACCGCGGCCTCGCCTACGAGGGCCACCGCGTGCTGCCGTACTGCTGGCGCGACCAGACGCCGCTGTCGAACCACGAGCTGCGCATGGACGACGACGTCTACAAGATGCGGCAGGACCAGACGGTCACCGTGACCTTCCCCCTCACCGGTCCGAAGGCCGAGTCGCTCGGACTCACCGCCGTGCGGGCGCTCGCATGGACCACGACGCCGTGGACGCTGCCGACGAACTTCGCGCTCGCGGTCGGCCCCGACATCGAGTACGCCGTCGTGCCGGCGGGCCCGAACGGCACGCCCGACGCCACCGTGGTGCGCGAGGAGGCGCCCGGCGCGGCATCCGACACCGAAGTGCTGGGCGGCGAATACCTGCTCGCGCTCGACCTCGTCGGCGGCTACGCCAAGGAGCTCGGCTACGACTCGGCCGACGAGGCCCGCGCGGCCGTCAGCCGCACCGTCCGCGGTGCGGAGCTCGAGGGCATCACGTACGACCGGCTCTTCGACTACTACGCCGACGTCGACGCGTACGGCCTGCACAACGCCTGGCGCATCCTCGTCGCCGACTACGTCACCACCGACGACGGCACCGGCATCGTGCACCAGGCCCCCGCCTACGGCGAGGAGGACCAGCGCATCGGCGAAGCCGCCGGCATCCCGGTCATCCTCTCGCTCGACGATGCCGGTCGCTTCCTGCCCGAGGTCACCGACGTCGCCGGCCTGCTCTGGAGCGACGCGAACAAGCCGCTCACCCAGCTGCTGAAGGCCGAGGGGCGCCTGCTCCGCCAGGCGAGCTACGAGCACTCGTACCCGCACTGCTGGCGATGCCGCAATCCGCTCATCTACAAGGCGGTCTCGAGCTGGTTCATCAAGGTGCCCGAGTTCCGCGACCGCATGGGCGAGCTGAACCAGGAGATCACCTGGGTCCCCGAGAACGTCAAGGACGGGCAGTTCGGCAAGTGGGTCGCCGGCGCGCGCGACTGGTCGGTCAGCCGCAACCGGTACTTCGGGTCGCCGATCCCGGTGTGGAAGAGCGACGACCCCGCCTACCCGCGCGTCGATGTCTACGGCTCGCTCGAGGAGCTCGAACGCGACTTCGGCCGGCTGCCCGTGAACGGCGCCGGCGAGCCCGACCTCCACCGGCCCTACATCGACGAGCTCACCCGGCCGAACCCCGACGACCCGACCGGCCGGAGCACCATGCGGCGCATCCCCGACGTGCTCGACGTGTGGTTCGACTCGGGCTCGATGCCGTTCGCCCAGGTGCACTACCCGTTCGAGAACCGAGAGTGGTTCGACACGCACCACCCGTCGGACTTCATCGTCGAGTACATCGGGCAGACCCGCGGCTGGTTCTACGTGATGCACGTGCTCTCGACGGCGCTCTTCGATCGCCCGGCGTACCGCAACGTCGTCAGCCACGGCATCGTGCTCGGCAACGACGGGCAGAAGATGTCGAAGTCGCTGCGCAACTACCCCGATGTGAACGAGGTCTTCGACCGCGACGGCTCCGACGCGATGCGCTGGTTCCTGATGTCGAGCTCGGTGCTGCGGGGCGGCAACCTCATCGTGACCGAGGAGGGCATCCGCGAGGGCGTCCGCCAGCTCATGCTGCCGCTCTGGAGCACCTGGTACTTCTTCTCGCTCTACGCCAACTCGGCACGGGAGGGCGGCTACGAGGCCCGCCGGCGCACCGACTCCACCGACGTCCTCGACCGCTACCTGCTCGCGAAGCTCCGGGATCTCGTCGAGGCGGTCACGGGCGACCTCGACGCGTTCGACTCGCCGCTGGCCGCGCAGAAGCTGCGCGACTTCGGCGACGTCCTGACGAACTGGTACGTGCGCCGCTCGCGCGACCGGTTCTGGTCGGGCGTGCAGGCCGACGGCTCCGGCGCCGAGGCGTTCGACACGCTCTTCACCGTGCTCGAGACGCTGACGCGGCTCGCGGCGCCGCTACTGCCGCTCGTCACCGAGAAGGTGTGGCGCGGGCTCACGGGCGGCCGGAGCGTGCACCTCGCCGACTGGCCGGACGCCGCCGAGTTCCCGGAGGACCACGCGCTCGTCGCCGCGATGGACGCGGTCCGCGAGATCTCCTCGACGACCCTCGCGCTGCGGAAGCAGGCCGGCCGGCGGGTGCGTCTGCCGCTCGCCTCCCTCACGGTCGTCGCCTCGGATGCCGCGGCGCTGGCCCCGTTCGAGGCGATCCTGCGAGACGAGCTCAACATCAAGGCGGTCTCGCTCGTCCAGCTCGACGCCGCGAGCGCGGATCGCTACGGCGTCACGAAGCGGCTGACGGTCAACGCCCGTGCGGCCGGTCCCCGCCTCGGCAAGCAGGTGCAGCAGGCCATCCAGGCGGCGCGTGCGGGCGACTGGTCGCTCGACGGCGACGGGGTCGTCGCGGGCGGCATCGCGCTCGAGCCGGGCGAATACGACCTCGTGCTCGAGGCCGGCGGATCGGGCGACGGGTCGAGCGCCCTCGGCCTGCTCGCCGACGGCGGCTTCGTGATCCTCGACACCGAGACCACCCCCGAGCTCGAGGCCGAGGGGCTCGCACGCGACGTCGTGCGTGCCGTGCAGGAGGCGCGGAAGGCAGCCGGACTCGAGGTCGGAGACCGGATCCGGCTCGGCCTGACGCTCGACGCAGCCGGAGCGGCGGCCGCGGGCGCGCACCGCGAGCTCATCGCCGGCGAGACCCTGGCCGTGGAGCTGGAGATCGCCGAGTCGGTCGACGTGTCGGGGGCGGCGGCCGCGAAGCCCGTGGGCGACGGATCGTCGCTGCTGGTCGACCTCGAGCCCCTGACGGAAGGAGTGACGCGATGACCGACGAGGCCTTCGCCGCCGGCCCGGCCGACGACGACGCGCGCGACGCCGCCGACGCGGTCTACGCCGAACTCCTCGACCGGGTGGGCGAGCAGGCGCCCGAGCCCAGGCTCGGGGCTACCCGCCGTGCCGTGGAACTGCTCGGCGATCCGCACCGTGCGGCTCCGGTCATCCACCTCACCGGGACGAACGGCAAGACCTCGACCGCCCGGATGATCGAGAGCCTCCTCCGCGCTGGCGGACTCCGCACCGGCCTGCTGACGAGCCCGCATCTCGAGCGCTTCACCGAGCGGATCCGGATCGACGGCGAGCCCGTCGCCGACGCCGACGTTGCGCGCATCTGGGGTGAGATCGAGCCGTACGTCGGCATCGTCGACGCCGAACTGGAGTCGGCCGGCGAGGCGCGGCTGACGTTCTTCGAGGCGCTCACGGTGCTCGCGTTCGCCGTCTTCGCGGACGCCCCGGTCGACGTCGTGGTGCTCGAGGTCGGCATGGGCGGCGAGTGGGACTCCACGAACGTCGCCGACGGCCAGGTCGCGGTGTTCTCGCCGATCGCGCTCGACCACGTCGCGCGCCTCGGGTCGACCGTCGCCGAGATCGCCCGGACCAAGGCCGGCATCATCAAGCCCGGCGCCGCGGTCGTCACAGCGTTCCAGGCGCCGGAGGCGCTCGAGGTGCTGAGCGAGGTCGCCGCACGCCGGGAAGCCACCCTCGAGGTCGAGGGCGGCGGCTTCGCCGTGCTCGACAGCCAGGTGGCGGTCGGCGGGCAGCTGATCTCGGTGCGCGGGCTCGCAGGGGAGTACCGCGACCTCGCCCTCCCGCTGTTCGGTCGTCACCAGGCCGACAACGCCGCACTCGCGATCGCCGCCGTGGAGTCCTTCCTCGGCGGAGGCACCGTCCGCCTCGCCGACGAGGTCGTGCAGGGCGGTCTCGCCGGCGCGACGTCGCCCGGGCGGCTCCAGCGGATCGCGAGCGAGCCGACGGTCATCGTCGACGCCGCGCACAACCCGCACGGGGCCGAGTCGCTCGTGGCCTCCCTCGAGGAGTACTTCGACTTCAGCGAGCTCGTGATCGTGCTCAGCGTCCTCGCCGACAAGGACGCCGCGGGCATCGCGCGGGAGCTGGCGCGCACCGGCGCGCAGTTCCTCGTCACCCAGGGCGAGTCCGAGCGTGCGGTCTCGGCCGACCGACTGGCGGCCGTGGTCGCCTCGGCGGCCGGCGCCGACCGGGTGCAGGTCGTCGACCGCTTCGAGGAGGCGCTCGAATCGGCCCGGGAGTGGGCGGGCGCCGCGCCCGGTCGCGGCGTCGTCGTGACCGGTTCGATCACCCTCGTGGGCGAGGCCATCGCGTACGCCCGCGATCGCGAGTGGGGGCGCGCATGAGCGACGAGCACGCCACGCCGGCGCCCGTGGGCGGCGGACCCGAGCAGGCCTCGGCGGCCCCGCGATCGCTGCGCCGCAGCCTCGCGTCGATCGTGCTCGGATTCGAGCTCATCGTCGTCTTCCTCGCGGCGCTCGTGCTCTGGGGGCTCGCCGTCGACGGCGACACCCCGTTCGGGCTGCCCCGCTGGTCGATCCTCGCCGCCGGCGGCGTGTGCATCGTGCTGCTCGTCGCCACCATCGGGCTCCTCCGCTTCCCGTGGGCGTACGGGCTCGGCTGGGGCATCCAGGTGCTCATCCTGGTGTCGGGCCTGCTGAACCCGGCGATGTTCTTCGTCGGCGCGCTCTTCGGAGGCATCTGGGCGTACGCGATGATCGCGGGCGCCCGCATCGATCGAGACAAGGCCGCGCACGACGCGGCCGGGAAGGAAGCAGCATGACCACCGCCATCGAGGAGACCCTCGTCCTCGTCAAGCCCGACGGGGTCGCCCGCAACCTCACCGGCGAGATCCTGCGCCGCATCGAGGCGAAGGGCTACTCGCTCGTCGACATCCGCCTGGTGCAGGCCGACCGCGAGCTGCTCGCCAAGCACTACGCCGAGCACGAGGGCAAGCCGTTCTACGAGCCGCTCGTCGAGTTCATGCAGTCGGGGCCCGTCGTCGCGATGCGCGTGGCCGGCAACCGGGTGATCGAAGGCTTCCGCGTCCTCGCGGGAACGACCGACCCGACGACGGCGGCACCCGGGACGATCCGCGGCGACTTCGGCCGCGACTGGGGGCTGAAGGTGCAGCAGAACCTCGTGCACGGCTCCGACTCGGTCGAGTCCGCCGAGCGCGAGCTCGCCCTCTGGTTCGCCTGAGCGTTCCGGTTCGCCCCGAGCGCTCCGGCTCGCGCCGAGCGCTGCGGTTCGCCCCGAGCGCTCCGCGGAGCCGATGAACGGGCCCGACGGTATCCGCCGTCGGGCCCGTTCGGCGCTCAGAACAGGTTCTGCAGGTCGAGCAGCACTCGGGGGATGGCGTTCATCTGCGCCTGCGCGAGCAGGATGATCACGAGGTAGCAGACGATGGTGATGAGCGGGATCCAGCCGTACCAGGCTGCGGCGAGCCGCCGGACGCGAGGCGCCGCGGGGAGGCGTCCGGCGCGGAGGTTGTCGAGGGTGACCGCCCAGAACGTCGGGATCGTCACGGCCCACGTGAGCATGCACCAGGGGCACAGCACGTCGAGCACGTAGATGCTCTGGTAGATGAGCCAGCCGACGAACACGAGCGCACCCGCGACGCCGACGTTGAAGCCGATCCAGAACCAGCGCGGGAATCGGACGCCGCCGATGAGGGCCACGGCGATGGTGATCACGACGGGCCAGGCCATCATGCCGACGAAGGGATTCGGGAAGCCGAAGATGCTGCCCTGCCACGAGGCGAGGTTCGTGCTGCACCCCACGAGCACGCCGACGTTGCAGTTGGGCACGTGCGACGGATCGGCGAGCGTCAGCACCTTCTCGACCGACAGCTCGAACGCCGCGAGCAGTCCGAGTGCCCCCGCGATGAGGAGGAACACGCCGAGCGCGCGCGAGCCGGCGGGGGCGGGGGAGTCGGCCATGCTCGGATTATGGCACGCCGATTCCGGCGGTCGCTGTGCGGTCGTGCGATAATCGGAGGAGTCGTCCGGGCCGCGCCCGGAACGGCGCCAACGAAGGCTTTGAGGATGCCCCGCATCCGCACCGGCGGTGAACGCACCGCGAAGAGGGAAGCGACCCGGCCGACGGTCGGTCGCTACGAGAAGTTTGGCGGGACCGCGCCACGCGCGGAACCGCTCCGAGGAGTACCGGAACCGATGGCGCGGCCATCGCGACCGGCATAGGAGTGCACCAGAGATGGTGGAAGGCAACGACCAGCAGACGAACGACACAGGCAACGACGGGCAGGCGCCCCGTCGCCGCGGCGGACTCTTCGGCGCACGGCGTGCGCGCGGACGCCACGTGACCACGGGCGCGACCGACGCCGCCCCGGCTGCGGTCAGCGGCGCCCCGGGCACCCGGGAGTCGGCTCCGATCGACGACGAGGCGGCCCCCACGGCACAGGCGTCGACGGCGTCGACGCGTGCCGATACGGCGACGACCACGGCGGGCGCCGCGGCAGCCGTGGATGCCGCGGAGTCGACGCCGAGCCCCGATACCGCCGAGGCCGAGCCCGCGGTGACGGGCTCGGGGTCCGAGGCCGACGCCGGCGAGGCATCCGTCGACGGTGAGGCGGCCGACTCGGCCACCGCGCCTGCCCCGGCGGACCGCCCCGAGCTCGAGCCGATCCCCGCCGGCCTGACCACCACCTCGCTGATCTTCCGTGCGCCGCCGGTGCTGCAGGTGCCCGAGCGCGACGAGCCCGAGGCTGAGGAGCCCGCGTCGAGCGTCCGGCGCCGCACCCGCCGCCGCAGCGGCGAGGAGTCGCGCGGGTCGGGCGACGAGCCGGCGAACACCGTCGTCAAGGTGCGCAAGCCCCGCGAACCCGAGCTCATCACCGAGCCGCAGAAGGTCAAGGGCTCCACGCGCCTGGAGGCCAAGAAGCAGCGCCGCCGCGACGGCCGCGACGCCGGCCGCCGTCGCGCGATCATCACCGAGGCGGAGTTCCTCGCGCGCCGCGAGTCCGTCGACCGGCAGATGATCGTGCGCCAGAAGTCCGGTCGCATCCAGATCGGCGTGCTCGAGGACGGCGTGCTCGTCGAGCACTACGTCGCGCGCAACCAGGACGCATCGCTCATCGGCAACGTCTACCTCGGTCGCGTGCAGAACGTGCTGCCCAGCATGGAGGCCGCCTTCGTCGACATCGGGCGCGGGCGCAACGCCGTGCTCTACTCGGGCGAGGTCGACTGGGACGCCGCCGCCGAGAACGGCGAGAAGAACCAGCCCCGCCGCATCGAGCTCGCCCTGAAGCCGGGCGATCGCGTGCTCGTGCAGGTGACCAAGGACCCCGTCGGCCACAAGGGCGCCCGGCTCACCAGCCAGGTCTCGCTGCCCGGCCGCTACCTCGTGTACGTGCCGAACGGGTCGATGAACGGCATCAGCCGGAAGCTGCCCGACACCGAGCGTGCGCGCCTGAAGAAGATCCTGAAGGAGGTGCTCCCCGAGAACGTCGGCGTCATCGTGCGCACGGCCGCCGAGGGCGCCACCGAGGAACAGCTCACGCTCGACGTCAACCGCCTCACCGCCCAGTGGGCCGACATCTCGGCGCAGCTCGAGAAGGTGCAGGCGCCCGCGCTGCTGCACTCCGAGCCCGACCTGCTCGTGAAGATCGTCCGCGACGTCTTCAACGAGGACTTCCAGAAGATGGTCATCGAGGGCGACGAGGCGCGCCAGACCATCGAGCGGTACCTGCGTGCCGTGGCGCCCGACCTGCTCGAGCGGGTCGAGGCCTACACGGGCGAGCGTGACTCGTTCGACGAGTTCCGCATCAGCGAGCAGATCGAGAAGGCGCTCGACCGCAAGGTCTGGCTGCCCTCGGGCGGCTCGCTGATCATCGACCGCACCGAGGCCATGACGGTCGTCGACGTCAACACCGGCAAGTTCGTCGGTTCCGGCGGCAACCTCGAGGAGACGGTCACCAAGAACAACCTCGAGGCGGCCGAGGAGATCGTCCGCCAGCTGCGCCTGCGCGACATCGGCGGCATCATCGTCGTCGACTTCATCGACATGGTGCTGGAGTCCAACCGCGACCTCGTGCTGCGCCGCCTCGTCGAGTGCCTCTCGCGCGACCGCACCAAGCACCAGGTGGCCGAGGTCACCTCGCTCGGTCTCGTGCAGATGACCCGCAAGAAGCTCGGCCTCGGGCTCCTCGAGTCGTTCAGCGAGCCGTGCGAGATCTGCGCCGGCCGGGGCATCATCGTCCACCACGAGCCGATCCTCCGGCACCGTGCCCCGCAGCAGCAGGTCGAGCGGCGCCGCAACCGCGGCGGGGGCCAGCAGCCGTCGCGCGAGCCGCAGGCGCCTGCCGAGCCGAAGCACCACAACGGCGCGCACGAGATCACCGAGGACGTCAAGCACGCCCTCGCTCAGATCGCCGCGTCGACCATCCCGCACCCGCCCGCAGGTGAGGCGAAAGCGGCCGACGAGGCCGCGGAGAGCGCCCCGCGGAGCGAGGAGAGCGGCGAGGCGACGTCGGCGCGCGCCGGGCGACGCGGTCGTCGGCGCGCCAAGGGCGGGTCCGCGGGTCCCGAGACCACGGCCGCGTCCGCGGCGTCGTCCGGTGACGCATCGGGCGAGGATGCCTCGGCCGAGCCCTCGACCGCGGCGCCGTCGGCCTCGCAGTCGGCGTCCGTCCTCGATCTGCCCGAGCTTCCGGAGCCGCGCGAGCCGCGCGAGCGTCCCCGCGCGGTCGCCGACCCCGACGCCCTCCTCGGATCCGTGCTCGACGCGCTGCCCGCGCCGAAGAAGCCGGGCGAGGGGCGCGGCCGCAGCCGCCGGGTGTCGACCGCGGCGCTCAGCACCGCCGGCGCGGCGCCCGTCATCGTGCGGGCCGACGACGAGACGCCGGACGCCGAGGGCTCAGGCGAGGCCTGAGCGCTCGCGCCGCTGTTTCGGGGTGACGCGGAGCCCGCTGCGGGCGAGGCGCCGGACGAGCTCTCTGGGCTCGACCGGCGTCGCCCCCGCGGCCACGAGCTCGTCGTACCGCTCGACGGGCACGTCGTAGTGGTCGAGATCGAACGAGCGCGGCGGCAACCCGGCCGCCCGCGCGAAGGCGTGCAGCTCCTCGAGCGAGCGATCGCTCACGAGGTGGCCCCACACCGTGCCGTGCTTCGGCCAGAGCGGCGGGTCGATGAGCACGGTCATGTCGCGAGTCTAGGCAGTCGGACCGAGCAGTCGGACCCGCCGACGCGCCGGCGGCGCGCGTTTGACCGGCCCCGAAGCATCCGGTAAACTCGACCGTTGGTGCCGCCGCTTATCCCGGCGCGCACGCACAGTTTTCTGGCAGACGACCCTCCTTCCCGCTGGGGTCTCGCGCAGTGACATCCCCATCAGACAGACGGAGCCCCGGCTCCCCAGAGATAGGTACGAGTAGTGGTTTACGCAGTAGTGCGCGCCGGCGGCCGGCAGGAGAAGGTCGAGGTCGGCACCATCGTGACGATGGACCGCATCAAGGCCGACAAGGACGGCAAGGTCCAGCTGACCCCGGTCCTCCTCGTCGACGGCGACAAGATCACCTCCGACGCCAAGTCGCTCGCGAAGGTCACGGTCACGGCTGAGGTCCTCGGCGACCTCCGCGGCCCGAAGATCGTGATCCAGAAGTTCAAGAACAAGACCGGCTACAAGAAGCGCCAGGGCCACCGTCAGGAGCTCACGCGCGTCAAGGTCACCGGCATCAAGTAACGCGGCTCGCAAGGAGAGACTGACATGGCACACAAAAAGGGAGCGAGCTCCACTCGCAACGGTCGTGACTCGAACGCCCAGCGCCTCGGCGTGAAGCGCTTCGGCGGCCAGGTCGTCAAGGCCGGCGAGATCCTCGTCCGCCAGCGCGGCACCCACTTCCACCCGGGTGCGGGTGTCGGTCGCGGTGGCGACGACACGCTGTTCGCGCTCGAGGCCGGCGCGGTCGAGTTCGGCGCCAAGGGCGGCCGCAAGGTCGTCAACATCGTGACGGTCGGCGAATAGCCGATCGATCGATCTCGTGAGGGCGGGCTTCGGCTCGCCCTCACGTGTTTCTGCAGAGGTACGAGAGGGGAGGGCACGGCATGGTCAGCTTCGTCGATGAGGTCCGGTTGTTCGTCAAGGCCGGGCACGGAGGCAACGGCTGCGTGTCGGTGCGCCGCGAGAAGTTCAAGCCGCTCGCCGGCCCCGACGGCGGCAACGGGGGCGACGGCGGCGACATCGTGCTCGTCGCCGACCCGCAGGTCACCACGCTCCTCGCGTACCACGGTCGCCCGCACCGCACGTCGCCGAACGGCCAGCCCGGCATGGGCGATAACCGTTCGGGCTCGACCGGTGAGGACGTCGAGCTGCCGGTGCCGGTCGGCACGGTCGTGAAGGACGAGCAGGGCAACGAGCTCGCCGACCTCACCGAACCCGGCATGCGGTTCATCGTCGCTCCCGGCGGACAGGGCGGTCTCGGCAACGCCGCGCTCGCCTCCACCAAGCGGAAGGCCCCCGGCTTCGCGCTGCTCGGCACTCCCGGGTTCGAGGGCGAGGTGACGCTCGAGCTGAAGACCATCGCCGACGTCGCCCTCGTCGGATTCCCGTCCGCCGGCAAGTCGAGCCTCATCGCGGCCATGTCCGCCGCACGCCCGAAGATCGCGGACTACCCGTTCACGACCCTGCACCCGAACCTCGGCGTCGTCGAAGCGGGGGAGCACCGGTTCACCGTCGCCGACGTGCCGGGGCTCATCGAGGGCGCGAGCGAGGGCAAGGGGCTCGGGCTCGAGTTCCTCCGACACGTCGAGCGGTGCTCGGCGCTGCTGCACGTGCTCGACTGCGCGACGCTCGAGCCCGGGCGCGACCCGATCAGCGACCTCGACGTGATCCTCGCCGAGCTCGCCGCGTACCCCGTGCCCGACGGGCAGGTCCCGCTGCTCGACCGCCCGCAGCTGGTCGCGCTGAACAAGATCGACGTGCCAGAGGCGCGCGAGCTCGCCGACTTCGTGAAGCCCGAACTCGAGGCGCGCGGCTACCGGGTGTTCGAGATCTCGACCGTGAGCCACGAGGGCCTGCGCCCGCTCGGCTTCGCGCTCGGCGAGATCGTCGACGAGGCGCGACGCGACGCGGCAGCCGCGCCGGCAGGCCCGCGGATCATCATGCGCCCGCGACCGGTCGACGAGCAGGACTTCGTGGTGCGCGCCGAGGGCGGCAGCTACGGCACCATCTACCGCGTGCTGGGCGGCAAGCCCGAACGCTGGGTCGCGCAGACCGACTTCACGAACGACGAGGCCGTCGGCTACCTCGCCGACCGTCTCGCCCGCCTCGGCGTCGAGGACGAGCTCGTGCGCGCCGGCGCCGTCGCCGGTTCCACCGTGGTGATCGGCCCGGGGTCGGGCGTCGTCTTCGACTGGGAGCCGACGCTCACCTCGACCGCCGAGCTGATCACGGCACCCCGCGGCGCCGACGTGCGCCTCGACGACAACCGGCGCGCCACGCGCGCCGAGCGCAAGCAGGAGTACCACGAGCGGATGGACGCCAAGGCCGAGGCGCGCGCCGAACTGCGGCGCGAGCGCGAGGCCGGCATCTGGTCCTCCGATGACGAGGAGGAGACCGAGCAGTGACCCCGCTCCGGCGTGCAGACATCCCCACCGCGACGCGCGTCGTCGTGAAGGTCGGCTCTTCGTCGATCAGCGGTGAGCAGGCCGGCCAGATCGGCCCGCTCGTGGATGCGCTCGCGGCCGCGCACGAGCGGGGCGCCGAGGTCGTCCTCGTCTCCTCGGGTGCGATCGCCACCGGCATCCCGTATCTGCGCCTCGACGGCCGCCCGGCCGACCTCGCCACGCAGCAGGCGGCGGCATCCGTCGGCCAGAACGTGCTCATGTACCGCTATCAGGACTCCCTCGACCGGTACGGCATCGTGGCCGGCCAGGTGCTGCTCACCGCCGGCGACCTCGAGAACGCCACGCACCGCTCGAACGCGCAGCGCGCGATGGAGCGCCTGCTCGGCCTGCGGATCCTGCCGATCGTGAACGAGAACGACACGGTCGCCACGCACGAGATCCGGTTCGGCGACAACGACCGGCTCGCGGCCCTCGTGGCCGAGCTCATCGGGGCCGAGCTGCTCGTGCTGCTCTCCGACGTCGACGCCCTCTACACCAAGCCGCCGCATCTGCCGGGTGCCGAGCGCATCGAGACGGTCGCCTACGGCGACGCGCTCGAGGGCGTCGAGATCGGGTCCGCGGGACGCGCCGGCGTCGGCACAGGCGGCGCTGAGACGAAGGTGTCGGCCGCACGCATCGCCGCCGCTGCAGGCACCGGTGTGCTCATCACGGCGACGGCGCTCGTCGCCGACGCTCTGGCGGGGCGTGAGATCGGCACCTGGTTCGAGCCGTCGACCGGGCGTCACACGGGCGAGGGGCACCGCGCGCTCTCCTAAGCTGGAGCCATGGTGCACGCCGACCTCGCCCACGTCCTCGATGCGCGGCTCGCCGCTGCGAAAGAGGCCTCCCGCCGACTCGCCGTCGCCACGACGGCCGAAAAGGATGCCGCGCTCGGCCACGTCGCCCGGCTGCTGCGCGACCGGGCCGCCGAGGTGGTCGCCGCGAACGCCGACGACCTCGCCGCCGGACGCGAAGCGGGGCTCTCCTCCGGCCTGCTCGACCGGCTGCGACTCGACGAGGTCCGCATCGACGCCCTCGCCGCCGCCGTGCTCGACGTGGTCGCGCTCGACGACCCCGTCGGCGAGACCGTCTCAGGCCGATCGCTGCCGAGCGGGGTCCGGATCGATCAGGTGCGCGTCCCCCTCGGCGTCGTGGGCGCGATCTACGAGGCGCGGCCCAACGTCACCGTCGACATCGCCGCGCTGGCGCTGAAGAGCGGCAACGCCGTGGTCCTCCGCGGCGGCACCGCCGCCGAGCGGACGAACGCGGTCCTCGTCGACGTGCTCCGTTCCGCGTACGACGCGGCAGGGCTGCCCGCCGACGCGGTCCAGACCGTCGACGACTACGGCCGCGACGGCGCGCGTCATCTCATGCAGGCACGCGACTACGTCGACGTGCTCATCCCGCGCGGCAGCGCCGGACTCATCCGCGCCGTCGTCGAGGAGGCCAAGGTGCCCGTCATCGAGACCGGCGCGGGCGTCGTGCACATGTTCCTCGACGAGAGCGCCCGTGAAGACTGGGCGGTCGAGCTGGTGCACAACGCCAAGGTGCAGCGGCCCAGCGTCTGCAACGCGCTCGAGACGCTCCTCGTGCACCGGGCGGCCGCCGAGCGGCTCCTGCCCGCCGTGCTCGACCGGCTCGAGGCATCCGGGGTCACGGTCCACGCCGACGAGCGTGTGCGCGCATTCCGGCCCGAGGCGACGCCGGTCACGGAGGAGGACTGGGCGACCGAGCACATGAGCCTCGATCTGTCGGTCGGCATCGTCGACTCGCTCGACGACGCGCTCGCGCACATTCGCCGCTACTCGACGAAGCACACCGAGGCGATCGTGACGAACGACCTCGGCAACGCCGAGCGCTTCCTGAACGAGGTCGACGCCGCCGCGGTGATGGTGAACGCCTCGACGCGATTCACCGACGGCGCCGAATTCGGCTTCGGCGCAGAGGTCGGCATCTCGACGCAGAAGCTGCACGCGCGGGGGCCGATGGGGCTGCCCGAGCTGACCAGCACGAAGTGGATCGTGCGCGGCGCCGGCCACGTCCGCGCATGACCTCGCTAGACTGTCCGTTGCGCGCCGAGAGCACGAGTCCGGCGCGAGAACCGAAAGGAACGGCCGAATGAGCCTGGTGACCGCTGTCCTCGCATCGACTGAGACGGTGAACGCGCGCGAGCTGCCGATGGAGCCGTTCCTCTACGGTCTCGTGGCCGCCGTCATCTTCGCGGTGCTCGGCTTCGTCACCTACTCGTACCGCGACGTCGCCAACCGGCACCGGTTCAAGGCGGAGGCGTACGCCGCGCGCCACGGCGAGGACGAGCACGCGGGCCACTGAGCCGGCGACCGCGATGACGGGCGATGATCGCCGGCCACGGATCGGCGTCATGGGCGGGACGTTCGACCCGATCCATCACGGCCACCTCGTGGCCGCCAGCGAAGTGGCCCAGTCCTTCGGGCTCGACGAGGTGATCTTCGTCCCCACCGGGCGCCCCTCGTACAAAGAAGTGGTGACGCCCGCCGAGCACCGGTACCTGATGACCGTGATCGCGACCGCGTCGAACCCGCGGTTCACGGTGAGCCGGGTCGACATCGACCGGTCGAAGCCGACCTACACGATCGACACGCTGAACGACATCAGACGCGAACGGCCCGACGCGGAGCTCTTCTTCATCACCGGCGCCGACGCGGTGGCGCAGATCCTGTCCTGGCGTGATGTGCACGAGCTCTGGGACCTCGCCCACTTCGTGGCTGTGAGTCGCCCGGGACACGTGCTCAACGTTTCGGGTTTGCCAGAGCAGCACGTAAGCTTGTTGGAGGTTCCGGCACTTGCGATCTCCTCGACCGACTGCCGGAGCAGGGTGCGCCGGGGTTTCCCGGTGTGGTACTTGGTGCCCGATGGGGTCGTCCAGTACATCTCCAAGCACCATCTCTACCGGAGTGTCGAATGACGTCGTCGCAGGAACCGCCGCTCACGCGTCGTGAGTTGCGCGAGCGCGAGCGCCTGCGCGAACAGCAGGCCGAGCAGTCGACGCCCGCGGATGCCTCCGCCCCGAAGTTCCCCGTGAGCCCGGCTCCCGGGCCGCAGTCCGCCCCGCCGGCGTACCCGGGTGCTCCGGCCCCGATGCCCCAGCCGCCTGCGCCGCAGCAGGCTCAGCTTCCGCAGCAGGCTCCCGTCGGGCGTCCGTCGCCCGCGGCGCAGCCGCTGCCGGTTCCGCAGCAGGCTCAGGCTGCTCCCGCTCAGGTTCCGCAGCAGACGCAGGCGCCGCAGCAGGGAACGCCCGGGTTCTCGCCGCGTTCGGCAGGTGCTGCGACGACTGCGCATGGGTCGCCGTTCGGCGGGTCCCTGACCGCGGCTCCGCCGCCGGTCGTGCCGCAGCAGGCGCCGCCTGCGCCCGCCGCGCAGCCCGTGCCCCGGCCGATGCCGCCGCAGCCGCAGGAGCAGCCCGCCTTCGTCCCTCGCGACGCGCCGCAGCCGTGGTCGCGACAGGAGGCCCAGGCTCCGCGACCGGCTCCGGTCTCGGACGACGAGGAGACACCCGAGCGCACGCTCACGCGGCGTGAGCTCCGCGCCTTGATCGACGCCCACCAGGGCGACGCCGACGACGATCTCGGAGATGGTGAGGCGGGCGCGCCCCGCCCGGCGCAGCCCGCGCCGGTCGCCGCTGCGGCGCCCCAGCAGGTGCGCCCGGCGCCGCAGCCGACCGCGGCGCCGCACGCTCCGGTGCGGGCGCCCGCGCCGCACCAGACGACGGAGGCCGTGCTCGCCGACCAGCCCGCGGCAGCCGCGAAGCCGGTCGGGCACTGGACCAGCCAGCTCGACTTGCCCGAAGACCGGCCTGAACCCTACGACCAGCTGCTCTCCCGAGGGGGCGCGGTCTCGCATGGCGTGCCGACGACGACGAACGCGCTGATCCTGCCGAACCTGCCCGACCAGGGTCCGCTCGGCCAGCCGCTGCCTGACGGCGGCGAGATCATCGTGACCGGCTCGATCGACCTGCCGCGCAGCTTCGGTGCGACGGGTGCGCACCCGAGCCACATCGACTCGAGCGACGTCGACCGGCTCTTCGACCAGGTCGAGGACACAGCCGGCACCGGCGCGGCACCCGTCGCGGCCACGCGGGCGATCAGCACGCAGGGCCCCGCGCGTACCATGCTGACGCCCCCGAAGAAGGAGGGCATGAACGCGCCGCTCGTGCTCGCCGTCACCGCGGGAGTGCTCGCGCTGGGCGTCGTCGCGACGCTCGTCATCGGTGCCGTGCTGGGGTTGTTCTGATGCGCACGCCCCTGATGGGTGCGGCGCCGGGCGCGCGGCATCCATTCCCAGCCTCGACGACCGGATGTCCCGGAAGGACCGCATGACCGCCACCTCGCACGCCCTCGACCTCACCGCCGTCGCCGCACGCGCGGCCGACGCGAAGGGCGGCGAAGACCTGGTCGCGCTCGACGTGTCGGGACCGATGCCGTTCGCCGACGTCTTCCTGCTCGTCACCGGAATGAGCGAGCGGAACGTGCTCGCGATCGCCGACGAGGTCGAAGACCGCCTGCTCGAGGCCGGTGCGAAAGCGGCCCGGCGCGAGGGACGCGAGCACGGCCGTTGGGTGCTGCTCGACTTCGGCGATGTCGTCGTGCACGTGTTCCACCGCGAGGACCGGATGTACTACGGGCTCGAACGACTCTGGCTCGACTGCCCCGTGATCGCCGTCGAACCGATGCTCGCAGCCTCCGATTCCGAGGCGCCGCAGTGAGGTCACCTCGATTTCATTTCCAGGCCATCGCTGGTGTAATCTGAATCCGTTGCCCGCGAGAGCGGGAAACACCACGGGTCTGTGGCGCAGCTGGTAGCGCACCTGCATGGCATGCAGGGGGTCAGGGGTTCGAGTCCCCTCAGATCCACCCAATTCACTTCCATCATCACCCCCGTGAGCCCAAGGCTCCTGGGGGTGTTGTGGTCTTCGGGCGTGCGGCCAGCAGCGCCGCGCGCTGGCGCCTCAGACCAATGCGAGCGGATCGATGCCCATCGCACGCAGCACCTCGTAGCCCGCGGCGATCGTCACGTACAGCGCGAGCAGCCCCGCGAACGCCTTCTCCCGCCAGGACCCGGTGTCGCCCAGGATCGGCAGCGCGACGTATCCGTTCACCTGCCAGATGCGGCCGAGTACCGGCAGGTCGGCGAGGATGGCCGGTGGCCGCGGCACCCACGGCCACCAGAGCCCGGGCAGGCCTCCGGTGGTGAGGACGTCGCCCGCGAGGTGCGCGACGTATCCGACGGCCACCGCCCCGGGGAACCACGCGAGCTGCTCGGGCACGACCACGACGATGACGAGGGCGAGCGCCCCACCGGCGAGCCAGGCGGCCGGCCACGTACGGACGAGGTCGCGTGCCTTCACCGCGAAGCAGGTGAGCGCCGCCGTGCCGGCCGCGGCGCCGACGGCGATGTCGCCGATGCCGCCGACGGGAACGATGACGAGGCTGAGCAGCCAGGCGAGCAGCGTCGCGACCGCCACCCCGATCGGGGAGTGCGCACCGTGGCGATGCCCGCCCGAGAGGGTGCCGATGAGCCCGGTCGCGACGCGGCCCAGCACCGGCACCGCCTGAGCCACCGTCGCACGGTGGTGGTCGGCGTCGGGGAGGAGGGCGGCGCCGGCGCAGACGACGGCGCCGGCGAGCACCCCGACGGGGTCGAGCGGTGCGGCGCCGCTCGACAGGATCGGGACGGCACCCGTGATCGCGATCCACGCGGCCGCGCCGCTGATCGCGTGGCTGGTGCCCATCATCGGGCGGCTCCCGTCGGTCGAACGGTGCGGAGGGGACGGACGGTCGCGGGGTGAAGCACGGCGTCGAGCGTATCGGCCACGGACGACGTCGATGTCCGCCCGCCACGAGAGCGGACGCGCCCTCGGGTGCGACCCGTTCGCGCGCGGCCGGCGCGGGCCCCTCCGCCGCGCCGCCCGGCCTCCTTGACCACCCCCCGGACGCGGCACAGAATGGGGTGGTCCGCCTACGGGGGAGCAGGAGGCTCATGTCCGACGCACCGGTCCGACCGACCACCACCACCGACGAGACGACCGTCCTCTTCGAGTCGGCTGCCGACGAGCGGCCGACCGCGCCAGAGGTCGCCGCGCCCGAGCGCGAGGCCGGAACCGGCCGGACGCCGGCGCAGAAGACCGAGTGGAGCCGCGATCTGCGGTTCATGCTCGTGGTGCTCGCCGCGATCGTCGCGCTCTTCCTCGCGTTCGCGCTGCTCATCGCCTTCAGCCCGACGGGTGCGGCGATCAGTGCCCTCGCCGTGATCGCGGCGCCTATCGCGACGATGGTCGCCGCGTACTACGGCATCAGCCTCGCGCTCCGGCAGGTGCGCGACGCCCGCGACGCCGCCGAGGCGGCCGAGACGCGCGCCCGGAACGCCGAGGCTAGCGCCCGAGAGTCCGACGCGTGGGCGGCGCAGATGGAGTCGGGCCTTCGGGTCGCGGTGTCGAAGCTCCGCGGCAGCGGTCAGGACACCCGCGACGTCGAGCGGGCGGCGGGCACGCCCGACGAGTTCTTCTAGGCGTCCGGCGTCGCCCTTCCGCCCAGCGGTCGCGGCTCAGAGGTCGGCGAGCAGCGAGATCGGCCGTTCGATGCATCCGGCCACGAACGTGAGGAACGCGGCCGCCTCGGCGCCGTCGCAGACCCGGTGGTCGAAGGAGAGCGTCAGCTCGGTGACCGTCCGCGGCTCGATGCGTCCGTCGACGACCCACGGTCGTTCGACGAGGCGGCCGATGCCGAGCATCGCGGCTTCGGGGTGGTTGATGATCGCGGCCGAACCGTCGACGCCGAGCGCGCCGTAGTTGTTGAGCGTGAACGTTCCTCCCGTGAGCGCCGCGGGCGGGAACGTCCCGGTGCCCGCCTGCGCTGAGCGCTCGGCCAACCCGTCGCGGAGGGCACGAAGCGAGAGCCGCTCCGCGCCGTGCACGACGGGCACGAGCAGGCCCCGCGGCGTCTGCGTGGCGACGCCGAGGTTCACCGCCCCGTGCAGCACCAGCTCCTCGCGCTCGGCGTCGAAGCTGGCGTTCAGGGCGGGGTGACGGGCGAGCCCGGCGACGGCGATCCGGGCCACCAGCGCGGTCAGCCCGAAGCGCTCTCCGGTGGCGCCCTCGAGTTCGCGGCGGGCAGCAATGAGCGCGCTCGCGTCGACGTCGAGCCAGACAGTCGCCTCGGGGATTTCCCGGCGCGACCTGGAGAACTGCGCCGCGGCCGCGCGCGCATGCCGGTCGAGCGGGACGCGGCGATCCGCCGTGGCCGAGGGCACGGAAGGGGCAGACGGACGCACCGCTGACGTCGGGGCGGCCGCTTGCTCCGTCGTCACCGTCGCCCCACCGGCACGTTCGGCGATCGCGCGCTCGACGTCGCGCCGCAGGACGAGGTGCTCCGGACCGGTGCCGAGCAGCTGAGCCGCATCGAATCCGTGCGATCGAGCGAGACGGCGCACGATGGGCGAGACCACCGGCGAGCAGCGACCCGGCTCGAGGAGGGCCGTCGCCGCAGCGGATGCGCCGGCGGGCCGCTGGTCTCCCTGACCCTCGCGTCCGGCGGTCGGGCCGCCGCGCCGGCCGAAGCGCCCCGCGGTGACGGGTTTCGAGACTCGCGCCGACGCGCGCGTTCCGTAGCCGATCAGCACCGCGCCCGATTCCTCCGAGGCGACCTCGGTCGGCACCGCGATGCCGGGCTCCGCCGCGACCGGCGCCGCGGAGCCCGGTCCGGCGGAAGCAGGCTCGGCTAGCGCCTGAGCGGCTGGGGTCGGGCCGGGGACGGAGGCATCCGTGGTCTCGCGCAGCGTCAGCAGCACGTCGCCGGCGTGCAGCACCTGGCCCACGTCACCGCCCAGCCGCTCGACGACCCCGGCGTGGGGCGAGGGGAGCTGCACGACGGACTTCGCCGACTCGAGCTCGACGACGGGCTGGTCGACGGTGACGGTGTCGCCTGGCGCGACGAGCCAGCCGACGATCTCGGCCTCGGTGAGCCCCTCGCCGAGATCGGGCATCGTGAACGAGCGCGTCATGCGAGATCCCATTCCCAGGTTGCGAGCGCCGCGAGCACCCGGTCGGCGGTCGGCAGCCAGTGCTCCTCGAGCTTCGGAGCGGGGTAGGGCGTGTCGAAGCCCGTGACCCGGAGCACCGGTGCGGCCAGGTGGAAGAAGTTCCGCTCGGTGACCCGGGCGGCGACCTCCGCGCCGTAGCCGCCGAACTGGGCCGCCTCGTGGATGACGGCGGCGCGCGAGGTTTTCCGAACGGAGGCGCCGACGGTCTCGTCGTCGAACGGTGAGAGGCTCCGGAGGTCGACGACCTCGACGGAGAGCCCTTCCTCTACGCCCGCGTCCGCGGCTTCCAGGGCGGTGCGGACGGTCGGTCCGTACGCGATGAGCGTGACATCCGTGCCCTCGCGCACGACCTGCGCGCGATCCATGGGGGCCGTCCGCACGGGCAGCTGCAACTCAGCCTTCGCCCAGTAGCGGCTCTTCGGCTCCATGAAGACGACGGGGTCGTCGCTCTCGATCGCCTCCCTGAGCATGGAGTACGCGTCGGCCGGGTTCGACGGCATGACGACGGTGAGGCCGGGCGTGGCGGTCCAGTACGCCTCCGATGAGTCGGAGTGGTGCTCCACGCCGCCGATCGCGCCGGCGCATGGGATGCGGATGACCATCGGGAGGCTCACTCGCCCCTTCGTGCGGTTGCGCATCTTCGCCACGTGCGAGACGACCTGCTGGAACGCGGGGTATGCGAACGCGTCGAACTGCATCTCGACCACCGGGCGCATGCCGTACATGGCCATGCCGACCGCCGTGCCGACGATGCCGGACTCGGCGAGGGGCGAGTCCCAGACGCGTTCGTCCCCGAAGCTCGCCTGCAGCCCGTCGGTGACCCGGAACACTCCGCCGAGGGGGCCGACGTCCTCGCCGTAGACGACGACGCGGTCGTCGGCGGCCATGGCGTCGCGGAGTGCGGCGTTGAGGGCGCCGGCCATGGTGATGGGCGCGGTCGGCGCGGCATCCGCGACGGATGCCCCCGCCGCGGACGCGGGTTCCGCGACGCGGTCGGTCGACGAGGATCCCGTCGCGGTGGTCATCGTTCCGCCCCCGAAAGCTCGGCGGCGAGGGCCGCCCGCTGCTCCTGCAGCGCCCGGCGCGGGGCCGCGTAGACGTGGTCGAAGAGCTCCAGGGGGTCGAGGTCGGCGTCGACCGACATCGCGTCCCGCGTGAGCGCGGCGAGCTCCTCCGCGGCATCCGCGATCTCGGCCCGCACGGCCTCGGCGAGCGCGCCCTCGGAGACGAGGTACTTCTCGAGGCGCTCGATCGGGTCCCGCCGCTTCCAGTGCTCGACGTCGCGCGATGCCCGATAGCGGGTCGGGTCGTCGGAGTTCGTGTGCGGCTCGATGCGATACGTGACCGCCTCGATCAGGGTCGGCCCGCCGCCCGACCGGGCGCGCTCGACCGCGTCGCGGGTGACGGCGTACACGGCGGCCGCGTCGTTGCCGTCGACCCGGTGCCCCGGCATCCCGTAGCCGACGGCCTTGTCGGCGAAGGAGGCGGCCCTCGTCTGGCGGCTGAGCGGTGTGGAGATGGCGAACTGGTTGTTCTGCACCACGAACACGGTCGGCGTCTGCCAGACCGCCGCGAAGTTGAACGCCTCGTGCGCGTCGCCCTCGCTCGTGGCGCCGTCGCCGAGGAAGGCGAGCGAGACGATCGGCTCGTCGCGGAGCCGGGCGGCGTGTGCGAGACCGACCGCGTGCAGCGCTTGCGTGGCGAGCGGCGTGGCCTGCACCGACGTGCGGTGACGGTGCTGGTCGAACCCGTTGTGCCACTCGCCCCGGAACGAGGTCAGGATGTCGCCCGGCGCGATGCCCCGCGTGAGCAGGGCGATGCTGTCGCGGTAGGTGGGGAACAGCCAGTCGGCGGTCTCCAGGGCCGAGACCGCGCCGATCTCGCACGCCTCCTGGCCGTACGCGGAGGGGTAGGTCGCGAGCCGGCCCTGCTTCGTGAGCGCGGTCACCTGCACGTCGAACCGGCGCGCGACGACCATGCGGCGGTACAGGTCGAGGAGCGTGTCGGCAGCCGGCAGCGCGAACCCGCCCGCTTCCCTGGCCGGGGCGGCGTGACCGGCGTTGTCGAGGAGCCGGAGGGGCTTCTCGGCTGGAAGGGTGCGGGCGGCATGATGCTCGACATTGAGGCTCATGCCTTCATCGTGCGACACCGGCGCGGCCCGGGGGAGTCGTGTCGCGCAAGCGTGAACGAACGGCTGCGCGGGCGGCATCGGTGAGCCGGACGTCCCGCGGCGAACGGCTCAGGTGCGCCAGATGTCCAGGGTCTGCGCCGGGGGACGACCCGGGATCTCGGCGAGGATCAGGTGCGATCGGGTCGAGACGACGCCCGGCAGATCGTGGATGTCTCGCAGGATCGCCTGGCTCAGCTGCTCGTGGTCGGGGGCGCTCACGGTGAGGATGATGTCGATGTCGCCCGACACCGCCTGGACCTTCTCCACGAACGGCAGCGTCGCGAGCTTCCGGGCGATGTCCTCCCACGGCACGTCGCCGATGCGGACGACGACGAGTGCCGAGATGCTGAGCCCGATCGCCTTCCGGTCGATCTGCGCGCCGAAGCCCGTGATGACCCCTCGCTGCTGGAGGTGCAGGAGCCGGTTGTGCGCGGCCGTGCGGGAGATGTGCACCCGCTCGGCGAGTGTGCGCACCGAAAGACGCCCGTCGCGGCTCAGCTCAGCGACGATCCGTCGATCGATGGGGTCGAGCGGCTCCCCCCGGTGCGCATGTTCGGTCATCATCGAATCCTGCTCTCAGGGTAGCGGCTCCGTCGAGTCATGCGCGGATCCAGCTCGCCGAGCCCTCGGCGGCCGCGTCGCGATTCCGGCGCGCCACGCGCCGGAGCGCCTGCCGCATCGGCGCGTGGCGCACGGAGCGGGGGAGCGCGACGCGCGCGGCGCGGAGCGCGGTGTACCAGCCCTCCGCGGCGCGTTCGGCGCGCCGGCTCAGACGGAAGCCGTATCCCGCCCGCACCGGCTCGGGCAGCAGCGCCGCGGTCACGAGCCGCAGCGGCGGCAGGCCGGCCCGCATCCAGATGGGCAGCGGCGGCGTATCGAGGAGGGCGCGCGCGACCTCGCGGGCGTCGCGTCCGACCTCGAGCCGGGGCAGCCGCTCCGCCCACCACGCGTCGAACTCCGCCCGCGTGTCTGGCCACCCGGCCGGCGAGCCCTGCAGGTTGGCGGCGATCGGCCCGTAACCGCGGACGAGCACATCCGCCGTCTCACGCGGGAGTGGACCGGTGAGTCGTTCCTCGAGCGCGAGTCCGACGGCGAGGAGGGTCGACGCGACGTAGCGCTGCGCATCCCGGTCGAACGCGCTGTACCGGCCGCCGGATGCCTCGAGCCGCCCGCGCACCGGGCGGTGCCGGGCGTTCACCTCCCGGGCGGCGGCGCGGGCGAGGTCCTCGTCGCCGAAGCCGACGGCATAGACGTAGTCGAGGGTGCCGCGGAGCCTCGCGAGCGGGTCGTCACGGAAGGCGCTGTGCCTCGCGACACCGCGTGCGACGCGCGGGTCGGCGAGCTGCAGGAGGATTGCGGCCGCGCCGCCCGCGAGCAGCGTGGCGTCGCCGGCGTGGCGACGGAAGATCTCGAGCTCGGCGGCATCCATGTGCACCGTTGTATCGTCCCGCGCCGGAAGGACGCTCAATACCAGTTGACGCGCTCGGAGTGCGCCCACGCGCCGCACGGTGCGCCGTACCGGCCGGCGATGTACGACAGGCCCCATTCGATCTGCGTCGCCGCGTTCGTCCGCCAGTCGGCGCCGGCCGCGGCCATCTTGCTGCCGGGCAGCGACTGCGGGATGCCGTAGGCACCGCTCGACGGGTTGTAGGCGTCGGCCCGCCAGCTTGACTCACGGGTCCACAACCGCACCAGGCACTGGTACTCGCCGTCGCCCCAGCCGTACCTGGCCACCGCGCCGCGAGCGTACGCCTTCGCGGACGCGGGGTCGACCACGACGCCGGGCGGCGGCGGCGCCGTCCCGAGGCCGCCGCCCGCGGCAGCCTCGGCCTCCCGTGCGGCGGCTTCGCGCGCGGCCGCCTCCTGCCTGGCCTGCTCGGCGATCTGGTACCGGCGCTCGAGGTCGACCGACCGGTCGCGGAGGCTCGCGAGCTGCGAATAGAGGGTGTCGAGGGTCTGCCGCTGTGCGGCGAGCGCGGCTTCTGCCTCGGCGTGGGCCTCGGCAGCCGCCGAGGCACGGTCGGCTGCCTCCTCGGCGAGACGGTCGCGCTCCGCGGCGGCGACGTCGGCCTGTTTCCGCAGCGATTCGGCCTCGGAACGTTCGACCTGCGCGCGCTGGGCGGTACCGGCGTAGAGATCGGCGAGTCGGGACGCACGGGCGAGGCCCGCGAGCAGGTCTTCAGCCGCCGTCTCCGAGCCGGCGCCCGATCCCAGCATCAGCTGCAGCGTGGGATCGGCGCCGCCGGTTCGCGCGAGCGTGGCCGCGGTGCGGCCGAAGCGGCGCGCCGACTCGTCGGCCTGGGCGGCGGCGGTCGTCGAGGCGGCGCGCAATTGCGCGGCCCGATCGTCGGCTGCGGCTCGTGCCGCCTCCGCGGCCTCGGAGGCGGCGGCGGCCTCGACGGCCGCGTCGCCCAGCCGACCCGTCTCGGCCTCGAGGGTCCGGATCATCCCGTCGATCCGGCTCGCCTCGGCGGTGCGCGCGGTGACGTCCGCCTTGGCCGCCTCGACCTCCTCCCAGGTCGGCACGTCGTCCGCGAACGCCCACGACGTCGAGACGGATGCCCAGGCGGCGAGCCCCGGTCCGCCGCGCGCGACGGCTCCGGCGGACGGCGCGGCGGTGAGGCCGGTCGCGAGCAGCAGTCCGGCGGCGAGCGCGCCGGCTCCGGCGGCGGACCGCTGACGAACGAGCATGCGCACCCCCTCCGCGGGCGCGGCGAGTCTACCCAGGGACCGCTCGGCGAGCGTGCGGACACGCAGCGTACACTCGACCCCCGTGCGTGCGCAGCGGATCCTCGGCGTCGCGATCCTCGCGGGCCTCCTCGGGATCGCCGGCTGTGCGCCGGACCCGTCCGGCCCGACGGCAGTGCCGAGCCCAGAGGCATCCACTGCGGTGCCGCGGGTCTCGCCCGCCCCGACGACGGATCCGGTCGAGGCGCGGACGAACGAGCGACTCGCGGGCATGTCGCTCGAGCAGAAGGCCGCGTCGCTGCTGATGCTGCATGCCCCTGGCACGGATGCCGCGGTCCTGCGTTCCCTCGCCGGTCAAGGCATCGCCGGACTCATCCTCATGGGCGACAACGTCCCCGGGACCCCCGCCGAGCTGGCCGCGCTCACCGCCGCCGTCCAGGTCGACCCGGAGGCGCGCCTGCTCATCGCCGTCGACGAGGAGGGCGGTGACGTGCAGCGGCTGCCGTGGGACGACGCCGCGGCCGCCGGGGACCTGCGATCGCAGCCGCCCGCTGCGGCGGAGGCCGCGTTCGCGCGTCGGGGCGACCTGCTCGCGCAGGCAGGCATCGACGTCAACTTCGGGATCGTCGCCGACGTCACCGCCGACCCTGCGTCGTTCATCAGCGATCGGGTGCTGGGCGGCGATCCCGCTTCGGCGGCGGAGCGCGTCCGCGCCGCGGTCACGGGGGAGCAGGGCCGCGCGTCCTCGACCCTCAAGCACTTCCCAGGACACGGCGCCGCCCCGGGCGACTCGCATTCGTCGGTGCCGGCCGCGCCGCTCACCCTCGACGAGTGGCGTGCGGGACCTGCCGTGCCGTTCGCCGCGGGCATCGACGCGGGCGCGGAGTTCGTCATGACCGGCCATCTCGTCTACTCCGCCGTGGACCCCGCGCCTGCGTCGCTGTCGCCGACGTGGCACCGGATCCTGCGGGAAGAGCTCGGGTTCGACGGCGTGGTGGTGTCCGACGACATGCTGATGCTCCAGCACAACGGGCTGCCCGAGTACGCCGATCCGGCGGAGAACGCGATCCGGGCGGTCGCCGCCGGGACGGACCTGCTGCTCTACGTGCTCCCGGCGGATCCGTCGACGGTCGGGGTCTCCGTGGCCGGCCTCTCGGCGTCGATCGCGGAGGCCGTCCGCGCCGGCCGCATCCCCGAGGCGCGGCTGGATGAGGCAGCCGGGCGCGTACTGACCGCGCGCCGCCTCGCCGTGGGCTGATCCGCGTCGTCCGGGTCCTCCGGGTCATCACCTCGCTGGCTTGGCACGATCGACCGAGATCGGATTTCGCGAATCGGGAATACCGTGCGCGAGAGCATGCGTTTGCATCCGTTGTGGCCGGAACGGCCGCTCCGATTGACCACGAGAACCACTGGAGAGACGCAGCATGACCACGACCGCCTCGACCATCGAGATCCCCGGCTACCGTGTCGGCACCTGGACCATCGACACCGCGCACAGCGAGGTCGGCTTCCAGATCCGGCACCTCATGATCAGCAAGGTGAAGGGCAAGTTCGAGCGGTTCACCGCCACGTTCACGACCGCCGAGAACCCGCTCGACTCGACCGTGACGGCCTCGGCCGAGGTCGCGTCGATCAACACGAATGAGCCCAACCGCGACGCGCACCTGCGCACGGGTGACTTCTTCGAGGCCGAGACGTACCCGACGATCGACTTCGTCTCGACCGGCGTCCGCGTCGAGGGCGGCGACTTCAAGGTGGACGGCGACCTCACGATCCGCGGCATCACCAAGCCCGTCACGTTCGACTTCGAGTTCGGCGGCTTCGGCGGCGACCCGTACGGCAACTACAAGGGCGGCGCGACTGCCAAGGCCGTCATCAACCGCGAGGACTTCGGCCTCACCTACAACGCCGCGCTCGAGACCGGCGGCGTGCTCCTCGGCGACCAGGTCACCATCACTCTCGAGCTGCAGGCTGCGCTGCAGCAGTAAGCACGTCTCACCCCGCGACGGCGGGCGGCCGAGTCGGCCGCCCGCCGTCGTGCCGTCTGGCGGCCTCAGCCCGCTGCCAAGACGACATCGTGCAGGGGCACGCCCCGGAAGCGCGCCCAGCGTTCGAGCGCCCCGCGGAAGGCCGCGGGATCAGCCGCGTCATCGAACGGCTCGACCGTGACGGTCGCGCCTCGCGCGGCGTCCTTCCGCTGCCAGACCCCGACGACGCGACCGGCGTCGACGAGGATCGCCCGGAATATGCCGTTGCCGCCGGGGACCACGCGGCCGGCATGCTCGGGCGGGCAGACCACCGAGCGGTCGGCGTAGCCGAGGAAGTACTCGTCGAAGCCGCCGAGGGCCAGCCGCCCCGTCGCGCGCGGCGCGGTGCTCGCCGGATCGGCCGGCCACCCCGAGTCCGCCGCCACCGTGCGGATCTCGTCGTAGGCGGTGAGCGCATCGCCGGCGGCGGCGATGCCCGCGCGGATGTCGCCCAGGGGGAGGCCGGTCCACCACGCGGCATCCTTCTCGGTCGCCGGGCCGTGCCCGCGGAAGTACCTCGTGACGAGCTCCGCGAGGATCGCGTCTCGATCGGCGACCTCGCGGGGGCCGGGCAGCCACTCGTCGAGGAGCACGAACCGCTGCTGCCGGCCGTCGACCGGGCCGAGGCAGACGACGCCGTCGAGGGCGAGCCACCACAGCAGGTGGTAGCCCCGCTGGCCGGCCGTCGCGATGCCGGCCGCCTCCCACGCCGCCTGCAGCTCCTCCCGCGAACGCGGGCCGCCGCTGAGCTTTCGTTCGGCGATGGCGCGCGCCGAGCGCCCCGTCTCGTCATCGAGCCCGAGCTCCCGACGCCTGGTCGCATCGCGCTGGATCTGCCGGGCGGCCGTCAGGGCGAGCACCGGACGCAGCAGCGCCGCGGGCATGAGGTGCAGCGTGCCCCGGAACGGCCAGGAGCGCACGATCTCGCGCTGCTCGATCGCCGCATCGACGTCCGCCTCGACCGACCCGGGCACCCGAGCGCCCACGACCCACTTCGCCGCGCCCAGGTCTTGCGCCTGCACGGCGCCGAGCCGCTCGACGGCGGCGGTGATGCTCGGCAGGCCCGCGCCCGCCAGGCCGTGGGCGGCGAGGCGCGCGGCGCGCAGACGGGCGGGGGAGCGACGGTCGGCCATGGGGCCAGTATCCCGGAGCGCGCCGACATGACGCCCACGCTGACGGCGGAACCGCGGACGGCGGCGGAGCCGCGGTCGGCGCGGCCGCTCGTCGGGGCGGATAGACTGGGAGGCTGTGCCGCTCGGCACCCACCCGCACCCCACCATCCCGGAGGACCACCGTGCTCGCCGTCCACGATCTCGAGATCCGCGTGGGCGCCCGCCTGCTCATGGAGCAGGTGGACTTCCGCGTCTCCGCGGGCGACAAGATCGGACTCGTCGGCCGGAACGGCGCGGGCAAGACGACGCTGACCAAGACGCTCGCGGGCGAGACGCTGCCGACCGGCGGCCGCATCGACCGCTCGGGCGAGATCGGCTATCTCCCGCAGGATCCCCGGTCGGGCGACCCCGAGATGCTCGCGCGCACGCGCATCCTCGACGCCCGCGGACTCGGCTCCCTCGTGCTCGGCATGCGCGAGGCATCCGAGCAGATGGGGTCGACCGACCCGGCGGTCGCCGAGAAGGCGATGAAGCGCTACGGCACGCTCACCGACCGGTTCACCGCGCTCGGCGGGTACGCCGCCGAAGCCGAGGCCGCCTCGATCGCCTCGAACCTGAACCTGCCCGACCGTATCCTCGACCAGCCGCTGAAGACACTCTCCGGCGGGCAGCGGCGTCGCATCGAGCTCGCGCGCATCCTCTTCTCCGACGCCGAGACGATGATCCTCGACGAGCCGACCAACCACCTCGACGCCGACTCGGTCGTCTGGCTCCGCGAGTTCCTGAAGGCGTACCGGGGCGGCGTCATCGTGATCAGCCACGACGTCGAACTCGTGGGCGAGGTGGTCAACCGGGTGTTCTACCTCGACGCCAACCGGTCGGTCATCGACATCTACAACATGGGCTGGAAGCACTACCTGCGCCAGCGCGCGGCCGACGAGGAGCGGCGGAAGAAGGAGCGGGCGAACGCCGAGAAGAAGGCCGGCGCCCTGCAGCTGCAGGCGGCGAAGTTCGGCGCGAAGGCCTCCAAGGCGGCCGCGGCGCACCAGATGGTCGCGCGCGCCGAGAAGCTGCTCGCCGGACTCGAGGAGGTCCGCGCCGTCGACCGCGTCGCGAAGCTGCGCTTCCCGACCCCCGCGCCCTGCGGCCGCACGCCCATCACCGCCACCGACCTCTCGAAGAGCTACGGCTCGCTGGAGATCTTCACGGCCGTCGACCTCGCGATCGACCGCGGGTCGAAGGTCGTGATCATCGGCCTGAACGGCGCCGGCAAGACCACGCTGCTGCGGATCCTCGCGGGAGTCGACCAGCCTGATACCGGGGTCGTCGAGGCCGGGCACGGGCTGCGGGTCGGGTACTACGCGCAGGAGCACGAGACCCTCGACGTGCAGCGCTCGGTGCTGGAGAACATGGTCAGCGCGTCCCCGAACCTCACGGAGACCGAGGCGCGCAAGGTGCTCGGCTCGTTCCTCTTCACCGGCGATGACGTCCGCAAGCCGGCCGGCGTGCTCTCCGGCGGCGAGAAGACGCGGCTCGCGCTCGCGATGATCGTGGTCTCCGGGGCGAACGTGCTGCTGCTCGACGAGCCCACCAACAACCTCGACCCGGCGAGCCGCGCCGAGATCCTCGACGCGCTCGCCCACTACGAGGGATCAGTGGTGCTCGTCTCGCACGACCCCGGCGCGGTCGAAGCCCTGAATCCGGAGCGCGTGCTGATCATGCCCGACGGCGTCGAAGACCACTGGAGCGCCGAGTACCAGGAGCTCATCGAACTGGCCTAAGTCGTCGTCCGATCGATGCCATGGCGACCGCCGACGTCGCCGGGTCCGCCGGGCTCAGCGCCGGTCGAGCGCCTGCTCGTCGAGGATCTGGTCCTCGACGTCGGCGTCGCTGCGTTCCCGAGGGACCCGCTTGGGTCTCGGCGCGCGATCGCGGGGCGCATCGACTCCGGATGCCTCGGCGAGGGCCTTGCGCTCCTGGTTGGCCGCCCAGCCGAGGCCGATGAACCCGAGCAGTGCGAACACGAACCACTGCAGCGCGTAGGAGAGGTGCGGTCCCTCGTCGCGGATCGGGCGCGCGGCGGCCATCGGCGGCTCATCGGCGTCGGCGCCCTGCTGGACGAGGAGGCCGTACGCCCCGGTGTAGCTCGGGCCGCCGACGCGGTCGGCGAGCTCGTCGAGATCGATGGTCGCGAGCTCGTCGCCCGAGGCGGTGCGCCCCGAGATCGTGCCTTCGCCGGCCTTCAGCCGGGCCTCGATCTCGACCGGGCCCGCGGGCGCGGGGGCGTATTCGCTCGGCCGGCCGTCGGAGGCCTGCGGGATCCACCCGCGATCGACGAAGAAGACCGTCCCGTCGTCGAGGCGGAACGGAGTCACCACCTCGAATCCCGAGGCGCCGCCGAACGGCCGGTTGCGGACCACGACCTCCTCGTCGGGCAGGTACCGTCCTGACAGCGAGACGACCTGCCAGCGCTGGTCGGCGTCGAACCCGCCGGGGTCGGGCAGCGCCTCGGCGACCGGCACGGCGTCCGCGTCGTAGTTCGCGTCGATCCGGGCGACCTCGGTGAGCGCTTCGGCCCGGCGGTTCAGCTGCCAGGTGCCGAGCGCGCAGCACGCGATCGCGAAGACGATGACGAGGGCGAGGTATCCGGCCCACCGCGGCGATCGCAGGAACGACCAGCGGCTCATGCGCCCGCCTCGTCGAACGGGGCGACCGCGACGGGGAACGAGCGAGCCTCGAGGAAGTCGCGGAGGAACCCGACGTGCTCGTCGCAAGCGAGCCAGGTCTTGGTCCGGGTCTCGTCGTGGATCTTGGGGTTGCGCCAATCGATGCGCCAGCCCGCGCCCTGACCGCAGCCCGCGCGCGAGCACGTGCCGGCCGTCGGCTCGGCCCCGGGCAGCCCGATCATGCGCGGTCCTCGTCGTCGCCGGACGTCGGGCGATCGCCGGAGGTCGGCTCGCCGGCATCCGGCTCACCGGCGGTCGGCGCCGCTGGGCCCCGGTCACCCCGATCGGCGCCCGAGTGGCCGACCGGCTCCTCCGCCGGCGCGGCCCGGCCGGTCTGCAGGGGCACGAGGCCGCCCGGTCGCTCGACGGCCCCGCCGCGCCCGCCGCCGACGTTGGCGAGGACGACCGCGACGTACGGGAGGAAGATGGCGCCGGCCGCGAAGACCACGAGCCACCAGCCCTGCGCGAACAGCATGAGGAAGATGCACAGCACGCGGATCGACATCGCGATCGTGTACTTGATCATGCGCGACCGGCGCTCCGCGTCGGGGGAGGGCGGAAGCGTGGTGATGGTGTGCTGGTTCATCGTCGCCGCCGGTGGGATCGGCGCTCCTCGCCTTCCAGCCTACGTCCGTCTGCGCCCCGCGGAGGCCGCTTCGGGCAACCTCTACACTGGGACGGGCCGCGAGCCGGACGAGGCGCCGCGCCGAGCCAGACCCGCCGTTTCCGAGAGAGTGGAGCCCACGCGATGACGACCAGCCGCACCGTCCTGGTGACCGGAGGAAACCGGGGCATCGGATATGCGATCGCCGAGGAGTTCATCGCCCAGGGCCACCGCGTCGCGGTCACCGCGCGTTCGGGCGAGGGTCCCGCCGGGTCGCTGACGGTCCGCGCCGACGTGACCGACACCGAGTCGGTCGACCGGGCGTTCGGCGAGGTCGAGGCCGCCCTCGGGCCGGTCGAGGTCGTCGTCGCGAACGCCGGCATCACCCGCGACACGCTCCTCATGCGGATGAGCGACGACGACTTCGAGCAGGTCATCGACACCAACCTCACCGGCGCGTTCCGGGTCGTCAAGCGCGCGTCGAAGGGCATGCTGAAGGCGCGCTTCGGCCGCGTCGTGCTCATCTCGAGCGTCGTCGGGCTCTACGGCTCGGCCGGGCAGGTCAACTACTCGGCGTCGAAGGCCGGCCTCGTGGGCATGGCCCGATCGCTCACCCGTGAGCTCGGTGCCCGCGGCATCACCGCGAATGTCGTCGCGCCCGGCTTCATCCGCACCGACATGACCGACGAGCTCTCCGAGGCGCAGCAGGAGGAGTATCGCAAGGCCATCCCCGCCGGCCGCTACGCCGAGCCCGGCGAGGTCGCGAAGGTCGTCGCCTGGCTCGCCGGCGACGATGCGGCCTACATCTCGGGCGCCGTCATCCCCGTCGACGGCGGCCTCGGCATGGGGCACTAGCCGCGAGGCAGCCCCAGCAGGGGGAGCACCGCCGACAGGTCGGGCCGGTCGATCGAGACATCCGCCTCGGCCCGCACGATCGGCTTCGCGCAGAACGCGACGCCGAGGGCGGCGCGGCCGAGCATGCGCAGATCGTTCGCGCCGTCGCCCACGGCGACCGTGCGCGAGATCGGGATGCCGCTCGCGTCGGCCCATTCCGTCAGGGCGGTCGCCTTCGCGTCGGCGTCGATGATCGGTCCGTCGACGGCGCCGGTGAGGCGTCCGTCAGCGACCGCGAGCCGGTTGGCGCGACAGAAGTCGAGGCCCAGGCGCTCGGCGAGCGGGTCGAGCAGTTCGTGGAAGCCGCCCGACACCACCCCGATGCGTCCGCCGGCCGCGTGCACGCCGGCGACGAGCGCCTCGATGCCGGGTGTCGGAGTCATCCGCTCGCGCACTCGCGGCAGCACCTGCACCTCGACGCCCGCGAGCGTCGCGACGCGTTCGCGCAGGCTCGCCGCGAAGTCGAGCTCGCCGCGCATCGCGCGCTCGGTGACTGCGGCGACGTGCTCGAGGCTGCCCGCCTCATCGGCCAGCAGTTCGATGGCCTCCTCGCGGATGAGCGTCGAGTCGGCGTCGAGCACGACGAGGGGGCCGCGTGCGCGGCCGACGACGGCGGCGCTCACGCGGCGGCCCGGACGCGCGAGCCCTTGCCCACGACGGTGATGCCGCTGCCCGTGACGATGAAGCCGCGCGCGAGGTCCTCCTCGCGGTCGACGCCGATGCGGGCCCCCTCCTCGACGACGACCTCCTTGTCGAGGATGGCGCGGCGCACCGTCGCCCCGGCCTCGATGCGGGCGCGGTCGAACAGGATCGAGTCGGCGACGTGGGCGCCCGACCCCACGATCGCCCACGGGCCGAGCACGCTGCGCTCGACGTGCGCGCCGGAGATCACCGAACCCAGCGAGACGATCGAGTCGATCACGGTGCCGAGCGAGCCGCGTGCGTCGCGGGTGAACTTCGCCGGCGGCGAGTTGAGCTGCTGGCTGAAGATCGGCCATTCCCGGTTGTAGAGGTTGAAGACGGGCAGCACGGAGATGAGGTCCTGGTGGGCCTCGAAGAAGGAGTCGATGGTCCCGACGTCGCGCCAGTAGTAGCGGTCGCGGTCGGTCGAACCGGGCACGTCGTTGCGCTGAAGGTCGTAGACGCCGGCGCGTCCCTGCGCCACGAACGACGGGATGATATCGCCGCCCATGTCGTGGCTCGACGAGGACTGCTCGCCGTCGCGGAGGACCGCGTCGATCAGGGCGTCGGCGTCGAACACGTAGTTGCCCATGGAGGCGAGCACCTCGCCGGGCGCGTCGGGCAGCCCGACCGGGTCGGCGGGCTTCTCGAGGAAGCGGTGGATGCGCGCGGGATCGGCCGGGTCGACCTCGATGACGCCGAACTGGTCGGCGAGCGCGATGGGCTGCCGGATCGCCGCCACGGTGACATCCGCCCCGGACTCCACGTGCGCGTCGACCATCTGGCTGAAGTCCATGCGGTACACGTGGTCGGCGCCGACGACGACGATGAGGTCGGGCTGCTCGTCGTAGATCAGGTTGAGGCTCTGCAGGATCGCGTCGGCCGAGCCCGAGAACCAGCGCTTGCCGAGCCGCTGCTGCGCCGGCACGGATGCCACGTACGCGTTGAGCATGCCCGACAGCCGCCACGTCTGCGAGACGTGGCGGTCGAGCGAGTGCGACTTGTACTGGGTGAGCACGACGATCTGACGCAGGCCCGAGTTCACCAGGTTCGACAGTGCGAAGTCGATCAGGCGGTACTGCCCGCCGAACGGGACGGCGGGCTTCGCCCGGTCCTCGGTGAGCGGCATGAGGCGCTTGCCCTCTCCGCCGGCGAGGACGATGCCGAAGACCTTGCGCGCTGCCATGCCCCAAGCGTAGTCAGCGCGGGGCATCCGATGGGCGGCGGAGTCGCCCCGTTGCGCCGGTGGTCACGACCTCTTCACCCGGATGCCGCTGCGCTAGGTTGAGGGCATGCGCGTCGACCTGCTCACCCGCGAGTACCCGCCCGAGGTCTACGGCGGCGCGGGGGTGCATGTCGCGGAGCTCGTCCGCGCGCTCCGCCGCGAGATCGAGGTCGCCGTGCGCTGCTTCGGCGCGCCCCGCGACGAGCCCGGGACCACTGCGTATCCGACGCCCGACGGGCTCGCCGCCGCGAACCCGGCGATCGCCACGCTCGGCACCGACCTCGCGATGGCCGCGGATGCCGCGGGCGCCGACCTCGTGCACTCGCACACCTGGTACGCGAACTTCGCCGGCTCGACCGCGAAACGGCTGCACGGCATCCCGCACGTCGTGACCGCGCACAGCCTCGAGCCGCTGCGGCCTTGGAAGGCCGAACAGCTCGGCGGGGGGTACCGCCTGTCCTCGTGGGCCGAGCGGACCGCGTTCGAGGAGGCGGACCGCGTCGTGGCCGTCTCCGAGGGGATGCGCCGCGACATCCTCCGCGTGTATCCGGCGATCGATCCGGCGCGTGTCGAGGTCGTCTACAACGGCATCGACCTCGACGACTGGCGGCCCGTCGACGATCCCGACGCGGTGCGCGCACTCGGAGTCGATCCCGATCGGCCCTCGATCGTCTTCGTCGGCCGCATCACCCGGCAGAAGGGGCTGCCGTACCTGCTTCGCGCCGCACGGCAGCTGCCGCCCGAGGTGCAGCTCGTCCTCTGCGCGGGCGCGCCCGACACGCCGGAGATCATGGCCGAGGTCACCGCGCTCGTCGACGAGCTCCGCTCCGACCGCGGCGGCGTGGTCTGGATCGACCGCCATCTTCCGCGCCACGAGCTCACCGCACTGCTGACGGCCGCGACGACCTTCGTCTGCCCATCGGTGTACGAGCCGCTCGGCATCGTGAACCTCGAGGCCATGGCCTGCGGCGCCCCGGTGGTCGGCACCGCGACGGGCGGCATCCCCGAGGTCGTCGTCGATGGCGAGACCGGGGTGCTCGTGCCGATCGAGCAGGCGCAGGACGGCACCGGCACGCCGCTCGACCCCGACCGGTTCGTCACCGACCTCGCCGACGCGCTCCGTCGCACCGTGGCGGATCCGGGCCGCGCGAAGGAGCTGGGCGCGGCGGGCCGCCGACGAGTCGAGGAGCAGTTCGCGTGGGCGCGGATCGCCGCGCGAACCCTCGAGGTCTACCGCAGCGTGCTGGCGCGCTGAGCCGTCGGGCGGCCGGCTCGTCCGCCTGCGGCGGGCGCCTCGAGCCGAACGGGGTGCGCCGGAGTGCCTCCGCCGTCCCGATAGCATGGGACGCATGGCGAGTACGGTGCTCCAGTTCCGCGATGTGTCGGTGGTCCGCGACGGCAACACGATCCTCGACGCGATCGACTGGAGCGTGGCCTCCGACGAGCGGTGGGTCATCCTCGGGCCGAACGGCGCGGGCAAGACGACGCTGCTGCAGATCGCCGCGGCCGCCATGCACCCCAGCAAGGGGACCGCGGAGGTGCTGCTCGAGTCGCTCGGCAAGGTCGACGTGTTCGAGCTGCGACCGATGATCGGCTTCGCCTCGACCGCCATGGCGCGCAAGATCCCCCGGAACGAAACCGTGCTCGACGTCGTGCTCACCGCCGCGTACTCCGTGACCGGCCGGTGGAACGAGGAGTACGAGGAGATCGACCTCCGCCGCGCGCAGCGGGTCCTCTCCGAGTGGGGCCTCGAGGGCTTCGCCGACCGACGCTTCGGCAGCCTCTCCGACGGAGAGCAGAAGCGCGTGCAGATCGCCCGCGCGGTCATGACCGACCCCGAGCTGCTCCTGCTCGACGAGCCGGCTGCGAGCCTCGACCTCGGCGCGCGGGAGGAGCTCGTGGGCCTCCTCGGCGGGTACGCGTCATCCTCGTCGTCGCCCGCGATCGTCATGGTCACCCACCACGTCGAGGAGATTCCGCAGGGCTTCACGCACGCGCTGCTGCTCCGGAAGGGCCAGGTCGTCGCCGCCGGGCCGCTGAGCGAGGCGCTCACGTCGGCCACGCTGAGCGAGACGTTCGGCCTTGCGATCGAGCTCAGTGAGACCAACGGCCGGTTCGTCGCGCGGGCCGCGGCCTGAGCGACCACCGGGCGTCATCTGCTAGACTCTCTAGCTGGCCCGACGGCCTCCAGCTTTCCCATGCGGTGCACATGCCCCACCGGGACCGACCACTCCATCCGATCAGCAAGGAAGTCTCCATGAAGACCGACATCCACCCCGAGTACAACGCCGTCGTCTTCCGCGACCTCGCTTCGGGCGCCACGTTCCTCACCCGCTCGACCGTCACGAGCGAGAAGACCATCGAGCTCGACGGCGAGACCTACCCGGTGATCGACGTCGAGATCTCGTCGGAGTCGCACCCGTTCTACACGGGCAAGCAGCGCATCATGGACTCGGCCGGCCGCGTCGAGAAGTTCAACCAGCGCTTCAAGGGCTTCGGCGGCTCCAAGTAAGACCGCACCGAAGGGGCGGGCGACTCCGGTCGCCCGCCCCTTCGTCGTGTCCGGCGCCCGTCGTCGCTGCCGGCGAGGGCCGTGCGCCGGCGCCTCAGCGCACCGGCCAGACGCCCGAGGCGGTGAACTCGGGTTCGCCGTTCATCCGCCGCCACTCCTGGTAGCGCTCCGCCTGGTCGCGGCACCACTCGATCTGGTGCCGGTGCAGGTCGGCCGCCGCGATCGCCGCGAGCTCGGGGTAGGCGCGGACGATCGCCTGGGCGACCCGGCCGGCGGCGACGGCGTCGGCGCCGGCGTCGTGCGCATCGAGCAGCTCGACACCGTAGTGTGCGCACGCGGCCGTGAGGGTGCGCTTGCCGCGTCGGTAGCGGTCGACGGCCTTGTCGATGACGAGCGGGTCGATGACCTGCTCGGGCCCCGGCAGCGGCGCGTGGCCGTAGCGCTCGGCCTCTCGGGCGAGCACCGAGAGGTCGTAGCTGGCGTTGTACGCGACGATGGGCAGCCCGCGGCGAGCCGCGTTCGTGAGCTCCGCGATGATCTCGGCGACCGCCTGCGCGGCCGCGAGCCCCTCGGCGCGAGCGCGCTCCGTGCTCACCCCGTGGATGAGCGTCGCCGCCGTGGGGATCTCCACGCCGGGATCGACCAGCCACTGCCGCTGTTCGAGCACCTCCCCGGCGGGCCCGATCACCCCGACGTGGGCGGTCACGATGCGGCAGGTGTCGATGTCGATGCCCGTGGTCTCGAGGTCGAAGACGGCGAGGGTGCTGGCCCAGTGCGGGGTGGGGGAGTCGTGCATGCCGTCACCCTATGAGCGGCCACCGTCAGGGGTGCGCGGGCGCGCCGGGCTCGCGTGCGTCCACCGGGTGCGCAGCTTCCCGCCGCCTACACTGGAACGGATGACCCCCTCGCCGTACGCCGCCGCGCTCGCGCGCATCCCCGTGCGCGAGCACCGGACCGAGGTGCTCGGCGCCGAGACGGCCTGGTGGGAGTACGGAGAGCCGGGCGACCCGGTGCTCGTGCTCGTGCACGGATTCCGCGGCGACCATCACGGCTTGGAGCCGGTGATCGCGCACCTGCCGGGGCTGCGCATCATCTCGCCGGATCTGCCCGGATTCGGGGCATCCGCACCGCTCGCGGGCCGCGCGCACGACATCGACGGCTACGCCGCCTGGCTCCGGGCGTTCCTCGTCGAGACCGTGCCGGCCGGTGCCTACACGCTCCTCGGGCACTCGTTCGGATCGATCGTCGCTTCGGCGGCCGTGGCCGGCGGCCTCCGTCCCGACCGGCTCGTCCTCGTGAATCCGATCGGCGCGCCCGCCCTCGAGGGCCCGCGCGGCGTCATGACCCGGCTCGCCGTGCTGTACTACCGGCTGGGCGCCCTGCTGCCGCCGCGTCTCGGCTTCTGGCTCCTGCGGAACCGGCTGATCGTGCGGGTCATGAGCGTGACGATGGCGAAGACGAAGGACCCCGAGCTCCGCCGGTTCATCCACGACCAGCACGACCGCTACTTCTCGGCCTTCGCCGACCGCGACATGCTGCTCGAGGCGTTCCGCGCATCCGTGAGCCACGACGTGCGCGAGTTCGCCGGGAACATCCCGGTGCCGACGCTCCTCGTCGCCGCCGATCGCGACGACATCACCCCGATCGAGGCGGAGCGCGAGCTCGTGACGCGCTTCCCCGACGGGCGCCTCGCCGAGATCGAGGGAGTCGGCCACCTCATCCACTACGAGACGCCCGAGCAGGCCGCCGGGCACATCCGCGCATTCCTCGGCGCGGTCGCCTCCGACGCCCCGGAGGCGACGGCGTGAGGCTCGTCGTCGACTGCCGGTACACCCGCATCGGCCAGCACGACGGCATCAGCCGATTCACCGCGGGGATCGTCGGCGAACTCGCGAAGCGGCAGCCGCTCACCATGCTCATCAGCGATCGACGCCAGCTCGAGCTGCTGCCCGACCTGCCCTGGCAGCTCGTCACCGGGCCGACGAGCCCGCGCGAGCCCTTCGTCGCGCGACAAGTGCGGAAACTCCGGCCCGACGTGGTGTTCTCGCCGATGCAGACGATGGGCTCCTGGGGACGCGACTACGCGCTCCTGCTGACCCTGCACGACCTCATCTACTACGAGAATCGGACCCCGCCGCGCGACCTGCCGGCGCCCGTACGGCTGCTCTGGCGGCTCTACCACCTCGCTTGGTGGCCGCAGCGCGTGCTGCTGAACCGCGCCGACGCGGTGGTGACGGTGTCGGAGACGACCGCCGGGCTCATCCGAGAGCACCGGCTGACGTCGCGTCCGGTCGAGGTCGTCCCGAACGCGGCCGACGACCTGCCCGTGCCGCCGCTGCCGCGGGCGCGGCCGTCCCGGAACTCGCTGGTCTATATGGGCTCGTACATGCCCTACAAGAACGTCGACACGCTCGTGCGCGCGGCCGCGCTGCTGCCCGACCACGAGCTGCACCTGCTGAGCCGGATCAGCCGCGACGAGCGGGCGCGGCTCACGCGACTCGCCCCCGACGCGCGCCTGACGTTCCACGACGGCGTGACCGACGCGGAGTACGCCGACCTCCTCGCCGGCGCGACGGCGCTTGTGCACGCGAGCCGCGCCGAGGGGTTCGGCATCCCGCTCGTGGAGGCGATGCGGGTGGGCACCCCGGTCGTGGTGAGCGACATCCCGATCTTCCGTGAGATCGGCGGCGACGCCGCGCTCTACTTCGATGCCGACGACCCGCGCGCCCTCGTCGCGGCGCTCGGCCGGCTCGAGCAGGACGGCGAGTGGGAGCGCCGGTCGGATGCCTCGCTGACGCAGGCGTCGCGGTTCACGTGGGCGTCCTCCGCCGAGCGTCTGCTCGAGCTGTTGCGTCGCACCGGCGCAGAGCGGGACACGCGTCGGGGACGACGGCGGCGCTGAGGCGCCGACGGCGCGGCACCGGGACCGTGCCGATCAGTCCGTGGTGCCGGTGAGCGCCTCGGGCTCCGCGAGCTCGAGCGCGCCGGCGTTCGCGCGCAGGAGCAGGATCGACCCGTTCACGATCGCGAATCCCGGGCCGGGCAACGTCCAGCCGCTCAGGTGCAGGACGAGCGCATGGATGACGCCGCCGTGCGTGACGGCGACGATGTTCCCGCCGGGGTGGCGCTCGGCGAGTTCGAGCAGCGCCTCCGACGCGCGCTCGGTCACCGACGAGCGCGGCTCCAGCCCCTCGATCGTCGCGGCCTGGGCCTCGACGGCGGCCCGGCCGGCGTGATCGAGCCCCTCGAGCACGCCGTGGGCGCGCTCGGCGAGGGCTGGCACCAGCTCCGGCTCGGGGAGGCCGAGCGCTCGGGCGATGATCTCCGCCGTCTCCGCGGCGCGCGACAGCGGACTCGCGTACACCGCCTGCCACGGCTCGCCGGACTCCGCGAGGCGCTCGGCGACGCCGACCGATTGCGCCCGGCCGGTGTCGTTCAGCGGGATGTCTGTCGGTGCGTCCCTGGATGCGGCGCTGCCGGTTCCACTCGGTCTCGCCGTGGCGCACGAGGGCGATCGTCGTCGGGCGGATCGGGAACGCCGTGGTGTCGGTCATCCGATCACCCTGGCAGAGCGGGTCGCCGTGGCGGAAATCGGCCGGCTCAGGCGCCCAGCGCCTCGGCCATCGCCGTGAGGGTCTGCGTCGTGCCGGCGTCGATCTTCACGGCGGCGCGGGTGTCGCCCCTCGTGAGGCCGCGGTTCACGACGATGATCGGCGCGCGCCGGCGCCGGGCGATCTCGAGCAGCCGCATGCCCGAGTTCACCACGAGCGAGGAGCCCGCGACGAGCAGCACGTCCGCGCCGCCCACGATCGAGGCGGCGGACTGGAACGTCGCACCGGGAACGAACTCGCCGAAGAACACCACGTCGGGCTTCAGGATGCCTCCGCACACCGTGCACTCGGGGATCACCATCGCATCGACGTCGTCGACCTCGACGTCGCCGTCGGGCGCCGGGCGGATCGCCTGGTCGAGGTCGATGTCGGGGTTCAGGGTGGCCAGGCGGTCGGCGATCGACTGACGCGCGAAGAACTGCCCGCAGGTCAGGCAGACGACCCGGTCCATGGTGCCGTGCAGCTCGACCACGTGCGCGCTGCCTGCGCGCCGGTGCAGCCCGTCGACGTTCTGCGTGACGACGCCGGCGACGGCGCCGGCGGACTCCAGCCGGGCGAGCGCTCGGTGACCGTCGTTCGGCCGGGCGCTGCCGAAGCTCCGCCAGCCGAGGTGGCTCCCGGCCCAGTACCGCTTGCGGGCGCGCTCGGAGCCCAGGAAGGTCTGGAACGTCATCGGGGTGCGCTGCGGGGCACCCTCGCCGCGGTAGTCGGGGATTCCGGAATCCGTGCTGACGCCCGCTCCGGTGAGGACCGCGACCCGGGCGCCGCGCATGAGGTCGACGGCCGCCCGCACGTGCTCGCTCGACACGGCCTCCGCCAAGCTGTTCGTCACGCCCGCCTCCGATCGACGATTCCCTGAGTGTAAACGTCGCGGTTTACCGGAATGTTTCGTCGGACTGGCAGGGTGGAGGAGGAGGACACATGCGGATCGAACGGGTCGCGGACGCGGCATCCGATGCGGTGGCCGATTACGCGGCGCTCACCGACGTGGCGCTGCGCACGGCGACCGAGGCCGAACGCGGCCTCTACATCGCCGAGTCGGCGAAGGTGATCACGCGCGCGATCGCGGCCGGCCACCGACCGAGGTCGGTGCTGCTCGAGGAGAAGTGGCTGCCCGGGCTGGTCCCGGTGCTCGAACCGTTCGACATCCCCGTGCACCTCGCCGACGCCCGGCAGCTGGAAGCCACCACCGGGTACCGCGTGCACCGAGGGGCCCTCGCAGCGTTCGAGCGGCCGCAGCTGCCCGACGTCGGCGCGCTCCTCGCCGAGGCACGCCGGGTCGTCGTGCTCGAGGACATCGTCGACCACACCAACGTCGGCGCGATCTTCCGGAGCGTCGCCGCGCTCGGCGCCGACGCGGTGCTTGTGACGCCGCGGTGCGCCGACCCGCTGTACCGCCGGAGCGTCCGGGTCAGCATGGGCACCGTCTTCCAGGTGCCGTGGACCCGCGTCGGCGAGTGGGCAGACACGGCGACCCGCTTGACCGAGCGCGGCTTCACGACGGCGGCCCTCGCCCTCGCCGACGACGCGGTACCGCTGCGGACGCTCGCCGCGGATCCGCCCGAGCGCCTCGCGCTCGTGTTCGGCGCCGAGGGCGACGGGCTCAGCCGGCAGGCGCTCCGCGCTGCGGATCTCGTCGTCACCATCCCGATGGCCCACGGCGTCGACTCCCTGAATGTGGCCGCGGCGGCCGCCGTGGTGCTCTACGCGCTCGGCGAGCCCGTCTAGGCTCGAAGCGATGTCGCACCCGATCGCCCCCGCCCCGGCGCGCCGCCCGGCCAGCACGGGCTCCGTCTCCGAAACATCCGCTGCCGGCGGCGCGACCGAGGACGCGCAGCTCGCGCGGCGCCGGATGTACCGCCGCCGACGGATTGCAGCGGCGACCGTCGTCGCCGTGCTGCTCGCCCTCATCCTGGGCGGCGTCGTGTACGTCTCGAGCGCGCTCGGCGCCGAGGTGCCCGCCGCGAGCCCCGAGGTGATCGACCCGGCACCCGTCTCGCAGCCCGCGCAGCCGCTGGTGCTCCCGGGCACCGGCGAGTTCGCGGTCGCCGCCGTGGGGCGCGAGGGCCTGCTCGCCGCGAGCGAGTCGCAGGCGCCGATGGCGATCGCCAGCATCGCCAAGGTCGTCACCGCCCTCACCGTGCTCCAGGCGCACCCGGTCGCCGCGGGCGAGCAGGGACCCGGCATCGAGTACACCGACGCCGACGTCGACATCTACTGGGACATGGTGGCGCAGAACGGCTCGGTCGCCCCCGTGTCGCCCGGCACGACGCTCTCGCTGAAGCAGAGCCTCGAGGCGATGCTGCTGCCTTCGGGCAACAACTACGCCATCTCCATCGCCAACTGGGCGTTCGGATCGGAGGCGGCCTACGTCGACGCCGCACGCGCCTGGCTCGCCGAGCACGGCCTCGCCGAGACCGTCATCGCCGACGCCAGCGGGCTCTCCCTCGAGAACGTCTCCACCCCCGCCGACCTCGTCAAGCTCGGCGAGCTCGCCCTGCAGGAACCGGCGCTCGCGGCGATCGTCGGCGAGCAGGCCGTCGACCTTCCGGGCGTCGGCCGCGTCGAGAACTCGAACAAGCTGCTCGGCACCCACGGCGTCGACGGCATCAAGACGGGCACCACCGACGACGCGGCGAACCTGCTGTTCTCCGCGGACTACCTCGTGGGGGAGTCGACCGTGACCGTCGTGGGCGTCGTGCTCGGCCAGGCGACCCATGCCGAGCTCCGCGCTCAGGTGGCCGCGCTGCTCGACAGCGTCGCGCCCGGGTTCCGCGAGGTGGAGGCGCTCGCAGCCGGCGCCAAGCTGGCCACGTACCGGACGCCCTGGGGCGAGACCGCGACGGCGACCGCCGCCGACGGGGCATCCGTCGTCGTGTGGAGCGACACCCCCGTCGACGTCGCCGTCACCGCGGAACCCGTCGCCCTCGCCGACGCGGGCGAGGAGGTCGGCGTCGCGACCGTCACCGCGGGCTCGCAGGTGATCGAGATCCCGATCCGACTCGAACGGTCGATCGAAGACCCGGGTGCCTGGTGGCGCTTGACGAATCCGGGCGCACTCGGCGCGGCGGCTCAGCCGGCCGGCTGAATCGGGTCGCCCGGCGTGTACGGGCCGGCGTGCGGCCGCTTCGGCGTGACGAAGTCGCCCGAGGACTGGTGCCGGATGCGGCGCACCACCCACGGCACGAGGTACTCGCGCGCCCACGCGAGATCCTCCACGCGCGCCTGGCGCCAGGTGCTCGACGGCAGCGGCTCGGGCTTCAGCGGCTCGAGGTCGTTCTCGACGTTCAGCGCAGCGAGCACCATGCGGGCGACCGTGTGGTGCCCGAGCGAGTTCAGGTGCAGCCGGTCGGGCGCCCAGAACCGCTGATCCTGGATCGCGGTGAGCGCCCACTGGTCGGCGACGAGCAGGTCGTGCTTGGCCGCGATCGCGCGCAGGTTTTCGTTGTAGATGGCGACCTTGCCGCGGATGCCGCGGAACACGGGGGAGAAGCCGACATCGACGCCGGTGAAGATGACGATGGTCGCGTGATCCCGGCTCAGCCGCTCGATGGCGTACTCGAACCGCGCGGAGATCTCGTCGGGGTCGGTGCCGGGGCGGATCACGTCGTTGCCGCCCGCGGAGATGGTGATGAGGTCGGGCCGCAGCGCGAGGGCGGGCTCGATCTGCTCGTCGATGATCTGCTGGATGAGCTTGCCGCGGACGGCGAGGTTCGCATACGCGAAGTCCTCGGTGCCCTGCGAGAGCACCTCGGCGACCCGGTCGGCCCAGCCGCGGTGGCCGCCGGGCACCGACGGCTCCGGATCGCCGATGCCCTCGGTGAAGGAGTCCCCGAGGGCGACGTAGCGTGACCAGGGATGCTGCTGGGTGACCATGCCTCCATTCTGCACGCCGCCCCTTCCCGGCCGGACCGGACCGGCCGGACGGCGATCCCGGGGTTGTCGGTGCGGTCGACTACAGTGCTGGAAAGTGAGCACCGCGACCCCCTCCGGCCATCAGCCGGGCACCTCGGCCGCCGAGCACCTCTCACCCTCATTCCCCGCCAGGGCCCCGTGGGGCACGGCCAACAAGCTGCGCGCCTGGCAGGCCGAGGCGCTCGAGCAGTACCTCGAGACCCTCCCGCGCGACTTCCTCGCCGCGGCCACGCCCGGCGCCGGCAAGACGACCTTCGCCCTCCGCATCGCCGCCGAGCTCCGAGCACGGCGCATCGTCGATCGCATCACGGTCGTCGCGCCGACCGACCACCTGAAACGGCAGTGGGCGGATGCCGCGGCACGCGCCGGCATCCGGCTCGACCCCGGGTTCCGCAACGCGCACGGCCGGAGCGCGCGGCACTACCACGGGGTCGCGGTCACCTACGCGCAGGTCGCCATGCGCCCCGCGCTGCACCGAGAGCTCACGCTGTCGGGCCGCACGCTGGTCATCCTCGACGAGGTCCACCACGGCGGCGACACGCTCTCGTGGGGCGACGCGATCCGTGAAGCGTTCGAGCCGGCCGAGAAGCGGCTCTCCCTCACCGGCACGCCCTTTCGGAGCGATACGGCGCCCATTCCGTTCGTCCACTACGAGCCCGACGCACAGGGCGTGCGGGTGTCGAAGACCGACTACAACTACGGCTACGGCCGCGCCCTCGCCGACGGCGTCGTCCGGCCGGTGCTCTTCATGGTGTACGCGGGCCACATGCGCTGGCGCACCAAGGCCGGCGACGAGATGGAGGCCCGACTCGGCGAGGACAACACGAAGGACATCACGAGCTCGGCCTGGCGCACCGCGCTGGAGCCGAGCGGCGAGTGGATCCCCGCGGTGCTGCAGGCGGCCGACCGCCGGCTCACCGAGGTCAGGCACGGCATCCCCGATGCCGGGGGCCTCGTGCTCGCCACCGACCAGACCGTCGCGCGGGCGTACGCGGAGATCCTCGAGCGGCTGTGCGGCGAGAAGGTCACCGTCGTCCTCTCCGACGACAAGGAGGCGAGCGAGCGGATCGAGGAGTTCTCCGCCGGCACGTGCCGGTGGATGGTCGCCGTGCGCATGGTCTCCGAAGGGGTCGACGTCCCGCGGCTCGCCGTAGGTGTCTACGCCACGAGCTCGGCGACGCCGCTGTTCTTCGCCCAGGCGATCGGCCGGTTCGTGCGCGCGCGGCGTCGCGGCGAGACGGCATCGGTCTTCCTGCCGAACGTACCGGTGCTCATGGCCCTGGCGGGCGAGCTCGAGCGCGAACGCGACCACGCGCTCGATCGGCGCTCGGGCGACGGCGACGAGGACCCGGGCCTCGAGGACGGGCTCCTCGAGGCGGCCAACCGGGAGGAGAAGGCCTCGGACGAGGCCGGGGAGTTCACGTGGCAGGCCGTCGCCTCGGATGCCACGTTCGACCGGGTCGTCTACGACGGCACCGACTTCGGCACGTTCGCCGAGCCGGGCAGCGATGAGGAGCTCGACTTCATCGGCCTGCCGGGCATCCTCGAGCCCGAGCAGGTCGCCGAGCTGCTGCGGCATCGCCAGGCGCGCCAGGCGCGGCGCGCGAGCGAGCGCCGCCGGGAGACGACCGAGCACGAGTCGGCGGCCGAGCCGGTGGCGCTCTACCGCACGCTGAAGGAGCAGCGCTCGCTGCTCAACAGCCTCGTCGGGCTCTGGGCCCGGCACACGGGCGAGCCGCACTCCCAGGTGCACGCGGAGCTCCGCCGCGTCTGCGGCGGGCCGCCCGTCGCGCAGGCGACGGTCACCCAGCTGCAGTCCCGGATCGAGCTGCTCCGCAAGCGTCTCGCAAGCCGCTGACGCTCGCTCAGGCGGCGGCGCTCGCGTCTTGCTCGGCCTGGGCTCGGTCGTCCGTTTCTGCCCGCGGGCCGTCGATCGCCGCGTCGAGCGCGCGGAGCAGGTCGGCGGCGAGGTCGTCGACGTGCTCGAGACCGATCGACAACCGCACGATGCCGGCGCCGGGCTTCGCCTCACCCGCCACGGGGCGGTGCGTGAGCGAGGCGGGATGCTGCACGAGCGAGTCGACGCCGCCGAGCGACACGGCATGGGTCACCAGGTCGCACGCCTCGGTGAACCTTGCGGCGACCTCGAACCCGCCGAGGTCGAGCGCGATGATCGAGCCGGCCCCGTCGAGCTGGCGGCCGAGGAGACCCGCCGGATCCTGCCCGGGCAACCCCGGGTAGTGTGCGCGGACGACGGCGGGATGCTCGGCGAGCCGCGACGCGAGGGCGAGGGCCGTGTCCTGCTGGGCGCGCACCCGGATCGGCAGGGTGCGAAGACCGCGGTGCAGCAGATACGCGGCCATGGGATGCAGCAGACCGCCCGTGAGCGCTCGGACCCGGCGGAGCCGTTCGGGCCAGTCGCCGTTCGCGGCCACGACGCCGCCCATGACGTCGCCGTGCCCGCCGAGGTACTTCGTGGCGCTGTGTAGCACGAGCGTGGCGCCGTGCTCGGCGGGGCGCTGGAGCACCGGTGTCGCGAACGTGTTGTCGACGAGCAGCGGCACGTCGCCGCAGGCGTGCGCGACGACGCCGAGGTCGAGCAGGTCGAGCGTGGGGTTCGCGGGGGATTCGACGATGACGAGCCCGGTGTCGGGACGAAGGGCGCCGGCGATGCTGTCGGGATCGGCCCAGGTGACCTCCGTGCCGACGAGTCCGCTCGCGAGGACGTGGTCCGTCCCGCCGTACAGCGGGCGCACGGCGACGACATGCGGCCTGCCCGCGGACGTGGCGGCGATGAGGGTCGCGGCGAGCGCCGCCATGCCGCTCGCGAACGCGACGGCGCCTTCGGTGCCCTCGAGGTCTGCGAGCGACTCCTCGAACCGGGCGACGCCCGGCTGCCAGAGCCGTTGATACACCGAGGAGCTCGCGTCGGCGCGGACGCCGCCGGTGGCGAGGGTCTCGTACGCGAGGCCGCCGTCTTCGACGGAGGGCAGCGGGTTGGTCGTCGAGAGGTCGATCGCGGGCACGTGGGAACCGGACTCGCGGACGCCCGCCATCCCGCCGTGCACGGCTCTGGTCTCCATCCGGGGGCGCGGCGCGGCCGCTGACGACGGTGTCTGCATGGCATGGAGGCAAGCAGAAACTGCAACGAATCGCAATATCGCTTGCAGATGCTTCGGAAAACTCGCAAACTGACTTGACGATCTTCGATCCGAGCCGAGAGGGCCTCCACCATGGCGCAGCATCCAGATCTCGACCGCGTCGACCGAGCCCTGCTCACCGCCCTGTCGACGAACGCCCGTGCATCAGGCGCGGCCCTCGCCGCCGAGATCGGCGTGGCCGAGTCTACGGTCTCGCTCCGGCTCCGGCGACTGCAGAGCCTCGGCACCATCCGCGGGTACCACGTCGACGTCGACCTCGCGTCCGTCGGCGTCTCGCTGCAGGCGCTCATCGCCGTCCGGCTCGTGAAGCACGACCGGTCGGAGATCGACGCGTTCCGCTCTGCCGTGCCGCACCTGCCGGGCGTGCTGGGCGTGTTCCACATGGCCGGCGCCGATGACTACCTGCTGCACGTGGCCGCGCGCGACGCCGAGGAACTGCGCGAGTTCGTGCTCGCGCACCTCACCGGCCATCCCGCGGTCGCGCACACCGAGACGAACCTGATCTTCGAGCACGCCGAGGGCGACGGCTGGCAGCACCTCATCGGCTGAGCGCCGACTTCGCTCGGGAGCCGGCCGCCTCGGGTCGGGCACCCGTTCGGCGCTCCGAAATGCTGCCAATCCGGGCCGATCCGGCCCGCACCACCGGTGGGCGTCGCTATCGTGGCTGAGGCCGCGTGCGGCCGACGACGTGATGGAGCGGGCCTGCCGGCGGCATCCGGCGGTGGTGCCCGCCGACCCGGAGGAGCAGGATGAGCGAGCGTGCGGCCGGCCCCGCCGGCGCGACGGACGCCGATCGGGCGAGGTGGCGGCGCTACCTCGCCGACGAACGAGCCGAGGCCGCCGTGTACCGCGAGCTCGCCGCTCGCAAGGAGGGCGAGGAGCGCGAGATCCTGCTCGCCCTGGCCGCGGCCGAGGGCCGGCACGAGGCGCACTGGCTCGCGTTGCTCGGCGGCGACGAGTCCGGCGTCCCCCGAGCGGACCTCCGCACGCGCCTGCTCGCGGCGCTCGCGCGCCGGTTCGGCTCGATCTTCGTGCTCGCGCTCGCGCAGCGCGCCGAGGGCCGTTCGCCGTACGCGACCGACCCGCACGCGACGCCCGCGATGGCGGCCGACGAGCGCATCCACGGCGAGGTCGTGCGCGGGCTCGCCGCGCGCGGGCGGCGGCGGCTCGCCGGCACCTTCCGCGCGGCGGTGTTCGGTGCGAACGACGGACTGGTCTCCAACCTCGCGCTCGTGCTCGGCATCGGCGCCACCGGTGTGCCGGCCCCCGTCGTACTGTTCACGGGCATCGCGGGGCTCCTCGCCGGCGCCCTGTCGATGGGTGCAGGGGAGTATGTTTCCGTCCGGTCGCAGCGCGAGCTGCTCGAGGCATCCGCCCCCGACCCCTCGGCACGCGAGGCGCTCACCGATCTCGACATCGACGCGAACGAGCTCGCCCTGGTCTACCGGGCGCGCGGGATGGCGCCCGATGAGGCCGCCGAGCAGGCGGCGCTCGTCATCGCGCGCGTCCAGGCTGCCGGTTCGGTGCCCGCACCGACCGACGCCCTCGCCATCGCGGCGCACGACGACGAAGCCATCGGCACCGGGTTCGCCGCGGCCCTGTCGAGCTTCTGCTTCTTCGCCTCGGGGGCGCTGATCCCCGTCCTGCCGTGGATCCTCGGGCTCTCGGGCCTCGGTGCGATCATCACCGCGACGGTGCTCGTGAGCCTCGCCCTGCTCGGCACCGGCGCGACGGTCGGCGTGCTCTCTGGGGCGTCGCCGTTGAAGCGGGCGCTGCGGCAGCTCGCCATCGGCCTCGGCGCGGCCGCCGTCACCTACGTGCTCGGTCTCGCGTTCGGGACGACCCTCGCGTGACGGGCGAACGGATGCCCCGCCCCGTCGCCCTCGTGACCGGCGCCGGCCGGCGGAACACCATCGCCTTCGCGATCGCGACGGCGCTCGCGGACGACGGGTGGGACCTCGCGGTCAGCCGCTTCGGCGACTACGACCGCCGGATGCCGCTCGGCGGCGATCCCGACCGCGACCCCGCTGCGCTGGAGGCCGAGCTCCGGGCACGCGGTGCGCGCGTGGTCTCGCTCGACGCGGACCTCGCCGACCCCGAGGTGGCGGCCCGGCTCGTCGCGGACGCGGCGAGCACCCTGGGCCCGGTCCGCGCGCTCGTCCTCTCGCACGCGCAGAGCGTGGACTCCGGCATCCTCGACACCTCGCTCGAGAGCTTCGACCGGCACTTCGCCGTGAACACGCGCGCCTCCTGGCTCCTGATCCGTGCGTTCGCCGAGCAGGCGCCCGCGGACGGCGGCCGGATCGTCGCGCTCACGAGCGACCACGTCGTCGGCAACGTGCCGTACGGTGCGAGCAAGGGCGCCCTCGACCGCATCGTCCTGGCCGCCGCCCGCGAGCTCGCCCCGCGTTCGATCACCGCGAACCTCGTCAATCCCGGCCCCGTCGACACGGGGTGGTTGGACGAGGCGACACGGCACGCGATCGCCGCGCAGCAGCCGACGGGGCGGCTCGGAACGCCCGAGGACGCGGCCCGCCTGGTGCGCTTCCTCGTCTCCGACGAGGCGCGCTGGATCACCGGACAGCTCATCCACTCCGACGGCGGATTCTCCAGCTGAGCCGGGACGTCAGCCCTCCGGGTCGGTCACGAAGTCGATGAGCTCCTCGACGCGGCCGAGGAGCGCCGGTTCGAGATCGCCGTAGCCGCGCACCTGCCCGAGGATGCGCTGCCACGCCCTCGCGATGTCGGCCTGCTCGGCGTGCGGCCATCCGAACGCGGCGCAGACGCCGTGCTTCCACTCGGTGCCGCGTGGGATCACCGGCCACGCCTCGCGCCCGACCCGCGCCGGCTTCACCGCCTGCCAGATGTCGATGAAGGGATGGCCCACCACCAGGACGTGCGCGCCGTGGCGGCCCCGGGCGACGCGTTCGGCGATGCGCTGCTCCTTCGAGCCCGGGACGAGGTGGTCGACGAGCACGCCGACGCGGCGTCCGCGGCCCGGAGCGAACTCGTCGAGCAGCTCCTCGAGACGGTCGACGCCCTCGAGGTACTCCACCACGACGCCCTCCACGCGCAGGTCGGCGCCCCAGATCTTCTCGACGAGCTCCGCGTCGTGCCGGCCCTCGACGAAGATTCGGCTCGGCAGCGCGACCTTCGCGCGCGAGGACTCGACCGCGAACGAACCCGACGCGGTGCGGAGGCGGCCGGCGGGAGCCGCAGCTGGAGCACCGGCGCGCGCCGGCGCGACGAGCCGCACGGGCTTCCCGTCGACGAGGAACCCGTGCCCCAGGGGGTACATCCGGCGCTTGCCGAACCGGTCCTCGAGCACCACGGTGCCCTTCTCGACCCCGACGACGGCTCCGCAGAAGCCGTCTGCGGCGAGCTCGACCACCACGTCGCGCTCGGCGGCGAGCTCGGGGATCTGCGTCCGCCCGCGTGCGCGCCAGTCACCGGCGAGCACGTCGGTGCCGTAGCGGTCGGGGCCGAAATCGTCGAATGTCGCGGGCACCGGACGAGGCTAACGGAAGTCCCGCGACCGGTGCGGCGCCGACACGGTGAGCGACTCGAACCGATCGGCGACGACGTTCACGACGCCGTCGCGACTGCGTTCGAGGATGCCCCGCACGATCATCGCGGGCGCCTCCCGGGCGATGCGGCGGTAGCGGTTCCACACCCCGACCCCGGCGATCACATTCACCGTGCCCGACTCGTCCTCGATGTTCAGGAACGTGATGCCCGAAGCCGTGGCCGGCCGCTGCCGGTGGGTCACCACCCCGCCCACCTCGATGCGGCGACCCGACTCGGCGTGGCGCAGCAGGTCGACCCGGATCACGCCGCGCTCGTCGAGCCGGTCGCGGATGTGCCGGATCGGATGATCGTCGGGGGAGATGCCGGTCGCCCACAGGTCGTAGACGACCTGCTCGGTCGGCGTCAGCATCGGCAGCAACGGCGGCTGCACGGCCACGACCGAGCCGGGCAGGTACTCCGCACGATCCTGCGCGGCCTCGCCGGCGAGCCACAGCGCCCGCCTCCGGTCGAGGCCGAACGACGCGAACGCCCCCGCGGCCGCGAGCGCCTCGAGCTCGGCCGCGTCGAGGCCGACCCGGCGCGAGACATCCGGCATGTCCCGGAACGGGCCGCCGCGCTCGCGCTCGGCGACGAGGCGCTCGGCGAGCGCGGTGCCGATCGAGGAGACGTCGGCGAGGCCGAGCCGCACGGCGAAGGCGGCGTCGCGGCGATGCTCGGCCGACCGGTCGGGCGCGTCGCGGTCGAAGTCGCCGACGGGTGGCTGCACCGGATCGGCGCAGCCGGGCAGGCCGCTCGGACCCTCGGGAGGCATCGATCCGCGTCCGCGGGAGGCATCCATCTCTGCCTCGGCGACCGGCTCGAGGCCCGCGTGCACGCCGGAGCGCTGGATGTCGGGGCGACGGACCTCCACACCGTGCCGCCTGGCGTCGGCGGTGAGCGTCTGCGGCGAGTAGAACCCCATCGGCTGAGCGCGGAGCAGCGCCGCGAGGAACGCGGCCGGATAGTGCAGCTTCAGCCACGAGCTGGCGTAGACGAGCAGCGCGAAGCTCAGCGCATGGCTCTCGGCGAAGCCGAAGTTCGCGAACGCCTGGATCTTGGCGTAGATCTCGTCCGCCGTCTGCGGGTCGATGCCGTTGCCCGCCATCCCGGCATACAGTCGCTCCTTCAGCGTCTCGATGCGCTCGACCCCCCGCTTGGAGCCCATCGCGCGGCGCAGCAGATCCGCGTCGGCCGGTGTGCAGTCGCCCACGGCGACCGCCATCTGCATGAGCTGCTCCTGGAACAGGGGGACGCCGAGCGTGCGCTCGAGCACCGGCACGAGCTTCGGATGCAGGTAGGACACGGGCTCCTCGCCGGTGCGCCGGCGGATGTAGGGATGCACCGCGCCGCCCTGCACCGGCCCAGGACGGATCAACGCGATCTCGACCACGAGGTCGTAGAACCGGCGCGGCTTCAACCGCGGCAGCGTGCCCATCTGCGCCCGCGACTCGACCTGGAACACGCCGATCGAATCGGCCCGGCAGAGCATGTCGTAGACCGCGGCTTCCTCCTTCGGCAGGTTCGCGAGCTCCCAGTCCTCGCCGGTCGTCTCGCGGATGAGGTCGAAGGTGTACTGCAGGGCGGCGAGCATGCCGAGCCCGAGCAGGTCGAACTTCACCAGCCCCATCCAGGCGCAGTCGTCCTTGTCCCATTGCAGGACGGTCCGGTGCTCCATGCGCGCATGTTCGATGGGCACCACCTCGCCCACCGGGCGGTCGGTCAGCACCATGCCGCCCGAGTGGATGCCGAGGTGGCGCGGGAAGGTGAGCACCTGCTCGGCGAGCTCGACGACGGGCGCGGGGATGTCGTGGTCGTCGGTCTCGACCACCGCCCCCCAGCGTTCGACCTGACGCGACCAGGCATCCTGCTGACCCGCGGAGTAGCCGAGCGCCTTCGCCATGTCGCGCACCGCGGCCTTCGGCCGGTAGCTGATGACGTTCGCGACCTGCGCGGCATTCTGGCGGCCGTACTTGGCGTAGACGTACTGGATGATCTCCTCGCGGCGGTCGGAATCGAAGTCGACGTCGATGTCGGGCTCCTCGTCGCGGAGGGCCGACAGGAACCGTTCGAACGGCAGCCGGTAGAAGATCGAGTCGACCGCGGTGATGCGCAGCACGTAGCAGACCGCCGAGTTCGCGGCCGAGCCCCGACCCTGGCAGAGGATGCCTCGCCGCCTGGCCTCGTGCACGAGGTCGTGGACGATGAGGAAATAGCCGGGGAAGTCCTTCTGCTCGATGACGTCGAGCTCCTGCTGGAGGCGCTCCCTGACGTGATCGGGCACGCCGGGGTAGAGCTCGTCGGCGCCCCGCCAGACGAGCTCGCGCAGCCAGCTCATGGGCGTGTGCCCCTCGGGCACCTGCTGCCTGGGCAGCTTCGGCCTCGCGCTGCGCAGCCGGAACCCGAGGTCGGCCGCGAGGTCGACCGTGCGCGACACGGCGCCGGGGTAGCGGGCGAAGCGGGCCGCCATCTCGGCGCCCGAGCGCAGGTGGAGCCCGTCGGAGGCGGGCAGCCAGCCGTCGAGCTCGTCGAGGCTGCGGCGGGCGCGCACCGCGGCGAGCGCCTGCGCGAGCCGGTGCTCGGGCGGCGTCGCGTAGTGCACGGCGTTCGTCGCGATGACGGGCAGCCCCGCGCGGGCGGCGAGGTCGGCGAGGAGGTCGTTGGCCGGCTGATCGCCGGGGTGGCCGTGGTCGAACAGCTCGACGGCCACCTGCTCGGGGCCGAACACGGCGGTCAGGCGGTCGAGCTCACGCCTGGCGCCGTCGGCGCCCTCCGCGGCGAGCGCCCGGCGCACCGCGCCCTTCCGGCAGCCGGTCGGCACGAGCCAGTGCCCGCCAGCCCGTTCGGCGAGCTCCTCGAGGTCGTACACCGGGCGCCCTTTCTCGCCGCCCGCGAGCTGGCCGGCGGTGATCGCCGCCGCGAGGCGGTGGTATCCCTCCTCCTGCCTGGCGAGGACGAGCAGGTGGTCGCCTTCGGGGTCGGCCTCGCCCATCTGGGGCCGGCTGAGCCCGAGCGAGAGCTCGGCGCCGAAGACCGTGGCGAGCTCGGGGAAGCTCTCGGCGGCCTCGGCGAAGCGCACGATGCCGTAGAAACCGTCGTGGTCGGTGATCGCGAGCCCGGTGAGGCCGAGGCGGTGCGCCTCCTCGACGAGCTGCTCGGGCATCGAGGCTCCGTCGAGGAAGCTGAACGCCGAGTGCGCGTGCAGTTCGGCGTAGGGGACGACCGGGCCTTCGACCGGCGGCAGGTCGGCCGACGGCTTGTACGGGTGGCGCTTCCGGCTCCAGGCCGGGCTGTCCCCGCCGTCGGCGATGAGCCGGCCGCCCGGTCCCACGTCGGGCCGGCGGCGGTCGGAGAGCTGGCGTTCGAGCTCCGACCACGGGATCTCGGGGTTGTTCCATCCCATCAGCGCGTCCCTCCCATCAGTCGTACTTCGCCTCCGCCTGCCACCCGTCGGCGTCGCGCACGAGCAGCCAGGCGACGCCGTCGGCGTCGATGATCTGGAACCGGTGCACGCGGCGGGCCCGATCGGCGTCCCACCAGTGCTCGACGACCGGCCAGGGCCCCGCCCAGGCCTGCACGGGCCGCGGTCGCCCGCCGGCGAGGGCGAACCCGGCGGGTGCCGCGGAGACGGTGCCGCGTTCGTCGATCGCGACCGCCGTGCCGGCGTCGTCGACGAGGAGCACGGCGGGCCGGTCGCGGAACACGCTCGCCGGCGCGAGCGCGGGCAGGCTGCCCGGCCACGGCGCCTCGACCCGGTCGGGTGCCCGGTCGCCCCACGGCACGAGCACCTGCCGGTCGGCGAGGAGGCGCCCGCCGCCGACGGCGGGGGTGACGACCGCGTCGTGGCCGAGCATGCTCTGCACGCGGGTGAGGCCGTGGTGCACGCGTTCGTCGGGGCCGCCGCCCCAGAGGCCCTCCTCGTGGTTGCCGGTGGAGTCGAGCCGTTCGGGCACCACCCGTACGCGCACCACCGGCGAGGCGAGACCCGCATCGGCCGTGCCGGTGCCCTGCAGCTGCCACCGGATCCGGTCGACCACGTCGGCGACGGTGAACCAGCGGGGGTGCAGCCAGGCCCGGCTGGAGTGTCCGCCCCGTTCGTCGTCGAGTTCGACGCGGATCGCGGTGCAGACCAGGCGGACGTTCCGCATGCGGTCGATGAACTCCTCCGCGCGGACGCGGAACGCGAACGCGAGCTGGTCGACGCGGTCGATCGGCGGCTCGAACTCCTGCTCGACCGCGAACTCGGGCGGCGGTGTGCGCGGAGCCACCCGGGTGGCCTCGCGCCCGGAGGCGAGGTCGTGCGCGAACGCGCCGGCCGCCCCGAACCGGCGGCGGACGTCGGCCTCCGGCAGCGCCGCGAACTCGCCGAGGGTGGCGACGCCGAGCCGCTTCAACAGGGTCGCCGTGCGCGGATCGACCACCAGCCGCACCGGCAGCGGCGCGAGGAATGCGGCGGATGCGCCGTCGGGCACGATGCCGATGGGGGAGCCCTTGGTGCCCCGTGCGGCCTGCTCGGCGGCGAACGGGCCGTCGGCGATGCCCACCCGGGCCTGCGGGACTCCGGCCGCCGCGGCGGTCTCGAGCAGCGCCGCGGCGGCCGCCTGCTCGCCGCCGTAGTACCGCACGGGACCCCGGGCGCGCATGGCGAGCGTGCCCGGCCGAATGAGCTGCAGCCCGGGCACCGCCTCTTCGATGCGGCGCACCACGGGTTCGAACGCGCGCGCGTCGAGGGCGGCGTCGTAGGCCAGCACGACGAGGGCCGGGCAGCGCAGCTGCGCCTCCCGGAGCCTCAGCCCTCGTGCGACGCCGTCGCGGCGGGCCGCGGCGGAACAGGCGAAGACGAGACCGCCGTCGGTGAGCGCTACGGGGGCGTCGTCCTCGAGGCCGTGTTCGCGCATGGCGGCGAACACGGGCCAGTCGGGACACCACAGCACGATGGTGCGGGTCGGCGCGGTCATCCGGCCCGCCGGAAGTCGACGTGCCGCACCTCGCCGAGCGGGGCGGCGGTCGGGTCTGGGGCGACCGAGGCCCCGAGGGCGCGGTCGGGCAGCCTGAGCCGGGCCCGCATGACCCGCCCGAGCCCGCCGTGGCCGCCGGCGCTGACGAGCACCTCGCGTTCGGCGAGGGCGCCGTGCCCGCGATCGAGCCCGCTCCAGGAGCTCTCGCCCACCTCGAGCACGGTATCGGCGCCCGGCCATGGGCCGGTGGAGACGAGCACGGTGCCGCGCTGGCGCAGCCGCGCCTGGAACCGGGATGCCTCGGCCGGCGCCAGCCGGCCCGCCGGCCGCACCGCGACGACGGGGATGACGTCGGCGAGGGCGGCGGCGACGGTGAGCCACTGCCGGCCCGGGTCTGGCACGAGCACGAGCCGGTCGAGGTCGATGCCGAGCCGGGCGGCCGCTTCGACGCCGAACTCGGGGATGCCGACCACCGCGACCCAGCGTCCGGCCGCGGACGGGCCGGCCAGCAGCGCCATGACGAGGCTCGTCGATCCGGCGGCCTGGACGACGGTGCCTTCGCGGAGGCTGCCGCCGGGCAGCACCGCGGTGAGCGCCGGATGCGTGGGGACGGCCCGGCTGTCGAGGCGTCTGGCCTCCATGCCGCGGATCCGCGACTGCAGCTCGCCCACCCGGTCGGACCGGGTCTCGGGGGAGTGCGGGGCGGTGAGCGTCACCGTTCCAGTTTCGAACACATGTTCGAATGCGGCAAGTCCGGTGCGCCATCCGTCCGGCGGGCGCCCGCAGGTCGACGAGGGTCTGCGACCTGCGACGACGACGGATGCCTCCGCCCCGAACCACCCCGGAAAACACGAAAGGCCGGATCTTCCGATCCGGCCTTTCGACACATCGTGCGCGAGGGGGGACTTGAACCCCCACGCCCTATACGGGCACTAGCACCTCAAGCTAGCGCGTCTGCCAATTCCGCCACCCGCGCGTGTGTCCGCCGCTGATCTCTCAGCGGCCGTAGAAGACATTAGCACGGTTTCGGAGGGGGTTTTGACCACTCGGGGCGCCCGGCCCCCGCGCTACCGTGGAGGCCATGGCCGAGGCATCCGTCACCCCCGACCCGACCGCGCTCGAGGAGACGGCGGCCATCGCCAGAGACCTCATCCGCATGGACACCACGAACTTCGGGGAGGGCCGCTCCAACGGCGAGCGGGAGGCCGCCGAGTACGTCGAGGCGCGGCTGCGCGGCCTCGGCCTCGAGCCCCGGATCTTCGAATCGGAGCCGGGCCGGGCGAGCGTCGTCGCCAGGGTTCCGGGGCGGAACCCGGCGAAGCCCGCGCTCGTGCTGCACGGTCATCTCGACGTCGTGCCGGCCGATGCCAGGAACTGGAGCGTCGACCCCTTCGGCGGCGAGATCCGCGACGGCATGCTCTGGGGCCGCGGCGCGGTCGACATGAAGGACATGGACGCCATGATCCTCACCGCGCTGGGCGACATCCTGGGGGAGGGGCGGCTGCCGGAACGCGAGCTCGTCGTGGCGTACTTCGCCGACGAGGAGGCGGGCGGCGTATACGGCGCGAGCCACCTCGTCGACCGGCATCCCGAGCTCTTCGCCGGCGCGACCGAGGCGATCAGCGAGGTCGGCGGCTACTCGATCACGGTCGGCGGACAGCGCGCCTACCTGCTGCAGACGGGGGAGAAGACCCTCATCTGGATCCGGCTCATCGCGCGCGGGGTCGCCGCCCACGGGTCCCGGCTCATCCGCGACAACGCGGTGACCCGCCTCGCCGCCGCCGTCGCGCGCCTCGGCGAGGTCGAGTGGCCCGTCCGGCTCACCGACACGACGGAGGAGCTGCTTCGCGAGATCGCCCGGGTCACGGGCGCCGACCCGACCGAGACCTCGCCCGACGAGCTCGCGCTCGCGACCGGCTCGGCGTCGGGCTTCATCACCGCCACGCTGCGAACCACGACGAACCCGACCGGACTCACCGCCGGCTACAAGCACAACGTCATCCCCGACCGGGCGGAGGCGCTCGTCGACATCCGGACCCTCCCCGGGGAGGAGGATGCCGTGCTCGACCAGGTGCGACGCCTCGTCGGCGAGGACGTCGAGATCGAGATCGTGCACCGCGACGTGGGGCTCGAGTCGCCCACGCCGGGGCCCCTCGTCGACGCCGTCCGGCGGAGCCTCGCGGCCCACGACCCCGGCGCACCGGTGTTCCCCTACCTGCTCTCCGGAGGCACCGACAACAAGTCGCTCAGCCGCCTCGGCATCCGCGGCTACGGCTTCGCGCCGCTGCGGCTGCCCGACCACCTCGACTTCCCGGCGATGTTCCACGGCGTGGACGAGCGGGTACCGCTGGACGCACTAGTCTTCGGAAGGCGGGTCCTGCGCGACCTGCTCCTCGACTACTGATCGCCCAGGCCGCGCTCGCGGCCGAGAGCGCCCTCCGCCGCGGCGGAGGCGGAAGGCGGAAGCTGCACCGTGATCGAAGCCCTCATCCTCGGCCTCGTCCAGGGACTCACCGAGTTCCTCCCGATCTCCTCGAGCGCCCACCTGCGCATCCTCGGGGAGTTCCTGCCGGGCGCGGAGGACCCGGGTGCGGCGTTCACGGCGATCACGCAGATCGGCACCGAAGCGGCGGTCGTCGTCTTCTTCTGGCGCGACATCGTGCGGATCATCTCGCACTGGTTCGGGTCGTTCACCGGCCGCGTGCCGCGCAACGACCCCGACGCCCGAATGGGCTGGCTGATCATCGTGGGCTCGATCCCGATCGTGGTGCTCGGCATCCTCTTCCAGGACCAGATCGAGACGACGTTCCGCTCGCTCTGGATCGTCGCGACGATGCTGATCGTCTTCGGCATCATCCTGGGCCTCGCCGACTGGGCCGGCAGCAAGGTCCGCACCCTCGACCAGCTCACGGTCGGCCACGGCGTCGTGTTCGGATTCGCGCAGGCGCTCGCGCTCATCCCGGGCGTCTCGCGGTCGGGCGGCTCGATCACCGCCGGGCTCCTGCTCGGGTACGAGCGGGCCGCGGCGGCGCGCTACGCGTTCCTGCTCGCCATCCCCGCCGTGTTCGGCTCGGGGTTCTACCAGCTGTTCAAGAGCTGGGGTGAGCCCTCGGTGTACGGCCCGCTGGAGACCGGCGCGGCGACACTGGTCGCGTTCGTCGTCGCGCTGCTCGTGATCGCGTTCTTCATGAGCTACATCTCGAAGCGCAGCTTCCTGCCCTTCGTGATCTACCGCATCGCGCTCGGCGGCCTCATCATGTGGCTGCTTGCCACGGGGGCCATCCAGCCGTAGGTCTGCGGCGCGGCCGCCACGGTCGGGACGCCCCGCAGGCGCGGCACCGGCAGATGGGATGCCGCGCGCTCAGCTCTCCCGCGGGCGCCACGGCTCGTCGCCGCCCGGCCCAGGGCGGCCGTCGGCACGCCCGTCGCCCGGCCGCCCGTCGCCGCGCCGGCGGAGGTAGCGCTCGAACTCGCGGGCGATGGCCTCGCCGCTGGCCTCGGGCGCGTCGACCGCGTCGCGCGCCTGCTCGAGCTGGGTGATGTACCCCGCCATCTCGTCGTCGTCGGCGGCGAGGGCGTCGACCCCGGCCTCCCACGCGGCGGCGTCGACCTCGAGGCTGCCCCGCGGGATGGAGAGGCCTGTGAGCTCCTCGAGCTTCGCGAGCAGCGCGAGCACCGCCTTCGGCGACGGCGCGTTGTGCACGTAATGCGGCACCGAGGCCCAGAGCGAGACCGTCGGGATGCCGGCGCGCTCGGCCTGGTCGGCCAGGACGCTGAGGATGCCGACGGGACCCTCGTAGGTCGATCGTTCGACGCCGAGCCCGTGGCGCACGTCGGGGTTGTCGCTCGAGGCGAACACCATCAGCGGCCGCGTGTGCGGCGCGTCGGCGAGCATGGCGCCGAGGAACACGATCGCCTGGATGTCGGCGGCGAGCGCCGCGTCGATGAGCTCGGCCGCGAACGACTTCCAGCTGCGCGCGGGCTCGGCGCCGAGGAGGACGTGCAGGCCGGGCGCACCGGGGCCGGTGACCGAGTCGGGGCCGTCGGGCGACGCGGGGCCCGGGCCGAGCAGGGCCGCGCCGGGCCATTCGATGCGGCGAGCGCCGTCGTCGCCCGTGACGACGGTCGGGCGGTTGAACTGGTAGTCGTAGTACAGCTCGGGGTCGATCGCCATGATCTCGACGAGGTCGAGCCGTTCGGCGAGCAGGCGTGCGGCGCTGGAGGCCGCCTCTCCGGCATCGTTCCAGCCTTCGAAGGCGACGACGAGGAGCCTGCCGCTCCCGAACCCGGTCGGCTGTTGCACGCCCTGCCCTGCTTCCCGCCCCGGGGCATCCGGGGTCTCCTCCCCACAATAGGCGGTGCCCGTAGACTTGCCCGTTGTGACCATGCGCCTTCCCGCCGCCGTCCTCTGGGACATGGACGGCACGATCGTCGACACCGAGCCCTACTGGATGGCCGCCGAGGTGGAGCTCTTCGCCTCGTACGGCATCGACTGGACCCATGAGGAGTCGATGCAGGTGGTCGGCATGGGGCTCTGGGAGGCGGCGGAGCTGTTCCGCCGGCGCGGGGTCGGCATGGCGGCCGACGACATCGTCGCGCACCTGACCGAGCAGGTCCGCCGACGGCTCGCCGATGACGGGGTGCCGTGGCGGCCGGGCGCGCGCGAGCTCCTCGAGGCGTTGCGCGAGGGGGGCGTGCCGACGGCGCTCGTCACGATGTCGATCCGCTCGATGGCCGAAGACGTCGTCCGGGCGATCCCGTTCGACGCGTTCGACGTGCTGGTGACCGGCGACGAGGTCGACGAGCCCAAGCCGCATCCCGAGCCGTACCTGCGGGCGGCGGAACTGCTCGGCGTCGATATCGCCGACTGCGTCGCGATCGAGGACTCGCCCGCGGGCGTCACCTCCGCGTCGGCGTCCGGAGCGCTCGCGCTCGGGGTGCCGAACATCCTCGACCTCCGCGGCGTCGCGTACGACGTGCTCTGGGACACCCTCGACGGCCGCAGCCCGGCCGACCTCGCCGCGCTCCTCGCCGATCGCCGGCGCGAGGCGGCCTCGGATGGGCCCGTATCGGATGCCTCTGCATCGGATGCCCCTGCATCGGATGCCTCCGCCACGGGCGAGGAGGTCTCGGCGTGAGCGCGGGGCGCGGCGAGCGCAGCGGGCCGTTCCGCGCGGGCGACCGGGTGCAGCTGACCGGCCCGAAGGGCCGGATGCACACCATCACGCTCGAACCGGGCAAGTTGTTCCACTCGCACAAGGGACCGATCGCGCACGACGACCTCATCGGCCTGCCCGACGGGTCCGTCGTGGCCAACCAGGTGGGCATCGAATACCTGGCCCTCCGGCCGCTGCTCAGCGATTTCGTGATGTCGATGCCGCGTGGCGCGGCGATCGTGTACCCGAAGGACGCCGCGCAGATCCTCGCGCAGGCCGACGTCTTCCCGGGCGCCACGGTCGTCGAGGCCGGGGTCGGTTCCGGGGCGCTCTCGCTCTGGCTGCTGCGCGCCATCGGCCCGGCGGGCCGCCTGCTCTCGTTCGAGCGGCGGGAGGAGTTCGCCGAGGTCGCGCGCGGCAACGTCGAGACCTTCCACGGTGCGGTGCCCGAGAACTGGTCGATCACGCTGGGCGACCTCGCCGACACGCTGCCCGAGACCACCGAGCCCGCCTCGGTGGACCGGGTCGTGCTCGACATGCTCGCCCCGTGGGAGGTGCTGCCCGCCGTTTCGGAGGCGCTGAAGCCCGGCGGCGTCGTGCTCTGCTACGTGGCGACGGTGACCCAGCTCTCGCGGGTGGCCGAGGCCATCCGCGCCACCGGGTCGTACACCGAGCCGGTCGCGAACGAGACGATGGTGCGCGGCTGGCATGTGCAGGGCCTCGCCGTGCGGCCCGATCACCGCATGATCGCCCACACCGGCTTCCTGCTCACCGCGCGCCGGCTGGCACCCGGCACCGTGCTGCCCGAGCTGAAGCGCCGGCCGTCGAAGACGGAGTTCAGCGAGGAGGACGTCGAGGCCTGGACGCCGGGTGCGCTCGGCGAGCGGGCCGTGAGCGAGAAGGCGCTGCGCAAGCGCGTGCGCCAGGCGGGCACCGCAGCCGCGCTGGCCCGTGACGAGCCCTCCGGCGAAGCCCGGTAGGCTTTCATCGCCCGTTCCGCGTCCCCGCTCATGAATCGAGGATCAGTGCGTTCGTCTCTCGCGCTCATCGCCACCGCAGGCCTCGTGGCCGTCGCCCTGACGGGCTGCGCCCAGACCCCCGCGCCTGAGGCGGCGTCCGGCGGCTCCTCAGACGTCATCGAGGTGTCAGGCGACTTCGGCAAGACGCCTCGCGTGGACTTCCCGACCCCGGTGTCGCCCGAGGAGACGCAGTGCACCGAGATCATCGCGGGGGAGGGCGACCGCGTCGTCGCCGGTCAGCAGACCCTCGTCGGGTACGCCGTCTACAACGGCGCCACCGGAGACAAGATCCAGGCGACCGGCTTCGGCGACGAAGACCCCGTGCCGCTGCTCGTCAGCGATAAGACTCTGCCCGGTCTCGCGAAGGGGCTCACCTGCGCCCGTGAAGGCTCGCGGGTCGCCGTCGTGGTGCCGCCGGCCGACGCTTTCGGTGACGAGGGCAACGCGGCGCTCGGCGTCGACGGCGACACGAGCCTCGTCTTCGTCGTCGACGTGCAGCGCACGTTCCCGCTCCGCGCGGACGGCGCACCGCGGCTGACTCGCGACGGATTCCCGGCGGTCGTGCTCGCGCCCGACGGCCGGCCCGGCATCACGGTGCCGAAGGCGGAGCCGTCGGGCCAGACCGAGGTCGAGGTGCTGCGCGAGGGCTCGGGCGAAGTCGTCGAGTCGGGCGACCAGGTCGTCGTGCACTACACGGGCGTCCTCTGGGAGGACGGCACTGTCTTCGACTCGTCCTGGGAGAAGGGCGGGCCGACCAGTTTCATCGTCGCCGACGGCGAAGGCTCCCAGGTCGTCCCGGGCTTCTCCAAGGCGATCATCGGTCAGAAGGTCGGTTCGCAGGTCGGCGTCATCGTCGCCCCCGAAGACGGCTACGGCGCCGACGGCAACGGTTCGACGATCCGGGGTGACGCCACCCTGTTCTTCGTCATCGACATCCTGGGCGTGCTCTGACCGCCGGCCCCCGGGCCGGGGCGACGACCGGCGGACGACGCGGCGCAGCGCCCACCCCGGCGCGCACTAGGATCGCACCTGTGGGTGAGGGCGGGGAGCAGCCGGAGCGCCGGGCGAAGCCGGTGCCGGCCGTCGACCGGCAGTTCAGCCTCGTCCTGGCGCTGCTGGCCACCGAGGCCGGTCTGCTGAAGAGCGAGATCCTCTCGAGCGTGCGCGGGTACGCCGAGAAGTACGTCGAGGGCGGCCGCAACGACAACCTCGAGCGGCAGTTCGAACGCGACAAGGACGCGATCCGCGACCGCGGCATCCCGCTCGAGACGATCGAGTCGCCCGACCGTCCGGGCGACAACCAGTCGCTGCGCTACCGCATCCCGAAGGGGCGGTATGAGCTGCCCGAGTCGGTGCGGTTCACTCCCGACGAGCTCGCGCTGCTGGGTCTCGCGGCTGAGGTGTGGCGCGAGGCATCCCTCTCCGACGACTCGCAGCGCGCCCTGACGAAGCTCCGCGGACTCGGCATCGAGCCGCGCGAGCCCGTCATCGGCTACGCGCCGCGGCTGCGGGTGCGCGACGCCGCCTTCGAGCCGCTGCGTCGCGCACTCGACCGCCGTCAGACGGTGCGCTTCCGCTACTTCAAGCCGGGCTCGGCCGAGCCGCGTCCTCGCACCGTGGACCCCTACGCCGTGGTGCTGCACGAGGGGCGCTGGCACGTGCACGGCTACGACCACGGCGTCGCGGCCCCCCGCACCTTCCTGCTCTCCCGGATCACCGGCCCCGTCGAGCCCGTCGCCGGATCGACGTTCGACGCGCCCGAGGCGGGCATCCAAGACCGCGTGCTCGCCGACCTCGAGGCGCTCAGGCTGGCGAACGCGGCCGACCTGGCCGTCAGCGCGGGCAGCGACGCCGAGGTGCGTCTCGGGCGGCGCGCGGTGCTGCGCGACGAGGACGCGGGCGTCATCCGCCTGCACTACACGGATGCCGCGGTCTTCGCCGACGAGCTCGCCGGCTTCGGCCCGGAGGTCCGCGTGCTCGCGCCGGCGTCGCTCGCCGACGCGGTGCGCGAGCGACTGGCCCGCGTCGTCGCGGCGCACTGCGACGGGAGCGTGGACTGATGGCCCAGCAGCGCGGACGCGCGCCCGACCAGCTCGTCTTCCTCCTCTCGCTCGTGCCCTACCTGCTCGAGCAGCGGGTCGTGGATGTGCCGACGGCGGCGGCGCACTTCGGCGTCGCGGAATCCGAGCTGCGCGACGCCGTGCGGCTCATCGCGACGTCGGGTCTGCCAGGCGCCACCGGCACGTACCAGGCCAACGACCTGTTCGACATCGACTGGGACGCGTTCGACGACGACGATGTGATCGTGATCGTGCACCACGTCGCGATCGACGACGCACCGCGGTTGTCGTCGCGCGAGGCCGCCGCGCTCATCGCCGGGTTGCAGTACCTGTCGTCGACGCCCGAGAACGCGGGCCGGGCGCAGCTGGACGCGCTGCTCGCGAAGCTCACCGCCGGCGCCTCGGCGACGCCGATCAGGCTCGCGGTCGCCGAGACCGAATCGGATGCCGCGCTCACCGTCGCCCGCCGTGCGGTCACCGAGGGTCGTCAGCTCGAGTTCGACTACCGCAACGCGCTGGGGGAGCGGAGCCGTCGCCGGGTCGATCCCCTGCGGATCGCCTCGCTCGGCGCGGACTGGTATCTGCAGGCGTACGACCACCTGCGCGAGGACTTCCGCAACTTCCGCGTCGACCGGATGAGCGACCTCGTCGTGAGCGAGCAGCCCATCGACGACCACAGCGACCGCGAGGTTCCCGAGGCGCTGTTCCACGGTTCCGAGACCGACCTCGACGTCGTCGTCGATGTCGCGCCCGACGCCCTGCCCCTCATCGCCGACTACCTCGCCGACTCCAGCCAGGAGGAGGTCGACGGACGGCTCCGGGTGACGCTCAGGGTCGCGCACTTCCACGGACTCAAGCGGCTCGTCGCCGGGCTGCCCGGGCTCGTGACCGTCGTGGCGCCGGCTGAGGCGCGAGCCGTCGTCGCCGACTGGGCGCAGGCCGGGCTCGAGGGCTACGGCGACGGCGAGGCATCCGTCCCGGGGCGCTGAGTCGCGACCCGGGCGACCGGCTAGACTGTGGTCACCATCCCCACTGAGCATTGGACGAATACCCATGTGGCAAGGCTTCACCGGTTGGCATGCGCTGATCATCCTCGTGGTCATCCTGCTGCTGTTCGGCGCGCCGAAGCTCCCCGCCCTTGCGCGCAGCCTCGGCCAGTCGATGAAGATCCTGAAGACCGAGGTCCGCTCCGACAAGGGCGACGGCGACACCGGTGACGACACGGCCGCGGGCAAGGGCGCTGCGACGGTCTCGTCCGAGGAGAAGCCGAAGACGGCCGGGAGCACGGACTCCGGCACGAACGCCTGACCGGCGTGACCGCGGTGAAGGATCGCGGTGAGAAGAACCGCGAGAAGCGGATGTCGCTCGCCGCGCACCTGCTCGAGCTGCGCAACCGGCTCTTCATCTCGGCGACGGCCATCGTCGTCGGCATGGTCGTGGGCTGGATCCTGACGGACCTCTTCGTCTGGGAGGCCATTCAGGAGCCGGTGCAGCGGGTCGCCGAGGCGCGCGGCGACGATGTCGAGACGGCGATCGTCTTCCCGACGATCGCCAGTGCGTTCGACCTGCGCCTGCAGATCGCGTTCACGCTCGGCATCGTCATCTCCGCGCCGGTGTGGCTCTACCAGATCTTCGCGTTCCTGGTGCCGGGGCTGAACCAGCGCGAGCGCAAGTTCACGCTCGGGTTCTTCCTGTCCGCCATCCCGCTGTTCTTCGCCGGCTGTGCAGCGGGCTGGTTCGTGCTGCCGAACATCGTCAAGCTGCTGACGTCGTTCGTGCCCGAGGGGGCGATGTCGCTGCTGACCGCTCGCGAGTACATCGACTTCGTGCTGAAGCTCGTCCTCGCCATCGGCATCGCATTCGTGGTGCCCGTGTTCATCGTCCTGCTGAACTTCGCGGGCGTCCTCAGCGCGGCGTCGATCATCAAGAGCTGGCGGGTCGCGATCCTCGTGATCGTGCTGTTCACCGCGCTGGCCACGCCGTCGGCCGACGTCGTCTCGATGTTCATCCTCGCCATCCCCATGATCGGGTTGTACTTCGCCGCCTGGGGGGTCGCTGTCCTGCACGACCGTCGCCTCGAGCGCCGCCAGCGCGAGGAGTTCGGCGCGGCGCTGACCTGATGGGCGGCGCCCGCGCCACCGCTGTCTAGGCTGGGGACATGAGCCTCAGTCCGGCGGAACGTTATGCGCTCTCCCGTCAGCAGCGCCGGCAGCCGAGACTCGCGGAGTTCGCCGCCGAGCAGCGGTTCGACCTCGACGAGTTCCAGCGGGCGGCCTGCGCGTCGCTCGACGAGGGCCGGAGCGTGCTCGTGGCCGCCCCCACGGGCGCCGGCAAGACCGTCGTCGCCGAGTTCGCGGTGTATCTCGCGATGCAGTCGGCCGGCGACAAGGTCTTCTACACGACCCCGATCAAGGCGCTGTCGAACCAGAAATACCAGGAGTTCGCCGACCGGTGGGGCGCCGACCAGGTGGGCCTGCTCACCGGCGACACGAACATCAACTCGGGCGCCCGCATCGTCGTGATGACCACCGAGGTGCTGCGGAACATGCTCTACGCCGACTCCCCGCTCCTCGATCGGCTCGCCGTCGTCGTGATGGACGAGGTGCACTACCTCGCCGACCGCTTCCGCGGTGCGGTCTGGGAGGAGGTCATCATCCACCTTCCCGAGGCCGTGCGGCTGGTGTCGCTGTCCGCGACGGTGTCGAACGCCGAGGAGTTCGGCGACTGGCTCCAGGCCGTCCGCGGCGACACCGACGTCATCGTGTCCGAGGAGCGCCCGGTGCCGCTCGAGCAGCACGTCCTCGTCCGGCAGAAGCTCATCGACCTGTTCGACTCGAGCGGCCAGGCCGCGACCCACCGGGTCAACCCTGAGCTGCAGCAGCTCGCACGCTCGGGTGCCCGCTCCCTCGGGACGAGGTCGCAGCGCGGTCGCCGCGGCGGCGACCGGGGGCGGTACCACCGCGCCGATCAGGGCGCGCGGATGGATCGCCCTGAGGTGATCGCGATGCTGCAGGCCAAACACCTCCTGCCCGCGATCGTCTTCATCTTCTCCCGGGCGGGCTGCGACCAGGCGGTCCGCCAGGTGCTGCGCAGCGGCATCCGCCTCACCGACGCGGTGGAGCGCGAGGAGATCCGGCAGGTCGTCGAAGCCCGGGCCCGACTGCTCCGCGACGAGGATCTCGCGGTGCTCGGTTACTGGGAGTGGCTCGAGGGACTCGAGCGGGGCGTCGCCGCCCACCACGCGGGCATGCTTCCGGCCTTCAAGGAGATCGTCGAGGAGCTCTTCCAGGCGAAGCTGCTGAAGGTGGTCTTCGCGACCGAGACGCTCGCGCTCGGCGTCAACATGCCCGCGCGCTCGGTCGTGCTGGAGAAACTGGAGAAGTTCAACGGCGAGGCACGCGTGCCGATCACGCCGGGGGAGTACACGCAGCTCACCGGTCGCGCGGGCCGTCGCGGGATCGATGTCGAGGGGCACTCGGTGATCGCCTGGGCCGACGGCCTCGACCCCGAAGCGGTCGCCTCGCTCGCCTCCCGCCGGAGCTACCCGCTGAACTCGAGCTTCAAGCCGACCTACAACATGGCGGTGAACCTCATCGACCAGTTCGGGCGCGAGCGCACCCGCCAGGTGCTGGAGCTCTCGTTCGCCCAGTTCCAGGCAGACCGCGCCGTCGTCGATCTCGCCCGCACCCTGCGGAAGCAGGAGGACTCGATGGCCGGCTACGAGCAGTCGATGCAGTGCCACCTCGGCGATTTCGGCGAGTACTTCGGGCTGCGCCGGCGGATCGCCGACCTCGAGCGCCAGATGGCGAAAGGCAACCCGCCCCACGGACAGCGGGAGCGCCTGCAACGCGAGCTGAACGGCGTGCGGAAAGCGATGCGCGCGCACCCCTGCCACGGCTGCGCCGAGCGGGAGGCGCATGCCCGGTGGGCCGAGCGCTGGTGGCGGCTGAAGAAGGAGCACGACCAGCTGCAAGGCCAGATCCGGAGCCGGACCGGCCAGGTCGCGAAGCGGTTCGACCGGGTCACCGAGGTGCTCGAGCAGCTCGGCTACCTCGAGCGCGACGACCGCGGCGAGCTCGTCTCGAGCTCGGCTGGGCGCATCCTGAAGCGGATCTACGGGGAACGTGACCTGCTGGTGGCCGAATGCCTCCGCCGGGGCATGTGGGAGGGCCTCGACTCGGCCGGGCTCGCCGCCATGGCGGCCGCGCTGGTCTACGAACCCCGCCGCGACGACCGCGGGGTCGAGTACCGGCTCCCGAAGGGACGCTTCCGCTCCGCGCTCGAACGGACGACCGATGCGTGGGCGGTGCTCGACGACCTCGAGCGCGACCACCGGCTCGCGGGCAGCGAGGCTCCGTCACCCGCGCTCGCGCAGGCCATGTGGTCGTGGGCCCGCGGCGCGGGCCTCGGCACCGTGCTCGACGACACCGACCTCGCCGCGGGCGACTTCGTGCGCCTGACGAAGCAGGTCATCGATCTGCTCGACCAGATCTCGATCGTCGCCGACGCCGAGCTGAGTGCGACCGCGCGCGCCGCGATCGACGGAGTGCGTCGCGGCGTCGTGATCGACGGCGCGGTGGCCTGAGTCGCTCGTGCGGCCACGCGTGCGGCGGCGCTGCCGACCTCGCTTAGGCTGAACGTCGTGCCCGAGTACCCCCGCCCTCTTCTGCCGTGGTGGGCCGCCGCCCCGGTCGCCGTGCTCGCCGGGTTCGTCTACGACTGGGGCTTTCCCGACATCGGCATCTGGCCCTTCGCGTTCGCCGGCATCGCGCTCGTGCTGCTCGCCCAGATCGGCCGCTCGGCCTGGGGCGGGCTCCTCATCGGCTACCTGTTCGGCGCGACGTTCTACCTCGTGCACGTCGAGTGGACGAGCCGGTACCTCGGTCCGGTGCCGTGGCTCGCGCTCTCGCTCTTCGAAGCGGTGTTCGTCGCGCTCGGGGGGCTCGCCATCACCCTGGCCTACCGGTGGCTTCCCCGCGCCGCGAGCGGACGCTGGATGCGGCTCGTGGCACTGCCCGCCCTCGTCGCCGGCCTCTGGACCACTCGTGAGCTCGCGATCGGCACGGTGCCCTACGGCGGCTTTCCGTGGGCGCGAGCGGCGCACAGCCAGTCGCTGAGCCCGTTCGCGGAGACCGTGTCGTGGGTGGGGCAGCTCGGGCTCAGCTTCCTGATGGTCTTCATCGCCGCGGCCCTCATCGAGTGGGCCCGCGTCGGCGCGTGGCGTGACCTCAGGACCGCGCTTCCCGCCCTCCTCGCGATCGTCGTCGGCATGGTCCTGCCCGCGTGGCCGACGAGCGCGGGCGAAAACCTCCGCGTCGCTAGCGTGCAGGGGAACGGCCCGGCCGGCTACTTCGACGAGCGCGAGCGCGGCGATGTCCTGCGCAGCCAGCTCGAGGCGACCGCCCCTGTCCTCGACGAGGACGGCATCGACGTGCTGCTGTGGCCCGAGGGCTCCGTCGACATCGACCCGACGCGCGACCCGGCCACTGCCGCCACGCTCGACCGGCTCGCGGGCCGGCTCGACGGGGCGCCGCTCGTGGTGAACACCGTGACGGTCGACGGCGATGACGAAGACGCCCGCTTCTACAACACCTCGCTCCTCTGGGAGGAAGGCGAGGGGGCGGTCGACCGCTATTCGAAGCGGCATCCGGTGCCGTTCGGCGAGTACATCCCCGACCGCGACTTCTACATGCTCTTCGCCCCCGACCTGATCTCGCTCGTGCAGCGCGGATACTCACCGGGCACCGACGCGCCCGTCTTCGACCTCGGCGACGCGATCGCCGGACTCGCCATCTGCTTCGACGTCATCTACGACGACGTCATCTGGCAGGGCGCGCGCGAGGGAGCCGAGGTCTACCTCCTGCAGACCAACAACGCCGACTTCCGGAACACGGACGAAAACCTCCAGCAGCTCGCGATCGCGCGACTCCGGGCGATCGAGACCGGGCGGTCGGTGGTGAACATCTCGACGGTCGGCACGAGCCAGGTCATCGAGGCCGACGGACGCACGATCGACGCGCTGCCCGCCGACGAGCCCGGCGCCATGGTGACGGACGTGACGCTCCGCACCGGCCTCACCCCGGCGGTCGTGCTGGGGGAGTGGATCCCGGGGGTCATCGCGTCGGGGTCACTGGCGGGCCTGGTGCTCTGCGGCGTGCTGGCGCGGCGCCGGCGGACCGCAGTGTCCGCGGACGAGGCCCCCACGGTCTGACGCCTCCGTCGTCCGAGGTCATCGCCGACGGCGACAAGAACGCCGGCTCGGAGCATCCGAGCCGGCGTCGACGGTGGGCGTGGGTCAGGCGGACTTCTGCGTCTGTCCCCGGCGCGCCCGCAGCCACTGCAGGCGCTCCTCGAGGAGCTCCTCGAGCTCGGGGATGGTGCGACGCTCGAGCAGCATGTCCCAGTGGGTGCGCGCGACCTTCTCACCCGAACGGTCGACCTCGACTGGCTTCTGGTCGACCAGCAGGGTCGCGTTGTGACCGCAGAAGCGGCACTCCCAGGTGTCGGGGATCTCGGCCTCGGTCGAGAAGGTCATCACGGTGTCGCGGCCGCAGTCGGCACAGCGGTAGGTGTACTCCGCGCGATCCGCGAACACCACGCCGTCTTCGCTCTGCAGGCTCTGCGCCCCGATTCGCATTCCGCGAAGGCTTCGGTCTGCCATAACGGCTCCTCTCGATCGTCTACAGGTATAAACGATCAAGCTGGACATTCCCTTGCCGCCCGCTGATGGTTTCGCGGGGGATTCTCAGCTTCGTGCTCGGATGAGCGGAAGTGCGAGGTCGGCGCGATCGGTGACGAGGCCGTCGACGCCGAGCGCGAGCAGGCGACGCATGTCGTCGGGGTCGTTCACCGTCCACACGTGCACCTCGGCACCGGCCGCGTGCGCCAGAGCGATGAGCGGGGGAGTGACCACGCGCAGTGCGCCGGCACGCTCGGGCACCTGCAGCGCCTGTGCACCCGCCAACGCCCGGACCATGGCGCCCTTCCGACCGAGCGGTGCCGCGAACACGGCCCGGACCACGCCGCCACGACCGGCCGAGGTCGCGACGCCAGGAACCGCAGTCGCGAGTCGCCGGCGTCGTCGGTCGGAGAAGCTCGTGAGCAGGACCCGCCCGGCGGACCCGGTACGCCGCACCGCGGCGACCGTGGCCTCGACGGCCGCCTCCACCTTGACGTCGATGTTGAACCGCAGCGTCGGGAACGCGTCGAGGGCCTCCTCGAGCGTCGCGAAGCCGGCTCCCGCCCCCAGGTCGACCGCCCGGAGCTCATCCATCGTGAGTGCGCTCACCGGCACCTCGTCTCCGGCGACTCGCGCCAGCGTGGGGTCATGCGCGATCGCCGCCACGCCGTCACGACTGAGATGCACGTCGGTCTCGACGTACTCGGCGCCCACGGCACGTGCCGCCTCGAACGCGGGCAGGGTGTTCTCGGGCGCCTCGAGCGCCAGTCCGCGATGCGCGAGCACTCGCGGGGACGCCGGCTCGAAGTACCCCGATGCCACGGGATCTCTACGCCGACGGCCGCTCGCCGCCCGGCGCCTCAGTGGCGTTCGGACCCGAAGCCGTCGCCGAGCCCGGCGCCGCCCTCGGAACCGGGCCGGGCGTGAACGCGCGGCCGATGCCCTTCAGCGCCTCCGTCAGCTCGCTCGGCACGATCCACAGCTTGTTGGCCTGACCCTGCGCGAGCTGCGGAAGCGTCTGCAGATACTGGTACGCGAGCAGCTTCGGGTCGGCGTCGCCCTCGTGGATGGCGCGGAACACGGTCTGAATCGCCTCCGCCTCGCCCTGGGCGCGGAGCACCGCCGCCTTCGCGTCGCCCTCCGCGCGGAGGATCTCGGCCTGCCGGAGGCCCTCGGCTTCGAGGATCGCCGACTGCTTGGTGCCCTCCGCGGTGAGGATCGCGGCGCGGCGGTCCCGCTCGGCGCGCATCTGCTTCTCCATCGAGTCCTGGATGGACACGGGCGGATCGATCGCCTTGAGCTCGACCCGCGAGACGCGGATGCCCCACTTGCCGGTGGCCTCATCGAGCACGATGCGGAGCTGTCCGTTGATGTTGTCGCGGCTCGTGAGCGCCTCTTCGAGGTTCAGCCCGCCCACGACGTTGCGGAGCGTCGTCGTGGTCAGCTGCTCCACCGCGCCCAGGTAGTTCGCGATCTCGTAGGTCGCCGCGCGGGCGTCGGTGACCTGGAAGTAGACGACGGTGTCGATCGAGACGACGAGGTTGTCTTCGGTGATCACCGGCTGCGGCGGGAAGGACACCACCTGCTCGCGCATGTCGACGAGCGGACGGAGCCGGTCGATGAAGGGCACGAGCACGTTCAGACCCGGCGTGAGCGTCTTGTGATAGCGGCCGAGCCGCTCCACGACGCCCGAGTACGCCTGGGGGATGATCCGGATCGACCGCGCCAGGACGACGATGACGAAGATGACGATCGCGATGACGACGATCGTCACGATGATCGTGGACAGGTCGATCACTGGGGAGTGCTCCTCTCAACCGGAACGACGACGGCCGTCGCCCCGTCGATGCCCGTGACGAGGACCTTCTCGCCGACCGCGACATCCGCCTGTTCGGTGATGGGGGAGAGCCTGGCCGTCCAGACGTCCCCGTTCTGCAATTTCACCTGACCGCCCGCGCCGGTGACGGTCCGCACGACCTGGCCGTCGATGCCGATGAGCGCGTCGATGTTGCTGCGAGCCGGATCGCCCCCGCGCCTGAGCCTTCGGAGCAGCGGCGGTCGCAGGACCAGGATCAGCGCGACGGCGACGAGCGCGGCGATGACGAACTGCGCGTACCACGGGATGCCGAACAGACCCGAGAGCAACCCGGCGACACTGCCGAGCGCGAGCATCAGGAACGTCATCTCGAGCGTGAACACCTCGATCGTCGCGAACGCGAGGATCAGCACCAGCCAGACGATCCAGGCGTACTGGGTCAGCACATCCAATATCCGTCTCCTTCGAACGCGCCCCCTTTCGAACCTAGCAGTGCAAGGCCCGTCCGCGGGAGGTTGATAGGGTCGGTTGGTCATCGGCCCGGCGCCCGGCCGCGGCCTCCACGCAACGAGGAGCACCATCGTGACCACCCCACTCGCCCCCGGTTCGCTCGCCGGCCGCGTCGCCCTCGTCACGGGGTCCTCGCGCGGCATCGGCGCGGACACCGCCCGGTACCTCGCCGGAGCGGGCGCCGCCGTCGTCATCAACTACCGCAGCAAGGCGCCCCGCGCCGAGAAGGTCGTCGCCGAGATCGAGGCTGCGGGCGGGCGCGCGATCGCCGTGGGCGCCGACCTCACCGACCCGGCCTCGGTCGCGGAGATGTTCGCGCGTGCCGAGCAGGAGTTCGGCAAGCTCGACCTCCTCGTGCTGAACGCCTCGGGCGGCATGGAGACCGGCATGGGCGAGGACTACGCCATGCGCCTGAACCGCGACGCGCAGGTGAACGTCGTCGACGGGGCACTCCCGCACCTCGCGCAGGGCGCACGCATCGTCTTCGTCACGAGCCATCAGGCGCACTTCATCCGCACGACGCCGACGATGCCCGAATACGAGCCGGTCGCGCTGTCCAAGCGCGCGGGCGAGGACGCGCTGCGCGAACGGCTGCCCGAGTTGGAGGCCGCCGGCGTCGAGTTCGTGGTGGTCTCAGGTGACATGATCGAGGGCACCATCACGGCGACCCTGCTCGAGCGCGCGAACCCCGGCGCGATCGAGGCGCGCAAGCAGGACGCCGGCCGCCTCTACAACGTGGCCGAGTTCGCCGCGGAGGTCGCTCTGGCCGCCGTCGAGCCGGTGCCGGCCGACCACACCCGCTACGTGGGCGACATCTCGGGCTTCCGCCCGGCGTCGCTCGACTGACCTCCGTACGAGCAGCCCCGCAGACGACGCGGCCGGTGGGAGCGGATGCTCCCACCGGCCGCGTTCGTCGCAGAAGCGGGCCGATCAGGCGGTCGCGGCCTTCTTGCCGAAGGTGAACGCGCGCACGATCTGGACGATGCCGAGCACGATCAGCGCGATGCCGGCGAACCAGAACAGGAAGATCGCGCCCCAGAGCGGCGAGAACAGCAGCACGAGGCCTGCCACGACGCTCAGGATGCCGAAGAAGATCGCCCACCCCTTCGACGCGGCGTCACCCGACTGCACGAGCGCCACGACCCCCTCGACGATCCACAGGATGCCGACGAAGACGCCGAGGAAGATGCCGAGGAACACCGCCGACTCCGATGGGTTCGCCAGCACGATGATGCCCGCGATGACGAACAGCACGCCGAGGATGATGTCGAGCGCCCTCGCTCCGCCGGAGATCCCCTTGGAGAAGATGCCGAGGCCGACGTACGCGATTCCGGCGATCAGGAAGTAGAGCCCGAAGATCCACGCCAGCGCGACGGCGGACTTCTCCGGCGCGAACGTGATGAACAGGCCGACGATCAGCGAGACGACGCCCGAGATGCCGAGCGTCGCGCGGACGGTGTTGATGGCCGACTTGGAGAGGTCCGCCGCGTCGAGCGAGAACGTGGCGAAGAACGAGTCGGACTGCGGACTGGACATGGAAGTACCCCCTTCGATGCGACGACACGGGTCGCGCACGCTCAGGCTATGGCTCGGCGGAGGCTGCGTGTCGGATGTGAACGCGCGAGTCGTGCGCGTCGGCAGACCTCCGTGCGCTACCACCCGTGACGGTGGTCGGACGCCGGTCGTAGCATGACGCGCATGGGGATGACTCGTCGGCGAGGGGCCCGGGCGGCGGCCGCCTTCGTCGTACTGGCTGCCACCGGGTGCACGACCACCGCGCCGGGGCCGGCCGAGACCACCCCCGGCCCGGCGACGTCGCCGACATCGGCGAGCTCGACACCGCAGGCCTGGGATCCGGGCGACATCCCCGACCCATCGTCGGCGCTCGAGGTGCTGCCGGCGCAGCGCGGCGACTGCCCGGTCGACCCCGGCGCAGCCGACGTGATCGCGTTCGTGGTCACCTCCGAGGACGACACCGCGCCGGTGGAGCTCACCTATCCGGTCTTCCGCAGCGACGGCACGCAGCTCGTCCGCCGCATGCGGCAGCCCGGCCCGGTGCTCGTCGTGCTGCAGTCCGACTGCACCGGGGGAGCGGCATCCGACCTCTGGCATTTCCTCGCCGCGAGCGAGGGCACCGGGACGTTGGCCTGCTCCCTCTTCATCGCGGGCCGGCACGTCGCGAGCGCCACCGGCGTCGCCGAGGGAGGGGCGGGTGCGCGCGCCGACTGCTCGGGCGCGCCCGGGTCCTGACCGCCGTCAGCGCCTCCCAGGCGCCGACCGGTTTCCGCTGCTAGCCTGTCGGACGTGTTCATGACGGTCGGTCTGCCCTCGGGGCGGCAGGAGGTCGCCGGCGTCCGCGCCGGCGGCAGATAGCGCGTCCCCGGATGCCCCGTGCCCGCACGGAGCGGCATCCACGCGTTCTCCCACCGAACCCAGCCGACCCCGGCGCCTCTGACGCGCGCCACGGCGGTCGGCGCACCCCAGAACGGCATGACCATGACCCCCATCACCGAAGCCCAGATTCGGGCCTCCTTCGTGAACGCCTCCCGCAAGGAGGTCAGCGACCTCTCCCTGCCCGCCGGATTCGCCGAGATCGACTGGGACCGCCTCGAGTTCCTCGGCTGGCGCGACCGGAAGCTCCCGCAGCGCAGCTACGTCGTCACGACAGTGGGCGAGCGCCTCGTCGGCGTGCTGCTGAAGCGAGCGGATGCCACGCCCCGCAGCCGCGCGCAGTGCACGTGGTGCCAGGACGTCGAGCTCGCCGATGACGTCGTCTTCTACTCGGCACGGCTCGCCGGTGCGGCAGGCCGGAAGGGCGACACCATCGGCACGCTCTGCTGCGCCGATTTCGGCTGCTCGTTCAATGCCAGGAAGCGCCCGCCGGCCGTCTACCTCGGGTTCGACGTGGAGGCGGCCAGGCAGCAGCGCATCGCCGGACTCCGGGAGCGGGTCAGCGGCTTCGCCGCGGCCGTCCTCGGCGACACCGACGGGTAGCGGTACCGCCGGCGGGCTCGCTGGACATCCCGCGGCGTGCGTGGCACGATCGCGCAGGTGAGCAGCCCGCCGGCCCCGTCGCCGAACCTCGACGACCTCGCCCGCCTGCGGCGAGTCCGCGACCGCATCGACCGCGAGTACGCGCAGCCGCTCGACGTGGACGCGCTCGCTCGCGGCGTCAACATGTCGTCCGGACACCTCAGCCGGTTGTTCCGGACTGCCTACGGCGAGTCCCCGTACTCCTACCTCATGACGCGCCGGATCGAACGCGCGATGGCGCTGCTGTCCCGCGGCGTTCTCAGCGTGACCGAGGTCTGCTTCGAGGTCGGCTGCTCGTCCCTCGGCACCTTCAGCACCCGGTTCACCGAACTCGTGGGCGTCTCGCCGAGCGTCTACCGCCGGCAGGCGGGTGAGCGGCCCGACGACGGGATGCCCGCGGTCATGACGGGCGTGCCCTCGGTGCTCGCGAAGAAGGTCGCCAGACCGATCAGGAAACGAGAAGCGCCCGCCTCGGGCCGCCGATAGCGTGACGGTATGGACATCACGATTCAGTACGCGTTCCTCCCGCACACCGATCCGGAGGCCTCGCTCGCGTTCTACCGGGACGCCCTCGGCTTCGAGGTCCGGAAGGACGTCGGCTACGAGGGGATGCGGTGGATCACCGTCGGCCCGGCGGGCGAGGATGGCACGGCCCTCGTGCTGTATCCGCCGACCGCGGACCCCGGGGTCACCGAGGAGGAGGCGCGCACGATCGCCGAGATGATGGCGAAGGGCACGTTCGCGAGCGTCGTCCTCGCCACGCCCGACGTGGACGCCGCGTTCGACCGCGTGCAGGCCACCGGCGCCGAGGTCGCGCAGGAGCCGATCGACCAGCCCTACGGGGTCCGCGACTGCGCGTTCCGCGACCCGGCGGGCAACATGGTCCGCATCCAGGAACCCCGCTGACGAGGCATCCGACCACCGCACGCTCGCCCGGCACCGACCGGGCGACGCCCCGACGAGATTGATGGAGATCGCATGAGCGACGCGCCCGCGACCACCGACCACCCCGCCGACCGCCACGACCTCATCCGCGTGCGCGGCGCGCGCGAGAACAACCTCAAGGACGTCAGCCTCGACCTGCCGAAGCGCCGCCTGACGGTCTTCACCGGCGTCTCCGGCTCCGGCAAGAGCTCGCTCGTGTTCGACACCATCGCAGCCGAGTCGCGGCGCCTCATCGACGAGACCTACAGCGCCTTCGTGCAGGGGTTCATGCCGTCGGTGCCGCGGCCCGACGTCGATGTGCTCGACGGGCTCACCACCGCGATCCTCGTCGACCAGGAGCGGATGGGGGCGAACCCGCGCTCGACGGTCGGCACCGTCACCGACGCCAACGCGATGCTGCGGATCCTGTTCAGCCGGCTGGGGGAGCCGTACATCGGCGGCCCGACCGCGTTCTCGTTCAACATCCCGACGCAGAAGGCGAGCGGGGTCATGACCGGGCCGAGCGGCGAGAAGAAGATCGTCAAGGATGCGATCTACCTGGGCGGCATGTGCCCACGGTGCGAGGGCCGGGGGCAGGTCTCCGACCTCGACCTGTCGCAGATCGTGGACGAGTCGAAGTCGCTTGACGAGGGCGCGATCATGGTCCCCGGCTACACGCCAGACGGGTGGATGGTGAAGGGGTTCTCGCAGTCGGGGTTCTATCCCGCCGACAAGCCCATCGCCGAGTTCACCGAGAAGCAGCGCCACCTCTTCCTCTACGGCGAGGTCACGAAGGTCAAGATCAGCGGGATCAACATGACCTATGAGGGGCTCATCCCCAAGATCACGAAGTCGATGCTCTCCAAGGATGTCGACGCCCTGCAGCCGCACATCCGGGCCTTCGTCGAACGCGTCGCCACCTTCGCCACCTGTCCCGAGTGCGACGGCACACGGCTCACCGAGGGCGCCCGCTCGTCGAAGATCGACGGCATCAGCATCGCCGACGCCTGCCGCATGCAGGTCACCGATCTCGCGGAGTGGGTGCGCGGTCTCGACCGCCCGGAGGCGGGCCCGCTGTTGGCGGCGCTGAGCGCGAACCTCGACGCGTTCGTCACGCTCGGCCTCGGCTACCTGAGCCTCGAGCGCCCGTCGGGCACGCTGTCCGGGGGAGAGGCGCAGCGGATCAAGATGCTCCGCCACCTCGGCTCCTCGCTCACCGACGTCACCTACGTCTTCGACGAGCCGACGATCGGCCTTCACCCGCACGACATCCAGCGGATGAACTCGCTGCTGCTGCGTCTGCGCGACAAGGGCAACACGGTCCTCGTCGTCGAGCACAAGCCCGAGGCCATCGCGATCGCCGACCACGTGGTCGACCTCGGTCCCGGCGCGGGCAGCGAGGGCGGACGGATCACCTTCCAGGGAACCGTCGAGGAGCTCAGGAGGAGCGACACGCTCACGGGGCGTCACCTCGACGACCGGGCGCAGGTGAAGGCCGAGGCGCGCGCTGCGACCGGCGCCATCGAGGTGCGCGGGGCCTCCTCGAACAACCTTCAGAACGTCGACGTGGACATCCCGCTCGGCGTGCTCACCGTGGTCACCGGTGTGGCGGGGTCGGGCAAGAGCTCGCTGATCCACGGCTCGGTCGCCGGGCGCGACGGCGTCGTCGCGATCGACCAGGGCGCCATCAAGGGCTCGAGGCGGAGCAATCCCGCCACGTACACGGGCCTGCTCGAACCGATCCGCAAGGCGTTCGCCAAGGCGAACGGCGTCAAGCCCGCGCTGTTCAGCGCGAACTCCGAGGGTGCGTGCCCCACGTGCAAGGGGTCCGGCGTCATCATCACGGAACTCGGGTTCATGGACACGATCGAGACGCCCTGCGAAGACTGCGGGGGAAAGCGTTTTCAGGCAGCCGTGCTGGAGTACAAGCTCGGGGGACTGGACATCACCGAGGTGCTCGACCTGCCCGTCGCACGCGCGCGCGAGTTCTTCTCGGCGGGGGAGACCAAGCTGCCCGCGGCCGCCGGCATCCTCGGACGCCTGGAAGACGTCGGTCTCGGGTACCTGACGCTCGGCCAGCCGCTGTCGACTCTGTCGGGCGGTGAACGCCAGCGCATCAAGCTCGCCATCGCGATGGGGGAGACGGGGGAGGTCTACGTGCTCGACGAGCCGACGACGGGCCTCCACCTCGCCGACGTCGACAACCTGCTCCGCCTGCTCGACCGACTGGTCGACGCGGGCAAGACCGTGATCGTCATCGAGCACCACCAGGCGGTCATGGCCCACGCGGACTGGATCATCGACCTCGGCCCTGGCGCCGGGCACGACGGCGGACGCATCGTCTTCGAGGGCACGCCCGCCGAGTTGGTCGCCGCGAAGTCGACGTTGACGGGGGAGCACCTCGCGGAGTACGTCGGGGCGTGAGCGGCGCGGTCGGGGTTGGCAGCATGCGGCGCGCGCTGGATGACGACCTGCTCATCGAGACCTACGGGCTGGACGCTTCGGCTGACGAGGTTCTCGCCGTCGCCGCCGCCGTCGAGCGACTCGACGAGCTCGAGGCGTTCACGCTGGAACGAGCGCAGGCGCCGGGGCGGTCGCTGCCGCGGTGACGCGCCGCCCGGCGCGGTGAACTTGCCTGGTCGTGGGTGCGGACGGACTGGTACGGTGCCCGAATGGAGTTCCTGGTGATGGGCCTCATCCTCGTCTTCGTGCTCGGCCTGATCAGCATCATCGGCGCGTTGCGCAGTACGCGGGATGCCGCGGAGCGGGCCGCCGACGCGGCCGAGCGCACCGCAGCGGCGACCGAACGGCTGCTCGCGGGCCACGAGGCTTCTGCGGGACACCGACCGTAGATCATCCATGCGCCCGACCGGTACGCGAGTCGCCACGCAGTGTGTCGTCGCTTTCCGCCGGTGTGCATCAATCGGCACCGGCGAATCCTGCCGTATTGCGGGAGCCAGCCCGGGGCTGGTCAGCCGGTTCCCCCGTTAGCCGATAATGCACATTATGTCGGAATGAGTAGGTGTCACCGCCCTCGTACTCCACCCCTGACGCCTCGACCGTTTCCCGCCAGCGCCCCGCTCCGCCCGTCTTCAGGATGGAACCCGACCAGCCGGCACGGCGCCGGCGGAAGGGACATCCATCACATGAGCACCATCGCACTGATCACCGGCGGCAACCGCGGTCTCGGGTTCGCGACGGCCGCCGCGCTCGGCCGCGCGGGCGCAACGGTCATCGTCGCCGGCCGCGATGCGGACGCCGCACAGGCATCGGCGGACGCGCTCGTCGCGCAGGGTCTCGCCGCCGAAGCGCTCGCGATGGATGTCACGTCGCCGGCGAGCATCGCCGCGGCCGTCGACGCGGTGAGACGGCGCCACGGGCGTCTCGACGTGCTCGTGAACAACGCGGGCGTGCTTCCGGAGGCGACGTCGTCGGGTGGACACCAGTTCGTGGACCTCGCCGCGTTCGAACACACCTTCGCGACCAACGTGTTCGGCGTAGCCGCCGTGACCGAGGGGTTCCTCTCGCTGCTGAAGCAGAGCCCTGCAGGACGGATCGTGAACATCTCCTCCACCATGGGGTCGCTGAGCGATCAGCAGAACCCGGACTCCCCCTACTACGCGAGCGTGGTGCCCGCCTACCAGGCGTCCAAGGCCGCGGTGAACAGCCTCACGATCGGTCTCGGCAAGATGCTCGCCGAGACGAAGATCAAGGTCACCTCGGTGTGCCCGGGCTGGGTGCAGACCGATCTGGCGCCTGGCAATCGCGAGCACGCGCCCACCAGCGCGGACGACGCGGCGCAGATCGTCGTCGCGGCGGCGACGCTTGCGGATGACGCTCCGTCGGGCACGTTCATCAGCGCGGCCGGTCCCGTGCCCTGGTGAGGCGCGCTCCCCCGGGCAAGACTCGAGCCAGATCGCCTCGTTCCCCGGTCAGGCGGGTTCGCGTCGCACGCGGAAGCTCACGTGGAGCACCCGTTCGCCCTGGATGACGACGTGCGGGTCCTCGAGCAGCTGCTGACCGTCGAAGGAGCCGAAGAACCGCTTGCCCGAGCCGAAGACCACCGGAGCGACATCCATGCGCACCTCGTCGACCAGGCCCGCGGCAAGCGCCTGACCGCCGACGTCGCCGGCGGCGACCTCGACGATGCGCTCCCCCGCCAGTTCTCGAGCCTTCGCCACCGCGGCCTCGACGCCGTCGACGAAGTGGAAGGGCGCCTCCGGGTTCCATCCCTCGGGCGCCGGCCGGTGCGTCACCACGACCACATGGTCGACCCCGCTCGGCGGCGTGCCGTCCCAGCCGTCGGTGAGGTCGAAGACGCGCCGGCCGGCGATCGTGGTGCCGACCTGATCCCAGTACGGTCTCGTGTAGTCGTACGAGGCCTGTGAGACCTTCAGCACCCCGCTCTCGTCCAGCGGCACGTCACCGCTCACCAGCCAGTCGAACAGCGGCCCTGGCTGGTCGTTGTCGTCAGCGATGAAGCCGTCGACGGATACCGTGCCGTACATGACCACCTTGCCCAAGGTGCCGTCCTCTCTCGTGTGTTCGAGCCCGCCGACCCGCAGACCCGCAGGATGCGACCGGCGTCAGCTCTCCGGGTCGAAGTGGAAGGGACGCACCTCCTGTGCGCACCGGCAACTGGTCGCGATCCTCGCCGCCCACTCGACCGCCGCCTCGCGGCTCGGCACCTCGAGGATGGCGAACCCGCCGTCGAGGTGGGCTCGCTCCGGGTAGGTCCCGTCGGTCACGGTGCCGTCGCCGGCGACGAGCACCGGAGGGACGCCGGTGTCGATCGCTCCCCCGAAGACCCAAACTCCAGCGGCCTTCGCCTCCTGCACGACGGCATGCGACTCCTCGGAGGCCGCCTGCAGTTCGACCTCCGAGAGGTGGTCCATCGCCGAACTCGGGAACGAGATCAGGTACTTCGTCATCGTCGACTCCTCCACATGCTGCGAACCGGGATCGCCTCATCTTCGCCCATGCCGCCGACGACGTCGAGCGGTCCGCCGGCGACCTTCGAGCTGCCCGGGACGACGGTCGGGCGGTCCTGCTGCATGATCGAATCGGACCGCGATGATCGGGCGCGGTCCCGTGCCGGCGGCGAGGCTGGATGTCGAAGGAGGAACCGTGATCGGGATGCTCAACGCGCTCGTCGAGTTCATCGACGATCACCTCGCCGACGAGATCGACGTCGAGGCGCTCGCGCGTGAGCTCGGCACGACCGAGTACCACGCGCGCCGCATGTTCTCGTCCCTCGCGGGCATGCCGCTGTCGGAGTACATCCGACGGCGCCGCATGACGGTCGCCGCCGCCGAGGTGCTCGGCGACGGCGAGCTGCTGGGCATCGCCGTCCGGTACGGCTACGGCTCCACGGAGGCGTTCGGCCGGGCGTTCAAGGCGGTGCACGGTGTCGGCCCGGGCGATGTCCGCCGGGCGGGCGGTCCCCTTCGTACGCAACCGCAACTCAGGTTCCGCCTGACCGTAGAAGGGAACACTCCGATGGACACCCGAATCGTCGACCGATCGAGCTTCCGCCTCATCGGGCACGCCGCCCGCGTGCCGCTCATCCACCATGGCGTCAATCCGCACATCCAAGCGCACATCGCCGGCATCCCGGCGACGGAGCACGCCCGTCTCAAGGAGCTGAGCAGCGCCGAACCGGCCGGTCTGCTGCAGGTGACCGACGACCACGAGCCCGACTCCCCCGAGGGGAGCGAGCTGACGTATCTGCACGGCGTCGCGGTCGGTGAGGGCACCCCGATGCCGGGCGACCTCGACGCGATCGACGTTCCGGCCGGCACGTGGGCGGTGTTCCGCTCGTCGGGCGCCCACCCCGCCGCGCTGCAGTCGACCTGGGCGGCGACGGCGACCGAATGGTTCCCCTCGAACCCGTGGCGCCTGCGTCCCGGTCCGTCGATCGTGTCGGTGCTCGACCGCTCCCCCGATTTCAGTTCGGCGACGTGCGAGCTGTGGCTCCCCGTGGAACGCGGCGAGTCCTAGCGGGATCTCCGGGATGCCATGACCCCGGAGATCCCCGTTGCCACACCGACCACCGCCGCGGCGATCGGCACGATGAGCGCGAGACGGGTCGCCTCGATCGGCTCGAGGCCATCCGTCTCCGCCGCCGTGAGCATGGCGCTCGTGGCAGCCAGCCCGATCGCCGCACCGACCTGGAACGCGGTGTACAGCAGTCCTCCGCTCAGTCCCTGGTCCTCGTCCGGCACGCCGTCGGTCGCCGCGACGGTCAGCGGCCCGTAGGCGAAGGTGAACGCCAGGCCGAGGGCGAGGAAGCTCGGGAACATCGCGGCGTACGTCGAATCGGCGCCGACCGGAAGGAACAGCAGGAACGACACCCCGGCGGCGGCCAGCCCCGTGAGCGTGACCGGCCACAGGCCGAAGCGGGCCACGAGACGCGGGGTCAGCAGGGGGGCGAGGATGGCGTCGATGCCGAGCACGAGGAGCGCCAACGACGTCGCGAGGCTGTTCCAGCCGAGTTGCTCCTGCAGGTGGAGTACGACGAGGAACTGGAATCCGAGGAACCCCGCTGCCAGCGCGGCAGCACCGAGGTACGCGCGGAGCTGGGGCACTCGTCGCAGGAAGGCCAGTCGGACCAGTGGTTCGGCGGCACGGCGTTCGATCGCGACGAAGGCCGCTAGCAGCAGCGCGCCGACGGCGACGAGCGACCCGGTCACGATGGGGTCCGCGTGCGATGACTGCTCGATGGCGGTGATCAGGGCGAGGAACGCGGCCGTCACGGTCAGGGCACCGGCGACGTCTGCGCGTCCTCGTGCTGGACGCTCCGCGTCGCGCTGGGGATCGGGCTTGGGCACCAGCGGGACCGCGAGTACGAGGATCACGGTCGAGACGATGACCGGGGCGAAGAACACCCACCGCCAGCCGAGCATGGTGAGCAGCCCACCGACCACCAGGCCGATCGAGAAGCCCGCCGCGCCGATGCCGGCGTAGATGAGCAGGGCGCGCGTGCGCAACGGACCTTCGCGGAAGCCGGTGGTGATGATCGACAAGCCGGCCGGCATCATGAAGGCCGCCGCCACACCGGTCGCCGCGCGGGCCACCAGGAGCATCCAGGATTCGCTCGCGAGCCCGCCGAGACCGGAGAAGACCACGAACACTCCGAGTGAGACGAGGAAGACCCGTCGCCGGCCGAGGAGGTCGGCCGCCCGTCCGCCGAGGAGCATGAATCCGCCGTAGCCGAGGATGTAGGCGCTGACGACCCACTGCAGCTCTCCCGTGGCGAGGCCGAGCTCGGCGCGGATCGCGGGCAGCGCGATCCCGAACATCGCGACATCCACGCCCTCGAGGAACGCGGCACCGCACAGCACGATCAGCAGGCCCAATGCACGGCCTCGGATGCGGTCGCGGGCGACACCGATCGTGTCTCCCCTGGGCGGCTCGATGGGCAATGGTCTCGTATCCGTCGACACGCGCGCGCTCCTCTGGTCAGTTACTTCTTGATACTGACCACATCCTGCGTGACCATTGAGGGATGACGGAAGACGGCACTTCGAAGTCACTCGGTCACCACGAGGGAACCGACTGGAACGACGCGTTCCAATGGGATGTCCGCGAGGACTGCGAGGTGAGGCAGATCCTCGACCGGATCGCCGACAAATGGTCGCTTCTGGTGATCGCCCTCCTCGACGATCGGACGATGCGATTCACCGAGCTGAAACGCCTGATCGACGGCGTCAGCCAGCGCATGCTCACCGTGACCCTGCGCCAACTCGAACGCGACGGCATGGTGGAGCGAACGGTGCACCCCGTGGTGCCACCCCGCGTCGACTACGCCCTGACCGAACTCGGCCGCTCACTGCACGCCACGGTGCAGTCCTTCGTCCTCTGGACCGAGCAGCACCAGGAGGACATCGCCGCAGCGCGCAGTCGCTACGACCGCGACACCGAGCGAGTGCTCGACGTCACGGTCGCCGGCCGCTAGTCGTGCCGGTCCGAGCCGGTCGCCCTCATTTGCTCCCGATAGCGCTCCAGCCGCCGGCCGCTCGCCGGCATGCCGAGCTCGTTGTACGGCCCCTCGACTTCGTGCTCGGGAAGCCGCTCGTCCGTCGGACAGATCAAGATGACGTTGCCGCCGGGCTCGTCGGCGAACCGGTGCTCGAACATCGGATGCCCGCACACGGGGCACGGAGCGTCGTCGCGAGCGGACTCGGGCGGCGATTCGCCCGTCGGGGACGGCGCGGACTCGAACACCGGCGTGAGCGCCCGATCCACCCGGTCGAAGAAGTGCGTGAATGCGTTGCCGTCATTCTGGCGGCCCGCCCGATCGCGTGCCATGACGCCGATGGTACGCCTCGCCGCACGGGCTGCACCAGCGGCAGACGGCAGATGCGGCTCGCGAGCATCCCGGCGCCCATAGGCTGACATCCATGACGGATGCCTCGACGAGCCCCACCTCCTCCCCCGCGACCTTGGTCACCGGAGCCAGTCGCGGTATCGGGCGAGCGATCGCGGAGCGGCTGGCGGCCGACGGCCACGACCTCGTGCTGACGTACCGCGAGCGTGCGGAGGAGGCGGAAGACGTGGCCCGAGCGTGCCGCGCGTCGGGCGTCGAGGTGGCGACGCTGCAGGTCGACTTCGCCGACCTGGACGCTGCGGCGAGGGTCGTTCCCGACGCCGTGGCGGCGCTCGGCCGCCTCACCGGGCTCGTGAACAACGCCGGCATCACCGGCCGCATCGGCGGATTCCTCGACGCGCCGATCGAGGAGTCGGAGCTCGTGTTCCGCGTGAACGTCCTCGCGCCCATCGTCGTCACCCGGGCGGCGATCGCGCACATGTCGACGGCTCGCGGCGGGGAGGGCGGGGCCATCGTGAACATCTCCTCGGGCGCCGCGACGAACGGCTCCCCGCACACGTACGTGCCCTACGCGATGAGCAAGGCGGCGCTGAACATCCTCACGCTCGGCACCGCCCGCGAGTTCGCGGCCGACGGCGTGCGCGTGAACACGGTCTCCCCCGGCACCACGTTCACCGAGATCCACGCTGCCGCCGGCCGACCGAACGCCCCCGAAGAGCGAGCCCCTCGCATCCCGATGGGCCGGGCAGGGTACCCGCACGAGATCGCGGGCGCGGTCGCGTACCTGCTCTCCTCCGACGCGTCGTACACGACGGGCGCCGACATCAGGGTCGCCGGCGGCAACTAGCGTTCACGCTTCGCCGAACCCGGATGCCGCGAGCCCGGCGATCGCCTCGACGGCGTTACCGGCCGCCGGATCCTCGCTCGCCACCTCGATCTCAGCGCCCTTCGTGAGACCCAGCGCCATGATCGCGAGGAGGCTCTTCGCGTCGACCCCGTTCACGGTCACCTTCTGCGGGAAGGTCGCGGCGAGCTTCACCAGCTCGGCGGCGGGCCTCGCGTGCAGTCCGTCGTCGTTGATCAGGGTCACGGTTCGTCGCACCCCGGTGACCGATCCGCCGGCTGCGGCATCGGCGCCGGCCGGGGCGCTTTCGGATATGCCGTCAGCGGAATGCGTCCCACCGCCCGCTCCCCCGCCGGCGGTTCGCGCCGCGGCAGCGACCGCCTCCAGATCGTCGCCGGCTTCCGCCGCCACGGCGGCTGCCACACCGCCCTCGACCAGCGGCGCGTCGACGATGCGCACCCGGGAGCGGGCGTCGTCGTCGAGGAAGTCGAGCGCGGTCTCCGCGGTGAGGATCGCCGATCCGAGGTCGCAGAGCACCACGACGCCGGAGCCGGCGTCTGCTTCGGCGATGGCCTGGCTCACGCGGTCGAAGCTCGTCCCGATCCGGTCCTCGTCCGTGCCGCCGGCGGCGACGAGCGCCGTGTCGGGCGCCATCTGACGGGCGAGTTCGACGAGGCCGCGAGCGATCAGCGACGAGTGCGAGACGAAGACGAGGCCGACCCGTTCCGCCACGTCACGCCCCCGCCGCGTCGGCAGCGGCCCGCAACAGGCACGCCGTCGACTGGGCGCCTGGGTCGCGGTGCCCGGCCGAGCGCTCGCCGAGGTAGCTCGCCCGGCCCTTCCGCGCGACCAGCGGCTCGGTCGCCTCGGCGCCCGAGGCGGCGGCGTCGGCCGCGGCCGCGAGCACCGCTGCGGCGGACGCCCCCGCTTCGGAGGCCGCGTCCGCGGCCTCCACGGCGGGACTCCAGGCATCCACCATGGTCTTGTCCCCCGCCTCCGCCTTGCCCCGCAGCACGATCCCGTCGCGCGCGGCCGTGAGCAGCGCGGTGATAGCCCGTCCGTCGAGCTCGGACGCGCCCGTGACGGCGCCGGCGGCCTTCAGATAGGCCGTGCCGTAGAGCGGCCCAGCCGCTCCGCCGACCGTCGAGATCAGGGTCGTCGCGACGAGCTTCAGCACGTCCGCCGGCGTCGCATCCGCCCCGAGGGTGTCGAGCTTGCCGAGCACCGCCTGGAACCCGCGGTCCATGTTCTCGCCGTGATCGCCGTCGCCGATCTCGCGGTCGAGGGTGATCAGTTCGACCCGGTGCTCGTCGATCGTCGCGGCGCTCCGACGCACCCAGTCCACCGCCCAGTCGCGACCGAGCTTTCCGTCGCCCGCCATCAACGGCCCCACCGGAGCGACGGCGTCTCGACCGGGGCATCCCACAGCTCGACCATCTCGTCGTCGAGCTTCAGCAGTGTCACCGAGAACCCCTGCATTTCCAGCGAGGTGATGTAGTTGCCCACGAGCGAACGGGCCACCTCGATGCCGCGCTCGGCGAGCACCTCGGCGGCGCGGCGGTACGCGATGTAGAGCTCGATCTGCGGCGTGCCCCCCATGCCGTTCACGAAGAGCAGCACCCGGTCTCCCGAGCGGTACGGCAGGTCCTCGAGGATCGGCTCGAGCAGCCGGTCGACGAGCGCGTCCGCGGGCTCGATCTTGATCCGCTCGCGCCCGGGCTCGCCGTGGATGCCGATGCCGATCTCGACCTCGTCGTCGGCGAGCGTGAAGCTCGGCTCGCCGGCGTGCGGGACGATGCAGGGCGTGAGCGCCATGCCCATGGAGCGCGCGTTGGCGTTGACCCGCTCGGCGATCTCCGCGACCTGGTCGAGGGTGTCGCCGCGCTGCGCGGCGGCGCCCGCGATCTTCTCGACGAGGACGGTGCCGGCGACGCCACGCCGCCCTGCCGTGTAGAGGGAGTCCTTGACCGCGACGTCGTCGTTGGTCACGACCGCGCGCACCTCGATGCCGTCGGCCGCCGCGAGGTCGGCGGCGGTCTCGAAGTTCAGCACGTCGCCCGTGTAGTTCTTCACGATGTGCAGCACGCCTGCGCCCCCGTCGACGGCTTTGGTCGCCGCGAGGATCGGGTCGGGGGTGGGCGAGGTGAACACCGCGCCCGGCACCGCGGCATCCAGCATGCCGTAGCCGACGTAGCCGGCGTGCAGCGGCTCATGCCCGCTCCCGCCACCCGAGACCAGCCCGACCTTGCCCGCGACCGGGGCGTCGGCGCGGACGACGAACGTGGGATCGGTCTCCACGCGGACCAGATCCGCATGGGCCAGCGCGAATCCGGCGACCGACTCGTCGACCACCCGCTTCGGGTCGTTGATGATCTTCTTCACGGACGTCCCTTCCCCTTCCGTTGCGAGGGGACGGGATGCCGGTGCACCCGCCCCGCTGCAGCACCTGAGCACAACCTACGCCGGACGCGGCGTCGTGGGTAGGTCCAGTGGGCGAACTCGCGGCGTGCCCTTCCGGGCGGGCGGTCGCCGTGAGTATGGTGTGCATCATCCAGGCCGAAGGGGGCTCTGCCCTGAGGCGCAGAGGAAGGACGGAGTGCCAAAGTGGACAATCTCGGGGTCGTATTCCTATCGGAGCTGGTCGGCACGGCGATGCTGGTGCTGCTCGGCTGCGGCGTCGTCGCGAACGTCGCGCTCGTGCGCACGAAAGGCTTCAACGGCGGGTTCCTGATGGTGAACTTCGGCTGGGGCCTCGCGGTCTTCGCCGGTGTCATCGTCTCCTACGCCTCGGGCGCGCACCTGAACCCGGCGGTCACCCTCGGTCTCGTCGCGAACGGCGCCACCGAGTTCGGAAACGCGGCGTTCGGCACGACCGTCCCGGTCGACTTCCTGAGCGTCATCGCCTACATCGGCGCTCAGCTGATCGGTGCGATCCTCGGTGCCGTGCTCTGCTGGCTCGGCTACAAGCAGCACTTCGACGAGGAGCCGGAGCCCGCGAACAAGCTCGGCGTGTTCTCGACCGGCCCGGCCATCCGCTCGTACGGGTGGAACCTCGTCACCGAGATCATCGGCACGTTCGTGCTGGTCTTCGTCGTCATCGGCTTCGGCGGCGGGCGTCAGGGCGACGCCGGCCTCGCAGCGCTCGGCGCGCTCCCGGTCGCGCTCCTCGTGGTCGGCATCGGCGCCTCGCTCGGTGGCCCCACGGGCTACGCGATCAACCCGGCCCGTGACCTCGGTCCCCGCATCGCGCACGCCATCCTCCCGATCAAGGGCAAGGGCGGCTCCGACTGGTCGTACTCGTGGGTCCCGGTCGTCGGCCCGATCGTCGGCGGCCTGATCGCCGGGTGGCTCGCGATCCCGCTGCTCCCGCTGCTCGGGTGAACGAGACGGGGTCGGTCCGCTCGGGCCGGCCCCGTCCGTTCCCCGCCCACAGGAACGGCACACGTAACCGCACGCAGTGCGACGCATGCACTGAGACGACCGGCCGGTCGGAGCCGACGGGCCGGCGAACGAATGGAAGTGAGAGAACGGCATGGCCGACTACATCCTGGCGATCGACCAGGGAACCACGAGCACGCGCGCGATCATCTTCGACAAGCAGGGGTCGATCGTCGCGACGGGTCAGCTCGAGCACGAGCAGATCTTCCCGAAGGCGGGCTGGGTCGAGCACGACCCGATGGAGATCTGGCGCAACACCCGTGAGGTGATCGGCCAGGCCCTCGGCAAGGCCGACCTCACGCGGCACGATATCGCCGCGGTCGGCATCACCAACCAGCGTGAGACCGCCGTCGTCTGGGACAAGAACACGGGCGAGCCCGTCTACAACGCGATCGTCTGGCAGGACACCCGCACGCAGCCGATCGTCGACCGCCTGGCGGCCGACGGCGGCGTCGAGCGTTTCAAACAGGATGTCGGGCTGCCGCTCGCGACGTACTTCTCGGGGACGAAGATCGTGTGGATCCTCGAGAACGTCGAGGGCGCGCGCGAGCGCGCCGAGGCGGGCGATCTGCTCTTCGGAACGACCGACTGCTGGGTGCTGTGGAACCTCACCGGCGGTGTCGAGGGCGGCGTTCACGCGACGGATGTCACGAACGCGAGCCGCACGCTCTTCATGGACCTCGAGACCCTGAGCTGGCGCGACGACATCCTCGAGGCCTTCGGGGTGCCGCGCTCGATGCTGCCCGAGATCAAGTCCTCCTCCGAGGTCTACGGGACGGTCGAGCCGTCGAGCCTGCTCCGCGAGGTGCCGGTCGCGGGCATCCTCGGCGACCAGCAGGCCGCGACGTTCGGCCAGGCCGCGTTCGACAAGGGCGAGTCGAAGAACACGTACGGCACGGGCAACTTCCTGATCTTCAACACCGACACCGAGATCGTCCATTCGAAGAACGGCCTGCTCACGACCCTCGGGTACAAGCTCGGCGACCAGCCGGCGCACTACGCGCTCGAGGGCTCGATCGCGGTCACCGGGTCGCTGATCCAGTGGCTCCGCGACAACCTGGGCATCATCTCGAGCGCTCCCGAGGTCGAGGAGCTCGCGAAGACGGTCGAGGACAACGGCGGTGCCTACTTCGTGCCGGCCTTCTCGGGCCTGTTCGCGCCGTACTGGCGGCCCGACGCACGAGGTGCGCTCGTCGGACTCACCCGCTACGTCAACAAGGGCCACATCGCGCGGGCGGCGCTCGAGGCGACGGCGTTCCAGACGCGCGAGGTGCTCGACGCCGTGAACGCCGATTCGGGCGTCGACCTCACCGAGCTGAAGGTCGACGGCGGCATGATCGCCAACAACACGCTCATGCAGTTCCAGGCGGACATCCTGGGCGTGCCCGTCGTCCGGCCCGTCGTCGCCGAGACGACGGCGCTCGGCGCCGCCTACGCCGCGGGCCTCGCCGTCGGGTTCTGGTCGAACCTCGACGAGCTGCGCGCCAACTGGCAGGAGGACCGCCGCTGGGAGCCGAAGATGGACGCCTCCGAGCGCGACCGCCAGCTGCGCCTCTGGAAGAAGGCCGTCACGAAGACCTTCGACTGGGTCGACGAGGACGTCAGCTGACGAGCACTCCGATCGGCCCAGTGGGTCGGTGATGATCGGATGCCCCGGGCCGACGTCCGGGGCATCCGTCGTTCAGGCGCGTGTGGCGGCGACCCACTCGTCGAGTTTGCGCGCCGCAGCGCCGGAGTCGATGGCCTCGGCGGCGACGGCCATCTTCTCGCGGAACCGGTCGAGGATCGTGCGCTGGAACTGGCCGGGGTCCTTCGCGAGCTCGAACGCGACGAGCCCCGCGGCGGCGTTCAGGATGACGATGTCACGCACCGCGCCTTCGGCCCCGCCGAGCACCTCGTGCACGATCGCGGCGTTGTGCGCGGCGTCCCCGCCCTGGAGCTCGTCGATCGACGCGCGTCGGAGCCCGAGCTCGCGCGGGTCGAGGTCGTGCTCCTTGACGGTGCCGCCCGAGACCTCCCAGATGTGGCTGTGCCCCGTCGTCGTGAGCTCGTCGAGTCCGTCGTCACCGCGGAAGACGAGCGCGGTCGCGCCGCGCGTCTGGAACACGCCGACGATGAGCGGCACCCGGTCGAGGTGCGCGACACCGACCGCGGATGCCTCGGGCCGGGCCGGGTTGCAGAGCGGGCCGAGGAAGTTGAAGACGGTCGGCACGCCGAGCTGCCCGCGCACCGCGCCCGCGTGACGGAACCCGGGGTGGAACGCGGATGCGAATGCGAAGCTGATGCCGGTGCGCTCGAACACCTCGGCGACCCGCTCGGGGGTGAGGGTGAGGTCGACGCCGAGGGCGGCGAGCACGTCGGAGGAGCCGGAGGCCGAGCTCGCCGCCTTGTTCCCGTGCTTCAGCACCGGCACGCCTGCTGCCGCGGCGACGACCGACGCCATGGTCGACACGTTGACGGTGCCGAAGCGGTCTCCGCCGGTGCCGACGATGTCGAGGGCCATCGGATCGACGGGCAGCGGGAGGGCGTGCTCGAGGATCGCGTCGCGGAAGCCGACGATCTCGTCGACGGTCTCCCCCTTCAGCCGCAGCGCGACGAGGAAGGCGGCGAGCTGCGCCTCGGTCGCCGAGCCCGTCATGACCTGCTCCATGCTCCAGGCGGCGTCGGACACGCTCAGATCGTCGCCCTCGAGGAGCGAGGTGAGGATGCCTGGCCAGGTCTGCGCTGCGGTCATGGCGTCGATCCTATCGGCGGGATTCACGGCGGATTCCCGGGCCCATCGCAGCGCGTTTCCGGCTACGCGCGCGCGGAGCAGGGACACGGGATGCCCGCCTGACGAAAACTCAGCCTCGGTTTCGGCCATAATGGGTGATTGTGACGAGCACCTCATTGACTACTCAGGCGAGCGCGCCCCTGATCAAGCGTCCCAACACCGTCGCGGTTGGCACGATCGTCTGGCTGGGCAGCGAGGTCATGTTCTTCGCCGGCCTCTTCGCGATCTACTTCACGCTCCGCGCGATGTCGCCCGAGCTGTGGGAGTTCGAGGCCAACCGGCTGAACTTCCCGTTCTCGCTCACGAACACGATCATCCTCGTCGCGTCGAGCTTCACCTGCCAGTTCGGCGTCTTCGCGGCCGAGCGCCTGCAGCCGTACGCCACCGGCAAGTGGTGGCAGATCGGCAAGTGGGGCATGGTCGAGTGGTTCTTCCTCACCTTCGCCATGGGCGCGATCTTCGTCGCCGGCCAGGTCTGGGAGTACGCCTCGCTCGTCTCCGAGGGCATCGCGATCGACTCCAACTCGTACGGGTCGGCGTTCTACCTCACCACGGGCTTCCACGGCCTGCACGTCACCGGCGGGCTCATCGCCTTCCTCCTCGTCATCGGCCGGGTGTTCGCAGTCAAGCGGTTCGGCCACCGCGAGGCGACGAGCGCGATCGTCGTCTCCTACTACTGGCACTTCGTCGACGTCGTCTGGATCGGTCTCTTCCTCGTCATCTACGTCCTCAAGTAAGCCGCGTCAGGAGCGTCACCCCAGCATGCCCGTGAACAGGAAGAAGCCAATGAACCGCCAGAAGCGACGCACCGGACGCCGGCACCCGCTCGCCACTGTCGCGCTGCTCGCGCTCGGCCTCGTCTTCACCGGCGGCGCGTACGCGGCGTTCAGCACCGGTACGGCGCAGGCCGAGGCCGACTCGTCGTCGCAGCAGACCATCGAAGAGGGCAAGAAGCTCTTCCAGGCCAACTGCGCGACGTGCCACGGCATGGACGCCGAGGGCACCGAGACCGGCCCGAGCCTCATCGGCGTCGGCGCGGCGGCGGTCGACTTCCAGGTCGGCACGGGCCGCATGCCCATGCAGATGCAGGGCCCGCAGGCTCAGCAGAAGCCGGTGCAGTTCACCGATGAGCAGGTCAAGCAGCTGGCGTACTACGTGGGCTCGCTCGGCCCCGGCCCCGACATCCCCGCCGACCACCTGGTCAATGGCGGCGGCGACGCGGCCAACGGCGCCGAGCTCTTCCGGATCAACTGCGCCATGTGCCACAACGTGGCCGGCGCGGGCGGCGCGCTCACCGAGGGCAAGTTCGCTCCCCCGCTGACGGATGTCTCGGGCGTCCACATCTACGAGGCGATGGTCAGCGGCCCGCAGAACATGCCCGTGTTCAACGACCTGAACATCTCGCCCGAAGACAAGCGCGACATCATCACGTACCTCAAGTACGTCCAGGACAACCGCTCGCCCGGCGGCTTCGAGCTCGGCTCGATCGGCCCGGTCGCCGAGGGTCTGTTCATCTGGATCTTCGGTCTCGGCGCGATCGTCGCCATCACCGTCTGGATCACGGCGAAGTCCAACTGACGCCGGTACCGAAGAAGCTCACGAAGGAGAACCATGGCCCAGGACGACACCAGCGGCACGGACATCGTCGCCGCCGACTCGTCGCACGCCGCGCCCACCGCTTCGCCGGGTACCGCGGTCATCGCCGCTGACGCGTTCGAGAACCCCGGGTTCCCGCCGCACCGCCCCCGTGTCACCGACGAGAACCCGCAGCGCCAGAAGCGCGCGCAGCGCACCGTGTACACGCTCTTCTACCTGTCGATCCTCGGCAGCGTCTGGGCGATCGCCGCGTACATGCTGTTCCCGATCGAGTCGAACGACGTCGGCATGGTCCGCTTGAACAACATGTTCTTCGGCCTCGGCGCCGCGCTCGCGCTCCTCGCGATCGGGTTCGGCGTCGTGCACTGGGGCAAGGCCGTGATGGTCGACGTCGAACTCGTGGATGAGCGCCACCCGATCGGCGGCTCCCCTGAGACGCAGGCCGCGGCCGCCCAGGTGTTCGCCGACGCCGACCGCGAGTCGGGCTTCACCCGCCGCACCGCGATCCGCAACAGCCTCATCGGCGCGCTGCTGGTGTTCCCGCTCCCGGCGGTCGTGCTGTTCCGCGGCTTCGCCCCGCAGGATCAGCTGCCGGTCCCGCTGCTCAGCCACACGATGTGGAAGAAGGGCACGCGCCTCGCGCTCGACCCCTCCGGCGCCCCCATCCGCGCGGCCGACGTCACCATCGGCAGTGCCTTCCACGTCATCCCAGAGGGTCTGCAGGACCTCGAGCACGGCCGCCTCGAAGAGAAGGCCAAGGCCGCCGTCCTCCTCATGCGTCTGCAGCCGGATGAGCTGAACGAGCGCGAGGACCGCAAGGACTGGTCCTACGACGGCATCGTCGCCTACTCGAAGATCTGCACGCACGTCGGATGCCCCGTTGCGCTGTACGAGCAGCACACGCACCACCTGCTCTGCCCCTGCCACCAGTCGCAGTTCGACGTGGCGAACCACTGCGAGGTCATCTTCGGACCGGCTGCCCGCGCCCTGCCGCAGCTGCCGATCACGGTCGACGACGAGGGCTACCTCGTCGCTCAGAGCGACTTCACCGAACCCGTCGGCCCGAGCTTCTGGGAGCGTCATTGAGCACCGCAACCACCAACGCGCCGCAGAAGCGGTCGTTCACGGCGGCAGCGTCCGTCTACGTCAACGAACGCACGAGCCTCGCGGGCTTCGTGAAGGAGCTGGGGCGCAAGGCGTTCCCCGACCACTGGTCGTTCCTCCTCGGTGAGGTCGCGCTCTTCAGCTTCGTCGTGGTGCTCATCTCGGGCACGTTCCTGACGTTCTTCTTCCAGGCCTCGATGGCCGAGGTCCATTACGACGGCTCCTACGTGCCCCTCAAGGGCGTGGAGATGTCGGTCGCCATGGCCTCGACGCTCGACATCTCGTTCGACATCCGCGGCGGCCTCTTCGTCCGGCAGATGCACCACTGGGCGGCGCTGCTGTTCGTGGCGGCGATCGGCCTGCACATGCTCCGGATCTTCTTCACCGGCGCGTTCCGCAAGCCGCGCGAGTTCAACTGGGTCATCGGCTTCGTGCTCTTCATCCTGGCGATGGCCGAGGGCTTCACGGGTTACTCGCTCCCCGACGACCTGCTCTCCGGCAACGGCCTCGCGATCATCAACGGCATGGTCAAGGGCATCCCGCTCATCGGCACCTGGACGTCGTTCCTCCTGTTCGGCGGCGAGTTCCCCGGCACGGCGATCGTCGGCCGCCTCTACACGCTGCACATCCTGCTCCTGCCGGCGCTCGTGGTCGCGCTCATCGCGCTGCACCTCGTGTTCGTCGTCGTGCACAAGCACACGCAGTACGCCGGTCCGGGCAAGACGCCGGGCAACGCCGTGGGCCCGCCCATCCTGCCGGTGTACGCGGCCAAGGCCGGTGGCTTCTTCTTCATCATCTTCGGTGTCGTGGCGCTCATCGCGTCGCTGTTCACGATCAACCCGATCTGGAACTACGGCCCGTACGACCCCTCCCCCGTGTCCGCGGGTACTCAGCCCGACTGGTACATCGGCTTCGCCGACGGCGCGCTGCGACTGATCCCGCCAGGCTGGGAGTTCGTGTGGCTCGACCGCACCTGGTCGTTCAACATCCTCGTCCCGCTCATCGCGATCGGCGTGTTCCTCGTGCTGGTGCTCATGTACCCGTTCATCGAGGCCTGGATCAAGGGCGACAAGCGCGAGCACCACATCGCCGACCGTCCGCGCAACGCGCCGACGCGCACCGCAATCGGTGCAGCGGGTGTCACGTTCTACGCCGGCCTGTGGGCGGCCGCGAGCTCCGACATCCTCGCCACGCACTTCTCGCTCACCATGGAGGGCGTGATCCACGCGCTGCAGTTCGTGGTGATCGTCGGCCCGTTCATCGCGTACTTCATCACCAAGCGTGTCTGCATCGCGCTGCAGAAGAAGGACCGGGAGATCGTGCTGCACGGCTACGAGTCGGGTCGCATCGTGAAGCTCCCCGGTGGTGAGTTCATCGAGGTGCACCAGCCGCTCGACGAGTACGACCGGTGGCGCCTCGTGAGCTTCGAGTCGTACGAGCCGCTGATGATCCGCCCGAACGCTCGCGGCAAGATCACCTTCGGTCAGCACCTGCGTGCCGGCCTCTCGCGGTGGTTCTTCGAGGACCGCATCGCGCCCGTCACCCGGGGCGAGCTCGAGGCCTCGCACCACGACGAGCACCACTGATCCGGCACCACACGATTCGGGCACCGGGCGCCATGTCGGTCGATTCGACCTGGCTCCGGTGCCCGAACTGTTTCCAGGATCTCGAGTCCGTTTCAGGCCGGACCTACGGGTGCGTCGATGGTCATCGGTTCGACCAGGCGCGCGGCGGGTACCTCACGTTGCTGCCGCCCCGTGCGCCGCGCACCGTCGGCGACGATCGTGCGATGCTCGAGGCGCGTGCCGAGCTGCTGGACAGCGGTGCGTACACGCCCATCGCGGAAGCGCTGCAACGCGCGGGCCGTGATCTGCTCGGCGGCGACACCGAGGTCTCGCTGCTGGATTTGGGGTGCGGAACTGGCCACTACGCCGGCGCCGTGGCCGACGCCGTCCCCACGCGTCGGATGCTCCTCGCCGACCGCTCCCCCGATGCCGTCCGGATGAGCATGCGGGCGCTCGCCGCCCGAGCGGCCGTGACGGGGGTCGTGCTCGACCTCTGGCGTCCGCTGCCGATTCGCGATGCGTCGGCCGACGTCGCGCTCGACGTCTTCGCACCGCGCAATCCTCCGGAGTACGCGCGGGTGCTTCGCTCAGGAGGACTGCTCCTCATCGTGGTGCCGACCGAGCGACACCTCGCGGAGCTCCGCGCGTCGGGTGACGTGCTCGAGATCCCCGCCGGAAAAGATGCCGCGGTCCTCGAGCAGTTCACGCCGCACGGGTTCGCCCTCGCCGGGCGTGAGCAGGTCGAGTACGCGATGTCGGCCGACCTGCGCCGGCGGTCGCTGCTCGTGGACATGGGGCCGTCCGCGCACCACCGTACGGCCACCGCCGGGACTTCGACCACGCCTGCCACCGAATCCGACTCGGACGTCGCCGGAGTCGTGGACTCCGACAGCGGCGCTGACTCGACGGTGACCGTCTCGGTCGACGTCCTCGCACTGCAGAAGCTCTGAGCGCCGACGACGGCGCCGAGCGTCTCGCAGGCTGTCCTAGGGCTCGCGCTCGCACCAGCTTCCGCACCGACGGCCGCGATCAGACTCCCTAGGCCCGTGCGTTGCGCGCATGGACGCCTCGGGCACTCGCGGCAGACGAAAGGGCCCGGCGCGTATCGCGCCGGGCCCTCACCGTCGTGCTCTCAGCGGGCGAAGTTCCCGCGGTAGTACTCGTAGACCCAGCCGACGAGGCTGATGACGCCGAGCGGGATCGCGATGAACGAGATCCAGAACCCGACCCCGAGACCGAGGAACAGCAGCGCCGCAGCTCCGGCGAGCATGATCGGCCACCAGCTCCAGGGGCTGAAGAAGCCGAGCTCGGGGTCGCCGTCGTCGATGTTCGCGTCGAGGCGGTCTTCAGGCAGCGTGCCGCCCTGGGCGCTGTGCACCCGGCCCAGGTAGAACGCGATGAACGCGGCCAGGACGGCGCTCAGCGAGATCGCGACCAGACCCACCCACTCGGGCGCACCGGCGTCGATCGTCGTCCAGGCGATGTACACCGCCGCTGCGAGGGCGAAGAACGCCGCCAGGATCCAGAACAGGATGACGTTCGCGCGCATCTACTTGACTTCCTTCGTCGCTGCGTCGTACACGGGTGCCTCGGGCGCATCCTTCGCCGGCCCGATGCCGACGGGGATGCCGGCCTCCGGGTGGTTCAGGTCGAACGCCGGCGCCTCCGAGCGGATGCGCGGGATCGAGGTGAAGTTGTGGCGAGGCGGCGGGCAGCTGGTCGCCCACTCGAGCGACCGTCCGTAGCCCCACGGGTCGTTGACGGTGACCTTCGGCGCACGACGCGCGGTGAGGTAGACGTTCAGGAAGAACGGGATCAGCGAGACCGCGAGGATGCCGGCACCGATCGTCGAGACCTGGTTCATCCACGTGATGTTGTCCTCCGGCAGGTACGAGTAGTACCGCCGCGGCATGGCGACCACGCCGAGCCAGTGCTGGATCAGGAAGGTCGTGTGGAAGCCGATGAACAGCAGCCAGAAGTGCCACTTGCCGAGCGTCTCGTTCAGCATCTTGCCGGTCCACTTGGGCCACCAGAAGTAGAAGCCCGCGAACATCGCGAACACGACGGTGCCGAAGACGACGTAGTGGAAGTGGGCGACGACGAAGTACGTGTCGGAGACATGGAAGTCCAGCGGCGGCGACGCGAGGATGACGCCCGTCAGACCACCGAACACGAACGTGATGAGGAAGCCGAGCGACCAGATCAGCGGCGTCTCGAACGTGATGGATCCCCGCCACATCGTGCCGATCCAGTTGAAGATCTTCACACCGGTCGGTACGGCGATGAGCATGGTCATCAGCGCGAAGAACGGCAGCAGCACCGAGCCGGTGACGTACATGTGGTGCGCCCATACGGTGACCGACAGCGCGGCGATCGCGATCGTGGCGTAGATCAGCGTCTTGTATCCGAAGATCGGCTTCCGGCTGAACACGGGGAAGATCTCGGAGACGATGCCGAAGAACGGCAGCGCGATGATGTAGACCTCGGGGTGTCCGAAGAACCAGAACAGGTGCTGCCACAGGATGACGCCGCCGTTGGCGGGGTCGTAGATGTGAGCGCCGAACACGCGGTCGGCGGCGGCGGCCAGCATCGCGGCGGCGAGCACCGGGAACGCCATCAGCACGAGGATCGACGTGACGAGCGTGTTCCAGGTGAAGATCGGCATGCGGAACATGGTCATGCCGGGGGCGCGCATCGTGATGATCGTCGTGATGAAGTTGACGGCACCGAGGATCGTGCCGAAGCCGGAGAGGCCGAGGCCGAGCATCCAGAGGTTGCCGCCGATTCCCGGGGAGAACGTGGTCGATGCGAGTGGTTGATACGCGAACCAGCCGAACGAGGCGGCGCCCTGCGGCGTGAAGAACCCGGCGACCGCGATGAGCGAACCGAAGTTGAACAGCCAGTAGGCGAAGGCGTTCAGGCGCGGGAACGCGACGTCGGGAGCGCCGATCTGCAGCGGCATGAGGACATTCGCGAAGCCCGCGAACAGCGGCGTCGCGAACATCAGCAGCATGATCGTGCCGTGCATGGTGAACAACTGGTTGTACTGCTCACGCGTCTGCACGATCTCGAGGCCGGGCTCGAACAGCTGCGCGCGGATGATGAGGGCCATCACGCCGCCGATGCAGAAGTAGATGAACGACGTGATCAGGTACAGGTACCCGATGACCTTGTGGTCGGTCGACGTGATCCAGCGGACGAGGATGTTGCCCTTGCGCTCGACCTTCGAGCCGCCGAACGGGACGCTGGCGGCCTGGGGCCGAGCCGGTGCGGTCGTGGTGCTCATTCGGCGTCGTGCTCCTCTTTCAGCTCGGGCGCGCCCGTACCGGGCAGGTTCTGGTTGCGGTCGTACTCGTTCGACAGCTGGCCTTCCTGGCCCTTGTCGCGGAGCGACTCGATGTAGTCGTCGTACTCGGCCTGCGAGACGACCTTCACGTTGAAGAGCATGAGCGAGTGGTACTCGCCGCAGAGCTCGGCGCACTTGCCTTCGTAGGTGCCCTCGCGCTCGGTCGTGAGCGACATGTAGTTCGTCTTGCCCGGGAACATGTCCTTCTTGTAGAGGAAGTCCACGACCCAGAACGAGTGGATGACGTCACGCGACTCGAGCTCGATCTCGACGTTCGCGTTCACCGGCAGGTAGAGCGTGGGGAGCTCGGACTGGACGAGCGAACCCTTGGGCCCCTCTTCGTCGAGCTGGCCCTGGATGCCGGGCGAGTACACGTCCTCGTTGACATAGTTGAAGTCCCACGCCCACTGCTTGGCGATGACCTCGACCTTGACGTCGATGTCCTCCTCGGCGAAGCGCTGCTCGATCGCGGCCTGGTCGCGCGCCGTGAAGGCGAAGAACCCGAGCACGAGGATGAGCGGCACGATCGTGTAGAAGACCTCGATCGGCATGTTGTACCGCAGCTGCACGGGCAGGCCGGTCTGGCCGCGACGCCGGCGGTACGCGATGACCGCCCAGATCGTGAGGCCCCAGGTGACGATGCCGACGACCAGCAGCACGATCCACGACGTCACCCAGAGGCCGGAGACTCGCTCGGTGTGGTTCGTGACGGGAGGCTGCCCCTCCTCGAAGCCGGGCAGGAAGCCGTGCAGCTGGGCCTGCGTGCACCCCGCGAGGACGAGGGTGAGTGTCGCTGCGATCGGAACAGCAGCCCATCGGAGACGGCGAGTGTGGCGCACCGGTGACCTTTCGGGAGACTCGAAGGCGCTTCACAGCGAAGCGCGTTGATCGCTGCCTAGCCTACTCCGACTCCGCCGGTCGGGTGTGCACCCGAACGCGGTGTCGGCCCTCGGATCGCCCGGAATTCGGCGTCGATCTGGAGAAACACGAAGGGGAGGCCGCATCTGCGGCCTCCCCTTCTGCGGGTGCGAGACGAGTCAGTGGAACGAGTCGCCGCACGCGCAGCTGCCCTGCGCGTTGGGGTTGTCGATGGTGAACCCCTGCTTCTGGATGGTGTCCTCGAAGTCGATCGAGGCGCCGTCGAGGTACGGCACGCTCATCTTGTCGACGATCACCTCGACGCCGTCGAAGTCCACGACGGCGTCGCCGTCGAGCATCCGCTCGTCGAAGTACAGCTGGTAGATCAGTCCGGAGCATCCGCCCGGCTGCACGGCCACGCGGAGGCGGAGGTCGTCGCGCCCCTCCTGCTCGAGGAGGCTGCGGACCTTGTTCGCCGCGGTGTCGGACAGGAGCACCCCGTGGGCGCTCTCGGTGATGGTCTGGCTCATCTCACTCCTTCGCAGGATCCGGCCGTCGCCGGTGGTCTGCCGCCATTGTACGCGCCGAACGCCGGGAACCGGCTGTGCAGCCGACGCATCGCGACCTACGGCCGCGGCTTCGCGTCCAGCCGCGCGAGGAAGAGAGCCTCGGCGAGCAGCGCCTTCTGGAAGACGCCGAGGTGCAGCGACTCGTTCGGGCTGTGCGCCTTGGAGTCAGGGTCCTCGACGCCGGTCACGAGGATCTGCGCGTCGGGGAACTCGTCGACGAGCTCGGCGATGAACGGGATGGACCCGCCGACGCCGATCTCGACCGGCGGCACGCCCCACGCGTCGGCCATGGCGGCGCGGGTCTCCTCGACCGCCCAGCCGCTCGTGTCGACGAGGAAGGCCTGGCCCGTGTCGACGTCCTCGAAGGTCAGGCGCGCACCGAACGGCGCGTGCGCCTCGAGGTGGGCCTTGATCGCCGCGTACGCCTCCTCGGCGGGCTGGCCCGGCGCGATGCGCGCGCTGATGCGGACGCGGACGCTCGGGAGGAGCGTGTTGGACGCGTTCGCGACATCCGGCGCGTCGATGCCGGTGACGGTGATGGCCGGCTCCGACCAGATCCGCGACAGGATCTCGCCCCGGCCGATCGGCGAGACGCCCTCGAGGAGGCCCGTCTCGGCGCGCAGCTGGCTCTCCTCGTACGCCGGCACCTCGAGGCCGGCGCCACGGAGCCCGTCGACGGCGACCGCGCCGTCGGCGTCCCACAGCGAGTCGAGCGTGCGGATCGCGGCGAGCATGGCGTCGGGCACCGCTCCCCCGAACATGCCCGAGTGCGACGCGTGCGCCAAGGTGTCGATGCGCAGGTTGAACGCGACGGCCCCGCGGAGGGCCACGGTGATGGCCGGCGTCGAGACATCCCAGTTGCCCGAGTCGGCGACGATGATTGCGTCGGCGGCGAGGGACTCGCGGTGGGCACGGAGGAAGTTGCCGAAGGAGCGGGACGTCCGCTCCTCCTCTCCCTCGATGAAGACGGAGAGCCCGAGATCGAAGTCCCCGGCGACCTCGGCCAGCGCGCGGATCGCGCCGACGTGGGCCATCACCCCGGCCTTGTCGTCCGCGGCGCCACGACCGTGGAGCCGGTCGCCGCGCTGCGTCGGCTCGAAGGGCGGCGTGTCCCAGTCCTCGTCCTTCCCGGGCGGCTGAACGTCGTGGTGGGCGTAGAGCAGCACGGTGGGGCGCCCCGCTCGGGCCGGCCGGTGGGCGAGCACCGCCGGCTGCCCGAGCTGGTCGCTGTCCTTCTCGAGCTCCCGGTGGATCTCGACCCGCTCGAACACGCCGGTGCCACGCAGCAGCTCGGCGACCGCCTCGGCGCTCTCAGCGACGTGCGCAGGGTCGAAGGCCGGCCAGGACACCGACGGGATGCGGACCAGCCGCGTGAGGTCGGCGATGGTCGTGGGGAATCCGGCCTCGACGGCGGCGCGGAGCGCCTCGGTGCGGTCGATGGCGGGCTGGTCGTCCGGCTGAACCGGAAGGGCGTCGGTCATGCCGGTAATCTTAAGGTCTACCGATCCGAGGAATCCCGTGGCCAAGCACCCTGAGAACACCCAGCCCACCTCCCCCGCCGCCCCCGACGCCGAGACGCTCGAGGAGACGCAGGCGAGGCTGAAGACCAGCGGCAAGGGGGCGCCGACGCCCACGCGCGCCGAGCGCGAGCCGCGCGCAAGCGCCCGCTCGTGCCGAACGACCGCAAGGAGGCGGCGCGCCAGGCGAAGGCGAAGGCCGCCGAGCAGCGCGAGAAGGTGCGCATCGGCATGGCGATGGGCGACGACAAGTACCTGCCCATGCGCGACCGCGGTCCGCAGAAGCGGTTCGTGCGCGACTACGTCGACGCCCGGTTCAGCATCGGCGAGGTGCTGATCCCCGTCATGTTCCTCGTGATCCTCCTGACGCTGGTGCCGAGCTACCAGGTGCAGTCCATCGGCATCCTCGCGCTCTGGGCGTTCTTCATCATCGCGGTGATCGACGTCATCATCCTGGGGGCGATCCTCACGAAGAAGGTGCGCGCGAAGTTCGGCGCCGACAAGGCCGAGAAGGTTCGCTGGTACGCCGCGATGCGCGCGCTGCAGCTGCGGCCGCTGCGCCTGCCGAAGCCGCAGGTCAAGTACGGCCAGTTCCCCTCCTGAGCGCGCGGCGATCAGGCTGGATCGAGCGGATGTCCCGGCCGGGGCATCCGCTCAATTCCTCTGATACGCACCGAACCTGAGGAGCGGGACGCGGCTCTCCTCGTCGGTGAGCGAGCCGTGCTGGCCGACCATCGTCTCCGCGCTGCGGTCGGACTCGCGCGCGTCGTAGTAGGCGATGCCGGCGCGTGCGGCGACGAGGACGTCGGCGATGCGGGGACGTACCTCGTCGTCGACCGTGCCGAAGAGACCGGCCTGGATCGCCTCGTCGCGGGTGAGGACCCAGGCGCGTTCGCCCTCGGCGGCCCGCCATCGCTCGGCCACGGCGGCACGATCGGATGCCTCGAGCCCCGGCTCGAGGTAGAGCGCGAGGCAGCGCGGCTCCCCGCCGACGTGCCGGACGCCCTCGAGCAGTTCCGGCGCCCGGTCGATGAAGACGTGCCGCCGTGCCGGCACGTCGACGACGCCGTGGTCCGCGGTGACGAGCAGGCCGGCGCCGCGAGGCATCCGCGCCGTGAGCGCGCCGACGGCGCCGTCGAGGCGCTCCAGCGCGGCGATCCAGCGCTCGGACTCCCAGCCGTGCGCGTGGGCGAGCTGGTCGAGTTCGGGCACGTACAGGTAGACGAGCGCGCCGTCGACCGAGTCGACGAGCTCGCGGGCGACGGCGAAGCGGTCCTCGATGCTCGCGGCGGCGTGGTAGTCGGCTCCGCGGAGGACGGCACGCGTGTAGCCGGAGTCGGCGTAGCGCGCCGCCCCGACCGTGGAGGGCTCGTAGCCCGCCTCGCGGGCCTGCTCGAACAGGGTGGCGCGGCGCTGCCAGTCCGTGGGAAGCACGCCGGCCTCCCAGCCGTTCAGCTGGTTTGCGAGGCGGTCGCGTTCGGGCACGAGCGTCCGGTACCCGACGAGACCGTGCTCGCCGGGGTCGGCGCCGGTGGCGAACGATGCGATGGCCGCGGCCGTCGTCGACGGGAAGGTCGTGCGCAGCACGTCGCGGCGCCCGAAGGCGGCCGAGAGCGTCCGCGCATGCCCGCGGCGGCCGGCGAGGTTGGCGGCGCCCAGCCCGTCGACGAGGACGACGACGGCGGAGCGGGCGGGTTGAAGTCCCAGCGGACCCGCGGGTTCGCCCTGACGGGCGCCGAGGCTCGCGATGGCACTCGGCAGCACCGCGGCAAGCCGCCGGGCGGAGTCGGCGGGCGCCGGTAGCATGGCAGGCATCGCGCTCAGTCTGGCACAGGCGGCGCGCCCCACTCCCCCGCGCGCGGCGCGACGACCCCGAGAAGACGGATGACCCCAGCGAGCCCCGAGCCCACCGACCCCCAGATCGCAGAACGCATCGAAGACGTCGACGTCGCCGCCGAGATGCAGGGCTCCTTCCTCGAGTACGCCTACTCGGTCATCTACTCGCGCGCGCTGCCCGACGCGCGCGACGGCCTGAAGCCGGTGCAGCGCCGCATCCTGTTCGGCATGACCGAGATGGGCCTGCGGCCCGAACGCGGGCACGTGAAGAGCTCACGCGTCGTCGGCGAGGTCATGGGCAAGTACCACCCCCACGGCGACTCCGCGATCTACGACGCCCTCGTGCGCCTCGCCCAGCCGTTCACCCTCCGGGTGCCGCTCGTCGACGGGCACGGCAACTTCGGCTCGCTCGACGACGGGCCGGCCGCCTCCCGCTACACCGAGGCCCGGCTCGCGCCGCCCGCCCTCGCCATGGCCGACGGCCTCGACGAAGACGTCGTCGACTTCGTCCCCAACTACGACAACTCCTTCCTGCAGCCCGAGGTGATGCCGTCGGCATTTCCGAACCTGCTGGTCAACGGGGCATCCGGCATCGCGGTCGGCATGGCGACCAACATGGCGCCGCACAACCTCGTCGAGGTCGCGCACGCCGCCCGCCACCTCATCGCCAACCCCGAGGCCACGCTCGACGAGCTGATGGAGTTCGTGCCCGGCCCCGATTTCCCGTCGGGCGGCACGATCGTCGGACTCGACGGTGTCCGCGACGCCTACGCCACGGGCCGGGGGTCGTTCAAGACGCGCGCGAAAGTGTCGGTCGAGCAGCTCTCCGCACGGAAGACCGGGCTCGTCGTGACCGAGCTGCCCTACCTCGTCGGACCCGAAAAGGTCATCGAGAAGATCAAGGACGGCGTCAACGCCAAGAAGATCACCGGGATCTCCGACGTCGCCGACCACACCGACCGCAAGCGCGGCCTGCGCCTGGTCATCGGCATCAAGACGGGCTTCAACCCGCAGGCCGTCCTCGAGCAGCTCTACCGCCTGACGCCGCTCGAAGACGGGTTCGCGATCAACAACGTCGCGCTCGTCGACGGCCAGCCGCAGACGCTCGGCCTCCGGGAACTGCTCCAGGTCTATGTCGACCACCGCATCCGCGTCGTCACTCGCCGTTCCGAGTTCCGCCTCGCACGCAAGCGCGAGCGGCTGCACCTCGTCGAGGGCCTGCTCATCGCGATCCTCGACATCGACGAGGTCATCCAGGTCATCCGCACGAGCGACGACGCCGATCAGGCGCGATCACGGCTCATGCAGGTCTTCGACCTCAGCCAGATCCAGTCCGACTACATCCTCGAGCTGCGGCTGCGCCGGCTCACCAAGTTCTCCCGCATCGAGCTCGAGGCGGAGCGCGACGAACTGCTCGCCGAGATCGCGCGGCTCGAGGAGCTCCTCGGCAGCGAGGCGCGCATCCGCCAGTTGGTCGCCGACGAGCTCGAGGAGGTCGCCGAGCGGTTCGGCACCCCCCGTCGCACGATGCTCACCGAGGGGCGCGCGCTTCCCGCCGCCGCGGCGAGGAAGGCGGTCGCCGCCTCGCTCGAGCACGCGGATGTCCCGTGCCGGGTCGTGCTCGGAGCGACGGGGCGCATCGCCCGCATCGATCGCCCGGAAGGCGCCGAGGAACTCGTGATCACCGTGCCGACGCGGCGGAGCAAGCACGATGCGCTCCGCTCGAGCCTGGACACCACCAGCCGGAGCGAGATCGGTGCGGTCACGAGTCGCGGGCGCCTGATCCGGTTCTCACCGCTCGACCTGCCCGCGCTGCCCGCGAACGCCCCGCAGCTGGCGGCCGGCGTGCGGGTCGCCGAATACCTGGGCCTCGCCGATCGCTCCGAGCGGGTCCTCGCGCTCGTGTCGCTCACCGCGGACCGTCCCATCGTCTTGGGCACAGCCCAGGGCGTCGTGAAGCGCGTGACGCCGGGCGGCTACCCCAACCGTCCCGACTTCGAGGTCATCGCGTTGAAGCCGGGCGACGAGGTCGTCGGCGCCGCCCAGGGCGGCGACGACGACGAACTCGTGTTCGTCGCGAGCGACGCCCAGCTGCTGCACTTCCCCGCGTCGTCGGTGCGTCCGCAGGGGTGCGCCGCGGGCGGTATGGCGGGCATCAAGCTCGCCGACGGCGCACGCGTCATCGACTTCGAGGCGATCGCGCCCGCAGACGTGGAGCGCACGGTGGTCGTGACCATCGCGGCGACGACCGACACGTTGCTCGGCGCCGACCCCGGGGCAGCCAAGGTGTCGGCGTTCGACGAGTTCCCCGGCAAGGGCCGGGCCACCGGCGGCGTGCGGGCGCAGCGGTTCCTCAAGGGGCAGGACGCCCTCGCGGTCGCCTGGGTCGGCCCCGGCCCGGCGCACGCGCTCGGCGCCGACGGCTCGGTGCGTCAGCTGCCCGAGCAGCTGGCCAAGCGCGACGCCTCGGGCACGCCGATCGATGCGCCCGTCGCGACCGTCGGACGCCGGATCGGCTGAGCCGTGCCGGCGGGCCGCCCGGCTCGCGGGTCGGCCCGTCGGGCCGGGCGGGCTGGCCGGGCCGGCGAACGGCCTGACGGCCGCCCGGCTCAGGCGTCGATGCGGTCCCGGCTGAGCCCGTTGGCGCTGTCGATGATGAACTCCTTGCGCGGCGCGACCTCGTTGCCCATGAGGAGTTCGAACACGCGGCCCGCCTGCTCGGCGTCGGCCACGCCGACCCGCCTGAGCGTGCGGTGCTTCGGGTCCATCGTCGTCGTCGCGAGCTGATCGGCGTCCATCTCGCCGAGGCCCTTGTAGCGCTGGATCGGATCCTGGTACTTGCGGCCGCGACGCTTCAGGTCGGCCAGCACACCCGTGAGCTCGGCCTCGGAGTAGGTGTAGATGACGTCGTTCGGCTTCGAGCCCGGATTCAAGGCGACGACGCGGTGCAGCGGCGGCACCGCGGCGAACACCCGTCCCTCCTCGATCATCGGGCGCATGTAGCGGAAGAACAGCGTCAGCAGGAGCGTGCGGATGTGCGCCCCGTCGACGTCGGCGTCGCTCATGATGATGACCTTGCCGTACCGGGCCTGCGAGATGTCGAACGATCGGCCGGAGCCCGCACCGATGGTCTGGATGATCGCGGCGCACTCGGCGTTGCCCAGCATGTCGGCGATCGAGGCCTTCTGCACGTTGAGGATCTTGCCGCGGATCGGCAGGAGCGCCTGGTGCTCGCTGTCGCGTGCGAGCTTCGCGGTGCCGAGCGCGGAATCGCCCTCGACGATGAACAGCTCGCTGTGCGCGACATCCGTCGACCGGCAGTCGGCGAGCTTCGCCGGGAGCGACGACGACTCGAGCGCGTTCTTGCGGCGCTGGGTCTCTTTGTGCGTGCGCGCGGAGATACGCGCCTTCATCTCGGCGACGACCTTGTCGAGCACGAGGGCGGTCTGCGCCTTGTCGTCGCGCTTCGTCGAGGCGAAGCGTTCGCCGAGGGCCTTCGTCACCACCGACGAGACGATCGACCTGACGGCGGGCGTGCCGAGCACCTCCTTCGTCTGACCCTCGAACTGCGGCTCGGCGAGGCGCACCGTCAGCACGACCGTGAGGCCGGCGAGCACGTCATCCTTCTCGAGTTTGTCGGTGCCGACCCTCAGCCGGCGAGCGTTCTGCTCGACCTGCGCGCGCAGGAACTTCAGCAGTCCCTGCTCGAATCCGGCCTGATGCGTGCCGCCCTTCGGCGTCGCGATGATGTTCACGAAGCTGCGGAGGATCGTGTCGTAGCCCGTGCCCCAGCGCAGTGCGATGTCGACGTGGCACTGCCGTTCGACCTCGGTCGGCACCATCGCGCCCGTGTCGCTCAGCACCGGCACCGTCTCGGTGAACCGGCCGTCGCCGGTCAGCCGCCATACGTCGGTGACCGGGCCGTCGACGGCGAGGTGCTCGACGAACTCGGAGATGCCGCCGTCGAAGGCGAACCGGTGCTCCTCGGGTTCCTCACCGCGCTCGTCGAGGACCGTGATGCCGAGGCCCGGCACGAGGAACGCCGTCTGACGGGCGCGGCCGAGCAGCTCCTCGACCTGGAACGTCGCACCCTTCGTGAAGATCTGCGGGTCGGCCCAGTAGCGGATGCGCGTGCCGGTCACGCCCTTCGCGACCTTGCCGACGACGCGCAGCTCGCTGGCCTCTTCGAACGGCGTGAACGTCGATGCGGGGCTCGGCTCCGCAGCGGACGGGTCGGCGAACCGCCCGGGCTCGCCGCGATGGAACGACATCGCCCACGTCTTGCCGCCGCGGTCGACCTCGACGTCGAGGCGCTCGGACAGGGCGTTCACGACGGACGCGCCGACACCGTGCAGACCGCCCGAGGCGGCATACGAACCCGAGCCGAACTTGCCGCCGGCGTGCAGCTTGGTGAACACGACCTCGACGCCGCTGAGCCCCGTCTTCGGCTCGATGTCGACCGGGATGCCTCGGGCGTGGTCGCGCACCTCGACGCTGCCGTCACGGTGCAGGATGACCTCGATCTCAGTGCCGTGGCCGCCGAGCGCCTCGTCGACGGAGTTGTCGATGATCTCCCACAGGCAGTGCATCAGGCCGCGGGAGTCCGTCGACCCGATGTACATGCCGGGGCGCTTGCGGACGGCCTCGAGGCCCTCGAGCACGGAGAGATGACGCGCGGAATAGTCGGAGCTCACGTCGCCCAAGCCTACTGACCGCGGACGACACCACCGGTCAGGCACTACGCGCTGAGCGAAATGCCCGTCCCACGGGACGGAGCGCAGCATCAGGCGTGTTTACATGGATGAACCGAACGGAACGTGAGCGATGGAGGAGGAGCCATGACGCAGTACACCGAGACGACCGGTGCGGTCGAAGCCGAGGCCCCGTACGAGCTCACGGCGCTCGACCGGTGCGACGCCTGCGGCGCGCAGGCCTACATCCGGGTGACGGTCGCGAACGGCGAGCTGCTGTTCTGCGCCCACCACGGTCGCAAGCACCAGGAGAAGCTCTCCGAGATCGCGCACAGCTGGCACGACGAGTCGAGCCGTCTGCTCGTCGACTCGCGCGACTGAGCGGTCCCGAAACCACGAACGCCCCGTCTTCGGACGGGGCGTTCGTCGTATCGGCGGGGCGTCTGCGGCCGGGTCGGCGCGTTCAGGCGGGCAGCGCCACTCCGGCGGCCTTCAGCTGAGCGGCGCGTGCCTCCGCGGCGAATGCGTCGACGACGGCGGTCTGCTCCCCCGGCTCGTACGCGACGCCCGCTCGCGTCGCCATCTCCGTGAGCATGGCGTCGGCGAGAGCGGGGTTCTTCGCGAGGACGGGACCGTGCAGGTGCGTGCCGAGCACCCAGCCCATGACGACGCCCTCCTGGCTGGAACCGCGCCCGTTGCCTTCGCCGGCGACGATGCGCCCGAGCGGCGACGCCTCGGCCTGCACGTACTCCCGCGCGTGATTCTCGAACCCGACGAGGTGGCCGAAGCGTGGCGAACGCACCACGAGGTCGCCGGTGATCCGTCCGCCCTCCGCGCGCGGCACCGCGCGACCGGGGAGCACGGCCAGTCCCTCGACGATGCCGCCGTCGGCGGTTTCGATGCCCCAGCTCAGCAGCTCCCAGCCGGTTCCGATGCTCAGGATCGGAACGCCCTCCGTGCCCCACCGGCGCAGCTCGTCGTGCATCGTCAGCAGCCGCGCGCGAGCCGGCTCGAGCGTCGAGTCGCTACCCGAGCCGACGATCACGGCGTCGACGTGCGCGGGGAGGTCGGCGGCGTCCTCGACCGCGACGATACGCGCCTCGTGGCCCGCCCAGCGGAGCCGCTGCGCGAGCACGGCCGCGTTCTCGGCGTCGCCGTTCGTGTTCAGCAGAGACGGCACCAGGGCCGCGATCGTGAAGGTCATTCGGTTCCCGTGAGTCCGAGATGGGCGCGCGTGCGGCGCATGGCGTCGGCGGAGAAGACGATCGTCTTCACCCCGGAGGTGGGCGCAGGCGCCGCGAGGAAGTCGTCGACGGCGCGCCCGAGGTCGGGTTCGATCCGGTCGACCGCGACCCCGTCGTAGGCGACCATCAGCGCGGCCTCGGCCGCCTTCGAGCCGCTCACGATCGCGACGCGCCCGAGCGAAGAGGCATCCGTCGGCCAGAAGTACGACGGATCGCGCACATCGGAGCCGATCGCGAACAGGATCTGCTCAGTGCCCGCTTCGATGCCGTCGACGTTCAGCTGGTAGCTCGCGGGGTTCTGGACGAGCACGAACTCGACCTCCTGGCCTCGCACGACCGTGCGCTCGCCGCGCCCGAACACCGCCGGGATCGCGCTCAGCGCCTGCACCGCGACTTGGCGGTCGAACCGCTCCCCGAGGGCCGCTTTCGCGGTCGCGTACGCCGCCGCTGCGTCGACCGCGTAGTGCGTGCCCCGTGCGGGCAGTCCGACGACGACGGATGCCTCGCCGTCGAGCAGCTCCGCACGACGACCGTCGATCGCCTCGACCACCACGCCGTCGCGCGATGCGAGGCGGGTTCCCGAGGTCTCGGTGTGCCCGAGGCCGCGGGGAGCCTGCTCGAGCACCGCCTGCGAGACGCCGAACCGATGGACGGCGACGCCCGGCCCGACACGCCCGGCGAGGCGCTCGAGGCTCGCGTCGTCGGCGTTCACCACGATCGCCTCCTGCGCGCGCGCGGCGATGCGCGCCAGCATGCCGACGACCATCTCGGGGTCGTGGAAGCGGTCGATCTGATCGACCATGACGTTCGTCAGCGTGACCATGCGGGCGTCGACGCCCTGCATGACGAGCGCGCCGTGGCCCTCATCCATCTCGAGCACGGCGACGTCGCCAGGCACGCGGCCGCGCCAGTCGGCCTGTTCGAGCAGCGCCGAGGTGAGGCCCTGGCTGATGTTGGCGGTCGAAGGGTTCGTGAAGACCTCGACGCCGTGGGCCCGGAGGATCGCCACGAGCATCTTCGTCGTCGTCGACTTGCCGCTCGATCCGGAGACCACGAGGAGCCCCTGCGGGAACCCGGAGAGCGTGCGCTTCAGGTATCCCGGCGCGATGCGGTTGACCACGAGGCCGGGCACAGCCGATCCCCCGCCCGGCTTCCTGAGCCGGGCGAGGAACCGCACGAACCGGCCGACGAGGATCGCCGGCGCGTATCGCACCTGCGGCCTACTCGAGGTAGTCGCGGAGCGACTGCGAGCGGGACGGGTGGCGCAGCTTCGCCATCGTCTTCGACTCGATCTGGCGGATGCGCTCGCGGGTCACACCGAAGGTGTCGCCGATCTGGTCGAGCGTCTTCGGCATGCCGTCGCCCAGGCCGAACCGCATGCGGATGACCCCTGCCTCGCGCTCGCTCAGCGAGTCGAGCAGCGACTCGAGCTGCTTCTGCAGCATCGTGAAGCCGACCGCGTCGGCCGGCACGACCGCCTCGGTGTCCTCGATGAGGTCGCCGAACTCGCTGTCGCCGTCTTCGCCGAGCGGAGTGTGCAGCGAGATCGGCTCGCGGCCGTACTTCTGCACCTCGATGACCTTCTCAGGGGTCATGTCGAGTTCCTTCGACAGCTCCTCGGGCGTGGGCTCCCGACCGAGGTCCTGCAGCATCTGGCGCTGCACGCGGGCGAGCTTGTTGATGACCTCGACCATGTGCACCGGGATGCGGATGGTCCGGGCCTGGTCGGCCATCGCCCGGGTGATCGCCTGACGGATCCACCACGTCGCATACGTCGAGAACTTGAAGCCCTTGGTGTAGTCGAACTTCTCGACCGCACGGATGAGGCCCAGGTTGCCCTCCTGGATCAGGTCGAGGAACTGCATGCCTCGACCCGTGTAGCGCTTGGCGAGCGAGACCACGAGGCGCAGGTTCGCGCCGAGCAGGTGGCTCTTGGCGCGCTGGCCGTCCTTCGCGACCCACTGCAGCTCACGGCCGAGCTGCGTGCGCTTCTCGGCGTCGCTCATGTGCGACAGCTTCTCCTCGGCGAACAGGCCCGCCTCGATGCGCATCGCGAGCTCGACCTCTTCGGCCGCGTTCAGCAGCGCGACCTTGCCGATCTGCTTCAGGTAGTCCTTGACGGGGTCGGCCGTGGCACCGGTGATCTGCGCCGAGTAGACCGGGACCTCGTCCTCGTCGTCGGCGGCGCGCAGGACGAGGGCGCCCGTCGGGTGCGGCTCGACCGGGATCGGTGCGGCGTCCTCCGTCTCCTCCTCGTCGTCGGCGGTCTCACCTTCGACCTCGGCGGTCTCCTCGACGACGACCTCGGCCTCGAGATCGGCCGGGTCGATCTCCTCGTCGTCCTCGGGCTCGTCGCCGCCCTTGGCGGCGCCCTTCGCCTTCGTCGCGGTCTTCGCGGTGGCGGTGCGAGGGGTCTTCGACGCCGACGCGGCCTTGGGCCCGCCCGACTTCGTCGCGGCCTTCGCCTTCGGCGCCGCCTTGGAGGCGGCCGGCTTGCTCGCCGGCTTCGCCGCGGTCTTCGCGGTCGCCTCGGCGTCGGCCTTGGCTGCCGTCGCGGACTTGGTTGCCATGAATTCGACCTCTCCTCGCCGTCGCACGCTCGTCGCCGTGCGGCGCGGCTGCTGCTCCGGGTCCGGTGTTTTCGGACACTATGAGGACCCATGTCAAGTCCGCCGTGAATCGCGATCGTGATCGCGCGGATCGGACGAGAACGGGTCCTGTAGACAATTATACCAGCGCACACCCCCTGAGACGCGCGGGCGCACGGCTCCGGCGCGTGCGTCTTCGGCGCTTCCCCTACCTCAACACGTGCAGCCGCCGAGGCATTCCCGGCCAGGGAGGCCGGTCAGGGAGGCCGGTCAGGGTCAGTCCCCGAGCGGCGGCGGCTCCTCGTCGCGGCCGCGCCGGAAGGCGAGGAACTTCTCGAGCTCGGCGGCGATCGCATCCGCGGAGGGCACTTCGCCGTCCTCGTCGGTGAGCGGCGAACGGAGGACGGTGCCTTCCATGTACGAGTCGTGCCGCTGCTCGAGGGTGCGGACGAGCTTCGCGAGCTCGCCGTTCTCCGCGACCTGCTCGTCGATGCGCGCGACGAAGTCGCGGCCCTGCTCGCGGAGCACGTCGGTCGGGAAGATCAGGCCCGTGGCCGAGCTGATCGCCTCGAGCGCCGCGACCGCGGCGGACGGGTACTCGGTGTCGGACAGGTAGTGCGGCACCAGCAGCACGAAGCCGGCGATCGGATGCTCCTGCGCGTGAAGTCGGTACTCGACGAGGTGCATCGCGTTGGCGGGCGCCTCGGTCGTCGGACGCCAGACCGACATCGCCTCGATCAGGTCGGACCGGTTGCCGCTGACGGTGAGCGACATCGGCCGGGTGTGCGGCACCGGCATCGGGATCGCGTTGATCCACGTCGTCGAGGCCACGCCGAACTCGTCGATCAGACCGAGCACCGCGGCGCTGAAGCGCTCCCACTGGAAGTCGGGCTCGTAGCCGGTGAGGAGCAGGAACGAACGCCCGAGCTCGTCGCGCGCCAGCGCGAGCGACAGCCGCGGCGGGCGGTAGTCGGCGAGGTGGTCGCCGTCGAAGAGGATGATCGGCCGTCGTGCACGGTAGTCGAGCAGTTCGTCGGCGTCGAAGGTCGCCACGACCGTGCTCTCGAGGGTCGAGAGCAGGTACTCGGTGGTCTGCGCCACCGCGCCGCCCGCATCGGCGAAGCCCGTGAGACCGGCGACGAGCGGGAGACCGCGGGGCACCGAGACATCCGGGTTCACCTCGTAGAGGGAGCGGGGATCGCGCATATCTCCAGCGTACTGAGGGCCGCGGACGGGCCGGGCAGCACGCCCCCGGCCCAGCGTGTGCCGAGAGCGAACACGTACGATCGGGTGCCATGACGCGACCCCGACTCCAGCTCTCCACCTCTCCCGCTGCCGAATCGTCGGCCGCCACAGCCGTCGTGTTCGCCGTCGCCGCGTCCGACGACAGCTCGCCCCGGCTGCTCGACGACGGCGGATTCGACGGCCTCGCGGACGACCTCGCCGCCGTCGGCGGCACCGGAGCGGCCGAGGAGATCACTCGTCTGCCGGGCCGATCGGGCGGCCCGGCCCGCGTCCTCGTCGCCGGGGTGGGCGCGACGGCGGATGCCGCATCCCTGCGGCTCGCAGCCGGTGCGGCACTCCGCAGCGTGACGGATGCCTCCGACGTGGCGCTCGCCCTGCGCGGCGTCGACCCCGAGCTCGCGGCCGCGGCGCTCGAGGGCGCCGGCCTCGGCGCCTACCGCTTCACGAGGTACCGCTCGGAGCCGAAGGCCGGGCCGGAGACCGTCGTCGGTCACACGGATGCGGACGACGAGTCGGTCGGCCTCGCGCGTGCGGCGGCGGTCGTCGAGGCCGTCGCGCTCACGAAGGACCTCGTCAACACCGCCCCAGCCGAACTGACGCCCGAGGCGATGGCCGAGGTCGCGCGCGAGGCCGCCGAGGAGGTCGGCGTCCGCGTGACCGTGCTGGAGGGCGACGCGCTCCGCGACGGCGGCTTCGGCGGGCACGTGGCCGTCGGCCAGGGATCGCAGCACGGCCCCCGTCTCGTGCGGCTCGAGTACGCGCCGGCGGATGCCTCGTTCTCGCTGGCCCTCGTCGGCAAGGGCATCACGTTCGACTCGGGCGGCCTCTCGCTGAAGCCGCCGGCGTCGATGGTCGGGATGAAGACCGACATGGCCGGTGCCGCCGCGGTGCTCCACGCGATCGTCGCGCTCGCGAAGCTCGGCGCACCCATCCGCGTCGTCGGATGGCTGTGCCTCGCGGAGAACATGCCCTCGGGTACGGCCGTGCGTCCGACCGACGTCATCACCATCAAGGGCGGCACCACCGTCGAAGTACTGAACACCGATGCCGAGGGCCGGCTGGTGCTCGCCGACGCACTCGTCGCCGCGAGCGAGGAGCAGCCCGACGCGATCGTCGACGTCGCGACGCTGACCGGCGCGCAGATGGTCGCGCTCGGGTCGCGGGTCTCGGGCCTCATGGGCGAGCCGGCCCTCGTGGACACCGTGCGACACGCCGCAGACGCGGTCGACGAAGCCGTCTGGCCCATGCCGCTGCCCGACCACCTCCGTCCCCTCCTGAAGTCCGACGTCGCCGATCTCGCGAACACGAAGCTCGGCACCGTGGTGCCGGGGATGTCCCTCGCCGGCGTGTTCCTCCGCGAATTCGTGGGCCGGAAGGACGACGAGGCCGGCGACCGCATCCCCTGGGCGCACCTCGACTTCGCCGGCCCGTCGAACAACACCGGCGGCGGGTGGGGATTCACCGGTCCGGGCGCGACGGGAGCCATGGTGCGCACCCTCATCCGCCTGGGCGAGGACCTCGCTGCCAGGTAGTAAGGTCGTGGAGGCGAGATCCTCGCCGAGCAGCCTGCGCCGGGCACGAACCGGCGCGGTCCATGCCGCAGAACCGATGCGCAAGGGAGATTTCCGGTTGTCCGAGCAGAATTTTGACCTCGTCGTCCTCGGCGGCGGCAGCGGCGGATACGCGGCGGCACTGCGTGCCGTGGAGCTCGGGCTCACCGTCGCGCTCATCGAGAAGGACAAGCTCGGCGGCACCTGCCTCCACCGCGGCTGCATCCCGACGAAGGCACTGCTCCACGCGGCGGAGATCGCCGACAACGCGCGCGACTCGGCGAAGTTCGGCATCCGGGCGAGCCTCGAGGGCATCGACATGAACCAGGTCGCCGCCTACCGCGAGGGCATCGTCTCGAGCAAGTGGAAGGGCCTGCAGGGCCTCATCAAGGCCCGGGGCATCACCGTCGTCGCGGGCGAAGGCCGCCTGGTCGCCCCGAAGACCGTGCAGGTCGGCGACGACCGGTACACCGGCACCAACGTCGTGCTCGCGACCGGTTCGTACTCCCGCTCGCTCCCAGGCCTCGAGATCGGCGGCCGCGTGATCACCAGCGAGCAGGCGCTCGAGCTCGACTTCGTGCCGAGCCGCGTCGCGGTGCTCGGCGGCGGCGTCATCGGCGTCGAGTTCGCGAGCGTGTGGAAGTCCTTCGGCGCCGAGGTGACGATCATCGAGGCGTTCCCCCACCTCGTGCCCAACGAGGAGGAGTCGATCTCCAAGCAGCTCGAGCGCGCCTTCCGTAAGCGCGGCATCGACTACAAGCTCGGCGTCCGCTTCCAGTCCGTCACACAGAATGACGACGGCGTCGTCGTGACGCTCGAGAACGGCGAGACCGTCGAGGCCGAGCTGCTGCTCGTCGCGGTCGGCCGCGGGCCGGTCACCGCCGGCCTCGGCTACGAGGAGGCGGGCATCACGATCGACCGCGGCTTCGTCATCACCGACGAGCGGCTGCGCACGAGCGTTCCGGGCGTCTATGCGGTCGGCGACATCGTCCCCGGACTGCAGCTCGCCCACCGCGGCTTCCAGCAGGGCATCTTCGTCGCCGAGGAGATCGCGGGCCTCGCGCCCATCGTCGTCGAAGACGTCAACATCCCGAAGGTCACCTACTGCGAGCCGGAGATCGCCTCGGTCGGCTACACGGAGGCTCGCGCCGCCGAGAAGTTCGGCGCAGACCAGGTCTCCTCCTACGACTACAACCTCGCGGGCAACGGCAAGAGCCACATCCTCGAGACGAGCGGCTCGATCAAGGTCGTCCGCGTGAACGACGGGCCGATCGTCGGTGTGCACATGATCGGCGCGCGCGTCGGCGAGCTCATCGGCGAGGCCCAGCTCGCGGTGAACTGGGAGGCGTACCCCGAGGATGTCGCCCCGTTCATCCACGCGCACCCGACGCAGAACGAGGCGCTCGGCGAGGCCTTCCTGAAGCTGGCCGGCAAGCCGCTCCACGCGCTCTGAGCCCACACCCCCTGATTACGACTGCAATAAGCTAGAACGCGTCCCACGCTGTGAAGGAGACAAGCGCATGAGCGAATCCGTCAGCCTCCCGGCACTCGGTGAGAGTGTCACTGAAGGCACGGTCACCCGATGGCTCAAGAACGTCGGCGACCGTGTCGAGGTCGACGAGCCGCTGCTCGAGGTCTCGACCGACAAGGTCGACACCGAGATCCCGTCGCCGGTGGCCGGTGTCATCGAGGCGATCCTCGTCCAGGAGGACGAGACGGTCGAGGTCGGCACCGCGCTCGTGACGATCGGCGACGGCTCGGGTGCGGGCGAGGCCCCGGCGGCGCCCGCCGCGGAGACTCCCGCTGAGGCACCTGCCGCTCCGGCGCCTGCCGCTGAAGCACCGGCTGCCCCCGCCCCTGCCGCTGAGGCTCCCGCTCCCGCCGCCGAGACGCAGGCCGCGCCCGCCCAGGCCCCTGCTGCCCCGGCCGCGCCGGCGCCCGCAGAGGCTCCCGCTGCTGTCCCGGCCGCCCCGGCTCCCGCTGCCGAGGCGCCCGCTGCTCCGCAGGCTCCCGCTGCGCAGCCGGCTCCCACGCAGCCGACCGCACCTGCCCCTGCTGCCCCGCAGGCCCCGGCCGCTCAGGCTCCTGCTGCCCCGGCGGCGCCCGCCCCGGCCGCACCCGCTCCCGCTGCCCCCGCCGCTCCTGCTCCGGCGGCGCCGAGCACCGGTGCGCACGCCGGCGGTGCCGGGTACGTGACGCCGATCGTCCGCAAGCTCGCGAACGAGCAGGGCGTCGATCTCGCCTCGGTGACGGGCAGCGGCGTCGGCGGACGCATCCGCAAGCAGGACGTCCTCCAGGCGCAGAGCCAGGCGCAGGCCCCCGCGGCGCCCGCTGCGGCTCGCCCTGCCCTCGAGACCTCGCCGCTGCGCGGGACCACCCAGCCGATGACGCGTCTGCGCAAGGTCGTGGCCGAGCGTGCGGTCGTGTCGATGCAGTCCACGGCCCAGCTCACCTCGGTCGTCGAGGTCGACGTGACGAAGGTCGCCCGTCTCCGCGACCGCGTGAAGGGCGACTTCCAGGCGAAGACGGGCAACAAGCTCTCCTTCCTGCCGTTCTTCGCGCTCGCGGCCGTCGAGGCGCTCCGCGCGTACCCGATCATCAACTCGACGGTCGACGGCGACTCGATCGTCTACCCCGAGCGCGAGAACCTCAGCATCGCGGTCGACACCGAGCGCGGCCTGCTGACGCCCGTGGTCCGTGACGCCGGCGAACTCGACATCGCAGGCCTCGCCGCGCAGATCGCCGACCTCGCCGAGCGCACCCGCAACAACCAGCTGAAGCCCGACGAGCTCTCCGGCGGCACCTTCACGCTCACGAACACGGGGTCGCGTGGCGCATTGTTCGACACGCCCGTCGTCTTCCTCCCGCAGACGGCGATCCTCGGCACCGGCATCGTCGTGAAGCGCCCTGTGGTCGTCTCGCAGGACGGTCAGGACGCGATCGCGGTCCGCTCGATGGTCTACCTCGCTCTGTCGTACGACCACCGGATCATCGACGGCGCCGACGCGGCGCGCTTCCTCACCGCGGTGAAGGACCGCCTCGAGGGCGGCGACTTCGAAGCCGACCTCGGCATCTAGTCGAAGATCTCCCGCAGTCGCCAACCGGCCTCGGTCCTCATCACGAGGACCGAGGCCGGTTCGCGTTGCGCGTCCGCGTACGGGACGCCCACGAGCCACGCCTCGCCCATCTCCCCGAGGATGGACGGTGCCGCGAGATCGTACGCCTCGCGCCCTCCGGGCGCCGCCCCCGACTGCCCATCGAGGATGGCGGTGCGGTCGGCGGCCTCCAGCGCCGAGCCGGCCTGCACGACCCCGTCGAGGCAGGCGAGGTCGAGCCGGTCGAAACAGGTGTCCCGCCGAACGAGCAACTCCGCGACCGCGGATGCCGCATCCGAAGCCGAGGTCGACGCGCCGGTCTCTGACGCGGGCGGGTTCGACGCCGATCCGTCTGACGCGGACCCGGGCGCGTCTTGCGCGGCATCGACGTCCGCTCCGGTCGTGGCGGGCTGGGTGGTGAGCACTCCGGTGCCCGGCACCGACCCGGACGTGGCGGCCGAGGCATCCGGTCCGGCGTCGGAGGGCGGCACCAGCGTGAGCAGCAGGATCAGCGCACCCCCACCTGCGAGGGCGGCGACGGTCACCGTGGCCCGCCGCCGGGCGAGCATCTCGAGGATCCGCCGGCGGGGGCCGTCCGCGGAGCGGCCACGCCCCGTCGCTCGGCTGACTCCGACCGCGGCGAGCTCGCCCATGCCGAGCCGCTCTGCCGCCGCCCTCAAGGCCCCGGCGAGTCCACCGCGCGACGCTCGCTCGACCTCGTCGGCGCCGACGGGCGCCAGGTCGGGCGGTGTGCCGGGCATTCCTCGCGGTCCCTCCAGAACCGGGGACGGATGACGCGCCGGCGCGAGCGTGAGTCCGGCGACGGGGGCGGGCGCCCCGATGGCGAAGAGCAGGCGCTCCACCTCCCCGTGACACGGCACGAAGGGGCGCTCGGCGAGGCGTTCGGCGAGCAGCGCGCGAATGGGCTCGAGTGCGCCCGCCGGATGGGTCATCCCGGCGACGTCGTCGACGAGCCCGGCGTATGCCGCATGCGTTGCGCGCACGAGGGCGGTGCGTTCGCTCTCGGCGACGCCCGGCGCAGGCAGCCGCGTCAGCCAACCCGTGCCGACGAGCCGGGGGCGTCCGCGTCCATCGAAGAGGACGTCCGCCGGGGTCATCCTCGTCAGTGCGAATCCGTGCCGCTCGAGCTCGCCGACGCCGACGACGACCGGCGCCAGCACCGTGATCGCCTCGCCGACCGTGATCGATCGGTGGGCGCCGATCGAGGCGAGGCTCGTCGCGCCCAGGCGTTCGACGACGAGACACGTCCGTCCGTCAGGGAGCGTCGCGAGGTCGCGGAGCCGAGGCAGGACGTTCACGTGCGACATGGCGTCGAGTTCGATCGCGATGGGCGCCGGATCCGCCTCGGGTTCGTACACCCGGACGACCACGACCTCGGCCGGCGCATGATCGTCTCCAGAGGGTCGAGCCGGGATGCGTGCCTCGCCCGGGACGGCGGCCCGTTCACCGGCGACGGCGAGGTAGAGGTGCGCACGCCGACCGGCGGCGATGCGACGGAGCAGCCGGTATCCGGCCAGCCACCCCGTCTCCGGCGGCTCCGCCGGTGAGGACGGCTCGGGGGCGGGTGCGGCTGACGTGGATCTCCGGCGCATGCCCTCGATCCTTCGCACTGCCCGACCGACCAGAGGCGACGACGCTTCGGCCCGTGCAACGCGCGGCGGCGACCCGGCCTGTGCAGGAGCGGTGCCTAGACTGAGGTCATGCTCGACTACGTCGTCACGGGGCTAAGCGCCAACTCCGTGCCGTACAGCGAGGGCCTCACCCTCCAGCGCGCCGTCCATCAGTCGGTGGTCTCCGGGGATTCTCCCGACACCGTCATCCTCCTCGAACACGAGTCCGTCTACACGGCGGGCAAACGCACCGCACCCGACGAGCGACCCACCGACGGAACACCCGTCGTCGACGTCGACCGCGGCGGCAAGATCACCTGGCACGGGCCGGGACAGCTCGTCGGTTACCCGATCGTGCATCTGCCCGAGCCGATCGACGTCGTCGGATACGTCCGCCGCCTCGAGGGCGTCCTCATCGACCTGCTCGGAGAGTTCGGCATCGCCGGCCGACGGGTCGACGGCCGTTCCGGGGTCTGGGTGGGCGACGGCATCGACGAGAAGATCGCCGCGATCGGCATCCGGGTCGCCGACGGCGTCGCGATGCACGGGTTCGCCCTCAACTGCTCGAACGACCTCGCGCCCTACGAGCGGATCGTCGCGTGCGGCATCCGCGATGCCGGCGTCACGACGATGTCGCGCGTGACCGGGCGACTCATCCGGCCGGTGGACGTGATCGAGCCGCTCCAGCGGAGGCTCGACCAGGCGTTCGCGGCGGTCGCCGCGTGAGCGCGGCTCCCGAGGGGCGTCGGATGCTCCGCCTGGAGGTCCGCAACGCCCAGACGCCCATCGAGCGGAAGCCCGAGTGGATCAAGACACGGGCCAAGATGGGGCCTGAGTTCCGCGAGCTGCACGCGCTCGTGAAGTCGGAAGAGCTTCACACGGTCTGCCAGGAGGCGGGCTGCCCCAACATCTACGAGTGTTGGGAGGATCGCGAGGCGACCTTCCTCATCGGGGGCTCGCAGTGCACCAGGCGGTGCGACTTCTGTCAGATCGACACGGGGAAGCCGGCCGACTACGACGTGGACGAGCCGCGCCGGGTCGCCGAGTCGGTGCTCCGGATGCGACTGCGCTACTCCACGGTGACGGGCGTCGCCCGCGACGACCTGCCGGATGAGGGCGCGTGGCTGTACGCCGAGACGATCCGCGAGATCCACCGCCAGTCCCCCGGGACCGGCGTGGAGATCCTCGTGCCCGACTTCTCGGGCGACCCCGACCGCCTTGCGGAGGTGTTCTCGGCGAAGCCCGAGGTCTTCGCCCACAACGTCGAGACCGTGCCGCGGATCTTCAAGCGGATCCGCCCCGCCTTCCGGTACGAGCGTTCGCTCGGCGTGCTGACCGCCGGCCGAGATGCCGGCCTCATCACCAAATCGAACCTGATCCTCGGCATGGGCGAGGAGCGCGAGGAGATCTCGCAGGCGCTCCGTGACCTGTACGAGGCGGGCACCGACATCATCACGATCACGCAGTACCTGCGGCCGAGCCCTCGGCACCTGCCGGTCGCGAGGTGGGTCAGGCCCGAGGAGTTCGTGGAGCTCAAGGAGGAGGCGGAGGAGATCGGGTTCCTCGGCGTCCTCGCGGGCCCGCTGGTGCGGTCGTCGTACCGGGCGGGCCGTCTGTGGGCGCAGTCGATGCGGGCGAAGGGGCGGGACATCCCGGCCGGCCTCGAGCACCTCGCGGACGCGTCGCTGGGCTTCGCGCAGGCGGTCGGATGACTCCCAGCCGGGGGCGGGCGTTCCGCCCGTCCCCGGCGGCCGATTCCGGTCCGGAGCCGGGCCCCGCGCCGGTATCCTAGTGACCATGGCACGCACCAAGGACAGCTCGTCCGCCCAGAAGGAGCCCGGCCGCCTCAAGCAGATGTGGCAGGTCTTCCAGATGACCCGCCGCTACGACTCGACGGCGCCGTGGCTCATGCTCCTGGGATTCCTCGCGCCGATCGCCCTCGGCCTCGCGCTCGCGCTCTGGCTGAGCGGTGGCAACGGCTTCACCATCGCCCTGTGGGTCGTCGCCGGCGTGCTCGCGGGTCTCCTGATCGCGATGGTCATCCTCGGGCGGCGTGCCGAGCGCGCCGCGTACTCCCAGATCGACGGCCAGCCTGGCGCCGTCGGCGCGGTGCTCCGCAGCGGCCTTCGCGGCGGATGGATGGGCAACGAGATGCCCGTCGCCGTCAACGGCAAGACGCAGGATGCCGTCTACCGCGCAGCCGGGCGCGGCGGAGTCGTCCTCATCGGCGAGGGCGACCCGCACCGGGTGCAGCGCATGCTGAAGGACGAGGAGCGGAAGGTCGCCCGCGTACTGCCGAACGTGCCGATCCGCCTCATCACGGTCGGGCACGACGACGACTCGGTCGAACTGCACCGCCTTGCGTCGACGCTCCGGAAGTCGAAGCGCGTCCTCACGAAGCCCGAGGTGCTCGCGGTGTCGAACCGGCTGAACTCGCTGCAGAACTCCCTGCCCATCCCGAAGGGCATCGACCCGATGAAGGTCCGCGCGCAGCGCGGGAAGATGCGCTGACCCGATCCCGCGGCGTGCGCTGACGGGACGGGCGGGCGCGCGTCAGGCTCGGATGAGCACGGTGCCGGCGACCTTGTCGTGGAAGCCGCGCTGATCGGAGTCCCACACGAGCGCCGGGACCACGATGACGAGCAGCAGCGTCCGGACGACGGGACGCCAGAGCCCCACCCATCCGCCGGCGATCGGCACGACGTGCATGCCGAGCAGCCGGTGGCCGACGCTTCCCCCGATCGTCGGGATGAAGACGATCTGCATCAGGGCGAAGAGCCCGAGCGTGATCCAGGTGTGCACGGCGGACTGATAGGGCGCGAACAACAGCGCGATGACGATCGCGAGCCCGTAGTCGATCGCGAGGGCCCCGAGGCGCCGCCCGACGCGGGCGACGGATCCGCGCCCGGAGGCCGGGAGCCCGAGTCGCTCGCCCGGCCACCGGCTGGGCTCGAGATCGCCGAAGGTGCTGGGGGTCGCGTCGGGCATCCATCGATTCTATCGATCGCCGGCGGCGTAACACGGTGGAAACATTCGTGTCATGGCAGGGAAACCGCCTCCCAGTAGCGTCGGTCGCGGCCGTCCAGAGCCCCGCCGATTCCCACCCCTTGGAGCGTCGCCCCATGTTCAGTGATTCCTCTGAAGTCCTCAAGTTCATCAAGGAGACGGACGTCAAGTTCCTCGACATCCGTTTCACCGACCTCCCGGGCGTGCAGCAACACTTCAACATCCCGGCGTCGACGGTGGATGAGGAGTTCTTCACGGTCGGCCAGCTCTTCGACGGCTCCTCGATCCGCGGGTTCGCGTCGATCCACGAGTCCGACATGCAGCTCATCCCGGACGTGTCGACGGCCTACATCGACCCGTTCCGCATCGAGCGCACGCTGGTGATGGTGTTCGACATCTACAACCCGCGCAACGGCGAGATCTACGCCAAGGACCCGCGCCAGGTCGCGAAGAAGGCGGAGAAGTACCTCGCCTCGACCGGCATCGCCGACACCGCCTACTTCGCCCCCGAGGCCGAGTTCTACATCTTCGACGACGTGCGGTACGAGGTCACCCAGAACGGCAGCTTCTACTCGGTCGACTCCGAGGAGGGCGCCTGGAACTCGGGTCGCGTCGAGGAGGGCGGAAACCTCGGCAACAAGACCCCGTACAAGGGCGGCTACTTCCCGGTCTCGCCGGTGGACAAGCAGGCCGACCTTCGCGACGACATCTCGCTGAAGCTCATCGACGCGGGTCTCATCCTCGAGCGCGCCCACCACGAGGTCGGCACGGGCGGCCAGGCCGAGATCAACTACCGCTTCGACACGATGGTGCACGCGGCCGACGACATCCTGAAGTTCAAGTACATCGTGAAGAACACCGCGCAGCAGTGGGGCAAGACGGCGACGTTCATGCCGAAGCCGCTGTTCGGCGACAACGGTTCGGGCATGCACACCCACCAGTCGCTCTGGAACGAGGGCAAGCCGCTCTTCTACGACGAGGCGGGCTACGGCGGCCTGAGCGACATCGCGCGCTGGTACATCGGCGGCATCCTGAAGCACGCCCCGGCGATCCTGGCCTTCACCAACCCGACGGTCAACTCGTACCACCGCCTCGTGCCGGGCTTCGAGGCCCCGGTCAACCTGGTGTACTCGGCCGGCAACCGTTCGGCGGCGATCCGCATCCCGATCACCGGCACGAACCCGAAGGCCAAGCGCATCGAGTTCCGCGCGCCGGACGCCTCGGGCAACCCGTACCTCGCCTTCGCCGCGCAGCTCATGGCCGGTATCGACGGCATCAAGAACCGCATCGAGCCGCACGAGCCGGTCGACAAGGACCTCTACGAGCTGCCCGCCGAGGAGGCCAAGTCGATCCCCCAGGTGCCGGGCTCGCTCGACGCCGTGCTCGACGCGCTCGAGGCCGACCACGACTTCCTCCTCGAGGGCGGCGTGTTCACCAAGGAGCTCATCGAGACCTGGATCGACTACAAGCGCGAGAAGGAGCTGAAGCCGCTCGCGCAGCGCCCGCACCCGTTCGAGTTCGAGCTGTACTACGGCGTCTGATCTCGAGGGTTCGAGACCACGGCACCCCCCTGCCGTCCCCAGGAAGCGCCCGCATCGTTCGCGATGCGGGCGCTTCCGCCGTCTGCGCGCAGATCGCCGATGCCTCCGCACGGCGGCGGCACACGGCCTCCGGTCGGGTGGGACGCCAGCGGATCAGACGCTGGGTTCGCGCCTCGGCTCGACGCCGTAGAACCCGCGCTCGAAGACGGCCCGCGCCCGACGTGTCGCGGCGAGGTAGTCGTGCTCGAGCGTGCTCGCTGAGCCCGGCGGGTAGCCCATGATGCGAGCGATGCCCTCGAGCTGTGCGCGGTCGACGGGCAGCACATCGGTCGTCTTGTCGAGCCACAGCGTCAGGGCCGATCTCGCCCGGGAGGCGATGATCCACGCGGCCCGCAGCGTCTCGGCGTCGGCCGCGTCGACGAGCCCGGCGGCGACCGCGGTCGCCAGGGCGTCGAGGGTGGACGTGGTGCGGAGGTCGGGTACACGCGCGGCGTGCTGGAGCTGGACGAGCTGGATGAACCACTCGACGTCGGAGAGCGAGCCCCGGCCGAGTTTCAGATGGCGGGCGGGGTCGGCACCCTGCGGGAGGCGCTCGTTCTCGACGCGCGCCTTGATGCGCTTGACCTCTCGGACGTCGCGCTCGGAGATCGCCGCGGGGTACCGGACGGTGTCGGCGAGCTCCATGAAGTCGGCGATGAGCGGGGCATCCCCCGCCACCCCGCGCGCCCGCAGCAGGGCCTGCGCCTCCCAGGTGAGCGACCAGCGGGCGTAGTAGGCGCGGTACGCGTCCAAGGAACGGGCCACGACGCCGTTCCGCCCTTCCGGACGGAGGTCGGCGTCGAGCTCGAACGGGAGCCGCGCGTCCTCCGAGAGGCGGTTGAGCTCGGCCACGATGCGGAGCGCTCGCGAATGCGCGGCATCCGGCTCGGCGCCCGCCGGACGGTACACGTAGATGATGTCCGCATCGGACCCGAGGCCGAGCTCGCGTCCGCCGAACCGGCCCATGGCGATGACGGCGAAGTCGATGCCGTCGGGCTCGGGTCCACGGATCGCGGACACGAGAGCGGCGAGGTGGTTCTCCACGACATCGCTCAGCCCGTGCCCGAGCTCCTCGACGGTGCACACGTCCAGGAGACCCGCGAGCGCCAGGCGCAGCACCTCCCGCCGACGCATCGCACGGAGCACCTTGGCTGCGGCATCCGGGGCCGTGTGCCGCGCGAGCACGGCGCGCGCCTCCTCCCGGAGGGATGCGAGCGAGCGCGGGCGGAGCTCGTCGACATCCTCGAGCCAGGCGACGGACTCGGGCGCACGCTCCAGGAGCTCCCCAGCGAATCGTGATCCCGAGAGCACCCGCGTGAGCCGCATCGCCGCATCCGACGAATCGCGCAGCAGCCGCAGGTACCAGTGCGTCGTTCCGAGTTCGTCGCTCAGCCGGCGGAAGGCGAGCAGGCCGTAGTCGGGGTCGGCGCCCTCGGCGAACCACGAGATGAGCACCGGCATGAGGTGGCGCTGGATCGTCGCACGCCGGCTCACGCCCGCGGTGAGCGCACCGATGTGCGCCAGCGCGCCGCGCGGGTCGCTGAAGCCGATCGCGGCCAGCCGGGCCTCGGCCTGCTCGCTGGTGAGCTCGAGGCCCTCGGCAGGCAGCGCCGCGACCGCGGAGAGCAACGGCCGATAGAAGAGGCGCTCGTGCAGTCCGCGCACACGCTGCCGCACCCCGAGCCACGTCGCCGTGAGCTCCCGCGCGTCGCGGCCGAGGCCAGCGGCCCGCGCGAGGACCCGACGGTCGGCATCGGAGGTGGGCATGAGATGGGTGCGCCGGAGTCGCGAGAGCTGCAGGCGGTGCTCCAGGACACGCAGCGTGCGGTAGTCCCGGCTGAACTCGGCGGCCTCCTCACGGCCGACGTAGCCGGCCGCGGCGAGGGCGGCGAGGGCGGGCAGCGTGCCGCCCTGGCGGATCGATTCGTCGGATGCCCCGTGCACCAGCTGCAGCAGCTGGACGGTGAACTCGATGTCTCGCAGGCCTCCCGGGCCGAGCTTGAGCTGCAGGTCGACCTCGTCAGCCGGGATGTGCTCGGTCACGCGTTCGCGCATGCGCTGCACGGACTCCACGAACCCCTCGCGCGACGAGCTGGTCCACACCTTCGGCCCCACGGCCGCGGCGTAGCGATCCCCGAGGTCGCGATCGCCCGCGAGCGGCCGCGCCTTGAGCAGCGCCTGGAACTCCCAGCTCTTCGCCCAGCGGTCGTAGTACTGCACGTGCGAGTCGAGCGTGCGCACCAGCGCGCCATCCTTGCCCTCGGGGCGCAGGTTCGGGTCGACCTCCCAGAGCGGAGGCTCGATGCCGGGTTCGCCGATCGCGCGTTGCACGAGCATCGCGAGCCGGGTCGCGATCTCGATCGCGCGGCCGGTCGCCACGGTCTCCTCGTCGGCGGACTCGCCGACGTAGATCACGTCGACGTCGCTGACATAGTTGAGCTCGCGCGCGCCGGCTTTGCCCATGCCGATGATCGCGAGGCGCGTCGCCGCGACCTCGGCGGCGGGATAGCGGCCGGGCGCCGGAGCGTCGCCGTCCTCGCGCGAGACCACGGCGCGCGCCAGCGAGAGCGCGGCGTCGAGCGTCGCACCGGCAAGGTCCGCGAGTCCGGCCGCGACCGTGTCGACCGCCTCGATGGCGCTCGGACGTGTGAGATCCCACACCGCGAGCCGGGCCAGCAGCCGGCGGTACCGAACACGCAGCGCCCGCGACTCGCGATCGAAGTCGACCCCGCTGCCCGAGGCGACCGCCCCGGCGAGACGAACGGATGCCTCCCGCTGCGCGGCCGGAGGTTCGGGCTCGGCGGCGAGCAGTGCCAGCTCGGCGGGGTTGCGCTCGAAGAAATCGGCGAGACCTCTGGAAGCGCCGAGCACCCGTGCCAGTCGGTCGGCGGCGGCCGGGTCGGCGAGCAGGCGGTCGGTCTCCCCCGGCGCCCGGTCGCGGAGACGTCGCGCGGCGACGACCGCGGCGTCGGGGTCCGCTGCTCCCGCGAACGCGGCGGCGAGTTCGTCGGCCGCGACGCCCGTCGCCGACGCGAGCTCGCGGATGTGTTCCGCCGCACGGCCGAGGTCGTCGAACCCCGCGCGCGCGAGCGCGCCGAGGATGCTGGCCTGGCGCGACATCCCTCGACGGCCTACAGGATCTCGAGGTTGCGCTGCAGCTCGAAGGGCGTCACCTGGGCACGGTAGTCGCGCCACTCGGCCCGCTTGTTGGCGAGCACGAAGCTGAAGACCTCTTCGCCGAGCGTCTCGGCGACGAGCTCGGACTCCTCCATGTATTCGATCGCGTGGTCGAGGCTCGCGGGCAGCGGGTCGTAGCCGAGGGCTCGGCGCTCGCTGTCGCTCAGCGTCCAGACGTTGTCCTCTGCCTCGGGCGGGAGCTCGTAGCCCTCCTCGATGCCCTTCATGCCCGCCGCGAGCAGCAGCGAGAACGCGAGATACGGGTTCGCGGCCGAGTCGATGGCCCGGTACTCGACCCGTGCGCTCTGGCCCTTGTTCGGCTTGTAGAGCGGCACGCGCACGAGCGCGGAGCGGTTGTTGTGGCCCCAGCAGATGAAGCTCGGCGCCTCGCCGCCGCCCCACAGCCGCTTGTAGGAGTTGACGAACTGGTTCGTCACGGCCGAGATCTCGTTGGCGTGCCGCAGCAGGCCGGCGATGAACTGGCGGCCGATCTTGGAGAGCTGGTACTGCGCGCCCGGCTCGTAGAAGGCGTTGGCGTCGCCTTCGAACAGCGACAGGTGGGTGTGCATGCCGCTGCCCGGGTGCTCGGAGAAGGGCTTCGGCATGAACGTCGCGTAGACGCCCTGCTCGATGGCCACCTCCTTGATGACCGTGCGGAACGTCATGATGTTGTCGGCCGTCGTCAGCGCGTCGGCGTAGCGCAGATCGATCTCGTTCTGGCCGGGACCCGCCTCGTGGTGGCTGAACTCGACCGAGATGCCGAGGTCTTCGAGCATGCGCACCGAGCGCCGGCGGAAGTCGTGCGCGGTGCCGCCGGGCACGTTGTCGAAGTACCCGGCGGAGTCGACGGGCGTCGGTCCCTCCTCGCCGTACTTCGACGACTTCAGCAGGTAGAACTCGATCTCGGGGTGGGTGTAGAACGTGAAGCCGCGGTCGGCCGCGCGGGCGAGCGTCCGCTTCAGCACGTTGCGCGGGTCGGAGACGGCCGGCTCGCCGTCGGGCGTGGTGATGTCGCAGAACATCCGCCCGGTCGGGTCGACGTCGCCGCGCCACGGCAGCGTCTGGAACGTCGTGGGATCGGGGAACGCCAGCAGGTCGGACTCGTAGGTGCGACTGAGCCCCTCGATTGCGGAGCCGTCGAAGCCGATGCCCTCGCTGAAGGCCCCTTCCACCTCCGCCGGCGCGATCGCGACGGATTTCAGCGTGCCCACCACGTCGGTGAACCACAGCCTGACGAACTTGACTCCTCGTTCTTCGATGGTCCGGAGAACGAAGTCGCGCTGCTTATCCATCCACACCCTTCCTCGCTCGTTTCAGCGTAGTGGCTGCGCGGGCGGAGCCGGATGCGCCGTATGCGAGACTGTCGCCATGCCAGAGCAGCCGAACGCCGACGCATCCACGACCGCCGCAGGGCAGGTCGAGCAGAACCCGTACGGCGGTGCCTCTGCGGGCGGCGGGCCGAAGCGCGTCCGCACCCGGCACTTCCAGAACGCCAAGCGCGAAGGCATCAAGATCACCGGCCTCACCAGCTACGACCAGCTGACGGCGCGGATCTTCGACGAGGCGGGCATCGACTTCCTCCTCGTCGGCGACTCTGCGGGCAACAACGTGCTCGGCTACGACACGACGCTCCCGGTCACGGTCGACGACCTGATCCCCCTCGCCCGCGCCGTCGCCGGTGCCGTGAAGCGCGCGTTCGTCGTCGCCGACATGCCCTTCGGCTCCTACGAGAACGGCCCCGAGGAGGCGCTGCACACGGCCGTGCGGTTCATGAAGGAGACGGGGGCCCACGCGGTCAAGCTCGAGGGCGGCGAACGCAGCCGCGAGCAGATCCACCGCATCGTGCAGGCGGGCATCCCCGTCATGGCGCACATCGGCTTCACCCCGCAGAGCGAGCACGGCCTCGGCGGCCACCTCATCCAGGGCCGCGGCGAAGGACTCGCGCAGCTCATCGCCGACGCGCTCGCCGTGCAGGAGGCGGGCGCCTTCGCGGTCGTGCTCGAGATGGTCCCGGCCGATGCGGCGCGCCAGGTCACCGAGCGGCTCGACATCCCGACGATCAGCGTCGGAGCCGGCCCGCACACCGACGGGCAGCTCCTCGTGTGGACCGATTGGGCCGGCCTCACCACGGGGCGCATCCCCAAGTTCGTGAAGCAGTACGCCGACCTCGCCGGCATCCTGAGCGGTGCCGCGCGCGAGTGGGTGTCCGACGTCGCCGCCGGAACCTACCCGGGCCCCGAGCACTCGTACGAGTGAGCGCGGCCGGCGCGACGGTCGGCCTGCGCGACGGAGGTCAGTCCTCCGCCGCGTCCTCCTCAGCCCACTTCGCGCTGTTCGCGCGGAGGATCTCCAGCGCCTTCTCGGCCTCGGCGCGCGTCTCGAAGGGTCCGACGCGGTCGGCCGACGGCGACTCGAAGCCGTGCTCGACCTCGCCGGTGCGGAGGTTGTACCAGTACATGTGCTCGAGATCCTCGGCCATGGGCCGATCCTACGCCCGGCCAGTGCGCGCCGCCGTGAGCGGCTCGGCACGGCGCGGGGTCGCGCAGCCGTGACGGTAGATTTGCCTCATGGCGACAACCCATGCGATCGGCATCGACATCGGCGGCACGGGCATCAAGGGCGCGATCGTCGATCTCGCGACCGGTGAGCTCGTCTCGGACCGGCGCAAGGTCGCCACGCCCGAGGGCGGACGCCCCGCCGACATCCTCGACGCGACGGTCGACCTCCTCGCCGAGCTCGACGACGCCGACTCCGAGGCGCCGCGACTGCCCGTCGGCGTCTGCTTCCCCGCTGTCGTCAAGCGCGGGCTGACGCTGTCGGCTGCGAACATCTCCAAAGAGTGGATCGGGCTGCCCGCCGAGCAGAAGTTCGAAGAGGAACTCGGTCGTGACATCCACTTCATCAACGATGCGGATGCCGCCGGCGTGGCCGAGCTGCGCTACGGCGCCGCCGTCGGCACCGAGGGGCTCGTGATCCTCACCACGCTCGGCACCGGCATCGGCAGCGCGTTCATCTACGACGGGGTCCTCGTACCGAACTCCGAGCTCGGTCACTTGGAGATCGACGGCCACGACGCCGAGGATCGCGCCGCGTACTCCGCGATGGAGCGCGAGGAGCTGTCGTGGACCGACTGGGCGAAGCGACTCGACCGGTACTACCAGGTCGTCGAAGCGCTGTTCTCCCCCGACCTGTTCATCGTGGGCGGCGGGGTCTCCAAGCATCACGAGCAGTTCCTGCCCCTGCTGCAGATCGACACGCCCATCGTGCCCGCCGTGCATCGCAACAACGCCGGCATCCTCGGTGCGGCGTCGCTCGCGAGCGAGTGACGCCGACGAATCGGGGGTGCGAGCGGGCCGGCTGATACGCCGGGTTCTGTTCACCGGGCGCTTGCGCGACACCGGCTGGACGGCCATCTCTCTCGGAGCTGCGTTGCCGCAGCCCTCCAGCGGCCTACCCGGGAACGGGACGGGCCGCCCCATCGTTCCCTGTCTGGCCTTGCTCCGGACGAGGTTTACCGAGCCGACCGCGTCACCGCGGCCGCTGGTGGGCTCTTACCCCACCGTTTCACCCTTACCTCGGGCCGAAGCCCGTGGCGGTCTGCTTTCTGTGGCACTGTCTCGCGGGTCACCCCGGGTGGGCGTTACCCACCGTCCTGCCCTGCGGAGCCCGGACGTTCCTCGGCGCCCGATCGCTCGGGCGACGCGACCGTCTTGCCGACCCGCTCGCAGCGTCCAGTCTACCGGAGCGGGTTCGTCAGAGCCCGGACTCGTCGGTGCGGACCAGGATGCGGTCGCATTCCGGGCACTGCACGACGTCGTCGGGCGCGGCGCGGCGCACCGACTCCAGGTCGGAGCCGGTCAACGTGATCGTGCATCCGCCGCAGGTGCGGTGCTGCAGCAGCGCTGCGCCCACTCCGCCGCCGCGCACCCGGCGCTGTTCGTAGAACGCCAGGAGGGCCTCGGGGATGCCTCCCGCGACGGTCGCCCGATCGCGCTCGGCCTGGTCGCGCTCGGTCGTGAGGCCGGCAGCGGCCTCGTCGCGCTCCGCCTCGAGGCGGGAGATCTGCACCCCGATGGCGGCGCGCTCATCGTCGATGACGGTGACGGCCGACTGGGCGGCGTCGACCTTCTCCATGACAGCGAGCTCGGCGTCCTCGAGGTCGGACAGGCGCTTGCGGAGGGACGCGAGCTCGGACTCGAGTGCGCTGACGTCCTTCATCGAGGCCGTGTGGGTGAGCCGGTCGCCGTCGCGCGCGATGCGGGCCTCGACCATCGCGACATCCGACTCGAGCCGGCCGAGCTCGGCCTTCGCGTCCTCCAGCACGCCCACGGCCTCGGCGCGCGAACGCCGGATGGCGTCGTCCTTCGCACCCAGGTCGGCGAGGGCCGCGGACTGCGGCAGCGCACCGAGGCGGTGCGCGAGCTGCGCGAGACGGGTGTCGATGGACTGCAGTCGCAGCAGTTCCTGCTGCTCGGCGGGCGTGGCCTTCACGTGATGCTCCTGGGGATCGGGGTCTGGGTCACTGGACCACCTGGAAGTCCCAGGGGTCGGTGCGGAGCTCGCTCACGGCGATCTCGAGGTCGGGGTGGTCGGTGCGCAACTGCGCGGCGGCCCGGTCGAGCCAGAGCCACTCGCTGGCCCAGTGCGACACGTCGATGAGCGCGGGCCCGGTGCCGAGCAGGGCCTGCTCGCGAGCCTCAGATGCCGGGTGATGCCGCAGGTCGGCGGTGATGTACACGTCGGCGGCGCGGACGGCCGGGTCGGCGAGCAGCGAGTCGCCCGCTCCCCCGCACACGGCGATCATCTGGACGTGGTCGTCGTACCCGCCGGAGACGCGGACTCCCGTCGCGGTCGGCGGCAGCACTTCGGCGAGCCGGCGCGCGAGCCGCCCGAGCGTGGTCGGCTCTGCGAGGCGCCCGACGCGTCCGAGCCCGTGGCCCGGCGTGGTCGAAGACGGCACGATGGGCGAGGCATCCGTCATGCCCAGCCGCTCCGCCAGCACCGCGGAGGTGCCGTCTTCGACGACATCGGCGTTGGTGTGGGCTGCCAGAAGTGCGCAGTCTGCACGGATGAGGCGTGCGATGAGCGCGCCCTTGTACCGGTCTTCGGCAACGCTCGTCACTCCGCGCAGCAGCAGAGGGTGGTGGGTGATGAGCAGGTCGGCGCCCGACTCGACCGCCTCGTCGACCGTGGCCTGCACCGCATCGACCGCGAGCAGCACCCGACGCACCGATGCAGCCGGATCGCCCGTGACGAGGCCCGGCGCATCCCACGCCTCGGCGCCCGCGACCGGCCAGCGTCGATCGATCGTCGTGAGGAGGTCGGCGAGCTGCACAGGCACCCGCCCAGCCTAGCGGGGAGGGAGGTGGGCCCTGCCGGGCTCGAACCGACGACATCCACGGTGTAAGCGTGGCGCTCTACCAACTGAGCTAAAGGCCCCCGCGCCGGTGCGGCGCACGCCCATGGTAACCGAGCACCCCTACGCTCATCGCATGCAGCCGATGCAGCAGCATCCGAGCCGGAGCGCGCTCGCCGAGCACCGCTGGCCCGTCGTGATCGCGCTGCTCGCCGCACTCGCGCTCTACGCGCTGCTGCCGAACGAGATCATCGGCCCGCAACGCTTCGTCGTCGTCTCGGTGGGCCTCGCCCTGCTCGTTCCCCTCGTCATCGCCAATCCGCACCGGCTCACCCGGCAGGCACCTTGGACCCGCGCCGTCTCAGTGGGGTTCGCGCTCCTGCTCGTGCTCACGAACCAGGTCACGCTCGTCCGGCTCATCCTCGAACTCGTGGGCGGTGGCCACGACGCCCCAGGGCTGCTGCTCGCGGCCCTGCAGGTGTGGACGGTCAACGTCATCGGCTTCACCGTGCTCTTCTGGGAACTCGACCGCGGCGGCCCGGTGTTGCGCACCATGGTCGCGCGGAGCGAACTGCCGCCCGCCGACCTGCGGTTCCCCCAGGACGAGGACGACGACGCCGTGGCGGAGGTCGCCGCGAGGTCGTCCGCGGTCCGCGACTGGACGCCCCGCTTCGTCGACTACTTCTACTCGACGCTTGCGAACTCGATGGCGTTCAGCGCCACCGACGCCATGCCGTTGTCACCGCGCTTCAAACTGTTGATGTCGCTGCAGGCCTTCGGCGGGTTCCTGATCCTCGCGCTCGTGATCGCGAGATCCGTGAACATCCTGGCTTGATCGACCGACTCCGCAGCGCCCTTGCGCCCGTCCGCACCGGCCTCAGCCGCTCGCGAGGGTCGCGAGCGTCGCCTCGTAGGCCGCGAACGGCCGTGCGACCCCTGGGGGCGACGAGAACGACGATCGGATGACCCCACCCCGATCGATGCCGAACGTCGCGCGCGCCGCGTGCCCCGCGCCGTCGAGGAACGCGCCGTACGCCCGCGCGACCTCGCCGTGCGGCCAGAAGTCGGCCAGCAGCGGGAATTCGAACCCCTCGCGCTCGGCCCACGCGCGGAGCGCGTACTTCGAGTCGACGGAGACGGCGACGAGCTCGGCGCCGGCCCGTCCGAACTCCGACCGGCGGGCCTGGAGCTCCCCGAGTTCGCTGCGGCACGTGGCCGAGAAGGCGAACGGGAAGAAGACGAGCACGACCGCCTGGTTCCCGCGGAACTCCGCGAGCCGGACGGTGCGGCCGTGCTGATCCGGAAGGGCGAACTCCGGTGCGGCGGAGCCGTCGGCGAGCGTCATCCGGGGCTCCATTCCGTGTCGGCCGGTGCGGCGCCGCCCAGCCTATCCCCGCCCCGGGCGGCCCGTGGGCAGCGTCGGATGGTGCAGGCTTAGACTCACTAGGATGGCGTGGTGCCGTCCGACCGCAACCCGGTCGGCTTCGTCGTGCGCACGCAGTGTTCCGCAGGCAAGACCTGCAGAAGAGAGAGGTCGACTGTGACTGTCAACGACCAGGACCCCTACTCGGTCGAGGCGATGGACTCGGATCCCGAGGAGACCGGCGAGTGGGCTGAATCCCTCGATGCCCTCGTCGCCGCGAAGGGTCACCAGCGCGGGCGCGAGATCATGCTCAGCCTGCTGAAGCGCTCGAAGGAGCTGCACCTCGGCGTGCCGATGGTGCCGACCACCGACTACCTGAACACCATCGCCCCCGAAAACGAGCCGGAGTTCCCGGGCGACGAGGAGATCGAGCGCCGCTACCGCGCCTGGATCCGCTGGAACGCGGCCATGCTCGTGCACCGCGCGCAGCGCCCCGGCATCGCCGTCGGCGGCCACATCTCGACGTACGCGTCATCCGCCGCGCTCTACGAGGTCGGGTTCAACCACTTCTTCCGCGGTCAGGACCACCCCGGCGGCGGCGACCAGATCTTCATCCAGGGCCACGCCTCCCCCGGTACGTACGCCCGCGCGTTCCTCGAGGGCCGCCTCTCCGCCGACCAGCTCGACGGCTTCCGGCAGGAGAAGTCGCACGCCCCCGACGGGCTCTCGAGCTACCCGCACCCTCGGCTCATGCCCGAGTTCTGGCAGTTCCCGACCGTGTCGATGGGCCTCGGTCCGATCAACGCGATCTACCAGGCCCAGCTCAACAAGTACCTCACCAACCGCGGCATCAAGGATGCCTCCGACCAGCATGTCTGGGCGTTCCTGGGCGACGGCGAGATGGACGAGGTCGAGAGCCGCGGACAGCTCCAGGTCGCCGCGAACGAGGGACTCGACAACCTCACGTTCGTGATCAACTGCAACCTGCAGCGCCTCGACGGGCCGGTGCGCGGCAACGGCAAGATCATCCAGGAGCTCGAGAGCTTCTTCCGCGGCGCCGGCTGGAACGTCATCAAGGTGGTCTGGGGGCGCGAGTGGGACGACCTGCTCGCCCGCGACCACGAGGGCGCGCTCCGCAACCTCATGAACGTCACGCCCGACGGCGACTACCAGACCTACAAGGCTGAGTCCGGCGCGTACGTGCGCGAGAACTTCTTCGGGCGCGACCCGCGCGCGCTCGAGCTCGTGAAGGACCTCTCCGACGAGCAGATCTGGAACCTCAAGCGCGGCGGGCACGACTACCGCAAGGTCTACGCGGCGTTCAAGGCGGCCACGGAGCACAAGGGCCAGCCGACCGTCATCCTCGCGAAGACGATCAAGGGCTACGGCCTCGGACCGTCGTTCGAGGGTCGCAACGCGACCCACCAGATGAAGAAGATGACCCTCGACAACCTCAAGACGTTCCGTGATGCGATGCGCATCCCGATCACGGACGCGCAGCTCGAGGAGAACCCCTACCTGCCGCCGTACTACCACCCGGGTGAGCAGGACGAGGCCATCCAGTACCTGCACGAGCGCCGCCGCGCGCTCGGCGGCTACCTGCCCGAGCGGCGCACGCACCACACGGCTGTCTCGCTGCCGGACGACTCCGCGTACGCGATCGCGAAGAAGGGCTCCGGCACGCAGGAGGTCGCCACGACGATGGCCTTCGTGCGCCTCCTGAAGGACCTCATGCGGTCGAAGGACTTCGGCAACCGCATCGTGCCGATCATCCCAGACGAGGCGCGCACGTTCGGCATGGACGCGTTCTTCCCGAACGCGAAGATCTACAACCCGAACGGTCAGCACTACACCTCGGTCGACCGGGAGCTCCTGCTCGCCTACAAGGAGAGCCCGCAGGGCCAGATCGTGCACGTCGGCATCAACGAGGCCGGTGCGCTCGCGGCGTTCACCGCCGCCGGCACGTCGTACTCGACGCAGGGCGAGCCGCTCATCCCGATCTACGTCTTCTACTCGATGTTCGGGTTCCAGCGCACGGGCGACGCCATGTGGGCGGCCGGCGACCAGATGGCGCGCGGCTTCCTCATCGGCGCGACGGCCGGGCGGACGACCCTGACGGGTGAAGGCCTGCAGCACGCCGACGGACACTCGCTGCTGCTCGCCGCGACGAACCCCGCCGTGGTCTCCTACGACCCCGCGTACGGCTACGAGATCGGCCACATCATGCGCGCCGGACTCGAGCGCATGTACGGCGGCGCCCACCCGGACCCCAACGTCATGTACTACCTCACGGTCTACAACGAGCCGCTCGTGCAGCCCGCGGAGCCGGAGAGCGTCGACGTCGAGGGCATCGTCCGAGGCATCCACCGCATTGCGGAGGGCGCCGGCGAGGGGCCCAAGGCGCAGCTGCTCGCCTCCGGCGTGGCCGTGCCGTGGATCCTCGAGGCGCAGCACCTGCTCGCCGAGGACTGGGGTGTGTCGGCCGACGTCTGGTCGGTCACGAGCTGGTCGGAGCTGAACCGCGACGGCCTCGCCGTCGACGAGCACAACTTCCTCGAGCCCGAGGCGGAGCGCCGGGTGCCGTACCTGACGCAGAAGCTCTCCGGTGCGCGCGGGCCGTTCGTCGCCGTGAGCGACTTCATGCGCGGTGTGCCCGAGCAGATCCGGGCGTACGTGCCCGGCCAGTTCGCCACGCTCGGCGCAGACGGCTTCGGCTTCTCCGACACCCGCCCGGCCGCCCGCCGGTTCTTCAAGATCGACGGCCCGTCGGTCGTGGTGCGCACGCTCGAGCTGCTCGCCGAACGCGGCGAGGTGGACCGTTCGCTCCCCGCTCAGGCGATCGCGAAGTACCGGCTGCACGACGTGAACGCCGGCACGACGGGATCGGCCGGCGGCGAGAGCTGACGGACGACCGACGTGGCGACGAGGCCCCGGACGAAAGCGGAGACGCTCGCGTGGCTGCGAACCATCGCGGGTGAGCTCTCGACCCAGACGCTGAAGCGTCTGGAGGACACGCTCCCGTGGTATGGCGACATGCCGCCGAGCCGTCGTTCGGCGGTGGGCCTCGTCGCGCAGGCCGGCATCAGCTCGTTCATCGCGTGGTTCGACGACCCCAAGTCGACCCCGTGGATCGCGGCCGACGTGTTCGGCGCGGCGCCCCGGGAACTCCTCCGCTCGGTGAGCCTGCAGCAGACGCTGCAGCTCATCCGGGTGACGGTCGAGGTCGTCGAGGAGCGCGTGAAGGACGGCGGCGAGCCGCTCCGCGAGGCGATCCTGCTCTACTCGCGGGAGATCGCGTTCGCTGCCGCCGACGTGTACGCCAGGGCGGCCGAGGCCCGCGGGCTCTGGGACGCCCGGCTCGAAGCGCTCGTCGTCGACTCGATCCTCTCCGGCGAGTACGACGAGGAGCTGCCGAGCCGCATCGCGGCGCTCGGCTGGCACGGCCACGGCGAGGTCGCCGTGCTCGTCGGCACCGCGCCGAAGCTGTTCGACGTCGACCAGGTCCGCCGGGCGGCCCGGCACATGCATGCCGACGTCCTCGTCGGCGTGCAGGGCAACCGCCTCGTCGTCGTCATCGGCCGCTCCGAGCCTCGCGGACGCGAGAACGAGACCACGCCCGAGACCATCGGCACGGCGCCGGCGATGAGCTTCCTCGAGATCGCGGAGCAGCTCGAGCCGTATTTCGGCGCCGGTCATCTCGTGCTCGGACACGAGGTGCCGAACCTCGTCGACGCCTCGAAGAGCGCCCGTGCCGCGCTCGCCGGGTTCGCCGTCGCGCGCTCGTGGCGGAACGCTCCCCGGCCGGTGCACGCCGACGATCTGCTTCCGGAACGCGCCCTCGCGGGCGATCCGCTCGCGAAGGCGACGCTCGTGCACCGGATCTACCGACCGCTGCAGGCGCATTCGACGGAGCTGCTCACGACGCTCTGGAGCTATCTCGACAACGGCCGCTCGCTCGAGGCGACGGCGCGCGAACTGTTCGTGCATCCGAACACGGTGCGGTACCGGCTGAAGCGGGTCTCCGACGTCATCGGCTGGGATGCCACGGGCGCCCGCGAAGCGCTCATCCTGCAGTGCGCGCTGATCGTCGGCTCGATGAGCGATCACGAGCTCGCCCCGCGGCGTCGGCCGAAGCCCTGACGGGTGAACGTATACACCACGCACAATCATCCGCGGGATAGCTTGTAGCGTATGCACACTCCACACCCGCGCACGATTGGCAGACTGGTCTGGTGATCGTCGTCGTCTGCCCTGGTCAGGGCTCGCAGACCCCCGGTTTCCTCTCCCCTTGGCTCGCCGAACCCGCCTTCGCCGAGCGTCTCAGCGCGCTCTCGGCAGCCGCGGGCCTCGACCTCGCGAAGCACGGCACCGAGAGCGACGCCGACACCATCCGCGACACCGCGGTGGCTCAGCCGCTCATCGTGGCGGCGGGCCTGCTGGCCCTCGAGGCGCTCACGGCCGACGGTCGTGCGTCGCGCCTCGGCGGCATCGCCGGCCACTCGGTCGGCGAGATCACCGCCGCCGCCGGAACGGGCGTGCTGAGCGATGCCGACGCGATGCGCTTCGTCGCCGAGCGCGGCCGTGCGATGGCGGATGCCGCGGCACAGGCGGCCACCGGGATGAGCGCCGTCATCGGCGCAGACGAGGACACCCTGCTCGCGCGGCTCGCCGAACTCGGACTGGAGCCCGCGAACTTCAACGGCGGCGGCCAGATCGTCGTCGCCGGAGCCGTCGAGGCGCTCGACGCGCTGAAGGCGGAACCGCCGGCCGGCGCCCGAGTGATCCCCTTGCAGGTCGCCGGTGCCTTCCACACCCGCTACATGGCGCCCGCCGTCGACCGACTCGCCGAGGTCGCCACGACGCTCTCCCCCGCGGACCCGACGCTCCGACTCTGGACGAATCACGACGGCCGGATCGTCACGAGCGGCGCCGAGTTCGTCGACCTCCTCGTCGGCCAGGTCTCCTCCCCGGTGCGATGGGATCGCTGCATGGCCGCGTTCGCGGACGCCGGCGTGACCGGCATCATCGAGGTCGCACCCGCCGGCGCTCTCGTCGGACTGGCGAAGCGAGCCCTCAAGGGCGTGCCCGCCGTCGCCGTCAAGACGCCCGACGACCTGCCCGCCGCGTTCGAACTCATCGACGCGGCCGCGGCCTGATCCAGACACGAGAGAACCCACGGATGTCGACACCCACCCTCCAGCAGTCCCACGGCCCGGCGTACACCCGGATCTACTCCATCGGCGCGGCCCGCGGCGCGAACGCGGTTCCGAACGAGGAGCTGATCGGCCCGATCGACTCCTCCGACGAGTGGATCCAGCAGCGCACCGGCATCATCACGCGCGCGCGTGCCGGCAGCGACGTGCTCGCCGTCGATCTCGCCACGGATGCGGCGCGCGAGGCGATCGAGCGATCCGGCGTCTCGCCCGAGCTCATCGACCTCGTGATCATCGCCACGATCTCGAACGTGCAGCAGACGCCGTCGATGGCGGCCGTCGTCGCCGACCGGGTCGGTGCGAACCCGGCCGCGGCATACGACATGAACGCCGCGTGCGCCGGCTACGCCTACGCGGTCACGCAGGCCGACGCCCTCATCCGCACCGGCGTCGCCCGCTACGCCCTCGTCGTCGGCGCCGAGAAGCTCTCCGACGTCATCGACCCCACCGATCGCAGCATCTCGTTCCTGCTCGGCGACGGTGCAGGCGCGGTCGTGATCGGCCCGAGCGACACGCCCGGCATCGGGCGGACCGTCTGGGGCTCCGATGGCTCGAAGGCCGGCGCGGTCGGGATGAATCACACCCTCGTCGAGTTCCGCGACGGCGCCGCCGAGTGGCCGACGCTCCGACAGGAGGGCCAGACCGTCTTCCGCTGGGCCGTGTGGGACATGGCCAAGGTCGCCAAGCAGGCGCTCGACGCCGCCGGCGTGACGGCTGCCGACCTCGCCGCGTTCATCCCCCACCAGGCGAACATGCGGATCATCGACGAGTTCGCGAAGCAGCTGAAGCTGCCCGACTCCGTCGTCATCGCGCGCGACATCGCGACGACCGGCAACACGTCGGCCGCGTCCATCCCGCTCGCGACCCACCGGCTGCTCGAGGAGCACCCGGAACTGTCGGGCGGGCTCGCCCTCCAGATCGGCTTCGGCGCAGGACTCGTGTTCGGCGCCCAAGTGGTGGTTCTGCCCTGAACCGCCGTTCCCCGTCCATCTAGACTGTGTCACGGTCATCCGAGACACCCCAAGGAGAGAAGAACATGGCATTGTCCACGGAAGAAGTGCTTGCCGGCCTGGCCGAGCTCATCAACGACGAGACCGGCATCGCGACCGACACGGTCGAGCTGGACAAGTCGTTCACCGATGACCTCGACATCGACTCCATCTCGATGATGACGATCGTCGTCAACGCCGAGGAGAAGTTCGACGTGAAGATCCCCGACGAGGAGGTCAAGAACCTCAAGACCGTCGGCGACGCCGTCGACTTCATCGTCAAGGCCCAGGCCTAGTCGCTGCGAAGGGCGGGCCCGCGCGACGCGCCGGCCCGCCCTCCCCTTTCCACCCCCTCCCCACGGAGTGTTTTCGTCATGACCAAGAAGATCGTCATCACGGGCATCGGCGCGACGTCGCCGCTCGGCGGCACCGCCCGTGACAGCTGGACCGCCCTGCTCGCCGGCGAGTCCGGTGCACGCACGCTCGAGCACGAGTGGGTGTCGAAGTATGAGCTGCCCGTCACGTTCGCCGCCGAGGCGAAGGTGCGACCCGAAGAGGTGCTCGAGCGCCCGGTCGCGAAGCGCCTCGATCCGTCGAGCCAGTTCGCGCTCATCTCCGCGAAGGAGGCCTGGCTCGACGCCGGGGCGCCCGACGTCGCACCCGAACGTCTCGGCGTGGACTACGCCACCGGCATCGGCGGGGTGTGGACCCTCCTCGACGCGTGGGACACGCTGCGCGACCGCGGCCCGCGCCGGGTCATGCCGATGACGGTCCCCATGCTGATGCCGAACGCGGCATCCGCGGCGATCTCGATGCACTTCGGCGCCCGCGCGTTCGCGCGCACGGTGGCGTCGGCCTGTGCGTCGAGCACGGAATCGCTGGCGAACGCCTACGAGCACCTCCAGCTCGGCCTCGCAGATGTCGTCCTCGCGGGCGGCACGGAGTCGGCGATCCACCCGATCACCGTCGCCTCGTTCGCGTCGATGCAGGCGCTGTCGCGTCGCAACGACGACCCGGCGCACGCTTCGCGCCCGTACAGCATCGACCGCGACGGCTTCGTCATGGGCGAGGGCGCGGCGACGCTCGTCGTCGAGACCGAGGAGCACGCGCTCGCGCGCGGCGCCCGCATCTACGCCGAGCTTGCCGGCAGCGGCGTGACGGCGGACTCGTATCACATCACCGCGAACGACCCGGAGGGTCGCGGTGCGAGCCGCGCGCTGCGTCTCGCACTCGAGCAGGCGGGTGCGTCGGCCGACGACGTCACGCACATCAACGCGCACGCGACGAGCACGCCCGTCGGCGACATCGCCGAGTACGTGGCGCTGCGCGAGGTGTTCGGCGACCGCGTGCACGAGATCCCCGTGTCGGCGACGAAGGCGTCCACCGGGCACCTGCTCGGCGGCACGGGCGCCCTCGAGGCCGTGTTCTCGATCTTCGCGATCACCGAGCGGGTCGCTCCGCCGACGATCAACCTCACGGAGCAGGACCCCGAGATCCCGCTGCGGGTCTCGGGCGCCCCGCAGCCGCTCGGCGACGGCCCGCAGCTGGCCGTGTCGAACTCGTTCGGGTTCGGCGGTCACAACGCGGTCGTCGCGCTGCGCACGGTCTGAGGTCGGTCCGCCCGATCACGCTGAAGCGGCCCCGGTGATCCACCGGGGCCGCTTCGTCACGGTGCGACGGTTTCGCTCGTGCGCGGGCCGGGATGCTTCGACCGACCTTCGCGTCGCGCCACCGCGGCGCCGTGGTCTCACCCCACGCGGTGCAGCCACACCACGGGCGCGAAGTCGCTCGCGTGCCGGAACGGCTCGAGTTCGTCGTCCCATGCCTGCCCGAGCGCGAGCCGCAACTCGCGATGCAGTTCGGCCGCGTCGGTGCCGGCGACCTCCATCGCGTAGCGCACCCGGTCCTCGGGGATGACGGTGTTGCCCGCCGTGTCGGTCTGTGCGAAGAACACGCCGAGGTCCGGGGTGTGCATCCAGCGGGCTCCGTCCGAGCCCGGCGTCGGGTCTTCGGACACCTCGAAGCGCAGCTGGGGCCAGCCTCGGAGCGCCGACGCGATGCGAGCACCGTCGCCGACCTGGCCCTCCCAGGTGAACTCGGCGCGCATGCTGCCGCGCAGCACCGGCTGCTCCGTCCACTCGAAGTTCACGGGCGTGCCGAGCGCTCCGCCCGCAGCCCATTCGACATGCGGGCACATCGCTCTCGGCGAGGAGTGCACGTACAGCACGCCTCGCGCGGAGCGCGCGGCCCGCGTGAGCTCTTCCGCCATCTCGATCTCCGTTCCCGTGAGGTGCGTCTTCCCCTACGACCTCGGGAACGTCGAATGACGTCGTGTTCGATTGTGGACGGCTCGCCGTCACGGCGATTATGCCGCGGATCAGGCCATCGGGCAAGATCAACGGCGGCGCTGCGGTGCTTCCGCCGGCCCGCCCGCAACTGTATGCTCGGTGAGGATTTCGCCTTCGCCCCTCACCGCGATTCAGGAGCCCTCGCCATGGCCGTCCGCGACACCCTCCTGGTCCTGCTCACCGCGGGGCCCGCCTACGGCTTCCAGCTCCACGGCGAGCTCACTCGGCGGACCGGCGGCCGCCGGGTCGTGAACGTCGGGCAGACGTACGCGACCCTCGACCGGCTGACGGCGCGCAAGCTGATCGAGTCCGCGGGCACGACCGACGACGGTCTGCCCCTCCACGGGCTGACCGATGCCGGACGGACGGAGGCGCTCGCCTGGCTCGACGGTGCCGATGCCGCCGGCGCCGACCCGTGGGACGAGACGGTGGACCGGGTCCTCGTCGCCGCATCACTACCGGGCATCGACGCGGACGACGTGGTCGGCGCCGAACGCCGTCGGTGGGAGGAGCGGCTGGCGGAGGCATCCGCTCGGGCGACGGAGGCCGCAGCCGACCCGGCCGCGGCGCTCTCCCGGCTCGCGGCTCACGCGGAACAGGAGCGTGCCCGCGCCGCGCTCGCCTGGATCGGCGCCGTCGCGGAGGCGACGCCCGAGCCGTTCGCTCCGGCCGCTGAGCGACCCCGGCGCGGCCGGCGCCCGGGCAGCCGGGCGCCGGCTCAGGAGGATGCCGGGACCGAGGGCACCACGTCGCCTGACGGACCCGCCGACGATCAGTCGACGTCGGCGTAGCTGTCGACGATCCGGAGACCGAGCGGGAACTCCACCGGGAAGTCACCGAACAGCAGGCGTCCGGCTCCGGCGGCGGTCTCGCGCACCGCGTCCGCCACGCGCTCGGCATGCTCGGCCGGCGTGTGCACGATCAGCTCGTCGTGCAGGAAGTACACCAGGTGCGGCACCGCGGCGAACGCCCGCCCCGACGCGGCCGCCGGCGCCTCGGCCGGGGACTCGGCACCGATCGCCGCGAGACGCGTGCGGAGCGCCGCCATCCAGCAGAGCGCCCATTCGGCGGAGCTCCCCTGGACGACGAAGTTCCGGGTGAAGCGGCCCCACTCCCGCGCGACCGAACGCGCCCGCCGCTCGTCGGCGGCGGAGGCATCCGGGTCGGACGCCCGCGACTGGGCGAGCCACCAGCTCGCCGGCGGCAGCGGCGACGATCGGCCGAGATGCGTGCTCACGCGGCGGCCCCGCTCGCCGTCGGCGGCCGCACGGTCGAAGAGCGCCATCGCCCGCGGATACGCGCGTGCGAGTCTCGGCACCAGTCGGCCGCTATCGCCGGAGGTCGCCCCGTACATCGCGCCGAGGATCGCCACCTTCGCCTGCGGCCTGGTCTCGACGACGCCGGAGTCGACGAGACCGGCGTAGAGATCGCGCCCACGCCCCGCGTCGGCGAGGGCCCGGTCGTGGGCGAGCCCCGCGAGCACGCGCGGATCGAGCTGCGCGGCGTCTGCGACGACCAGCCGCCAGCCGGGGTCGGCCACGACGGCGCGCCTGACCTGCTTCGGCAGCTGCAGCGCTCCCCCGCCGGAGGTCGCCCAGCGTCCGGTCGCCGTGCCGCCCGGAACGTATTCCGACCGGAACCGTCCGTCGGCGACCCACTCCTCGAGCCAGCTCCAGCCGTTGGCGCTGAGCAGCCGGGCGAGCTTCTTGTAGGCCAGGAGCGGAGCGATGGCGGGGTGCTCGATCTCCCTGAGCTCCCACCGACTGGTGGAGTCGACCGCGAGCCCGGCGTTCCGGAGCGCGCGCAGCAGTTCCACCTGCGAGTCGGGATTCAGCGCGGGCGCGTCGAGCGCGGCCCGCACCTCGGCCGCGAGGGCGGCCATCCGGGCCGGCTTGGCCCCGGCGACTGGGCGCGGGCCGAGCTCCTCCTCGAGGACGCGTTCGTGCACGTCGACGCTCCACGGCAGGCCCGCCGCCTGCAGTTCGACGCCGATGAGCGCACCCGCCGACTCCGCGGCGGCGAGCAGCCGCAACCGGGCGGGCGACCGGCTCGCGGCGATCAGGCGATCCTGCCGGCCGAGCTCGGCGAGCACCTCGCCGACGGATGCCCCGTCAGGGCCGTGCTTCGGCGCGTCATGGCGACCGTGCTCGGTGGGCGCGGCGACGGAATCAGCGCGGTCGTCCTGGATGCCGGGGCCCGTCGCCGTCTCGGCATCGCCGACGAGGTCGAACAGCGCGAGCGCGGGCTCGGGCCGAGGCGGCGGTTCGACGGCGGCGCCGGGGAGCGCGCCTTCAGCGGGGCCGGGGCCGAGCCATGGCGGCCTCGGGCTCTCTGCGGCCCGGGCGTCCTCGGTCAGCACGGACTGCTCGAGCAGGGCGCCGACGAGGCGCAGGTCGTGGACGCGCTCGATGCGCACCCCGGCGGCGAGCACTCCCGGATACCAGGCCCTGGAGTCGCCCCATACCCATCTCGGCGCGGCCGGCTCGAACCGGCGGACGAGCTCGGGCAGTTCGTCGATCGCCACGGTCGCAAGGGGCTGACCGTCACCGGGGTCGGCGGCCGAGGGCGCAGCGTCGGCGGCTCGGGCGCGGTCGTCTGCGACGGACACCGCCGAAACCCGCCCGGCGCCGGCTGCTCCGAGCACGATCCGCACCCCGACATCCTCCCGCGACCGGCCGACATCCGAGAACGCACCGGAAGCGACGTCCGCGTTCAGCGCGATGTCGGCGGGCGATGGCACGATCGCCTCGATGAACGAACTGGCTCGACGATGACCGCCGTCGGATTCTCCTGCGGCCACGGCGCTGCCCCCGGTAGCCCGGGGTCCGTCGTGCTGCGACGCGCCTGCCCGGTGTGCATGCTCGTGCACGAGACGCAGCGTACGCGCGGGGAACTGCTCGGCCGCGTCGCTCCCGCCCAGCGCGCCGCAGTCGCGGCGGAGACCCGGGTCGGCGCCGAGTACGAGTGGCGCTGCGCGCGGGGCCACGACCGCTACCGCGCCAGCATCGCCGAGGTCCTCACGGGCACGGGGTGCGCGAAATGCCGCACCGCGGCGATCGCGCCCGCCGCCCTCGCCGAGGCCGGCGTGCCGTTCATGAAGCCCGGTCTCCGCGTCGGTACCTCCATGACCGAACAGCGCCTGCGCGCGCTGCTCGGCGAACGCCTCAGGCTGCATCACCGGGTGAACGCGATCCGCATCGCCCGCACGTTCCACGGCAGGCGCGAGGTCTGGCCCGACATCATCGTGCCGAGCCTCCGGATCGCGGTCGAATACGACGATCCCGGCCGGTCACGGCGCGCGCACCTCGGCTTGAAGGAGGCATCCGATCTCGACAAGGACGACGCGCTCCGCGAGGTCGGCTGGGACGTCATCCGGGTGCGCGGCGGCGGACTCGGACCGATCGGGCCGAACAGCATCGTCTGCCGGTCGATCACGGCCGAGGTCGCCGACGCCGTCGTCCGGCGGATGCGCGAGCTCCGCGGCGATGCCGCCGTCGATGCGATCACACTCCCGACCGCGACGTCGGTCCGGTCCTGAGCCCGGTCGCGCGACGGGTCCGGAGCCGCTCCCCCCAGCGGAGCTCCGGACCCGTGGCGCGCGACGTCGGCGCGCCGGCGGCGGGCGGACCTACCGGGCCGCCGCCGTCTTCAGCTCCCGCCCGTGGACGGTGAGCGCGTAGATGACCAGGATGTCGAGCACGATCACGATCAGCGACCACCAGGGCTGCACGGGAAGCAGGAAGAGCTGCCCGATCGCGTTCAGCACCGCGAGGATGACGCCGAGCACCCTCGCCCACGTCGCGCCGGCGAAGAGCGCTCCTCCCGCGAGGATGAGCGTGGCACCGCTGATCAGGTGCCACCACCCCCAGCCGGCGACGTCGAACAGGACGAGGTCGCCGGTGCCCGACAGGAAGTACGCGCTGTCCGGGCCGATGACGGCGATCAGTCCGTAGATCACGTCGATGATGCCCGCGGTGAGCAGGATGATGGCGGCGAACCATCCCCAGCCGACCCACCCGGTCGTCGCACTGTCACTCATGTCTGTCCCCTCTCTCGATGCCCCCGACCGGCGGAAGGCGCCATCGACGGGGTGTCGTTCGTCACGGTAGTGACGGGCGCCTGCGGGCGGCATCACGCAGGTCGGGTGATATCCCGGCCCTCGTCCCGGGACCCTCGAAGGCGACTATTGGAGCGCTGAGGTGAGTCGGGCGACCCCGTCGAGGAACGTGGCCGTCGGCGGCTCCCTCCGCCATTCCTCGAGGGTGAGCTCCCGGCCGACGTCGCGGTACCCCTGCTCCACCTGACGCATCCGGTCGACGAACGCACGTCCCCGGACGAGCATCGAGATCTCGAAGTTCAGCGCGAACGAACGGATGTCCATGTTGCTCGAGCCGATGACGGCGAGGTCGTCGTCGATCGAGAGATGCTTGGCGTGCAGGATGTACGGCCCCGGGTAGAGGAAGATCCGCACGCCGGCCTCCAGCAGCGGTTCGTAGTAGGAGCGCTGCGCGTGCCAGACGGAGCCCTGATCGCCGATCTCCGACACGAAGAGCTGCACCTCGAGGCCGCGGAACCGCGCCGAGGTGATGGCGTACATCATCGCCTCATCAGGGACGAAGTATGGACTCGTGATGATGACCCGCTCCCTCGCCTGGCTGACGAGGGTCAGGAACAGGCGCAGGTTGTTCTCCTGCTCGTACGAGGGCCCGCTCGGCACGACCTGGCAGATGAGCGAGTCGGATGCCTCCGCCGCGGCGACCTCGCCCGCCGGCAGGTGCGCGACGTCGATGAGGGATTCACCGGTCTCCGCCATCCAATCGGAGAGGAAGACGGCGTTCACCGCCGCGACGGCGGGTCCGGTGACCTGCACCACGAGCTCCTGCCACATGAGCCCCCGCTTGCGGTTCTTCGGCGAGTCGTAATCACGGGCGATGAGGTTCTGCGAGCCGGTGAACGCCGTGCGGCCGTCGACGACGACGAGCTTGCGGTGGTTGCGCAGGTCGGGCCGCTGGTATTGCCCGGAGAGCGGCCGGACCGGCAGGAGGTAGTGCCACTCGACACCGATCCGGTCGAGTTCGGAGGTGGTGACGTCGTGCACGCTCACCCGCTTGGAGGCCACGAAGTCGAGGAGGACCCTCACCCGCACGCCTCGCGCGACGGCCCGCTCCATCGCGCCGAAGAACCCGCGGGTGGTGTCGTCGAACGCGACGATGTAGAACTCGATGTTCACGAACGTCGCGGCGGCGTCGAGCTCCGCGGCCATCCGGTCGATTGACGACTGGTAGTCGCCGATGAGCTCGGCCCGGTTGCCGCCGACCGCCGGCAGGGCGCCGAGCAACCGGTTCTGCTCCGCGAGCTGGCGGAACTCCGCGGGCAGCGGGGCGCCCGAGGCATCCGTCGCAGGCGTCGGGAACGCCGCCGCTCGGAGCGCGATCTCGCGGTCGGTCGCCCGCTGGCGCTCGCGTCGCCGCTTCGGGAGCTTCACCGAGCCGATGAGCAGGAAGAGCAGGATACCGACGAACGGGATGAGGAAGACGGCGAGCAGCCACGCCATCGCCGCGGTCGGTTTCCGGTCTCTCGGCACGATGATGAGCGCCAGCACGCGGATCGTCCAGTCGAGCAGGACGAGGACGACCCCGAGCACCACGGTCGCGTCGGCGCTCATACCGCCCTCCCTCCGGCGGCGACCCCAGGCTGCCGCAGGCGCAGGTCCCGGCGGCCGGCCGACACGTTCGGCCCGCCGCCGCCGGACGCGGCATCCCTCATGCGGTGGCGGGCAGATCGTAGGCGATGTGCACGGCTTCGATGCTGCCGTCGAAGGCGAACGGCATGCGGTCGGCGTACGCCCGCGAGACGGCGCCGCCGTACGCGCGTCCGACGTCGAGACAGTCGTTCGCCGAGAACAGCAGCGGCGCGCTGACGGGCACCGTGCCGGACGCGACCTCCGTGCCGTCCACCCGGAGCGACACCGAGAGCGGCCCGCCCGGCCGGGGCTCGACGTACGCGGTCACGATCTCCAGCGTGTGCTCCCCCGCCGCGAGCGCGGAAGGCGCGGCGATGATCGTGCGCTGCACGAGGAACAGGTTGTACTCGTAGTGGAGGACGCCGTCGACGAGGTACGCGGTGAGTCCCCCTCCCGCGCCGCCGAGCTTGTAGAGCACGCCGCTCGCGCCGTCCTCCACCCGCACCGTCATCGTGACCGTGTTCGGCTTGTTGCCGAGCGCGGGTGCGCAGAACTCCGGGATGCGCACGGTGTCGCCGGAGAGCTCCCACTCCGTGTACGCCGGGCCGAGGCGGTACTCGGGGTGGTACACGGGCACCCAGAGCCCGCCGCCCACCGGCAGCACCTCGTTCTTCGCCGCCTCGATCGCGAACAGCTCCTTCAGCTGCGCGAGCTTCTCGGGATGCTCCGCCGCCAGGTCGTGGGCCTGGCTCCAGTCCTCGTCGAGGTGGTAGAGCTCCCAGGTGTCGGCGTCGGGCGTCCAGGTCGCGATCCCGGGAGGTGCGCCCGGCACCCACGGCAGGCGCGGCCCCGTGGCCGAGGCGATCCAGCCGTCGGCGTAGATCGACCGGCTCGCCATGATCTCGAAGTACTGGACGCGGTGCCGGCCCTCGGCCGCCGCATCCTCGATCGAGTACGCGAAGCTCGTGCCATCGATCGGATCCTGCGGGATGCCGTTCACCGTCTCCGGGTGCGAGATCCCGAGGATCTCGTAGATTGTCGGAGCGACGTCGATCACGTGATGGAACTGCGTGCGCGGTTCAAGGTCGGGCTCGATCCGCCCGGGCCACTGGATGAACATCGGGTTCCGTGTGCCGCCGAGGTGGGAGGCCATGAGCTTCATGCCCTGATACGGGGTCGACCCGGCCCACGCCCATGCGGCGTGGTACTGGTTGTCGGTCGCGGGCGTGCCGAGCGCATCGAGTCCGCCGAGCTCCTCGAGCGCCGCGATGTGCTGATCGACGGTCGTCGGGATCATGTTCTGCGCGAGCAGCTCGCTGATGGTGCCGTTCTGTCCTTCCCCCGACGAGCCGTTGTCGCCCCAGATGTAGATGATGATCGTGTCGTCGAGGTATCCCAGGCGTTCGATCTCGTCCACGACGCGGCCGGCCTGCACGTCGGCGTGCTCGCCGAACCCGGCCGCGACCTCCATGAGCCGGCGCTGGAACGGCTTCTGATGCTCAGGGATGTCCTCCCACGCGGCGAGGCTCTCGGGGCGGGGGGTGAGCTCCGCGTCCTCGGGAATCCATCCCGCGGCCTTCGCGCCCGCGTGCGCACGCTCCCGATACGCGTCCCACCCGTCGTCGAACCGGCCGGCGTACTTGTCCGCCCACTCCTTCATGATGTGGTGCGGCCCGTGGATCGCTCCGGTCGCCCAGTACATGTAGAACGGCTTGTCCGGAGCGTTGGCCTTGTGGTCTCGCAGCCAGTGCACCGCATCGTCCGCGAGGTCCTCGCTGAGGTGATAGCCCTCCTCAGGCGTCTTCGGCGGATGCACCACGGTCGTGTTTCGCACCAGGTTCGGTTCGTACTGGGATGCCTCGCCCGCGAGGAATCCGTAGAAGTACTCGAACCCGTAGCCGGTGGGCCAGCGATCGTACGGACCGGCCGTCGTCGTCTCCTCAGCGGGGGTGTTGTGCCATTTGCCCCACGCGCCGGTCGAATACCCGTAGTTCCGGAGGACCTCGGCCATCGTCGCGCTCGACTTCGGGATGTGCCCCGAGTAGCCGTCCCAGTCATTCGCGAGCTCTGCGATCTGACCGTTCCCGACACGGTGATGGTTGCGGCCGGTCAGCAGGGACGCCCGGGTCGGCGAGCACATCGCCGTCGTGTGGAACCGGTTGTAGCCGACGCCGTTCGCGCGGATCCGCTCGAGCGTCGGCGTCGCCACGAGACCGCCGAGCGGCTCGGGCAGGGCCGGGCCCGCATCGTCGATGAGGATCACGAGGACGTTCGGCGCCCCCTCGTGCAGGCGCCGCTCGGCCGGTTTCGGCGAGTACGTCGACTCCTGCAAGGTGCGCCCGGCGACGCTCCCCGACGGCTTCGGCGGAAACGGCAGTGTGCGTGCGGTCGGCAGCGGCTCGCCGATCACTGATCTCCGGTTGTTCATGCTGGTCCCCCTCGTTCGATCTACGCGAGCAGCTTCGTCTTCGCCGCCTCGAACTCCGCATCGTTTAGCACACCCTGTGCCTTCAGGTCGGAGAGCTTCTGGAGCTCGGCGACGACATCCACGCCGCCCGCGCCTCCGGTCGTCGGCGCGGCGGCCACGGCTTGCGCCGGCGCGTGCGGCGGCGCGACCTGCGCGGCCGCCTGAGACAGCTCGTACTGCTGCGCCTCGTAGGCCCGCTCCGCCCGCTCGTTCTGACGTCTGGCCACGTTCCCGCTCACGGCGGTCGCGGTTCCGGCGACGACGGCCGTTCGCGCGGCCATGCCGATCAGTCCCGGCCGGCCCATTCTCCTCAGCAACATGATCGTCTCCACCCCATCCGGATCTCAGCGCGCCTCGGCGAGGGCGGCGTTGACGACGGGCGCGGGAATCCGCACGGACTCGACGACCTCGCCGCCCGCGGCGGCGAACTCCGACGCGAGATGCTTCGCCCACGTCAGCTCGACCGCGAGCAGCAACGCCGCCGATCCTCGGGGCAGTCGCTCGCCGAGCTCGTTCGCGTCCGCCTCGGCGATGAGCCCGTGGGCCGGCAGCTCGAGCTCGCCGAACGACACGCTCGATTCGTCGATCTCGAGGAAGCGCAGTTCGCCGTCGGGCCCGCGGCTGACGTCCACCAGGTCGAGCAGGCGCACGGTGCCGGACTCCGCGAGATCGAACACGGCTGCGATCACACCGGCCGGCGAGGTTCCGGCGTCATAGGTCGCGAGCACGAACTCGACCGGGCCGTACTCCAGATCTGGCATGGTGTCCCCTCCGTCTCCCTCCGACGGGCTCCCACCCGTCTTCATGGGCGGCGCGCATGCCGACGCCCGCCCTCATCGTGTCCGTCCGGGGCATCCGACGGCATCATGCAGATCAGGTGATGAGACCTTCCGCCGAGATCGCCCGATCTGCGTGATGCGGACGGCGGGGGCGGGAGGTGGACTGCGTGGAACCGACGGCGGCTCGGATGCACCGCATCCTGGCTGGCCGGCCCGCATCGGGATGCGAGGGGGTGCACGTGGACTACGTCGATCAGCTCCGTCGACTGGCCATCCATGCCGACGAGCCGGCACCGGAGTCGCTCGCCGTGGCCGCGGCGGAGGGTCTGGCACCCAGGGAGCTCGCGATCGGGCGGTTCTCGGCGCTCATCGCGATGGGAGGCACGGATGCCTCCTTCTCGGCCGCCGTGGACGAGGCGGTGCGGGCCCAGGTGAGCGCGCGCGAGCTCGTCCATGCGATCCTCGGCGTCGCCGCCGTGGTCGGGATGCCTCGGGCGGTGTCGGCGGCTCAGCATCTCGCGGTCGTTCTCGGGCTCGATGACGACACCGTGGTGCCCGGCAGCGAGTAGGCGTCCACGGCTACCCCAGGAGCCCGATCTCCGCGGCCCGCTCGACGGCGGCGCTGCGGGTGGTGACCTGGAGCTTGCGGTAGATCGACCCGACCTGGGAGCTCACGGTGTTGCGCGTCACGAACAGGCGGTCGGCGATCTCGGAGATGGTGAGGTGGGTCTGGAGGTACGGCACGAGGCGCAGTTCGGCGGGTGTGAGCGGCGAGCCGCCGAGCAGGGCTCGGCTCTTGTCGAGGGAGGCCCGGACGTCGTCGACGACGTCCGCCAGCGTCCCGATGGCGGGGCGGAGCCGCTGGAGCTCCTCGATCTCGTGCAGGAGGTGGGCGGCGGTCGCCGTGTTTCCGAGCGTGATGTACGCGCGGCTGAGTTCGATCCGCACCTTGATCGCAAAGACGGGCGTCACGTACGTGCAGAGCACCCGATCGCGCATCGCCCGGGCGAGGAGCCGCTCGGCGCGGGCCGTCTCGCGCCGTCGCAGCGCGATCCGTGCGGAGACGGCGAGGGCGAGGCAGGTGGTGAGGTAGCCGTGGAGCCCAGAGGCGTCGATCACGTCGAGGGCTCGCTCCGCATGTGCGCCGGCGGCGTCGAGCGAGCCTGCGTCGAGCTCGATGATCGCGAGCTCGGCTTCGCTCAGCAGGATCGAATCGGCGTTGCCGAACAGCATCGCCTGCCGGACGGACTCCTCGTACGCTGCGACGGCACCCTCGACGTCGCCGCTCAGCTGCAGCGCCCACCCGAGGAGGTGGAGCGCCTGGTCTCGCCAGGCGCTCGAGGGCGGTTCGCAGCTCACCCCGTAGGTGGCGTCCCGGAGCGCGGACTCCAGCCCGTCGCGCCACATGATGGCGCGCAGCATCGCCCGTCCGGAGGCCAGGGTCGGCAGGCCGAGTTCGGCAGGCCGATCGTCGTCCATGCGCTCGAGGAGGTTCGCCCAGTGGTCGGCCTCAGCGGCGTGCCCGTCGAGCACCGCGCGCAGCCCCGCGAGCACCACCAGCGGCGGGTACGAGCAGATCGCCGTCTCGCCGAGCTCGGTCATCCAGCGCTCGATCGCGGCGATGTCTCCCGCCTGGTAGGCCGACTGGGCTCGCTCGGCGACCAGCCGAACCGAGCGCTCGTGCTCGCCGCCGGCGAGCAGGTGATCGATCGCGTGCGACATCATCTCGTGCGTCTCGTACCAGGCGGCCGCGTCCTGGTGCAGCTGCGCCTCGTGGCCGGCCTCCTCGCGCTCCAGCTCGCCGAGGAGGAACTCGCGGAACAGCTGGTGATACCGGTAGCGACCCTGTCGACGGTCGACCGCCACGAGGAAGAGACCTCGTGATTCGAGGTCGTGCAGCGTGGCTTTCGAATCCACGCGGCCGAGCACCGCGTCGCTGCACGCGGCGATCACCTCGTCGAAGATCGCCGTGCGGCGCAGGAACTCCCGATCACTCTCATCGAGTCGCGCGAAACAGGCGCGGTACAGGTACTCCGCGATCGTCTGGTCGTCGCCCACGACTCCGACGGGGTCGCCGCCCTCACGTGCGACGAGGGCGGCCAGCGCGACGCCCGTCGGCCAGCCCTCGGTGCGTTCGAGGAGCCGATCGAAGTCGACGTCGGAGAGGCCGGCGGCTCCGAGCCGGACGAACACCTGGCGGGCACCGGCGGCATCGAGTCTCAGGTCGGCGGCGCCGATCTCGAGCACATCGCCCGTCGGTCGAAGCCGCCCGAGGAACGGTTGCGTCTGCCGGCTGGCGAGGACGACCTGCGAACCCGCAGGGATCCGCGCGAGCGCCACCTCCAGCACGTCCTGGCAGCCGTCGGCGGATGCCTCGTGCACGTCGTCGATCATGAGGACGAACGGATCGGGGACGCGCGAGATCGCCACGGCGAGCTTCGGTGCCATCTGTCCGAGCACCGCGGTGCCGACGGCTGGCTGTTCGGCGATGGTCATGAAGGTGTCGACCTCGGGGACGGCGGCCGCGAAGGCCGTGGCCAGCGCGCTCAGCAGTGCCGAGGGCTCGTTGTCGAAGGGGCGGAGCGTCAGCGACACCGCCGGCCGGTCCTCCGATCCCGCCCACTCGCGGAGCAGCGTCGACTTGCCGTACCCGGCGGGCGCCGTGATCGCCACGATCGATGCCGCGCGTCGCGCTCGTTCGATGATTCGGGCCCGGCTCACGAGCGGTCCGCGGTCTGGCGAGGCGGCGCGCTCGTCGACGGCCGGGCCGCCCGCACGGTCGGCCTGACGGAGAGCCCCCTCCTGCTCCATGGTTCGGAGTCTAGGGGACCCGTTTCGGCCACGGCCAGCGTTTCCGGCCCCGGCGGGTCGCCGGAGTGTACCCCCCGAACGCGTGGGGTTCCCGCCTCAGAGCCAGCCGTGATCGCGGGCGGCCGTGAACGCGGCGAGCCGGTTCTGGGCTCCGAGCTTGCCGATCGCGTTCGAGAGGTAGTTGCGCACGGTGCTCGGCGACAGGGAGAACTGCAGTGCGATCTCGTCGACCGTGGCGCCGGAGGCCGAGGCTCGGAGGACGTCTGTCTCGCGCCCCGTCAGCGGATTCTCGGCGGCCGCGAGGGCGTCGGCCGCGAGGTCGGGGTCGACGACGCGTTCACCGTCGCGCACGCGCCGGATCGCGTCCGCGAGCCGCTCGACGGGGTCGTCCTTCAGGAGGAATCCGCGTGCGCCCGCGCCGAGGGCGCGAGCCAGGTAGCCCGGGCGTCCGAAGGTGGTGACCACGATGACGGAGCAGTCGGGCACCGCCGTCCGCAGCGGGACGATGAGGTCGAGGCCGCTGCGACCGGGGAGCTCGATGTCGAGGAGCACGACGTCGGGGCGAAGCCGCCGTGCGGCGGCGACGACCTCGTCGCCGTGCTCCACGCCGCCGATCACCGTCAGGTCCGGCTCGAGATCGAGGAGGGCGGTGAGGGCGGTCCGCATCAGCCGCTGGTCCTCGGCGATGAGGATGGTGATCGGCTCGCTCATGTTCGCTCCTCGGCTGGCAGCGGGACGACGGCGCGAAGTCGGAAGCCGCGCGCCATCGGTTCGGCGGTCAGTGTGCCGCCGACCGATTCGATCCGCTCGCGGAGGCCGTCGAGCCCGGTGCCGGCGGCAGCGTCCGGCCCGGCCGCCTCGCTCGCGAGTCCGGCGGTTCCGTCGGGCGCGCCGTCGTCCGCGATCTCGGCGCGCACCTCGCGGCCGCCGACGGTGAGGGCGATGGTGCAGCGCCGAGCGGCGGCGTGGCGCAGCACGTTGGTGGCGCCCTCGCGGACGACCCAGCCGAGCATGGCGTCGATGGTGATCGGCAGGGCGCGGTCGGCGGGCACGACCCTGGTCTCGACCCCGGCGTCCTCGAGAGCGCGTCGTGCCCTCACGAGTTCTTCGGCGAGGCTGACGGAACGCGAGCCGGCGACCACCGCCCGGACCTCGCCGAGCGCCTCCCGCGCGATCGCCTCGATCTCGGCGACATGTTCGGCAGCGGCATCCGGCCGTGTCGGCATGAGCCTGCGGGCCGCCTCCGACTTCACCGCGATGACCGACAGCGAGTGCCCGATCAGGTCGTGGAGGTCGCGCGAGAAGCGCAGGCGCTCGTCGGCCACCGCGGCCACGGCCAGTCGCTCTCTCGTCCGGTCGAGCTCGCGGGCGAGCGCGACGTAGTACTGCACCAGGTAATTGCCGGCGCCTCCTGCGAACGCGGCGAAGCCGACGAGCACCGCCGTTTCCAGCGACGCGCTGCCGAACCCGACGGCCAGCGCACCGCTCACGGAGACCGCACCCACCACGCCCATCGCGAACCGACGACGGATCGCGACCGAGGCGGCCACCGCGAGCAGCGGGAAGAGCACGGCCTCGCCGTCGGGCCAGAGCACCAGGTACCCGGTGCAGCAGAGCAGCAGGGCGAGGAAGAGCAGCTCGGTCGTCGCGGTCGGCCGCCGCGGTGAGCCCGAGGCCAGTCGGACCGCGGCACCGAACACGGCACCGAGCAGGAGGACGAATCCGCACCGGGCCCAGTCACCGGTCGCGAGCCCCGCCACGAGCGGCGCCACGAGGAGCACCGGCGCGGCGATCAGCGCGAGCCAGGGCCCCGGCCGATAGGCGACCCAGGCCGGTGGCGCCGCCTCGTCCTGTCCTCGCCGGTCGATCGTCGTCATCACGTCACACTCCCCGCGCAAATCTACGTCAGCGCCCGGCGACGGCGTCTGCGGCCACGGCGGAGCGTCGCGCGGAGCTGCGCGGGAGCCCGACCATCAGCGTCGCCCCGGTCGCGAGGTGCATCGCCACGAGCGTGAGGACGACCGGCGCGGCGGCACCGGTCGTCGCCGGGCCGAGGAGCGAGAGCGCGAGCAGCGTCCAGCCGAGGATCGTGAAGATGCGCGCGCCGCGCCGGGCGAACCGTTCGAGGAGCGCGAGCACCGCCCAGGCGGCCGCACCTGCGATGAGCGCGACCGTGCCGATCGCGGCCGGGCCGACGGTCTGCGCCTGCACCCCGGAACCGATCGCGAGGTCGAGGCCAAGTCCGGGGACCGCGACCACCCAGACGACGAGCGGCAACGTGATGGCGGCGGCAAGGGTCGCGAGACGGCGGAGCCGCCGCCGCGCGTCGGTGGTCGTCGTACGCGCGTCGCCGACGGGTGCGTCCTGGTCTGAGGTCTGGTGAGCTCGTGTCGTCTCATGCATGAGATCGACGCTACGAACGTCTGCGCCGGGCCGGCAGAGACGAATGTCACCGATTCGACGGGATGGATGTCCCGTGATGCGAGTTCCAGTCGCACAGAGTCTCAGCCGGCGGCCGCGTGGCGCCCGTGCGAATCGAACACCTGCTCACGGATCACATCGAGCGTTCGGGCCACAGCGAGCGTCGCGGCCCGATCGTGTGCAGCGACCCGGCGCTCCCCTGCGGCGAGTGCGTCGGCGACAGCTCGGAGCATCGGCCGGAATCCAGACCCCTCTCGGGGATGCTCCACGCGCCCGGGCGAGTGGAGGATCGCCTCGGCCGAGCCCGCGTGGACTCTCCCGATGGTGCTGGCCCAGAACATCGGCTCGATCGTGATCCACCCGAGCGTGCCGCTGATCGTCGCGGACTGGTCGAGGAAGCCGATCGCCGAGCATCCGATGTCGGCCCGTGATCCGTTCGCGAAGATGAGCGTGGCGCGGGCCTCGACGTCGATTCCATCTGCGACGACTCCGGATGCGTGGACCTCGACCGGCTCTCCGAGCACCCACTGCGCCAGCGTGACGGCATAGATTCCTCGGTCGAGCACGGCGCTGTCGCCGCGCTCGGTGGTCCAAACCCGGCCGGTCGGCGGCGTCGGCATACCGAAGGTCGCCGAGATGCTTCGAGGTTCTCCCGTGAGACCGGCCTTCACGCGCTGGAGCAGATCGACGTGCAGCGGATTGCACTTCATCCACATCGCCTCCATCGCGAACACACCCGAGGCATCGGCGGCGTCGAAGATCTGCGCGATCTCTGCAGCGCTTGAGGCCATCGGCTTTTCGATGAGCACGTGCTTGCCTGCGGAGATCGCCTCGAGTGCGATCGTCGCGTGGGTCGCGATCGGTGTCGCGATGTAGACCGCGTCGACCTCGTCGCGTCGCAGCACCTCGGCCATGTCCGTCGTCGCGCTGGCGATCCCATACCGCCCGGCGAACACCGAGGTGCGTGTCTCGTCGCGACCCCAGACGACGATCACGCTGTCGTCGCCGAATACGGTCTGCAGGTCGGGAACGAGCTGGTGCGAGATCATGCCGGTTCCGAGAATCGCCCATCGCGTCATACGTTCCTCCTGAGAGAGGCGAGGGCGCGGTCGGCAGCGTCGATGACCGGGAGTTCGAGATCCACGACGAAGCCGCGCTCATCGTCGGCGAGGAGTTCGAGAGTCGCCAGTTGCGAGGCGAGCATCGATGCGGGCATGAAATGCCCGGTGCGCTGCCCGATCCGCTCCGCGAGCGCCTCCTCTGAACCGTGCACGTGCACGAAGGCGGGATCCGTTTCACTGACCCGGGTCAGGAAGACGCGGTACGAACGCTTGAGCGCCGAACACGACACCACGACCGGATGTCCCGCCTGGTGCTCGTCCCGGGCGCGGGCGGCGACCCTCGCGAGCCACGGCCACCGGTCCGCATCGGTGAGCGGGATGCCCGCGGCCATCTGGGCCTTCGCCTCTGCGGTGTGCAGGTCGTCGGCTTCCACGAGCACGGCGTCGAGGCGCTCGCTCAGCGCCGCAGCGAGGGTCGACTTGCCGGCGCCGGCCACCCCCATCACGACGACGACGGCCCGCGTGCCGGTGCCGGCCGCGGCATCCATCTGGCTCACCAGTCGTGGACCGTGCCGTCGAGGAGCCGGTTGTATGGCAGGTACGCCTGCTCGTACGGGTACTTCCCCGCTTCGTCGACGTCGAGTTCCACGCCCAGTCCCGGTTGGTGGCCGGGGTGCAGGTAGCCGTCGATCCAGGTGAACGACTGCTCGAACACCTGGTCGGTCTTCGCCCCATGCCGCATGTACTCCTGGATGCCGAAGTTGTGGATCGACAGTCCCAGGTGCATCGCCGCGGCCATGCCGACCGGACTGATGTCGGTGGGTCCGTGCATGCCCGACTTGATCTGATACATCGCGGCATAGTCCAGAGTCTTCTTGAGCGGGCTGATGCCGCCCATGTGCGTGACCGCCCCGCGCACGTAGTCGATGAGCTGGTCGCGGATGATGTCCTTGAAGTCCCACACGGTGTTGAAGATCTCGCCGATCGCGAGCGGGGTCGTGGTGTGCTGGCGCACGAGGCGCAGCGCCTCCTGGTTCTCGGCCGGGGTGCAATCCTCGAGCCAGAACAGGTCGTACGGCTCGAGGTCTTTGCCCAGGCGTGCCGCCTGGATCGGGGTCATGCGGTGATGTCCGTCGTGCAGGAGCGGCAGGTCGGGGCCGAACTCGTTTCGCACGGCCTCGAACACGCCCGGCAGATGGTTCAGGTACGCCCGGGTGTCCCAGTCCTCCTCCACGGGCTTCGCACCGCGCCGCGCGGGCTCGTGGTCGTATCGCACCGTCGCGTCACCCACATCGGCGCCCTGCGCCGCGATCCCGTAGATCGCCTTCAGCGTCGGCACCCCGGTCTGCACGCGGATGGCCCGGTACCCCTGCTCCTGGTGCGCACGGATCGAATCGAACAACTCGGGCAGCTCCTTGCCCGATGCGTGCCCGTACGCCATCAGCCCGTTGCGCGAGGCGCCGCCGAGGAGTTGGTACACGGGCATCCCGGCGGCTTTGCCCTTGATGTCCCACAGCGCCATGTCGACCGAAGCGATCGCCGCCATCGTGACCGGCCCCCGTCGCCAGTACGCGGACCGGTAGAGGAACTGCCAGGTGTCCTCGATGCGGCTCGCATCGCTGCCGATGAGCAGCGGCACGACGTGCTCCCGCAGGTAGGCGACGACGGCGAGCTCACGGCCGTTCAGGGTCGCGTCGCCGAGACCGGTCAGGCCGTCGGCGGTCGTCAGCTTCAGGGTGACGAAGTTGCGGTCGGGGCTGGTGACGATGACCTCAGCCCGGTCGATGATCGTGCTCATGTGTTGCTCCGTGGTCGCGGGGGGTCGTGGGCGGAAGTCGGATCAGGATGTCTGGAGTGCCTTGACGGCGGAGGCGACGCGCGCGGCGAACACCGCGTCATCCGCAAGCCGCGCATCGAGCGCGGCGAGCAGGGCGGATGCCTCGGCGTCGGCGACCGTGGTCGGGTCGATGCTGTTCGGGGCCGGTGCGGCCCCGGCACGGACGCCGAGGATCCAGGCCGCGATTGCGCCGGCGCATCCGCCTGCCTCTTTGCCTTCTGCGAGCTCGCCGAGTGCGACCGGGACGATGCGCAGCCGCACCTTGGTGGTGGAGTCCTGCGCGATCTGCGCGAGCCGGTGCTCGATCCGGGGGTTGCGGAAGCGTTGGAGGAGCGCGGCGCGGTAGTCGGCGAGGTCGAGTCCGGGGAGCTGGCGGGCGTCGTCGTCCCAGAGGGCCTCGACCAGGTCCCGGCAGACGGGATCGTCGATCGCGGTGCTCACTACCCGGTGACCGCGGGTCGGGCCGAAGGTCGCGAGCACGGTGTGTGCGCCGTTGAGCATCCAGAGCTTGCGCTTCTCCCAGGGCGCAAGGTCGTCGACGAACCGGGCACCGGTGGATTCCCAGTCGGGTCGACCGGCCGGAAAGTCGCCCTCGAGCGCCCAGTCCGAGAACGGCTCCGTCACGACCGGCGCCGCGTCCACCCATCCGGTGGCCCCGAGCAGCGCGCGGGACTCGGCATCCGAGTCGATCGCGGGCGTGATGCGGTCGACCGAGGTCGAGACGACCGAGACGGACTCGCTCAGCCACGCGACCAGTTCAGGCGAGACGCGGCCCGCGAGATCCATTAGCGCGCGTCGAAGCAGCCCGCCGTTGTCGGACAGATTGTCGCAGGACACGAGCGCGATCGGCCCGGATCCCGACCGGCGCCTGGCATCGAGGGCGAGCAGGATGCGGCCCAGCGCGGTCTCGGGATTCGCCTGTCCGAGTGCGCCGTCGCGGGCGAACGCGTCAGCCAGCAGCGAGAGGTCGGATGCCACAGCGGGAGCCTCGACGTCAGGGGCGCCGTCGCCGGCGAGCCGGTATCCGGCCTCGGTGATCGTGAGGGTCAGGATCGCGACATCCGGGCTCGCGACCGCCGCGACGAACGCGAGCACGTCGTCTCCGGCCTCGACGCGCACGATCGACGGCACGACCTCGAATCGGTCGCCGTCGGCTCCACGCTCGATGAGCGTGAAGAGGCCATCCTGGGGCGTGAGCCGGTCGACGAGGTCACGGCTGCGACCAGTGAACGCGACGATCCCCCACTCGGCGGCATCCGACGCGCGCGCGGTGTACCAGGCCTGATGGGCGCGGTGGAACGCACCCAGCCCGAGGTGAACGATCCGCTCCGGAGGTGTCGGCACGCCGGTCATGGTCCGCGACAAGCGGTGCGCTGCGGTGTCGTTCACAGCTTGAACACCTCTCTGGGGATCGCGTCGACGAGGTCGTCGATGACCCGCTCCGCGGCATCCATTCGCACCCGCCCCTCCACGACCAGGCGCGCGAGGAACCCGGCGTCGACGCGGCGCGCCGTGTCGTGCCGGGCCGGAATGGACAGGAACGCTCGCGTGTCGTCGATGAACCCGCTGCTGCGGTAGAAGCCAGCGGTCTCGGTCACCGCGGCACGATGGCGGGCGATCGCGTCAGGCGCGTCGAGGAACCACCATGGCGCACCGAGGTACACGCTCGGGTAGAACCCGGCCAGCGGTGCAAGCTCGCGCGAAGAGGTCGTCTCGTCGACCGCGAACAGCACGAGATGGAAGTCCCGCTCCAGCCCGTACCGCTCCAGCAGCGGGCGGATGCCGCGGGTGAACTCCGTCGCCACCGGGATGTCGTGCCCGGTATCCGGTCCGAAGCTCGAGAACGTGGCGCTCGAGTGATTGCGGAGCACGCCGGGGTGGATCGTCATGACGAGCCCGTCGTCGACGCTCATGCGAGCCATCTGCACGAGCATGTGCCCCCGGAAGGCTCGGCGTGCCGACGCGTCCGCGCTGCCCGCGAGCACGGCCTGGAAAAGGCGCTCGCCCTCGCCCGGATCGAGATCAACGGTGTACAACTCCTCGACGCCGTGGTCGGTGGAGACCGCTCCGTGGCGGATGAAGTGCGCGCGCCGGTCTTCGAGCGCGCCGAGATAGCCGGCGAAGTCGCCGGACCGCCCCGTCGCGGCGAGCAGCCGCTCCACGTGATCGGCGAAGCCGGCGGCATCGGGGTCGAGATAACGGTCGGGCCGGAACGTCGGCACCAGGCGGCCCGGGAGTCCGGATGCCGCGAGGGCGGCATGTTCGGACAGGTCGTCGAGCGGGTCGTCCGTCGTCGCGAGGAACCGGATGCCGAACCGCTCGAAGAGTGCACGCGGACGGAACTCCAGACGCTCGAGCGCCGCCGCGATCTCGTCATAGATCGCGTCGGCGGTGTCGGGCCCGAGCGGCGTCGTGATTCCGAGGACGCCGTCGAGTTCCTCCTCGATCCAGTAGCCCGACGCCGTACCCGCGAACCGGTGCCAGTTCGCGGCGAGCGTGCGCCAGACCGTGCGTGCATCGCGCCCAGCTGCCTCGTCGACGACCAGGTCGTCGAGGCCGACCCCTGCGGCGTGCAGGAGGCGCGTCACGTAATGGTCGCCCGTGACGAACAGCGCGACCGGGTCCGCGTACGGCTCGTCACGCAGGAGCAGCGAGGGCGGCACGTGCCCATGCGGCGAGATGATCGGGCTGCCCGCCACCCGTGCGTACAGGTCGAGCGCGACCGACCTCGTCGAGGAGTCGGCCGGCAGGAGACGTGCGGGATCTCGGAGCTGCATGGGTCACTTCGCGATGAGGTTGAGCTGGGCGTTCAACGCGGCGACATGTTCGATGGACACGCCACCGGCCTGCTTGATCAACTTCTCGACGCTCATTCGGTCGACGATGGCCTGCATGGCCGGTGGGATCTCCACGCCGTGGCCGACCTCGCCGCGGCTGGTCGCGACCGCTTCCATCACCGTGGCGATGACGCGGGCGCCCTCCTCGGACTGCTTGATGTCGCCGAGCGAGTCGCGAACGGAGAAGAACCCGGCGGGACTCGGCAACTCGGCTTCGTCGAACCAGTTCGCGATGCTGGTGGTGGGCATCACGCTCGCGTCCGGCACCTCATCGACCTTGCGCAGCGTGATGGTGTCGGAGACCCCTCCGGCTCGGGCGGTGATCTCGTGCTCGCCGGTCAGCGGCACCTGGAAGCGGAAGACCCGGCGGCCCTCGACCGCGCCGACGGCGACGCCGTCGACGGACAGCACGACCTGGTTCTGGTTCGAGTACACGATCACCTCGGTGACCTCCTCGGTCCGTTCGGCGCGGCGACGCCCGGCGACATGCACGAACGGTTCACTCGACCACGCCGCCTTGTAGACGTAGAACGCGTCCTTCTTCAGCGTCCGGTCGAACGAAACGAGCCCCTTCTGGTTGCGGCCCGGGACCCCGCCCTCGTCACGTCCGGCGGAGCCGAAGTCCGCGAGATTCCACACATGCGTGGCCCACAGCCACGGACGCGCCTCGATCATGCCGACCATGTGCTCGTGATAGAGCGCCTGATAACTCTCGGTGTAATCGCCCTTCTCGGGAGCGGCGGACTGGAACTGCACGTTCGCGTCCGCGCCGTACTCGGCCAGGCCGATCGCGATTCCGGGGTTGGCCGAATGGAAGTCGTCGAGCCACCTGTCGTTGTCGGCGACCTCTCCCACGTACCACCCGAAGTAGAGGTTGTACGACGTGACGTCGGGCAGGCCGACCAGAGGGTGGTCGGTCTCGAGGAGGAACAGGTTGGCCATGGCGGTCAGTCGGGTCGGATCGAGCTCGTGGGCGAGGTCGTTCAGCTCGCGGTGTACGGTGACCACTTCTTCGCCTGCTCCCGCGAGGGTGATCTCGTTCGACAGGCCCCACGAGATGATGCTGGCGTGATGGCGGTTCTGCACGATCAGCTCGGTGAGCTGGTCGCGAGCATTGCCGATCGCCCCAGGTAGGAACACCGTGATCTGCGGGATCTCGGCCCACACGACGAGGCCCGCCTCGTCGCACAGGTCGTAGAAGCGCTGGTCGTGCTGGTAGTGCGCGAGGCGCACGGTCGTGGCGCCGAGTTCTCGGATCAGGGCGAGGTCCTGCTGCTTGATCTCCTCGGTGATGGCATTGCCGACGCCCTCGAAGTCCTGATGCCGCGACACCCCGCGGAGCGGGTACTCCTCGCCGTTCAGCAGGAACCCGCGCTGCGGATCGACCTCGAATTCGCGGCAGCCGAAGCGCAGTTCGACGACATCGAGCACCCGCTCGCCGGCGAGGAGTTCGGCTCGCGCCGTGTACAGGTGCGGGTCGCGCAGCCCGTGCCAACGGCGGACGTGCTCGATCACGAGCGATGCGCTCGGCGCGCGGTCGGTGAGCGGCACGGTGACGGCCGCTTCGCCGTCGATGGCGAAGCGCACGCCGGTCGCCGACCCGCCCGGCATCGAAACCACGGCCGCGGTGAGCGTGACCTCGGCGCGGTCGCCGTCAAGAGTCGGGGTGACGGTCAGGCCGGGACCGCCGACGCCGGCGAGGTCGAAGTGTTCGCGGCCGACGGTGATCTGGCGCACCTCACGGTAGATGCCGCCGTAGAAGGTGAAGTCTGCCTGCTGCGGGTACACCCGCTCGTTCCTCGCGTTGTCCACGACCACGAGGAGCGTGCCCGATCCGTCGGCGAGCCCGTCCGTCAGGTTCACGCGGAACGTCGAGTAGCCGCCATCGTGGCTCGCGAGAAAGCGCCCGTCCAGGTACACCTCCGCTGACGAGTTCACTCCCGTGAACTCGATCCAGGTTTCAACGTCGGGTGCCTCCGCCTCGATCACACGCGCGTACGTCGCACGGCCGCGGCGGTAGTCGCCGCCCGCCTGCCCATCGATCGCATTCCAGGTGTGCGGCAGCACGACCTGCTCACCCGCGGCGGCGACCACGCCCCAGCTCGACTCCACGGGCAGTTCGAGGGGCGAGAAGGCCCAGCCCTCGTGGATGGATGTCTCCCGGCGGGCCGCAGGGGCAGCGGGCTGCGTCATGTGAGTCTCCTTCGACGAGAGTTCGCCGGCGCGCGCCGACTGGGCTCCAACCATATGAAGGACCAGCAGACGCGTGATAGAACTGATCACGCACAGTCAGAACTGATTCGGCATCTCCCTGCTGGTCATACGAACCGAGGCACGTACATGACGACGACGTCGCAGGCCCATACGCAGGACGCACTCCAGCCCATCGCGGCCGCGGTCGGCTCGGTCCTGAGCTGCCCGATCGAGCTCACCACGGATATCGCGCCGGCACTCGACGCGTTCGAGTCGGCGCACTGCCTCGACCCTCGTATCCAGCCCGCCTTCACCGCGTCGGTGCTCCGAGGATTCGTGCGCGACCTGGATCGGCAGGTCGTTCATGAGATCCGTGAGCCGCTCGGCATGGCGATCTCACTCGTCCGTTGGGGCGACCACCTGCTCATCATCGGCCCGTACACGCACGAGCCCCTGCATCCGGGTGTCGCCGAAGAGACCATGAGCAGGTTGGGCATTCCCAGCACCCATCTCCAGATGTACAAGCTCTACCGCACCCGATACCCGATCGTCGATGCCGAGTACGTCTACCGCGGAGCTGCGAGCCTGCTCAGCGCCGGGGGCGGCGAGGATCTCCTCGGCAGTCTCCGCGCGATCGAAGCGGAAGGAGGGGCGATCGGCCGAGGAAGCGGGGAAGCCCCGCAATCAGCCGCATTCGCGGTGATCGAAGAGCGGTACCGGCTCGAACGAGAGTTCATGGATGCCGTCGCCGACGGAGCATCCGAACGCGCGCTCGCCGCGCTGCAACGCATGGGGCGGATGCCGCAGACCATCAGTTACCTGAACACGCCGTTCCTCGGCACGACGATCCTGCGCATCATGGCCCGGGTGGCGGCGCAGCGCGGCGGACTCCCGCCGGTGACCGTCGACGCGATCTCGCAGGAGCATGCGCAGCGCCTTCATCGCGTCGGCCATTCGTCCGACCCGGAGCGTTCCGCGGCGTTCACCGCCCAGATGGTCGCGGATTTCTGCCGCCACGTGCGACGCCACCGCCAACGCGACTACCCGCCGTTGGTCCGCCGGGTCGCCGACGAGATCGACCTACACCTCAGCAGCCAGGTCTCCACGTCCGAGCTGGCCGATCGTCTCGGACTGTCCACGTCCACCCTCGCTCGCAGGTTCAAGGCCGCCACGGGCATGACCATCGCCGGGTACACCGCCCGGGAGCGGGCGGAGCGAGCGGCGCGACTGCTCGCGTCGACGACGCAGAGCGTTCGCGACATCGCACTGTTCGTCGGGTACGACGACGCGAACTACTTCGTGAAGGTGTTTCGAGAGGCACACGGCATGACGCCGACCGCCTACCGCGAACTCCACACGGCCTGACGCGCGCACGAGGGCCGCGGATCGTGCAGATCCGCGGCCCTCGACATCGACAGTCAGGCGAGGACGGCCTTGGCTTCGCTGTCCGCCGCCTGCAGCGCCTCCTTCTTCCCGGCGACCCGCTTCTGCACCTCGATCATCTCAGCGCGATCGAGCTTGTAGCCGCGCATGGCGATGAGCGTGCACGCCCAACCCAGGATCGGAAGCCCGAAGAAGAGCAGCAGACTCATCCAGAGAATCGGAGCGCTCGGGCTGTCCGTGGGCTGGGGCATCACGGTGGTGAACCCGATCAGCGCGACAGCGCCGAGTGCGAGCGTCGCCCCGAGCGACGAGATGATCTGGTCGACGATGTTGTACGTCGCGGTGACCGTCGCGGGCAGGAACTTGCCGGAGCGGTCGAGCTCGTAGTCGATCACGTCGGCCCGCATCGCACCCGATGCGACGGTGACGACCATGGAAGCCCCGTTCAGCAGCAAATAGACGAGGAAGAAGCCGATCGTGAGCGCCAGGTTGCCGAGGATCGACCCCATGTCGACCACCAGGCAGAACACGGTGAGGGCCATGGCCAGGATCAGGCAGATCCACGTCCAGGTCACCGTCGCGGCCTTGGAGCCGTGCTTACCGGTGTAGCGCGCACCGAAGATCGCGAACGCGATGCCCGGGAGGATGGCGATGAGCCCGAGCACTGATCCGAGCTGCATGTTGCCGAGCAGGATGCCCCACATGAGCGTGCCGATGACCGCCTGGGACTTCACCACCTGTGCCAGCTTGTCGGACGCGCCGCTGATCAGGAAGCGCTGGAACGGCCCGTTCTTCGTCAGGAGGTTCCACATATCGCGCATCGTGACGTCCGCCTTGGCGCGGTCGACTTCGAGGTGGGCGAAGTTCTCGGGCTTGTCGATCCGGGACACGCCGACGCAGGCGAGGATCTGGAGCACCAGCGAGCAGGCCACGTAGGTGATCGCGGTCTCGCTCAGCATGTCGACTGTGAACTCGTTGCCATGGCGCGGCAGGAACACCACGGTCGAGAGGATCGAGAAGACCGCGGGCACGAAGTACGCATAGACGGTTGACCACACCTGCACGGTGGGCCGCTGGCGGGGATCGTTGGTGAGCACGGGCCCGGTCATCTGCCCGGCGATGTCGTTCATCGAGGAGCCGACGATGTACACGACGTACATCGCGATGAAGAACACCGCGCCGAGCCCGGTGTCGGATGCCCAGACGAAGAGCATCAGGATCGCGAGCGACCGGATCGCCCATCCGCCGAGCATGAAGAATCGCAGCTTGCCGAACGGGAAGTTCACCTTCTCGATGATCAGCCCGAGCAGCGGGTCGATCAGCCCGTCGAAGACACGGGTGAACGTGAGGATGAGGCCGGCGGCGGCAACGGCGATCCCGTAGCCGGCGTTCTGCAGGTAGCTCATGAGGCCGACGAGGACGTAGAAGATCATCGCCGAGCCGTTGTTCATCTGGGAGAGGGCGATCTCCCAGGTCTTGGCACGGCGGTAGGTGACGCCGTCCGCCTCGCTAGCCGTCTGCTTCGGGTTACGCGCCATTGCGTGTTCACTCCTTCGGGAATCCGCTCGGGCGGTCGACGGGTCATTCCGTTGACCGCCTCATTGAGCCGAAGGCCACCATAGAAAGCTAGTGCGCCTTCGTGATAGAAGCCGCTGCGCGAGCATAGAAGAGAAAGGGCGGATCCTTGCGCAGCTGAAGGAGCGAATTCAATTCGCGGATCAGACCGCAGCCCGCGCAACGCGAACGCACCGTCGAACGCGTCGGTCGGGCCATGAACCCGTTGCGCTCGATCGCCTCGAACCCGGCGAAGACCAGGCGCGCGAGCGTGTCTTGCGCCTGGTCCTCCGTCGACGTGATCCGGCCGACGTGAATCTGCGAGATGGCCCGCAAGGGCAGGAGCTATGCGGTCACCGACGTTAGAGCGTCTCGCCGGCGTCCGCCAGGAGCGTGCTTCCCGTCATGATCATCGAGAGGTCGCTGGCGGCGAAGAGCACGACGCGCGCGATGTCGTCGGGCGTGCCCAGGCGTCCGATCCGACTCTGGTTCATGACGTCGAGCGACGGCATCTCGACGCCGGCGGCCGCCGCCGCCTCGGCGCCGGCCTTCGCGGCGGCGAGGTTGCCCTCGGTCGGAACGAAGCTCGGTGCCACGCCGAGCACCCGGATGCCGAGCGGAGCGAGATCCACTGCGAGCGACTTCGTCATGCCGAGCGCGGCGTGCTTCGACCCCACGTACGCCGTCATCCCAGGGAACGCCACCTGCACGCCCGCGGTCGAGATGATGTTGATGATGACGCCGCCGGATCCGTCCGTCGACATCCGGCGTGCCGCCTCGCGCGAGCCGAGGAACACGCCGCGTGCGTTGACCGCGAAGGTCGCGTCCCACATCTCGTCGGGCATCATCGTGACCGGTGCGTTCGGGAAGATGCCCGCGTTGTTGACCCAGATGTCGATCCCGCCGAGTTCGGCGATGGCGAGGTCGGCCGTGGCGGCGACCGATGCCGTGTCGGTGACGTCGGCGCGCGTGCTCAGGCCACGGACGCCGTAGCGTTCGGCGAGCTCCGCGGCAGCGGCGCGGGCGGCATCCTCATTGAGGTCGACGAGCAGGAGGTCGGCGCCCGCCTCAGCGAGGCGGGCGCCGATGGCCTTGCCCAGCCCCTGCGCAGCGCCCGTGACGACCGCACGGCGCCCGTCCAGCGAGATCAGGTCGGTCAGCGAGCGTGCGGAGACGTCCGCGAACGGGAAGCTCATGCTGCCGCCTCCGTCGACTCGAGCGCGTTGCGCTGCGCGACCTGGCCGAGCCAGGCGAGGCTTGGCTTGGGGGTGCGCACGAACGTGTCGCGATCGACCGCAATCAGGCCGAACGTCGGCTCCCAGTGGCCCCACTCGAAGTTGTCCAGCAGCGACCAGTGCAGATAGCCGCGCACGTCGATGCCGTCGGCGATGGTGCCAGCCAGGCCACGCAGCGCCGCGTCGGTGTACCGGATGCGCTGCGCGTCGTCGGCGGTTGCGATGCCGTTCTCGGTGATCACGATCGGGGTGTGCTCGCTGACCTCCCACGCGTGGCGCACCGCCATCGCGAGCGAGTCGGGCCGGAACGCGGTCCCGACGAGCGTGTTGTCAGGGTGCGGCGGGTGCGGCACGAGGCCGTTCGCGTCGACCTGCTGGCTCGAGTACGCCTGCACGCCGACGAAGTCGTCGCCGCGACTGCCCTCCCAGTAGACATCCTCCTTGCCGTACCGGATCTGCAGCAGCTTCTCCTCGCCGCCTGAAGCCGCGGTCAGGGCGCCCGCCGCGATCGTCCAGCCGACCTTGGCGTTGGTGCGCTCGCGGACGATCGCACGCGCGGCATGGTGGATGCCCGTGAACATGCGCCCGATCTCAGGATCGGCGTAGGTCAGGAACTCGCTGTGCGTCTGCTTCTTCTCCTCGTCGCCGTCGGCTTCGATCGTGGGGCTCGTCCAGTCGCCGCCGGATGCCGCGAGGTGCCGCATCGCGGTCATGATCGCCGCCTGCATGTTCGGCTCGTTCATCGTCGCGACCCACTCGACGCCGTCGAGGATCGTGCACGCCTGCTCGACGTACGTGCAGAAAAGGGTCTCCGCCTCGGGGCCGTCCCACCCGCCCAACGCAGCGAACCACTGCGGCGTCGTGAAGTGCTGCAGCGTCACGACCGGCGTCACGCCCAGCTCGAGGCAGAACTCGATCATGCGTCGGTAGTGCGCGAGTTCGGCCTTCGAGAAGTGCCCGCGCACCGGTTCGATGCGCGACCACTCCAGGCTGAACCGATACGACGTGAGCCCGGCATCGGCGAGCAGGCGGATGTCCTCCTCGTACCGGTGGTAGCTGTCGACTGCATCGCCGGAGAGCTCCATGCCGGGCATCATCTGCTCGCGGGCCCACCAGTCGCTGTTCACGTTGTTGCCCTCGATCTGGTGGCCTGCCGTGGCTGCGCCCCAGAGGAATCCGTCGGGGAAGGTGGTCATGCGTTGGTCCTCTCGTTCAGTGTGTGCGTGGTGTCGGAAATCGGGGCGGATGCCTCGAATCGGCCCGCTCCGATCAGGTGTTCGGTGCCGTCGGGCAGGATCACGAGGGCTCGCGTTCCGGAGGGGATCTCGGCCGTCAGCTGCATCTGCTCGCCTTCGATACGCCACTCGACCGCGATGGTGCCCTGCGGGCCGTCGTGCGAGCCGCGCGCCCAACGGACGCCGCCGCCCGGGACGGGCTGGACCACGACCTGCTCCCAGCCGATCGAATCAGCGCCCTGCCGGAGCCCGAGCGTGTGGGTGTGCAGAAACCGCATCGCGGCGCCCTTGCTGTAGTGGTTCAGCGACTCGTGGGCGTCGCCGTGCTCGTCGATGCCCTCCCAGTCCTCCCAGACCGTGGTCGCCCCGCGGTCGAGCATGTACCGCCATGACGGCGCGGTGCGCTGCTGGAGCAGTTCGTACGCGACATCCGCCCGCCCGTGATCGGCGAGCACCGGCAGCAGGTCGCCGGTCGCGAGGAAGCCGGTGCCGACATGCGTGCCTGCCTCCCTGATCAGCTCGACGAGCCGGTCGACCGCACGTTCCCGCAGCCCTTCGGGAATCAACCCGAACGCGAGGGAACGCACGTAGGCGGCCTGGGTGTCGGTCGTCGTCGTGCCGTCGGCCCGCAGGTACGCCTGCCGCCAGGCGTCGGCGATGCGGTCGGCGGTCGCCGCGTAGCGGGTCGCATCCGCTGTACGCCCGAGGACGCCCGAGATGGCGGCGAGGGTCGAGGTCGACCGGTGCAGGTAGGCCGTGCCGACCTCGCCCTTGTCGGCCATGAACCAGGCCATCGGGTTGTGCTTGATCGGGTCGATGCGCTTACCGTCGGCGTCGCGTTCTTTGGGCTCGGTCCACTCGCCCCAGTGGAAGGTGCCGTCCCAGAGGTATTGCTCGAATGGCTCGGGCTCGACGGAGGCCTCCGCGCGCGCGAGGTGGCGGGTCGTACGCGCCTGCTCGAGCGCCCAGTCGACCCAGCGCACCATCGCATCGAAGTTCTCGGCCAGTACCAGTTCGTCGCCGTACGAGCGGTACAGCTCCCACGGAACGGCGACGATCGCGTCGCCCCAGCCCGCCGAACCGGTCATCATCGCGAACTGGTCGTCGAGGTGGTGCTTGATGCGGCGCCCGTCGGGCGAGAAGTTCGCGATGCGGCCGTCGTCGAGCTGGTCGTCGCGCACCGAGCGCAGCCACTTGCGGCTGAACCCGTGCACGTCGTACAGGCGCGTCGCCATGGGCACGAACACCTGGTAGTCGCCGGTCCACGCGAGCCGCTCGCGGGTCGGGCAGTCGGTGGGCACGTCGACCGCATTGCCGCGGAAGCTCCAGTCGGCGATCTCGTGCAGGCGGTTCAGCGCGTCGTCGCTGCACGCGAACGCACCGGTACGGCGCAGGTCGGACTGTACGATGCGCATCTCGAGCGCGGCCGGATCGAGGAGTCGAGCGGATGCCGCTCCCGCACCGCTTCCGGCGGCCCTCGTGATGCGGGCGTAGCGGAAGCCGTGCACCGTGTGACGCGGTTCGAACTCGCCGCCGTGCTCACCCGCAATCACTTCATCACGCTGCACGAAGGTCTTGCGTCCGCCGTCGGGTCGCTCGGAGTCGAGGTGCGACGTGTCGAGATCACCGTCGCGATCGAGCGCTTCGCCGTACTCGAGCACCGTGCGGGTGCCCGGTGCTCCGAGGTCGCGCAGGCGGATCCATCCGGAGGCGTTCTGCCCGAAGTCCGCGATCCAGACGCCATCGGCGATCGCGCGGAGTTCCTGCACCGGACGTGTCTCGACGACGCGGACGGGCGGCGCGGGCGACCAGTCGATCGCCGGCGGCGCATCGACGACGTCGACGAGCACCGAGGACTCGGGTGCCTCGAGCACCGAGAGGTCGAGCGTCTGTCCGTCCATGAGGTCGGCCCGCGTGATCGCCGAGCGACGACTTGTCCAGGTGCTGTCGCTGCGCACGACCTGCCGGGTTCCGTTCGCGAACTCGAGGTGCAGCTCGGCACGGGCGCCGAGCGTTGCGCCCCACCCGGCCGGAAGGCGGAAGGCGCCGACCTGGCCGCGGTACCACCCGTCGGAGAGTTCGAGCTCGATCGTGTTCTGGCCAGCCCGGACAAGGGCCCTGACATCCGCCGCCTGCGCGTAGAGCGTGCGGTCATACGATGTGGAGCCCGGAGCAAGCTCGATCGAGCCGGCGCGCGAGCCGTTCACCGTCGCCGTGTAGACGCCGAGCGCGGTCGTGTAGAGACGGGCGGAGACGACCTCTTCGACGACCTCGAAACGGCCCGTGAGCACGTGCGCGGCACGTTTCCCGTATCCGGCGTCCGCCGCCGAGCCCACCTCGGGTTCGACCGGCGAGATCCAGTGCGCGCTCCAGTCGGCGTCGAGCAGCCCGACCTCGAAGTCGGCCCACGGCGACCACGCGGGTTCCGACGACGTGGTCTCAGCGGACGCGTCGGCGGGGCGTACGCGCCAACGCACGCGCCGACCGCTGGCGAGGTCGTCGAACGGCCAGGACACCAGGCGGCGACCGGTCACCTCGGCGACGACGGGCTCGGCATCGTCGATCACCGCCTCGACCAGGTAGGCGGCGCGGAGCTCACGATCGACTGGGTCGTGCCATGAGAGCCGCGGCATGGTGCCGGTGACGGTGAAGCCGTCGCCGCCTGCGTCGACGACGAGTTCGGAGGGTGCGGTGGGCAAGATGGATCGCTTCCGTTTCGTTGCGGCTGAAGGATCGGGGCGGGGAGGGTCCGCGTCAGCGGATCGACTTGACCTTGAGCAGGATGATCAGTCCGCCGAGCAGGGCGAACACCGCGCCGGTCAGGTACAGCAGGGTGTAGTTCTTCACGCCCTCGGCTGCGCCGATCATGATGACGAGCCCGGCGAGGAGGGGTGCGACCGCGCTCGGGATCTTCTGGGCGAACTGGATGACGGCCATATAGCGGCCGGCCTCGTTGCGCTCGGGAATGATCGCGTACACTATCGCCTGGTCGACGGTCGCGAACACGGCGATCGCGAGTTGCATGAGCACGGCGCCGACGACGATCTGCGGCAGCGACCACGCCGTGGCCTCCGTGACCGCACCGACGACGAACAGCACGGCCGCGATCATGACGAAGAGACGTCGACGCTGGAGCTTGTCGGAGAGGAATCCGCCGACGATCGCACCGATCGCGGCGGCGAGCACGCCGACCATGCCGACCGTGGCGACCACCCCGGCCACCTCGCGCACGGGCATGTCGAGTCGCTGCGCATAGAAGAAGGTGCCGAACGTGGTGTTGAAGTACAGGCCGATGAAGAAGACGAAGCGTCCGAGCCAGTTCCACGCGAAGTCCGGGTACTTGCGGATGTTGAACCCGTAACTCGCGACGACGGACTTGAGCGTGACCTGATTCGACGGTGCGAGCCCCTTCGAGCTTCCTTCCGGCTTGATCAGCGGGAACAGTGCGAGGAGGACCGCACCGATCGCCCCGGGAACGACGAAGACGAGGAACGTGTTCGATGACACCGCGTATGCCACACCGATGCCGAGCACCGGCGCGATCTGCGTCATGAGCCCGGTGAGCGCCGAGACCTTGCCGCGCTGCGCCTCGGGCAGCTTGTCGGCCTGGATCGTCTGCAGGGCCGCGCCGGCGATCGACCAGCCGACCATGCCGAGCACCCACCCCGCGCCCACGATGAGCAGGCTCGGGGCGAGGCCGATGACGACGAGTCCGGAGAGTCCGATGGCGGCACCCAGGTAGATGAACGGGCTGCGGCGGCCCAAGCGCGAGCGCGTGCGATCGCTCCAGATCCCGACGAGCGGGCTGAGTACGAGATAGACAACTTGCGCGATCCCGGTGATGAAGCCGAGCACCTCCTCGTGGCCCGGCGCGAGTTCGGTGATGCGCACCGCGATGCCGTACGAGAGCGGCACCATCATGGCCATCGACGCGCCGAAGCTCGCAAGCATCAGCCAGACGATGTATCCGCGACTCATCGGCTGCTGCGGCTCGTCGCCCGCGCTCTCGACCACCGGCGCGACATCCGCGTCGGACACGGCGAGGCCCACGGCGTGCCCCGCGCTCGGCTCGTTCTTCGTCACCATTGACTCCTTCACCGGTGAAGCCGACCACGCGATCGTACGCGGGCCGCGCTGAGGTACTCCTCAAAAAGTAACCACATTGGTTACGCGTGGCCAAGAGTAACCACAGCGGTTACGATTGGCAAGTCGACGTCGATCAGGGTCTGCCAGACTCGACGAGTACGCCGACGGGGAGATGACATGCACGGTTCGAGCTCATCGGTCGCCACCGAGGCGCCGGATGCCGCCGCCGCTCCGTCCGCACCGCGAGGCCGACGCGGACCCTACGCCAGCACACCTGGCCGCCGCGCTGAGATCGTCCGCGCCGCACTGGCGAGCTTCGCGGAGCACGGGTACGAGCGGGCATCCCTGCGTGACATCGCCGCGAGGGCCAATCTCACGCACGCCGCCCTCCTCCGACACTTCGCCAGCAAGGACGATCTGCTTCTCGCCGCCCTCGCGCAGCGAGACGACGACGACGAGCAACTGGCGCGCGCGATCATGCAGTCGAAGGTGCCCGCCGAGCGCGTGCTCTCGAGCGTGCTCGCCGACGAGTTCACCCGCCCGGAGCACCAACGCAATTGGCTCGCTATCACCGTCGCCGCGACCAACCCCGAGCACCCGGCGCACGAGTTCTTCATCGCACGTCGCGAACGCATGCGCGACTACTTCTCGAGCGGTCACCTGGGCAACGCGCTCGACGGCGAGGTCATCACCGCCGACGACAAGGTCACCATGCTCATTGCGATGATCGACGGGTTGCGCATCCAGGCCCTGCTCGACCCGACGCGCGAGACCCTCCCGCTGCTCGAGAAGTTCATGCGTCTCGTCACAACGGACGACGATCGAGACAGCACGCTCGAGGGATCGTCGCGCACATGATGCACGGAGTGGGTGGCGCCGACGCGCCTCGCGATCAGCGCTCGCATTCCGAAAAGTGTGGGCAGATTGTGGGCAGAGGCGTCCTAGAACGACGAACGGCGGCTCCGATCGGAGCCGCCGTTCCCGTTGTCTATGCGGGCAGTAGGGCGGACGGGACTTGAACCCGTGACCGATGGATTATGAGTCCACTGCTCTGACCGGCTGAGCTACCGCCCCGTGCGCCGGATCATTCGGGAAGCGACGCCGACGCGACGTCGGTGACCGGATCGGCCACCGGCCTCCCACGATACAGGCTCTCGAACGTCGAGAGCGTGGTCTGGATGTCGTGCGGGGCGATGAGCCGGATCGACCCCTCCTTGAGGGCGCGGTACTCCTCGGCGGGGGCCTCCAGCACCTTGCGAAGCTTCGCCGCGAGGTCCTCCGCGCTTCCGGGCTCGAACAGGTAGCCGTTCTCGCCGTCGTGCACGAGGTGCGGCAGCGCCATCGCATTCGCCGCGACGACCGGCAGCGCCGACGCCATGGCTTCCATCGTCACGATCGACTGCAGTTCGGCGATGGAGGGCATCGCCAGCACGGACGCCCGGTGGTAGGCATCGCGCAGCTCTTCGTCGGTGACGTAGCCGGTGAAGGTGACCCGGTCGGCGAGGCCGAGCTCGCTCGCGAGGTTCTGCAGGTTCTTCAGCTGGTCTCCGCCGCCGACGATTTCGATCTTGGCGTCGAGCTCGGCGGGCAGGAGCGTCGCCGCGCGCAGCAGCACGTCGATCTGCTTCTCACCCGTGACGCGGCCGACGAAGAGGATGCGGTTCTCGGTGCGGGGCTCCCAGTTGGGCGAGTACTTGTGCGCGTCGATGCCGCAGGAGATGGCGTGCACGCCGCGAAGCCCGGTGTGCTTCTCGAGGAACTGCGCGGCGCGGCGGGTCGGCGTCGTGACGGCCTCGGCGCGGCCGAACGTGCGACGAGCGGCCTTCCAGGCGAGCCCGACCGCCCAGTCCTGCCAGGCCTTCGGCAGCAGCGTGAACTCGAGCATGTTCTCGGGCATGAAGTGATTGGTGCCGATGATGCGGATGCCCCGTTTCTCGGCCTCCACCGACAGGCCGCGACCGACCACGATGTGCGACTGGAAGTGCACGACGTCGGGCTTGACCTCGTCGATGATGCGGGCGCTGTTCTGCTTGATGCGCCACGGCAGCGCGAAGCGCAGCCAGTCGTGCGGGTACCAGCGCCAGGAGTACAGACGGTGGGCGGTGATCTCCTGCCCTTCGTGCACCTCGGGCCACGTGCCGTGCTTGCGGCTCGCGGCCGGGGCGACGACGTGCACCTCGTGACCGCGCTCGACGAGGCCCGCTGCGAGCCGCTCGGCGAACTTCGCCGCCCCGTTCACATCGGGGGCGAAGGTGTCGGCGCCGATAAGGATGCGGAGCGGACGCTCCGGCTCGGCGGCGGACGACGCGGATGACGCACCGGGTGTGTCAGGCACTGGGTGTGGTTCCTCACAGTTCGGTCGGGGGCGATCGGCCCCGAATGTGCTGGCGCGGCAGGGGTGGCGCGCGGGCTGAATCCGACCATAGTCTACGCAGCGGCCCGCGCGGCGGCCCCTGGCCGCATGTCATCCGACCGGATGACGCCCGATCAGACCCGGGTCTGCGGGTGGTTCCTCGCGAGCTGGAAGACGCCCCAGACCGCGATGACGCCGGCGAGCACGAAGACGCCGATCGCCCACCAGGGCGCCTGGGACGCCTCACCGAGCACGACGATGCCGATGACGACGGCGACGATCGGGTCGACCACGGTGAGCCCGGCGATCACGAGGTCGGGCGGCCCGGAGGCGTGGGCGTTCTGCACGAAGTACGCGCCGAGCGCCGTGGCGGCGAGCAGTCCGATGACGCAGAGCAGCGTCAGCCACTCGAACTCGCCCTGCTCGATGCGGCCGAGCACGACCTTCGCCAGGGTCGCGACGAACCCGTACAGCACCCCCGCGAGGATGACGTAGAAGATGGCGCGGATGCTCCGCCGGAAGAGCACGAACGCCACGCCCGCGGCGACGAGGACGGCCGCGAGGATCACGAGGATCGTGATGAGCTGCGCGTCGGTGACAGGTTTGTCGACGGCGGTGAACGCCGCGACGCCGACGAAGAGGAAGACGCCGCCGACGCACATCGCGATCGCGCTGATCGTCTTCCGGTTCAGCCGCACATTCGCGACGCGGGAGTTCACGATCGCCGTGATCACGAGCGCGATGGCGCCGAGCGGCTGGACGACGATGATGGGCGCGAAGTAGAGGCTCGAGAGCTGGAACACGATCGCGAGGCCGAGCATCAGCGTGCCGAGCACCCACGACGGACGGGCGAGGAGCAGCGCGAGCTGACGGCCGTTGAGCCCCTTGCCGAGGGAGTCGACCGTCCGCGCCTCGACCTTGACGACGCCGCGGTGCTGGAACTGCGCGCCGAGCGAGAGGAAGACCGCGCCCACGAGCGCCAGCGGGATCCCGATGAACTGCGAGGGGTCGAGCGCGATCTGCTCGGTCAGGTCGCTGAGGTCCGGATCCACGCCCTCGACCATACCTGTTCGCCCGTCGATATCCTTGGCGAATGGCCGTTCGACCGATCCGAATCACGGGCGACCCCGTGCTCCACTCCCCCGCCGCTCCCGTCGATGAGATCGACGACGGAATCCGCGAGCTCGTCGCCGACCTCTACGAGACGATGGACCGCGCGCCGGGCGTCGGGCTCGCGGCGCCGCAGGTCGGTGTGCCGCTGCGGATCTTCACGTACGGCTGGACCGACGAGGACGGCACGAAGTGGCGCGGCGTCGCCATCAACCCCGAGCTCTGGATCAGTCCGCCTCCGCCGGGCGAGCCCGACGTCGACGAGGAGGAGGGATGCCTCTCCTTCCCGGGTGAGCGGTTCGGTCTGCGGCGCGCGGAACGCGCGATCCTCCGCGCGACCGACCTCGAGGGCGAGCGATTCGAGATCGAGGCGAGCGGATGGCTCGCCCGGATCTTCCAGCATGAGTACGACCACCTCGATGGTGTGCTCTACCTCGATCGTCTGGGAGAGCGCGACCAGCGCATCGTGCACAAGATCGAGCGCAAGCTCGGCTGGGGCCGGCCGGGCCAGCAGTGGATGCCGGGCGTCGACGACCTCGAGGGCTGAACCGGCGTCAGGTGAACGCGCGGATCCCGGCGGCGACGCCCGCCGCGACGAACACCACCACGACGAACGGCACGCGCAGGGCGTACAACGCCGCCGCGACGATCACCGCGGGCAGTCGCGCGTCGACGACGAGCGCCTGTCCTGCGCCGAACGTCTGCACGGCGATGAGGGCGGCGAGCAGCGCGACGGTGAGCAGATCGGCGATCCGCGCCGGGCGCTCCCGCTCGAGGAACCCCGCGGGCACGAGGTAACCCGCGAGCTTGAGCGCGAGCGTCGCCGCGCTCGCCACGAGGATGATCTGCCAGGTCGTCACGCGGCCCTCCTCCGGCCGAGCAGGTCGAACCAGCCGACGACGACCGCCACGACCGCGGCGACGAGCACCGGCAGTCCGGGCATGAGCACGGGAGTCGTGAGCGCCGCCACGAGCGCCGCCGCGACGGCGACCGCACCGGCCTGCAGGCGCTTCAGCCGCGGCCAGAGGAGCCCGAGGAACGCGGCGGCGGCCGCGGCATCCAATCCCCATGCCCTCGTGTCGCCGATCGCGTCGCCGATGAGCGCGCCGATGAGCGTCGTCAGGTTCCAGCCGGCGAAGATGGCGAGCCCTGTGACCCAGAAGCCGATCCGCGCCTGCCGCTGATCGGACTGCGCCAGCGCGACGGCGGTCGACTCGTCGATCGTGACCCACGCCGCCGCGGCGCGCCGCCAGAGCCCGCCGGTGTCGACCAGCGGCTTCATCCGCATGCCGTAGACCACGTTGCGCACGCCGAGCAGCCCGGCTGTGGCGATCGCCGACCACCCGGCGGCGACACCGCCGGAGGCGAGCACGCCCACGAGCGCGAACTGCGAGCCGCCGGTGAACATGATGAGGCTGAGGAAACAGGTCTGCCAGACGTCGAGGCCGGCCGCAACCGCGAGCGCGCCGAAGGAGATGCCGTAGACGGCGGTCGCGAGGCCCACCGCGAGGCCGTCGCGCGCCGCCGGGGTCGTGAGGATGCCGCGCCCCGAGGCATCCGCACCTCGCTCGCCCACGCCACCTCCCGAAGTCGACGAAGGGCCGCCCGGAAACCCGGGCGGCCCTCTCGGCTCCCCCACTTGGACTCGAACCAAGAACCTATCGGTTAACAGCCGATTGCTCTGCCAATTGAGCTATGGAGGATCGCTTCGCAGCAACCGATACTCTAGCAAACCCGGCTCGCGGTTCCCAATCGAGCAAGGCTCGCGTCGGCCGGGGCGGCGCAGCGCTCCGCGTGGTCAGGCGAGCGGCCCGGTCTCCACGTCGTCGATCACCGCGTGGCCGTCGTCGAGGGCGCCCGCGAGCGCCTTGACGTACGGATGACTCGGATCGTCGAGCACCTCGTCGATCGTGCCGAGCGCCACCAGCGCACCCTTGTCGAGCACGGCGATCCGGTCGGCGACCTTCCGGAGCACCGGCAGGTCGTGCGACACGATGACCGCGGAGAACCGGTGCCCGTCGCGCAGCTCCCCGATCAGCTGCGCGACGGCGTCGCGGACGGTGAGGTCGATGCCGGCCGTGGGCTCGTCGGCGACGAGGAGCGACGGCCCCAGCACGAGCGACCGCGCGAGCGCGACCCGTTGCCGTTGCCCGCCGCTCAGCTCGTACGGGAACCGCTCGAGCATGCTGAGCGGCAGCCGGACTCCGTCGACGAGGTTCGCGACCCGGGATGCCAGCTGGCGGCGGTCGAAGTGGCGATCGCGGGCGAGGATCGGCTCGCCGACGATCTCGGCGACCGTGCGATCGGCCGGGAGCCGGCTCGCGGCATCCTGCGGCAGGTACCCCACGTGGAACCGATGTTCGGCGAGGCGCCGCTTCGACATCCGTCGCAGCTGGTGCCCGAGCACGCGCGCCTCGCCGCCCGTGATGACCGGGCGCACCTCCTCGTCGCGCGGTTCGAGGAAGACGCCCGACAGCACTTTCGCGAGGGTGCTCTTGCCGCTTCCGGCACTGCCCAGCAGGCCCAGAACCTCACCGGGTGCCACGCGGAGCTGAACCCCTCGGAGCGCGACGTGCGCCGCCGAGGCGCCGTGGGCCGGGTACTCGACCGAGAGGTCGCTCAGCACCACCGGGAAGCCGTGCGCCGGCGACGACATCAGCCGGCCTCCTGGAGCTCGCGGAGCTGCGCGCGCCGCTCGGCCTGGGCCACCGGATCGGGCACCGGGAGGCTCGCGAGCAGCCGCTGGGTGTACGGGTCGCGCGGCGACCCGAGCACCTCGACGCTCGTCCCCTCCTCGACCAGTCGGCCGTGGTAGAGCACCGCGATCCGGTCGACCAGCAGGTCCACGACGGCGAGGTCGTGGCTGATGAACAGCGACGCGAATCCGAACTCGCGCTGCAGCTCGCCGAACAGCTCGAGCACCCGCGCCTGCACCGACACGTCGAGCGCCGACGTCGGCTCGTCCGCGATCAGCAGCTCGGGCTCGAGCGCGAGCGCCCGCGCGAGGCTCGCGCGCTGGCGCTGCCCGCCCGACAGCTCGTGCGGGTACCGATCTCCGTACGACCGCGGCAGCTGCACGGCCTCCAGCAGCTCGTCGACGCGCTTCCGCGCCTCGCGGGCGCTCCCGGCCCGCCCGTGGATCACGAGCGGCTCCGCGACGCATTCCGCGATGGTGAGCAGCGGGTTGAAGCTCGACGCGGGGTCTTGGAAGACGAACCCGATGCGGCTGCGGACGGGCCGGAACTCGCGCTCGCGGATGCCGTTCATCTCGTGCCCGAGCACCTGCAGCGAGCCGCCGGTGACCTTGGTGAGGCCGGCGATCGCGCGGCCGATGGTGGTCTTGCCCGAGCCCGACTCGCCGACCAGCCCCAGCACCTCGCCCGGGCGGATGACGAAGTCGACGCCCTGCACGGCTCGGAACCCGGCCCGGCCGAAGCGGCCCGGATACTCGATCTCGAGGCCCTTCGCCTCGACGACGGGCGTCTGCTCGAGCCAGCCCTCCGGCCTGGCCGCGGCGCGCTCGGCCGCGCGAACGGTGCCGTGGCCCACGTAGGGCACGGCCGCGAGCAGCGCCTTCGTGTAGTCGGCCTGCGGAGCCTGGAACAGGGTCTGCACGTCCGCCTGCTCGACGACGTTGCCCTGGTACATCACCGCGACGCGGTCGGCGAGATCGGCGACGACGCCCATGTTGTGGGTGATCAGCACGATCGCGGTGCCGAACTCGTCGCGGCATCGCCGGAGCAGGTCGAGGATCTCGGCCTGCACGGTGACGTCGAGCGCGGTCGTCGGCTCATCGGCGACGATGAGGCCGGGGTCGAGGACGAGCGCCATCGCGATGACGATGCGCTGCTTCTGCCCGCCGGAGAACTGGTGCGGGTAATGGTCGACGCGGTGCTCGGCGTCGGGGATGCCGACGCGTCGCATGATGTCGATGGCCTTCGCCCTCGCCTCCTGCTTCGAGAGGTCCGCGTGCGCGCGGAGGCCCTCCATGATCTGCCAGCCGACCGTGTAGACGGGGTTCAGCGCCGTGGACGGCTCCTGGAACACCATCGCCACGTCGACGCCGCGGATCTCGCGGAGCCGCTTCTGGTCGATCGAGACGATGTCGTGCCGGCGGGTGCCCTCACGGTTCGCGAGGAGGACGGCGCCCTGCGCGGTCGCCGTCTCGGGCAGGAGACCGAGGATGGTCTTCGCCGTCACGGTCTTGCCGCTGCCGGACTCCCCGACGATGGCGAGCACTTCGCCGCGCTCGACGTGCAGGGAGACGTCGTCGACGGCCTTCACCGCGCCGGCGTCGGTCGCGAAGGACACGCCGAGGTGCTCGATGCTGACGATGGTGCGATCGGTGGCGCTCATCGCTTGACCTCGATTCCGTGCTCGTCGAACGTTTCCTCGGGCTCGAGGCCCTCGACGCCGCCTGGGCCGGCGCTGAGCACGCCGCCCGGCACGACCGAGGTCTCGGCGACCTGGCCGGCGGCCTGGGCGACCCGCCGACGCCCGCGCAGACGCGGGTCGGCGAGGTCGTTGAGGCTCTCGCCCACGAGCGTGATGCCGAGCACGGTGAACACGATCGCGAGCCCCGGGAAGAGCGCCGTCCACCAGATGCCGCTCGTCACGTCGGACTGCGCCTTCGAGAGGTCGTAGCCCCACTCGGCGGCCGCGGTCGGCTCGATGCCGAATCCGAGGAAGCCGAGCGCGGTGAGGGTGAGGATCGCCTCGGACGAGTTCAGCGTGATGATGAGCGGCAGCGTGCGCGTGGCGTTCCGGAAGACGTGCTTGAAGACGATGCGCGAGTTGGAGGCGCCGAGCACCTTGGCCGATTCCACGAAGGCCTCGGCCTTGATGCGCACGGTTTCCGCGCGGATCACGCGGAAGTACTGCGGGATGTAGATCACGGTGATCGAGATCGCCGCCGCCAGCACGCCGCCGATGAGGCTCGACTGGCCCTGCGAGATGACGATCGCCATGACGATGGCGAGCAGCAGCGACGGGAAGGCGTAGATCGCGTCGCAGATCACCACGAGCGTGCGGTCGAGCCAGCCGCCGAAGTATCCGGCATAGAGCCCGAGCGCGACGCCGATGAAGATCGACAGCAGCACGGCGACGACGATCACGAGGATCGAGGTCTGGGTGCCCCAGACCACGCGGGAGAGGACGTCGTAGCCGCCCACCGTGGTGCCGAACCAGTGCTCGGCCGAGGGCGGCTGCTGCGTGCCGAAGGACTCGCCGTCGACGCTGCGCTGCGCGAACCCGTACGGGGCGAGGAGCGGTGCGAGGGCGGCGGTGACGAGGAAGACGCCCACCATGACGAGACCCGCGACGAGCATGCCGCGCTGGAGGCCGACGCCCTGCCGCAGCTGATGCACGACCGGCAGCCGGTCGACGAGGCGCCGCTTCGGCGCGCTGACGAATGCCGCGGACATCAGTACCTCACCCTCGGGTCGATGAACGCCGCGATGATGTCGACGATGAAGTTGGTGAGTGCCACGATGACGGCGAGGAGCGCGACGATGCCCTGAACGGCGACGAAGTCGCGGTTCTCGAGGTACTCGGCGAGCATGAACCCGAGCCCCCGCCACTCGAACGTGGTCTCCGTCAGCACCGCTCCGGCGAGGAGCAGTGCGATCTGCAGCCCGATGACCGTGATGATCGGGATGAGCGCGGGCCGGTACGCGTGCTTCCTGAGCAGCCGCGACTCGGCGACGCCGCGCGACCTGGCTGCGTCGACGTAGTCGGTCGACAGGGTGCCGATCACGTTGGTGCGCACGAGGCGGAGGAAGATGCCCGCGGTGAGCAGCCCGAGCGCGATCGCCGGAAGGACGGCGTGCGAGAGCACATCGCCGATCACCTGGGGATCGCCGGTGCGGATCGCATCGATCGTGTAGAACCCCGTCCGGAACGGCAGCATGCTCATCTCGATCTCGGAGTCCACGTCGGCCCGTCCGGCGACCGGCAGCCACTTCAGCCAGACCGAGAACACGAGCTTCAGCAGCAGGCCGGCGAAGAACACCGGCACCGCGTACCAGAGGATCGCGAGCACGCGGTAGATCGCGTCCTGCGCCTTGTCGCGGTGATACGCCGCGAGCAGGCCGAGCGGGATGCCGACGGCGAAGGCGACGATGAGCGAGTAGAACACGAGCTCGAACGTCGCCGGGCCGTAGGTCGCGAGCACCTCGACCACCGGACGGTTCGTGGTCAGCGTCGACCCGAAGTCGAAGACGGCGATCTGGCCGAGGTACTCGAGGTACTGCACGATCACCGGGCGGTCGTAGCCCGCCGCGGCCCGCATCTCGGCGAGTTGCTCGGCGGAGGCGCGTCCGCCCTGCGCGGCGGTGATCGGGTCGCCCGTCAAACGCATCAGGAAGAAGACGAGCGTGACGAGGATCAGGATGGTCGGGAAGATAAGCAGGAACCGGACGAGCAGATACCGTCCGAACCCCCCGCCCTGGGACTCGGGCTTGGGCGCGCCGGGAGCCGGGGTCTCCGGCAGCGGCGCCTCTGCGACTGCGGTCATGTGTTCCTCACGTTGCATGGAACGGGGGCGGCCCGCCGTAGCGGGTCGCCCCCGTCGTCGAGCTGGATCGACTCTAGTCGGAGTGATCAGCCCTTGGAGAGTGCCGCGTAGCGGAACTTGAACGACGCGTCGAGCGTGTCCTCCGCACCCTGCACGTCCTTGCCCACGACCGCGACCTGCGCACCCTGGAGGTACGGGATGGTCGACAGGTCGGCCGCGACGAGGTCCTGGATCTCGCCGATGAGCGCTTCGCGCGCGGCGGGGTCGGCCGTGGTGGCCTGCTCGAGGATCTTGTCGTTGACCGTCTGGTTGTCGTAGTGGTTCGAGAGGAAGTTCTCCGTGAGGAAGAACGGCGTGAGGTAGTTGTCGGCGTCCGAGTAGTCGGGGAACCAGCCCAGCTGGTACGCCGGGTACAGGTCGGCGACGCGGTCCTCGGAGAACTGCACCCACTCGGTGGACTGGAGGTTGACCGTGAACAGGCCCGACTCCTCGAGGTTCTCCTTGATGATCGCGTACTCGTCGGACGACGACGGGCCGTAGCGCTCGGCGACGTACTGGATCGAGATGTCGAGCGGCGTCTGGATGCCGGCCGCCGAGAGGCGCTCGGCCGCCTTGTCGGCGTCGGGGGCGCCGTTGCCGTCGCCGTAGAGCTCCTTCAGCGCCTCGTTGGCGCCCGTGAGGCCCTCGGGCACGTAGGAGTACAGCGGCGTGAAGGTGCCCTTGTAGACGTCCTCCGACAGCGCGTCGCGGTCGATGAGGTCCGCGATGGCCTGACGCACGGCGAGCGCCTTGGCCGGGTCGGCCTCGGGCGTCGTGGCGCCGAACGGCATCGTGTTGAAGTTGAACACGATGTAGCGGATCTCACCGCCGGGGCCGTCGACCACCTTCACGTTGTCGTTGCCGCGGAGGTCTTCGATGTCGGTCGCGCTGAGCGTGCGGTGCGCGACGTCGATGTTGCCCTCCTGGACGTCGAGCTTCAGGTTCGATGCGTCGGTGTAGTACCGGGCGTTGACCGTCTCGGTCTCGGCGGGGCCGAGGATGCCCTGGTAGTCGGGGTTCGCCTTGTACTGCACGAGCTCGTTGACCTTGTAGCTCGAGATCGTGTACTGGCCGGCGAAGGCCTGGCCCTCGACGATGTCGTCGTCGGAGGTCAGCGAGTCGGCCGAGAAGACGTCCTCGTCGACGATCGGGCCGACCGGGCTCGACAGGATCTGCGGGAAGATCTGGTCGTTCGGCGAGATGAGGTTGAAGACCACGGTCGTCTCGTCGGGGGTGTCGATCGACTCGAGGTTGTAGAGCAGCGACGATGGGCCGTTCTCGTCGGCGATCGCGAGCTGACGGTCGAACGTGAACTTCACATCGGACGAGGTGAGGTCGTTGCCGTTCGCGAACTTCAGTCCCTCCTTGAGCTTCACCGTGTACTGGTTCTCAGAGGTGAACTCGGCGGACTCCGCGATGTCGGGCTCGACGTCGGGGCTGCCGTACGGCGTGTTCAGGAGGAACGGGTACACCTGGTTCATGACGGCGAAGGAGCCGTTGTCGTACGAGCCCGCGGGGTCGAGCGCCGTGATCTGCTCGGTGGTGCCGATGGTGAGCGAGTCGCCCGAACCGCCGTCGCCACCGTCGTCGCCGGCCGAGCAGCCGGCGAGGGTGAGGGCGGCCACCGAGACGCCCGCCATCGCGATCAGACCGCGACGACGTCGTGTGGATGCGGATGCCATATCCGTCTACCTCTTCCTGTCAGGACGATGCGCGCGGAGGGACGCCGCGCGCGAGTCGTATCCTCCAGACCTAGCACAGGCGCACGGAATCGTGCTCGGAGCGGCCTCCGGACGCGGGAATGTTTACCGATCTGCAACGTTGCCCGCACGGACTGCGCGAAACCGGCCGAGGCACGCTCAGTCCGCCGACGTGAGGCTGCGACGCTCGCGCTCGAGGTCGACGAGGGCCCGCTGGATGGCGGCGAACGTCTCTCGGTCGGAGGGGTCGGTGCGCTGAAGGCGTCCGAGCAGCTCCCGCTTCTGCCGCAGCAGCTCCCGGTCGACGAGCGAGGTCACCACGCCGCGGACGTAGACGGTGGTCTCCGCCTCGCTGCGCTGCGGGACCGGGGCCACCGCGAGCTGCTGCACCACTCCCGCGTACGGCGCGGGCACCTCGGCGACGACCCGGTCCACCCGGAGCGCGCCGTCGGTCGCGACGACCGAGGCGATGCCGTCGCGGACCACCGCGAGCGTCTCGTTGCCGAACCGGCTGTCGGTCGCGTGGCGGATGAGGTCGAGCCCCGCCGCGTCGGGGAACTGGAGCATCGCCTGGAGGGCGTCCCGCTCGAGCCGGGTCGACGGGTCGCCGGGCAGCTCCGCGATCGAGAACGGGCGAGGCGGGGCATCCGCCTGCGCATCGGCCTGCGACCGGCCGTCGGCGGGCCGGGCGGATGCCTCGCCCCGGCGCCCGTCGCCGCCGCGAGCGTCGCCGCGGCCCTCGCCACCACGACCGTCGCCCCGGGCGGCCGCGCCGCGCACGGCGCGCTCGACCTCGCCGAGTTCCATGCCGAGCATCCGGGCGAGCTCGCGGGTGTATCCGGGACGGAGCGACCGGTCGCGGATCTCCGCGACGACGGGCGCTGCGGCGCGGAGCGCCCCCACCCGGCCTTCGACGGACTCGAGGTCGAACCGCGAGACCGTGTGCCGGATGACGAACTCGAACATCGGCGTCTTCTGCTCGACCAGTGCGCGCACGGCGTGGTCGCCCTTGGCGAGGCGGAGGTCGCACGGGTCGAGCCCGTCGGGCGCGACCGCGACGTAGGTCTGCGCCGTGAACCGCTGCTCGTCGGCGAAGGCGCGCATGGCGGCCTGCTGGCCCGCGGCGTCGCCGTCGAAGGTGAAGATCACCTCTCCCCCGCCGTCGTCGCCGAGCACGCGCCGGAGCACCCGGATGTGTTCGACGCCGAACGCCGTGCCGCAGGTCGCGATCGCGGTCGTGACGCCCGCGAGGTGGCAGGCCATGACGTCGGTGTAGCCCTCGACCACGACGACCCGGTGCTCGCGTGAAATGTCGCGCTTGGCGAGGTCGAGCCCGTAGAGGACCTGCGCCTTGCGGTACACGGCCGTCTCGGGGGTGTTCAGGTACTTCGGCCCGTTGTCGTCGTCGAGGAGTCGCCGCGCGCCGAACCCGACCGTCTGGCCCGTGACATCCCGGATCGGCCAGACGAGTCGACCTCGGAAGCGGTCGTACACGCCGCGGTCGCCCTGCGACACGAGCCCCGCCGCGGCGAGCTCCTCTGCTGAGTAGCCGCGGCCCTTCAGATGGTCGGTGAGGCGGTCCCAACTCTTCGGGGCGAAGCCGACGCCGAAGCGCCTCGCCGCCTCGGCATCGAACCCGCGCTCGCCGAGGAAGCGCCGGCCGACCTCGGCCTCGGGCGTGGTCAGCTGCTCGACGAAGAACTCGGCCGCCGCGGCGTTGGCGGCGAGCAGTCGCGCGCGGTTGCCGTGATCGTTCGCGGGCCCGCCGCCGTCTTCGTAGTGCAGTTCGATGCCGAGCCTGCCGGCGAGCCGTTCGACGGCCTCGCTGAAACTGACGTGGTCCATCTTCTGCAGGAACGTGTACACGTCACCCGACTCGCCGCAGCCGAAGCAGTGGTAGTACCCGAGCTGCGGTCGTACGTGGAAGCTGGGGCTCCGCTCGTCGTGGAAGGGGCAGAGGCCCTTCAGCGAGCCGACGCCCGCAGACTTCAGCGTGACGTGCTCGCCCACGATGTCGGCGATGTTCGTGCGGGCTTTCACCTCTTCGACATCGCTCTGTCGAATGCGGCCCGCCATGCTCACATCCTAGGCCGGAACGGACCGCCGTCGGCCCGTCGCCGCCGGCCGAGGGACCCGCTCACCGCTGCACGAGCCGCTCGTACCAGGCGAGCGCCGACTGGTCGGTGAGGCTCTGCACCTGGTCGACGACGACCCGCTTGCGCGCCGCGTCGTCGGCGGCGGCGCGCCAGTCGTCGGCGAAGCCCGGATCGAGGTTGGCGTCGCCGGTCTCGAGCAGCACGTCGGCGAGGGCGGTGAGGATGCGCCGCTGCTGGGCGTAGATCGGCTGGCGGGTGTTGCGGGACATCACGAACGTCGCGACGATGCCCTTCAGCACGGCGATCTCGGCCTGCACCCATCGCGGCACGACGACGTCGGCATCGAAGCGGATGAGGCTTGCAAGTGGGAACGCCGCACGCGTCGCCTCGGTCGCCGCGTGGGCGAAGCGTCCGATGAGCTGGCTCGTGAGGTCCTTCAGCCGGGCCTGGTCGCGGCGGCTGCCGTCGAAGCCCTCGAGCCAGACATCGAGCGAGTCGAGCCGGTCGAACGCCGCCATGAGCTCGTCTCGCGGGATGGCTCCGCCGATCCACTCCGACATCGACGCGACCAGCTCGTCGTGGTCGACGCGTTGGCCGAGTGCGGCGACGTCGATGTAGCCGTTGAAGATCGCGTCTTCGAAGTCGTGCACGGAGTAGGCGATGTCGTCGGAGAGGTCCATCACCTGCGCCTCGATGCAGAGACGCCCCGCGGGCGCCCCAGCGCGCAGCCACTCGAACGCGGCGACGTCGTCGGCGTAGAACCCGAACTTCTGCCGGCCTGACGGGTCGGCGACGCCCTGGGCCTCGGGCCACGGGTACTTGCAGCTCGCATCGAGGCTCGCCCTCGTGAGGTTCAGGCCGTAGCTGCGCCCGTCGTCGCCGAAGACCTTCGGCTCGAGGCGCGTGAGGATCCGGAGGGTCTGCGCGTTGCCCTCGAACCCGCCGATGTCGGAGGCCCAGGCGTTCAGCGCCTTCTCGCCGTTGTGCCCGAACGGCGGGTGGCCGAGGTCGTGGGCGAGGCACGCGGTGTCGACGACGTCGGGGTCGAGGGCGAGGTTCGTCGCGAGCTCGCGGCCGATCTGCGCGACCTCGAGCGAGTGGGTCAGCCGGTTGCGGGCGAAGTCGAGCCCGGCCGTGGGGCTCAGCACCTGCGTCTTGGCGGCGAGCCGGCGCAACGCGCTCGAGTGCAGCAGGCGTGCGCGATCCCGTGCGAAATCGCTTCGCCTCGAGGAGTGCTCTTCGGGCAGCCAGCGTTCCGTGTCGGCGTCGTCGTAGCCGCCGAACAGTCGTCGATCGCGCACCCGGTCAGCCGCCGCTCGTGTCGAGTTCGGCGTCGACGAGCGTCACGCGGTCGTGGCCGGCGAGCTCCTGCGAGTCGAGCCACCCGTCGGGCAGCGCCGGGTTCTTCGGCGTGCCTGCCCGACCGCGGGGCCCTTCCGCCCCCTCACCCGGGTACGGCGTCGACCAGTCGAGGGTCGCAAGCAGCTCGTCGAGCTGCTCGAGCGATTCGACCGTCGCGAGCCGGGCGCGCAGTTCGCCGCCCACCGGGTAGCCCTTGAAGTACCAGGCGACGTGCTTGCGGATGTCGCGGCACCCGCGCTCCTCGCTGTCGAAGAACTCGGCGAGCAGCTCCGCGTGGCGGCGGAAGGTCTGCGCCACTTGCCCGAGCGTCGGCTGGTACGTCGTCGCCCGGCCGTCGGCCAGCTCTCCCCGGAAGCCGGCGGCGAGGTCGCCGAAGAGCCAGGGGCGGCCGAGGCATCCGCGGCCCACGACCACGCCGTCGCAGCCGGTCTCGGCGACCATGCGCAGGGCGTCGTCGGCGGACCAGATGTCGCCGTTGCCGAGCACGGGGACTCCCGTGACGGTCTCCTTCAGCCGCGCGATGGCGGACCAGTCGGCATGACCCGAGTAGAACTCGGACGCGGTGCGGGCGTGCAGGGCGATGGCGGACACCCCGGCGCCTTCCGCGATGCGTCCGGCCTCGAGGTAGGTGAGGTGGTCGGGGTCGATGCCCTTGCGCATCTTGATGGTGAGCGGGATGTCACCCGCCGCACGCACGGCGCCCTCCACGATGTCGCGGAACAGCCCGCGCTTCCACGGCAGCGCGGCGCCGCCGCCTTTGCGGGTGACCTTCGGGACGGGGCATCCGAAGTTCAGATCGATGTGGTCGGCGCGGTCTTCGGCGACGAGCATCGTCACGGCCTCGGCCACGGTCTTCGGATCGACCCCGTACAGCTGGATGGACCGGGGCGTCTCGGACTCGTGGTGCGTGATGAGCCGCATCGACTCGGGCGTGCGCTCGACGAGCGCACGGCTCGTGATCATCTCGCTCACGTACAGCCCGGCGCCGAACTCGCGGCAGAGCCGTCGGAAGGCCGTGTTCGTGATGCCCGCCATCGGCGCGAGCACGACGGGCACGTCGAGCTCGAGGCCGCCGATGGTGAGCGGGCCGCTGGCGGTGGTGGTGGGAATCGACATCGCCATCGATTCTCCCAGACTTCGGCGCCCGGCCGGCCGCCGACCCGGCGGGCGCGCATAGGATGCCGAAGACGCGCACCTTGGGAGGACGAGATGACCGACGACACGCTCACCGGTTCGGAGCGAGTGCGGGCGGATGCCGCGGCGAGAGGTCTCGACGTCGAGATCATCGAACGCCCGGCGGCCCGCAGCCTCGAGGAGGCGGCAGAGCTGCTCGGCATCTCCCCCGGCGACATCGTGAAGTCACTCGTGGTCAAGCGCAGCGACGACACCTACCTGTTCGCACTCGTCCCCGGCGGGCGCAAGATCAGCTGGCCGAAGCTGCGCGCCCTCGTCGGCGTCAACAAGCTGCAGCTGCCCGACGCGTCGCTCGCGCTCGCGGCGACGGGGTACGAACGGGGCACCATCACCCCGCTCGGCTCGACCACCCCGTGGCCCGTCTACGTCGACGAGACGATCGTGGGCCGACGGGTGTCGATGGGCGCCGGCGAGCACGGCCGCAGCCTCTTCGTCGACGCCGATGCCCTCATCGCCGCGTTCGACGCGACGGTGGCCGACCTCAGCGAGCCGGAGTAGCCGGCCGCGACTCCACCACGAGCCGGGTCACGCGGGCGATCACCTCGTCGTTGCGGACCGCCTCCGACCGATCGGTGCGCGTGAGGACGACCAGCGTGAGCGGGTCGGCCCCCGGCTGCCACAGCACGCCGGCGTCGTTCACCACGCCGTAGTCGCCGCCGCCGGTCTTGTCCGCGAGCTCGTACGGACCGACGAGCCCGGCTCGCATGCGGGCACCGGAGGTGGCACAGCGGAGCATCCATTCGCGCAGTCGCGACGACGCGAGGACGCCGGCCGCGTCATCGAGGAGGAGCGCCTGGTACAGCCTGGCGATGTCCCCGGGCGTCGTCGTATCGCGGTGGTCGCCAGGGATGGCCTCGTTCAGCTCGGGCTCCCAGCGGTCCAGACGCGTTCGCGTCGCACCGAGCAACGCGGCGAACGCCGTGATCGCCGACGGGCCGCCGAGCTCCCGCAGCAGCAGGTTGCCTGCGGTGTTATCGCTGAACCGGATCGCCGCGTCCGCGAGCTGCTCCGGAGTCGCCTCGCGGGGCCGTTCCGGGTCACTGAGGATGGGCGAGTCGCGCACGATATCGGACTCGGAGAACGCGATCGGGGTGCTCCAGTACGTCTCGTCGTAACCGCGATCGCGGACGAGCGCGGCGGCGGCGAGCACCTTGAACAGCGAGCACATGGGGAACAGATCCCCCGCCCGGTACGAGAAGCTGCGACGGTCCCCGTACGTCACGGCCATGACGCCGATGGTGACGGATGCCTCGCGCTCGAGTGCTGCGAGCGACTGGGCGAGGGTTGCGTGGTCGCGCCAGCCGGGGCCGCGCCGGGCCGTACCGACGGGCGCGGCGGACGCGGCGACCGGCGCGAGCGCGGCGCCGACGGCGGTGAGGCCGCCGAGCGTGAGGGCGGAGCGACGGCTGAGGGCGGTGGATCGGATCGATGCGGTCATAGCGGCAGTGTCGCCAGCGAGCGTTCATGTCGGCAAAGCCGGAAATGCGAGTATTCATGCGAGAATCGCATCCATGGCGCGCGGGTTCGATCTGATCGCCGCCTGTACCGCCTTCGTCGCGGTCGCCGAACGGGAGAGTTTCACTGCGGGGGCCCTCGGGGCGGGCATCACCCAGTCGGTCGCGAGCCGTCGCGTCGCCGCCCTGGAGGCTCACGTCGGCGGCCGGCTGTTCGATCGGTCGTCACGCCAGGTTGCGCTCACCGAGTTCGGCCGGCGGATCCTCCCTGCCGCCCAGCGGCTCGTCGCCGCGGCCGACGATCTCGTAGACGAGGTCGACGACGCGCGCCGTGCGCCGGTGCCGATCGCGGTGCCGAGGCACCTCGACCCGGCACTCGGGGCCCGTCTGTCCGCCGCCGTCGCCGGTGCGATGACGGCGCAGCTCGTCGAGTCCTCACCGCGCGAACGTGACGCTTGGGTCGCCGACGGGCGCGTCCGGCTCGCCCTGCAGCACGTCGAGCCGGATCGGGCCGCCTGGTCCCGTCCGCTCGGCGTCGCCGGCATCCCGTCACCCCAGCCGCACGATCCCGGAGCGTCGCCTCCGACCTTGTTCCTCTCCGAACTCCGGCCACGGCGTGGCGGCGGCGACCGCCGCGTCCTGTGGATCCAACCCGAGGACGACGTCCCGCACGTGCGCGATCGCGTCGAACGCGCTCGAAACGCGGCAGGGCTGACGCCTGGACTCGTCAGAGTGGCCGACGCGCTGGTATGGGCGGCGGCGCGGGCCATGATCCATGACGACCTCGTGCTGTGCACCCCCGACGAGGCAGGAGCCCTGGGCCTCGAGTGGCGGCCGCTCGGCGATCTCCATCTTCGCCGCGGGTACGCGGTGACGCACCGTGACCCCGACCTCGCGGCCCGGTTCACGGCAGCCGGGCGCGCCGTCCTCGCCGCACTGTTCGGAGACGGCTCGGTATCCTCGATCGATGCGCGCTGACCGAGTCGTCCTCCGGACCGCCCGGGAGCACCTCGCCGAGGCCGGTCTCGACGCCTCGATCCTGGTGCGCGACCTCCGATCGGGTCGGGAACTCGCTCTGGACGCCGACGTGCCGTATCCGCTCGCGTCCGTCGTCAAGCTCCCGCTGGCGCTGACGGTCCTGCGCTCCGCGACGGCTGGGAGACTCGACCTCGCCCGGCCCGTCGAACTCCGCCCGGATACCCGGACGCCCGGCCCCACCGGCATCTCCCGCTTCCAGCATTCCGCCGTCGTCGCGGTCGAGGATCTGCTCTACCTCGCTCTCGCCGTCAGCGACGACACCGCCGCCGACGCACTGTTCGCCCTCTGCCCGCCCGACCTGGTCACCGCATCGCTGCGGCAGCTCGGCATCTCCACCATCACGGTGCGCCACACGATCGCCGAGCTGCACCGCACGCTCGCCAGCGTGCTCTCACCGGCCGAACGCCCGCAGGCGCTGAGCCTCGCGATCGCGGCCGCCACGACCGGCGGCGGACACCTGATCCCGCAACTCGACGTGACGAGCGCGAACGCCGGCACCGCCCGCGGCCTGGCCGACCTGCTCGAGCTGATCTGGACCGACGACCGGCTCGCGGAGGAACGAGACCGCCTCCGGGCGCTGCTCGGCGCCAATCTTCTGCGCCACCGGCTCGCTCCCGACCTCGAGTCGGATGAGGCGGCATGGTTCTCGAAGACCGGCACGTTCCTGCATCTTCGCCACGAGGCCGGCGTCGTCGGCCACTCGGACGGCACCTCGATCGCGGTCGTCGTCCTCAGCCGCTCGAACGTGCCGGCTCGCGTGCAGCCGGCCGCCGAACAGGCTCTCGGGCACGTCGCCCGACTGCTGCACGATCAGGTGCGCGCGACCGCGTCCTGAGCGTGATCCTCCGCGGCGGTTTCGCCGCCGACCGCGCCGGGGACGTAGCAGACGTCGCCCTCGCAGATCATCGAGTCGGCGGCGCCCGTCAGCAGGGTGAACGGCGACGAGGATGCCTCGGCCGGGGCATCCGTCACCGCCATCTCGATCACCGCATCGCCGGTCGAGGCGTCGTAGCCGCTCACGCGGCGGCCCCGTCGCGCTCGCCCGCCACCTGTGAGATGACCTGACTGAAGACCTCGACCGGCTGTGCGCCGGAGACGCCGTACTTGCCCTCGAAGACGAAGAACGGCACGCCGTTGATGCCGTAGGCGCCGGCCTGGGCGATGTCCGCCTGCACGGCGCCGGCGAAGCGGCCGGACTCGAGCGCGTCGCGGGCGGCGTCGGCATCGAGCCCGACCTCGGCGGCGAGCTCCACCAGCTCGTCGATGCGGCCGACGTGGCGGCCCTCGGTGAAGTAGGCGCGGAACAGCCGCTCGGACAGCTCGAGCTGCCGGCCCTGCTCCTTCGCGAAGTGCAGCAGCTCGTGCGCCTTCAGCGTCTTCGTGTGCTGCAGCGCGTCGTAGTCGTAGTCGAGGCCGGCGTTCGCTGCGACGCCGGTGACGTGCTCGAGCATCTGCTGCACCCGCTCCTCGCGCAGACCCTTGTGCTTGGCGAGGAAGTCAACCTCGGTGCCCTCGAAGTCGACGGGCGTGTCGGGTGCGAGCTCGAACGAGTGGTACTCGATCTCGATGTCGGGCGCATCTTCGCCGAGCGCGGCGATGCCGCCCTCGAGGTGGCGCTTGCCGATGTAGCACCACGGGCACGCGACGTCGGACCAGATGTCGATCTTGATGGGGGAAGTCACGGCACTGGACAACACGGCCCGGCGGCGCGCTATTCCGGGGGCGTCTCCGCCGACGGCGCGTCGACGGCTCCGCCGAACCGCCGGTTGCGGCTCGCGTACAGCTCGATCGCGCGCCACAGGTCGACGCGCGAGAAATCGGGCCAGAGGGTGTCGAGGAAGACCATCTCGGCGTACGCCGACTGCCAGAGCAGGAAGTTCGACGTGCGCTGCTCCCCAGAGCTGCGCACGAACAGGTCGACGTCGGGCAGCTCGGGCACGTAGAGGCGCTTCGAGATGAGCTTCTCCGAGACCGCCGAGGGCCGCAACCGGCCGGCCGCCACGTCGTCGGCGATCGAACGGACGGCGTCGGTGAGCTCGTTCCGGCCGCCGTAGTTGACGCACATCGTGAGCGTGAGCGTGTCGTTGCCCGCGGTCAGGCGTTCGGCGAACTGCAGTTCCTCGATCACCGACTTCCAGAGCCGCGGCTTCCGGCCGGCCCACCGGATGCGCACCCCCCACTCGTTGAGCTGGTCGCGGCGGCGGTGCAGGACGTCGCGGTTGTATCCCATGAGGAATCGGACCTCGTCGGGGCTGCGCTTCCAGTTCTCCGTCGAGAACGCATACACCGAGACGTGCTTCACGCCGATCTGGATCGCACCCGCGACGACGTCGAGCAGCGCCGCCTCCCCCGCCTTGTGCCCCTCGATGCGGGTGAGACCCCGGCGGTTCGCCCATCGCCCGTTGCCGTCCATGACGATCGCGACGTGCTCGGGCACCGCGCCCTTCGGCAGTTCCGGCGGGTAGAGGCCCGTCCAGTCGATCGGGCGGTAGGGCACGGCGTCTTTGTGGGTGTACGGCTTGGGGCTCACTGCGGCGCGGGTTCTCTCGTCGGGTCGGTGGCGGAGTCGGGGGCGGAGTCGGGGGCGGGAACGACGGCGGGCGCCGCCTCGGGCGGGCGCGCGGCATCCCGCGTCACATGCGGGAGCGAACGGAGCCCTCGTTCGAGGTGCCACTGGGTGTACGCGGCGATGATGCCGCTCGCCTGGTTGCGGTCGCGATCGCCTGCCGCCTCGGCGTGCGCCCAGTCGCCCGCGAGGAGCGAGCCCAGCAGGCCGATGGTCGACGGCGCGATGCGGGGCGCGCCGGGCGGTGCGCACTCGTTGCACACCACCCCGCCGAGCTGCACGACGACGGCGGTGTGGTCACCCGCGCGCCCGCACCTGGCGCAGTCCTGGAAGCTCGGCGCCCAGCCGGCGAGGGCGAGCGCGCGCAACAGGTACGAGTCGAGCGTGAGCACCGGCCCGTGCTCGCGCCGGGCGAGCGAGCGCAGCGCGCCGACCAGCAGGAGGTACTGCTGCAGCGACCCCTCCGCCTCGGTGACGCGGTCGGCGGTCTCCACCATCGCGTTCGCGGCGGTGTAGGCGGCGTAGTCCTGGGAGATCTCGGCGCCGTAGGAGCCGAGCGACTCGGCCTGCGTGATCACGTCGAGCGTGCGCCCCTCGTACAGCTGCAGGTCGGCGACCATGAAGGGCTCCAGCCGCGCCCCGAACTTGGAGGCGGTGCGCCGCACGCCTTTCGCCACCGCCCGGATCTTGCCGTGACGCCGGGTGAGGAGCGTGACGATGCGGTCGGCCTCGCCCAGCTTGTGGGTGCGGAGCACGACGGCTTCATCTCGGTAGACCGGCACCCGTCGATTCTCCCACCCCCGCCGGAGCGCCGCGGCAGGAGGAGCGGATGTCGCGCGGGCCGTTCATGCTTCACTGGGTTCGTGGAATCCGCGCAGTTCACCATCCCGCTCTGGCTCGACCTCACGGCCGTCGGCCTCGGCGGCATCCAGGGCGCGCTCTTCGCGTCGGGGTTCCGCGGTGAGCGCCGACTCGACTTCCTCGGCGTGGCGATCATCGGCACACTCGTCGGCCTCGGCGGCGGCCTGATCCGCGACCTGCTGCTCGGGCTGCCGCCCGCGAGCCTGCAGAGCAATTGGTACCTCGTCACGGCGATCGCCGCCTCGCTCCTCGGCATGCTGCTCGCGGCGCCCTTGCAGCGCCTGAACGCCGTGATCGTCGGCCTCGACGCGCTCGTCATCGGACTGTTCGGCGCCTTCGGCACCAGCAAGGCGCTGAGTGTCGGCGTGCCGCTCGTGCCGGCCGTGTTCGTCGGCGTGTGCGCCGCCGTGGGCGGCGGCGTGCTCCGCGACGTCCTGATGAGCCTGCCGGTCTCGATCATGCACGTCGGCTCGCTCTACGCGGTCGCCGCGGCGGCGGGATGCCTCGTCCTCGCGCTGCTCGACCTGTTCCACGTTCCGATCTTCATCGCCGGCATCGTGGGCGTCGCCGTGACGACGGTCATCCGGTGGCTCGCCGTGATCTTCGACGTGTCGCTGCCCGAGCAGCGCATGCTCTACCGGCGGAAGGTCGCGACGGAGACCGGCATGATGCCGGTCATCCGTCGCTGACCCGTTCGCCCGACGTGGCTCAGACCGCGCTGAGCGCCTCGGCCGGGCTCTCCGCCTCCGCGTGCTTCAGCGCCCGGTTGACGGCCGAGACGACCGCCTTCAGCGACGCCGTCGAGATGTCGGCGTCCACGCCGACGCCCCAGAGCGTTCGGCCGCCGACCTGGCACTCGACGTACGCCGCGGCTTGCGCGTCACCGCCGGCCGACAGGGCGTGCTCGCTGTAGTCGAGCACGCGGACGTCGACGCCCTCCGCGGCGAGGATGCCGAGGAAGGCCGCGATCGGCCCGTTGCCGATGCCGTCGGCGTCGACGCGCTCGTCGCCGTCGCGGAGGCCGGCGCGCACGCGCACCTCTCCCGTGAGCTCGCTCTCGGTGCGGAGGCTGAGCAGCTCGAACCGGCCCCACTTGTCGTCGGGGCGGTGCTCCGGTGCGGGGAGATACTCGTCGGTGAAGATCGACCAGATCTCCTCGCTCGTGACCTCGCCGCCCTCGGCGTCGGTCTTGGCCTGCACCACACCCGAGAACTCGATCTGCAGCCGGCGCGGCAGGTCGAGCTTGTGGTCGTTCTTCAGCAGGTACGCGACGCCGCCCTTGCCCGACTGCGAGTTGACCCGGATCACGGCCTCGTAGCTGCGACCGAGGTCTTTCGGGTCGACCGGCAGGTACGGCACGGCCCACTCGAGGTCGTCGACGGCCACGCCCTCAGCGGCGGCACGGGCCTCCATCGCCTCGAAGCCCTTCTTGATGGCGTCCTGGTGAGAACCCGAGAATGCCGTGTAGACGAGGTCGCCCGCCCAGGGGCTGCGCTCGGGCACCGGCAGCTGGTTGCAGTACTCGGCGGTGCGCTTGATCTCGTCGATGTCGGAGAAGTCGATCTGCGGGTCGATGCCCTGCGTGAACAGGTTGATGCCGAGGGCCACCAGGTCGACGTTGCCGGTGCGCTCGCCGTTGCCGAAGAGGCATCCCTCGATGCGGTCCGCGCCGGCGAGGTAGCCGAGCTCGGCCGCCGCGACGGCGGTGCCGCGGTCGTTGTGCGGGTGCAGGGAGAGGATGACGTTCTCGCGGTGGTTCAGGTGCCGGCTCATCCACTCGATGGAGTCGGCGTAGACGTTCGGCGTGGTCATCTCGACCGTGGCCGGCAGGTTGATGATGACCTTGCGCTCGGGCGTCGGCTCGAAGACCTCGAGCACCTGGTTGCAGACGTCGACGGCGAATTCGAGCTCGGTGCCCGTGTAGCTCTCGGGCGAGTACTCGTAGTAGACGGTGGTGCCGGGGACGGTCGCCTCCATCTCGCGGCACTTCCGCGCGCCGTGGAGCGCGATGTCGATGATGCCCTGACGATCGGTGCGGAACACGACCTCGCGCTGCAGCACGCTCGTCGAGTTGTACAGGTGGACGATCGCCTGCTTCGCCCCGCGGATGGACTCGTACGTACGCTCGATCAGGTGGTCGCGCGCCTGCGTCAGCACCTGGATGGTGACGTCGTCGGGGATGGCGCCCTCCTCGATGAGGCTGCGCACGAAATCGAAGTCGGTCTGGCTCGCGCTCGGGAAGCCGACCTCGATCTCCTTGTAGCCCATGCGCACGAGCAGGTCGAACATGATGCGCTTGCGTTCGGGGCTCATCGGGTCGATGAGCGCCTGGTTGCCGTCGCGCAGGTCGACCGCGCACCAGCGCGGTGCGGTGGTGATGCGCTTGGACGGCCACGTGCGATCGGGAAGCTCCACCCGGATCTGCTCATGGAACGGGCGGTACCGGTGCACCGGCATGGCCGACGGCTTCTGGGTGTTCTGCATGACTCGCTCTTCTCGCTTGGTTCGGTTTCAGCCGACGACGAACTCCGCAGCGAGTGAGGCCTTCAGATCTAGGACTCGCTGCGGCAGCTAAGGAGAAGCAGGCCGTGACGCACACGCCAAGGCTAGCACCGTCACCGGCGGTCCCGGAACGGACGATGAGCGGATGCCTCCCCGCGAGGCATCCGCTCATCCGATTCCGCTCCGGGCGGCTCCCCGCGCCCGAGGCGGGGCTCAGTCGGCCGCGAGGGCCACGACCGGGGCCACGCGCATCGCCCGGCGCGCCGGCGCGATCGACGCGACCAGGGTGAGGACGCCCGCCGCGACGGCGAGCACGCCGAACATGACCCACGGGATGCCGGGCAGCACGATGGCGGGCTCCCCCTGCGCTCCGCCGAGCAGCGCCTGCGCGCCAGCCCAGCCGTACACGAAGCCGAGCACGATGCCCGTGAGGGTGGCGGCGACGGTCAGGGCGGCCGCCTCGGCGACGATCATGCCCCGCAGCTGGCGGCGGTCGAACCCGAGGGCGCGCAGCAGCCCGAGCTCCCGCGTGCGCTGCAGCACGCTGAGCGACAGCGTGTTCACCATGCCGATCGCGGCGATGAGCGCGCTGAACCCGATGAGCACGCTGAAGACCGCGACCGTGACGTTCAGCATCTCGTCGATGCCGGCGTAGACCTCCGGCTGCACCTCCTGGGCAGCGAGCAGCAGCTCCCGGTACGACTGCATCGTGACGGCGAACGTGGTCACGAGCGTGACGCCGATCACGAGCCCGATCGTCATCCGCGAGCTCCGCTCGGGGTGGCGCACGGCGTTCTCCGCCGCGAGCCGCGCCGCAGGCGACGGGCCGAGCAGCCGCCCCACGAGCCGGAGCACGGGCGGCATGACCACCTGCGCGGCCAGCACGATGCCGGTGAACGAGAGGATGCCTCCCACCATCGCGACGAGGACGCCGTAGGGCTCGTCGAAGCCCCAGATGATCCCGGCGACGAGCAACGCCGCCCCGACCAGGACGAGCACGAGCGCGGTGGCGTTGCGGCCCCGGCGACTCCCGAGCTCCTCGCGGTCCTGCTCGTGCGAGTTGCCGATCGCCTGGATCGGACGTACGCGCAGCACGCGCCGGGATCCGACCCACGACGCCAGCCAGGTCGTGAGCACGACGGCGATGGCCGGCAGCACCACGGCCGGATTGAGGTAGTCGTACGACGTCTCGGGCATGAGACCGGTGAGCTCCGCGTACCGCTGCAGCCCGAATGCGGCCGCCGTGCCGAGGACCATGCCCGCGACGGCGCCGATGAGTCCGACGAGCAGCCCCTCGCGGGCGATGCGCGCGCGTTCACCGCGTGCACTCGACCCGATGAGCCGCAGCAGCGCGATGAGCCGCGTGCGGCCGGCCACGACCGTCGACACGGTGTTGGCCGTGACGATCGCACTCACGTACACGGCGATCACGACGAACACGCCGGCGACGATGCCCAGCATGAGCGCGACGGTGTCGCTCTCCCCGGTCACATCGTCGGCGCTGATCGCGGCGGCCAGCAGGCCCGTCACGTGCAGCAGCGTCACGCCGAATGTGCCCGCCAGCACGGCGACGAGGAGCGTCGGTAGCTGGTCCTTCAGCCGAGTCTGCATCACGCGGCCCGTTCCATCGAGAGCATGAACGACGAGATCTCCTCCGGCGTCGACCGCGCGGCGTCGCGCACGATCCGCCCGTCGGCGAGGAAGAGGATGCGGTCGGCGTAGCTCGCGGCCACGGGGTCGTGGGTCACCATCGCGATCGACTGGCCCGACGTCGCGCTCGCCGACGCGAGCAGCCCCAGCACCTCGCGCCCGGTGCGCGAGTCGAGGTTGCCGGTCGGCTCGTCGGCGAAGACGAGGTCGGGCCGCGTCGCGAGCGCCCGGGCGATCGCGACGCGCTGCTGCTGACCGCCCGACAGCTCGTGCGGCCGGTGATCCATGCGCGCACGCAGTCCGAGGGTGTCGATGAGCTCGTCGATCCAGACCTGCTCCTCGAGGCTCGGCCGTCGGCCGTCGAGCTCGAACGGCAGCAGCACGTTGCCCCGCACGTCGAGCGTCGGCACGAGGTTGAACGACTGGAAGATGAAGCCGATGCGTCGACGGCGGAGCACGGTCAGGGCGCTGTCGGAGAGCTCGGTGATGTCGGTGTCGCCGAGCCACACCCGGCCCGAGGTCGGCGAGTCGAGCCCCGCCATGATGTGCATGAGGGTCGACTTGCCCGAGCCCGAGGGCCCCATGATCGCGGTGAACTCGCCGCGGCGGAGGCCGAGGGAGACGTCGTCGAGCGCGGTGACCGCGCCGGAGCCCGAGCCGTAGCGCTTCCCGAGGGTGGCGACGCGGGCGATGAGACCGAGGTCGGAGGGTTGGATCTGCATGCCTCCGACGCTACGGACGGCCGCGGGGGCGGGGCATCCGGCGGCGGAAGGGTCTGCCGTCATCCCGGAGGATGACGTCGCGTCAGCCCGGCAGCTCGTGCTCGTATGCGAACACGACGAGCTGCACCCGGTCGCGCAGGCCGAGCTTGGCGAGGATGCGGCTCACGTGCGTCTTCACCGTCGCCTCGCTGAGGAACTCCGACGCCGCGATCTCCGAATTCGACAGGCCCTTCGCCGCGAGGGCGAAGATCTCCCGCTCGCGTGCGGTGAGCTCCGACCAGGCCGCCGGCGCCGGGCGCCGGCCGCTGCCCCGCCCGACATGGGCGAAGAGCTCGCGCGTCGCCGTCGCCGCGATGACGGCGTTGCCCTGGTGGACCGTGCGGATCGCCGCGAGGAGGAAGCCGGGATCGGCGTCCTTCAGCACGAACCCGCTCGCCCCGGCACGGATCGCACGGGCCGCGTTCTCGTCGAGATCGAACGTCGTGAGCACGAGCACGCGCGGGGGCGTGCGACCGGCCCGGTCGGCCTCGGCGAGGATGCGCTCGGTCGCCTGGATGCCGTCGAGGAGCGGCATCCGCACGTCCATCAGCACCACGTCGGGCCTGGCGCGCTCGACGAGCGCGACGGCCTGCATGCCGTCGCCCGCCTCACCGGCGAACTCGAGGTCGGGCTGCGACTCGATGAGCATGCGGACGCCGGCGCGGAACAGCGCCTGATCGTCGACGAGGGCGACGCGGATGCGGGTCATGCGGTCCTTCCGGTGGCGGGGATCCAGGCGACGAGACGGAAGCGTCCGTCGCCGTCGACGTCGGCGGTCAGCGTGCCGCCGGTGAGCTGCGCGCGTTCGCGCATGCCGGGGATGCCGTGGCGGAAGCCGGATGCCTCGGGCGAGGCATCCGCTCGCACGGCGTTCACGATCTCGACGCGGACGCCCGCCTCGCTCCAGCCCAGCTCGACGGTGACGGGCTGCGCGGTGTCGCCGTGACGGAGCGCGTTCGTCAGGCCCTCCTGCACGATCCGGTAGACGGCGATCTGATGTCCGGTGCCGAGTGCGACCCGATCACCCGCCTCGGCGAACCGAACATCGAGGCCCGCGGCGCGCAGCTGGCCGAGCAGCTCGTCGAGGTCGTCGAGCACGGGCTGCGGCGCCCCGCCCTCGGCGTGTCGGAGTTCCGCGAGCAGCAGCCGCACATCCCCCAGGGCGCCCCGCGCCACACCCGCGATCGTGCCGAGCGCCTCCACGGCCGTCTCCGGCTTCGCGGCCGCGGCGAACCGCGCGCCGTCGGCCTGCGCGATCACGACGGCCAGCGAGTGCGCCACGACGTCGTGCATGTCGCGGGCGATGCGGTTGCGCTCCTGCTCGACGACGTAGCGGTACTCCGCGAGCTCGCGCTCACGCGTCGCCACCTCCTCGCGGCGACGGATCTCGCGCGAGTCGCGGACCGCCCGCACGAGCAGTCCCGCAGTCCACGCCAGCACGAGCACCGCGACCGAGGAGATGAACAGGAACAGCAACCCGAACAGCACCCCCGCAAGCCCCGGCTGCGATGTGATCGGCGACCCGCTGTCGAACAGCGGTTTCGCGAGCGCCAGGTAGAGCGAGGCCACCAATGCGCCCACGCCCGCTGAGGCGAGCCCCAGCCACTTCACCAGCCGACCGCCGTGCGCCGCGGTCGAATAGAGCACGCCCAGCACGGCCGCGTCGTAGAGCTGCAGGTCGCGGAGGGCGGCCATCTGGGCGATCGCGGCCGCCCACGCGATGCCCAGCGACCACGCCGGACTCAGCCGGCGCACCGCGAGCGCCGCCGTGAACAGCGCGAGGGCGACGAGGTCGACGGGCGTGCCGAGCAGCGCGAACGGCAGACACACCAGCCCGAACAGGATGGCGAGGACGATATCGGTCGTCAGTCGCCCGCGGCTCAAGGTGGTGCTCACCGAACCACCGTACGCGCCGTCACCGCGCCACGCGGGCGGCGCCGGCCTGAATCATCCTCGGGATGTAGGCGGTCTCCAGGAGGCGGCGGGTTCAGAATCCGAGCCGGCCGAGCTGCTTCGGATCGCGCTGCCAGTCCTTCGCGACCTTCACGTGCAGCGCGAGGTACACCTTGCGCCCCAGCAGGCCCTCGATCTGCGCGCGGGCGGTCGCTCCGACCTCCTTCAGCCGCGACCCGCCCTTGCCGATGATGATGCCCTTCTGGCTGTCGCGCTCCACGAACAGGTTGGCGTACACCTCGACCAGGTCTTTGTCGTCGCGCTCGATGAGGTCGTCGACCGTCACCGCGATCGAGTGCGGCAGCTCGTCGGCCACGCCCTCGAGCGCGGCCTCGCGGATGAACTCCGCGATGCGCTCCTCGACGTCCTCGTCGGTGCGCGCCTCGGCGGGGTACAGCGGCTGGTCGGAGGCCGGCATGAGCGCCAGCAGCTCGTCGACGAGCACGTCGAGCTGCTCGCCGCGCGGGGCCGACACCGGGATGATCGCCGCCCACTCCCTGAGCCCCGAGACCGCGAGGAGCTGCTCGGCGACCTTCGCCTTCGACGTGGCATCCGTCTTGGTGACGATCGCGACCTTCTTCGCGCGCGGATACTGCTCGAGCTGCTCGTTGATGAACCGGTCGCCCGGGCCGATCGCCTCGTTCGCGGGAACGCAGAACGCGATGACGTCCACGTCGCCGAGCGTCGACTGCACGAGCGTGTTGAGCCGCTCGCCGAGGAGCGTCCGCGGCCGGTGCAGTCCCGGCGTGTCCACGAGGATGAGCTGACCGTGCTCGCGGTGCACGATGCCGCGGATCGCCCGCCGGGTCGTCTGCGGCTTCGAGCTCGTGATCGCGACCTTCTCACCCACCAGGGCGTTCGTCAGCGTCGATTTGCCGACGTTCGGCCGGCCGACGAAGGAGACGAACCCCGCCCGGTACTCAGCCATGTGCACGGCTCCCTTCCGCGTCGCCGGCCTCGAAGGCGGTGCGCGCGTCGATGAGCGCCTGGTCGGGCCAGGCGAGGATGGTGGCGATGCGCTTCCGGCGGCCTTCGGTCCGCTCGGCCTCGAGCAGCAGGCCGGACACGGCGACGCGATCGCCCGGCTGCGGCAGCCGGCCGAGCTCCTTCGCGAGCAGGCCGCCCGCCGTGTCGACGTCCTCATCGTCGAGGTCGAGCCCGAAGAGCTCGCCGAGCTCGTCGATGGGCAGGCGGGCGTTGACCCGGTAGCGACCGTCGTCGAGCGGCTCGACCTGCGCCGCCTCCCGGTCGTACTCGTCGGAGATGTCGCCGACGAGCTCCTCGATGAGGTCCTCGAGGGTCACGAGGCCGGCGGTGCCGCCGTACTCGTCGACGACCATGGCCAGGTGGTTCGACTCCAGCTGCATCTGGCGCAGCAGCGCGTCGGCCTTCATGGAATCGGGTACGAAGACCGCGGGCCGCGCGAGGTCGCCGACGGTCAGCTCCTCGGCGTCGAGCGGCCGCTCGAAGCCCAGCCGGGCGAGGTCGCGAAGGTAGAGGATCCCCGTCACGTCGTCCGCGTCGCGGTCGACCACCGGGATGCGCGAGTACCCGGCCTTCAGGAAGACGGCCATCGCCTGCGGCAGGTGCGCGCTCGCGTCGATCGTGATCATGTCGGTGCGGGCGACCATGACCTCGCGTACGACCGTGTCGTTGAACTCGAAGATCGAGTGGATGAGCTCGCGGTCCTCGGGCTCGAGCACCTCGAGCTCGGCGGCCTCGTCGACCATGCTGAGCAGCTGCTCCTCGCTCGAGACGCCCGCGAAGCGGATCCGCCCGGGGGTCACGCGGTTGCCGAGCGCGACGAGCGCGCCGGCGACCGGGCCGAGGATGACGCGGAACAGACGCACCACCGGAGCCGACCAGCGGAGCACGGTGCGGGCGTTCGCCCGGCCCACGCTCCTCGGGCTCGCGCCGACGAGGACGAACGAGACACCGGTCATGATGAGGGCCGACCAGAGCAGCACGAACCACACGTTGTCGATGAACATCGCGAACGCGAGGGTCACGAGCACCGCGGCGGTCGTCTCGGCGAGGATGCGCACGAAGTTGACCGCGTTGACGTGCGGGCCCGGGTCTTCTGCGATCGCGAGGAGCGAGCGCCGCGCCCGGGAGACGAGGGCGAGATCGGTGACATCGGCGCGAGACAGCACGCCGAGCGCGGAGTCAACGGCGGCCATCAGGCCGCCGAGCGCGACGAGGGCGAAGGCGGCGAAGAGGAAGAGCCAGGGTTGCATCGTCAGCGACGGCGCTCCTGCATCGCGAACCCGACGAGGATGTCGCGCTGGATCGAGAACATCTCCTTCTCCTCGTCGGGTTCGGCGTGGTCGAACCCCAACAGGTGGAGGATGCCGTGCGCGGTGAGCAGCTGCAGCTCGTCGAGGAGCGTGTGGCCGGCCTGCTTCGCCTGCGACTCCGCGACCTGCGGGCAGAGCACGACGTCGCCGAGGAGGCCCGCCGGCGCGGGCTGGTCTTCGGTGCCGGGCCGAAGCTCGTCCATGGGGAAGCTCAGCACGTCGGTCGGCCCCGGCTCGTCCATCCACTGCACGTGCAGCTGCTCCATCGCGCCCTCGTCGACGAGCAGGATGGCCAGCTCGGCGTCGCGATGCACGTGCATCGCGTCGAGCGCGTACACGGCGAGCCGCTGCAGGGCCGCCTCGTCGACGTCGACGTTCGACTCGTTGGTGATCTCGATGCTCATCTGCGGGAGCGCTCCGTCCGGATCTCGGGCTGGGTCACTTCTTGGCGCGCGGCGGCTGGTGGTCGCGCGGCGCCCGTCCGCGGCGCTCGGCGCGGTTCGCGAACTCGCGCGCCTGGTCGCGCTCGAACCGCTGCGCCTGCTGCCGCTGGTCGTACTCGGTGTAGGCGTCGACGATGCGGCCCACGAGGGTGTGCCGCACCACGTCGTCGCTCGTCAGCCTGGCGAAGTGGATGTCGTCGATACCGTCGAGGATGCGGGTGACGAGCCGGAGACCCGAAGCCCCGCCCGGGAGGTCGACCTGCGTGATGTCGCCCGTCACGACCATCTTCGAGCCGAATCCGAGGCGGGTGAGGAACATCTTCATCTGCTCCGGTGTGGTGTTCTGCGCCTCATCGAGCACGACGAACGAGTCGTTCAGCGTGCGGCCTCGCATGTACGCGAGCGGAGCGACCTCGACCGTGCCCGAGGCGAGCAGCTTCGGCACGAGCTCGGGGTCCATCATCTCGTTGAGCGCGTCGTAGAGCGGTCGCAGGTAGGGGTCGATCTTGTCGGTCAGCGTGCCGGGCAGGAAGCCGAGCCGCTCCCCCGCCTCGACGGCCGGACGGGTCAGGATGATCCGGCTGACCTCCTTGCGCTGCAACGCCTGCACGGCCTTGGCCATCGCGAGGTAGGTCTTGCCGGTGCCGGCGGGACCAATGCCGAACACGATGGTGTGCTCGTCGATCGCGTCGACGTACTGCCGCTGGCCCTCCGTCTTCGGGCGGATGGACTTGCCGCGGCTTGCGACGATGACCTGTCCGAGCAGCTCGGACGGGCGGGAGCCCGGATCGGCGTCGAGCATTCTCGCTGAGCTCCTGACTTCGGTGGGAGTGGGGTCCTGCCCCTGGCGGACGAGCTCGAGGAGCTCTTCGATGAGGCGGCGGACCCGGAGACGCTGCTCCCCGTCGCCGCGGATCGCGATCTCGTTGCCCCGCACGTGGACGGTCACATCGGGGTACTCGCGCTGGATGCTCGCGAGGAGGCGATCCTGCGGGCCGAGCAGGCGGACCATCGCGATGCCGTCGATGGCGAGGCGCTCCTCGTCGGATGCGGCGCCGGCCTCGCCGGCGCCGACGGGCAGGTCGCGATCACCCACCGGCGAGGGTGCCTTCCTCGAGGCCGCCGGCGAGCACGTGCGCGTGCACGTGGAAGACGGTCTGCCCGGCGCTCGCGCCGGTGTTGAACACCAGGCGGAACTCGCCGTCCGCGAGGTCGGCGGCGACGCCGCGCGCGACGTCGACGAGTTCGGCGAGCAGCGCCGGGTCGCCGGCCGCCAACTCCACCACATCGCGGTAGTCGCCCGCCCTCGGCGTGACGACCACATGCACGGGCGCCTGCGGTGCGATGTCGTGGAAGGCGATCACCCGGTCGGTCTCCGCGACGATCCGCGCGGGGATCTCACCCGCCGCGATGCGCTCGAAGACGGTCGGTTCGCGGGTCTCGCTCATCCCACCATCGTAGCGACGGATGGCTCACCACCGCCCGATCGCGGCCGAGATCACGGCGATCGCCGCCGGCCCCGCCGTCGAGGTGCGCAGCACGGATGCCCCCAGCCTGACGGCCTCGGCGCCCGCGGCTCCGAGACGCTGCAGCTCGTCGGGAGCGATTCCGCCCTCGGGCCCGACGACGAGCGCGAGGTCGCGTCCGTCGAACACGAGGTCGGTGAGGGCGACGGGCGCCGACGGCTCGAGCACGAGCACCCGGGTGCCCTGCAGGCGCTGTGCGAGGCCGGACGTGGGGGTAACCGGCTCGACGACCGGCTGCCACGCGCGGATCGACTGCTTGGTGGCCTCCCGCACGATGCTCGCCCAGCGCTGGCGGCCCTTCTCGGCCTTCGGGCCGTCCCACCGGGAGACCGACCTCGCTGCCGCCCACGGCACGATGCGATCGACGCCGAGCTCCGTCGCGGCCTGCACCGCGAGCTCGTCCCGGTCTCCCTTGGCGAGGGCCTGCACCAACGTCAGCGAGCGGTCGGGGCGTTCCTCGACCACCACTTCGCCGACCTCGACCACGAGCTCACGCGGGCCGGTCGCGGCGACCGCTCCGCGCACGATCGTGCCCCGCCCATCGCCGATCGCGAGCCGCTCGCCCACCCGGACGCGGGCGACCGTCACCGCGTGCCTGGCCTCGTCACCGGTCAGCTCGAACCGGTCGCCGGGGCCGAGCCCCGCGAGCTCGGCGGACTCGGCGAGGTAGAGGCTGCTCATTGGGCCCGCTCCGGTCGAGGCATCCGCTCGCCCGTCACCCGAGGAACCGGTCGCGGAGCTTCGCGAACAGGCCCTGCTGGAAGTGGCTGAGCTCGGGCTTGTGCGGCTTCCTGGCCGCGGCGAGCTGCTCGACGAGCGCCCGCTCCTTGCCCGAGAGCTTCGTGGGCGTGACCACCTGCACGCCGATCCTGAGGTCGCCGCGCCCGGAGCCGCGGAGCTTGGTGACGCCGCGGTCCTTGACGGTGAGAATCTCGCCCGACTGGGTGCCGGCCTTCAGCTCGACCTCCACGTCGCCGTCGAGCGCCGGGATCGTGGCGGTGGTGCCGAGGATCGCGTCGGTCATCGCGACCTCGAGGGTCGCCAGCAGGTCGTCGCCGTTGCGACTGAAGACGTCGTGCGTGCGCACCTTGATCTCGAGGTAGAGGTCGCCGTTCGGGCCTCCCGCGGGGCCGGCCTCGCCCGAGCCCGGCATCTGCAGGCGCACGCCGGTGTCGACGCCGGCGGGGATGTCGACGGGCACCGTGCGGCGCGCCCGCACCCGACCCTGCCCCTGGCAGGTGGCGCAGGGCGTCGCGATGACCGTGCCGTAGCCGCGGCACGTGCCGCACGGGCTCGAGGTCATCACGTTGCCGAGGAGCGAGCGCACCGAGCGCTGGATCGAGCCCGTGCCGTGGCAGATGTCGCACGTGATGGGCGAGGTACCGGGCTGGCAGCACGAGCCGTGGCACGTCTCGCAGACCACGGCCGTGTCGACCTCGAGGTCGCGGTGCGTGCCGAAGATGACCTCGTCGAGGCCGACCTCGACCCGGATCAGGGCGTCCTGGCCGCGCTCGCGGCGCGACCGGGGCCCGCGGGTCTGCTGGCCGGCGCCGAAGAACGTCTCGAAGATGTCGCCGAAGCCGCCGAAGCCCTGGCCGCCGAAGCCGCCCTGGCCGCCGCCGAGGTCGTACTGCTCGCGCTGGCGCGGGTCTGAGAGCACATCGTACGCGTGCGTGACCTCTTTGAAGCGCTCGGATGCCTCCGCCCCGGGGTTCACGTCGGGGTGCAGCTCGCGGGCGAGACGGCGGTACGCCTTCTTGATCTCATCGGGGGTGGCGTCGCGCGAGACGCCGAGGACCTCGTAGTGGTCGGCCACGGAGGGCGGTTCCTTTCGATCGTGGTGCAGGCGGGCGCGCGGCCCGCCGCGGGTCAGTGCTCGCCGAGCGTGCGCGAGAGGTACCGGGCGACCGCCCGGACCGCGGCCATGCTGGCGGTGTAATCCATGCGGGTGGGGCCGACGATGCCGAGCCGGGAGACGTCCCGGCCGGCGACCGAGAACGCACTCGAGACGACGGAGGCCTCCGCGAGCCCGAACGGCGCGTTCTCGCGCCCGATGCGCACGGCCACGCCGTGCGGGTCGGCGGCCATCTCGCCGAACAGGCGCAGGAGCACGACCTGCTCCTCGATGGCCTCGATGACGCCCAGGATGGAGCCCGAGAAGTCCTGCTCGGTGCGGACGAGGTTCGCGGCGCCGGCGACGACGAGCCGGTCGCCGCGCTGCGCTCGCGCCTGGTCGGCGAGGGTCGCCGCGAGCATGTGGAGCACGGCGGCGTGACGCGGGTCGGCGCCCGCGATCTCGCCGGAGAGCGCGGCTGAGGCATCCGCCATCGTCAGCCCGTCGGCGACCTCGTTGAGGCGCACGCGGAGCGAGGCGAGCGTCTCCTCGTCGACCTCGTCGCCGAGGTCGACGAGCCGCTGCTCGACCTGACCCGAGTCGGTGATCAGGATGCACATCACGCGCGTCGGCGAGAGGTGCACGAGTTCGACGTGGCGGACGCGGGAGCTCGCGAAGCTCGGCACCTGCACGATGGCGAGCTGGTTGGTGAGCTGGGCGATGAGCCTTACCGTGCGCGAGAGGAGCTCGTCGAGGTCGCCGGCCTCGCCGAGGAAGGTCTCGATCGCGTGCCGTTGCGCCGGGGTCAGGGGCCGGACGTCGGTCAGCTGGTCGACGAAGACGCGGTATCCCTTGTCGGTCGGGATGCGCCCCGAGGAGGTGTGCGGCGCGGCGATGAGCTCCTCCTCTTCGAGGAGGGCCATGTCGTTGCGGATCGTCGCGGCGGACACCCCGAAGGAGTGGCGCTCGACGATCGACTTCGAGCCGACGGGCTCGCGGGAGGCGACATAGTCCTGCACGATCGCACGCAGCACCGCGAGTCCGCGTTCCGAGACCATCGACCCTCGCCCTCCCGTTCTTAGCACTCCGTTCGCCTGAGTGCTAATGATACCGCGACATTCCGGGACTCCGCCGTTGCCGGGCGTCCCGCCGCGACGCTACCGTATGCAGGTCCGCGACTCCCCCGTCCCCACGCGGACGCCGCGCGCATCGCGGCACCATCCCTCCCGTCCGAAAGGCAGCCCATGACCGACCCCGACGCGTCGAACCCCGGCGCGAACGTCCCCCCGACGCCGCCCTCGGCGCCGGCCCCGCAGCCGGCGCACCCCGCGGAGCCGCTGACCCCCGCCCAGGACAAGCAGTGGGCGATGTTCGCCCACCTCGGCGGCGTGCTCATCATCCTCGGCGGGCTGAGCGGCTGGGCCGGTCTCCTCGCCGTCCTGCCGGCGCTCATCATCTTCCTCGCGCTCGGCAAGCGCGGTGCGCTCACCCGGCAGGAGTCGAAGGAGGCGCTGAACTTCCAGATCACGGTGGTGGCCGCGCTCCTCGTCTGGACCATCCTGTCCGCGATCATCCTCGGCATCGTGTTCGCCGCCGCGCTCGGCCTCGGCTCGTTCGCGGCGTTCGCCGGCCTGAGCTTCGTGTTCGGGCTCGTGGCCTGGGCGATCGTCGTCGCCGACGTGGTCTTCTCGATCATCGCCGCGGTCCGCGTGAACGCCGGCGGCAGCTACCGGTACCCCTTCGCCATCCGCCTCGTCAAGTAGGCGGGCGGCACCGGCGCGCCGGGGCGGGTCTTCCGCCCCGGCGCGCTCGTCTGAGAACATGGCGACGACCCGCGAATGACGGGCACGAAGAAGGAGCCTCCATGTCCGACCAAACGCCTCCCACGCCGCCGACCCCTCCGGGGCCGCCGACGCCTCCCCCGCCCGCCAGCCCGTACCAGCAGAGCCAGCCGCTCAGCCCGGCCGACGAGAAGCTCTGGGCGACGCTGATCCACATCGGCGGCGCGCTCTTCAACTTCCTGCCGGCGCTCATCGGCTACCTCGTCCTGAAGGACAAGGGCCCCTTCATCCGGGCGCACACCGCCACCGCGCTGAACTTCCAGCTGACCGTGCTCATCGCGTACATCGCGAGCTACGTGCTCATGCTGGTGTTCATCGGGTTCATCCTGTTCCCGATCGTCTGGGTCGTGAACATCGTGTTCTCGATCATCGCCGCGGTGAAGGCGAACCAGGGCCAGCCCTACACCTACCCGCTCGCGATCAAGTTCGTGAGCTGAGCTCCGAACCCTCCAGCAGACGCCGCACGACGGCGTCGGCCAGCAACCGCCCTCGCCGGGTGAGCACCAGCTTCCCGGCGAGGGCGGTTCTCGCGTCTGCGAGGCCGTCGGCGATGAGCCCAGCCACCGCCTGCCGACCCGCGGCGGGCAGGGTCCGGAGGTCGAGCCCGTCCCGGATGCGCGAGCTGAGCAGCACGCGCTCCGTCGCCCGGGTCTCGGCATCGAGCGTCTCCCGCCCCACGGCCGGAGACACGCCGGCAGCGAGGCGCTCGGCGTACGCCGCCGGATGCTTCGCGTTCCACCACCGCACCCCGCCGACGTGGCTGTGCGCACCGGGCCCGACGCCCCACCAGTCGTCGCCTCGCCAGTAGCCGAGGTTGTGACGCGAGCGATGCCCGGCGCCGGCCGCCCAGTTGCTGACTTCGTACCACTCGTAGCCGGCCGCTGCGAGCAGGTCGTCGGCGAGCTCGTACATGTCGGCCTCGAGGTCGTCGGACGGCTCGGCCACCTCGCCGCGCCGGATCTGCCGGGCGAGCTTCGTACCGTCTTCCACGATGAGGGCGTACGCGCTCACATGGTCGGGTCGCTCGTCAATCACCGCGTCCACGCTCCGGCGCCAATCGTCGAGCGACTCCCCCGGCGTACCGTAGATCAGGTCGAGACTCACGTCGAGGCCCGCCTCGCGGGCCCAGCGCACCACGAGCGGCACGCGCGCCGGATCGTGGGTGCGGTCGAGCGTCGCGAGCACGTGCGGCACTGCCGACTGCATGCCGAAGGAGACGCGCGTGAACCCCGCGTCGGCGAGTCGTGCGAGGTCGTCGCGGCCCACCGAATCGGGGTTCGCCTCGGTCGTCACCTCGGCGCCGTCTGCGAGTCCGAACTCGGTGCGGACCGCGCGCAGCATCGCGATCAGATCGTCGGCGGGCAGGAGCGTCGGCGTGCCGCCGCCGAAGAAGACGGTGGATGCCTCGCGCCCCGGCACGCCCGAGGCCTCGAGCACCTCACGTGCGAAGCGGATCTCCGACGCGGCCTGCGCCGCGTAGTCCGACTGGCGCACGCCCCGCAGTTCGTTCGCCGTGTAGGTGTTGAAGTCGCAGTACCCGCAGCGCACCCGGCAGAAGGGCACGTGCACGTACACGCCGAACGCGCGCTCGACAGCCTGCTCGGCCGCGGTCGGCGGAAGGAGACCGTCGGCGGGTGCCGGGTCGCCGAGCGGGAGGGCTCCGGCCACGGTCAGCTCGGGAACGCGGGATGCAGGGCCCGCAGCTGGCGCTTGACCAGCTCGCGCCGACGACGGCGCTGCGCCGGAGCGAACAGCCGCCGGATCCCGCCGGCCGGCTCGAGGATCGAGCGGACCGTGAGCCAGACCGTGTCGTCGTCGCGGCGCTCGAGGATGAAGGACTCCTCACCGTGCTCCGGGGCGGGCCCGGCCGTGCCGTACGCGAAGCCGATGCGGTCGGGGTCGTCGACGACGTACACCACGAGCACGGGGATCGAACGCGCGCGGAACCGGCCCCGGCGAACCAGCGTCGCCGTCATGCCCGCGGTGAGGTAGGGGGTGCCGTCGGCCGCGAAGCGCTGCTCGGTGCGCGGCGCCGGCTGCTCGGCGAGCGGCGCCCCGTCGGCGTCGTACGCGACACCGGTGTACTGGGCGCCCGTGCCGGGCGAGGCATCCGTCACCTCGAAGCCGGACCCCTGCTGCACGCCCCAGGTCATCAGCGCATCGGCGGCCCGCTCGAAGCGTTCCCGGCCCGAGCCGAGCTTCACGGAATCCTCCGCCGGGCGGAATCCGGCGGGCGGGTAGCGCAGGAAGTCGGGGTCGAGGGTCGCGCCGATGGCGCCGTACGTGACGGACTGATCGGTGAAGGTACTGCGACGAGACATCCGGGACAGCCTACTTCTTGCCGTCCTTCTTCCCCTCGGTCTCTCCTGAGAGCGCGGCGATGAACGCCTCCTGGGGCACCTCGACGCGGCCGACCATCTTCATCCGCTTCTTGCCCTCCTTCTGCTTCTCGAGGAGCTTCCGCTTGCGGGTGATGTCGCCGCCGTAGCACTTCGCGAGGACGTCCTTGCGCATCGCACGGATCGACTCGCGCGCGATGATCCGGGCCCCGATGGCGGCCTGGATGGGCACCTCGAACTGCTGGCGCGGGATGAGCTCGCGGAGCCGGCCCGTCATGAGGACGCCGTACGCGTACGCCTTCTCGCGGTGGACGATCGCGCTGAACGCGTCGACCTGCTCGCCCTGCAGCAGGATGTCGACCTTCACGAGGTCGGCCGCCTGGTCGCCCGCGGGCTCGTAGTCGAGGCTCGCGTACCCGGCCGTCTTCGACTTCAGCTGGTCGAAGAAGTCGAACACGATCTCGCCGAGCGGCATGTGGTACCGGATCTCGACGCGGTCCTCGCCGAGGTAGTCCATGCCGAGCAGGGTGCCGCGACGCGACTGGCAGAGCTCCATGATGGTGCCCACGTAGTCCTTCGGGGCGAGGATCGCGGCCTTCACGATGGGCTCGCGGACCTCGGCGATCTTGCCGCCCGTGGGGAATTCGCTCGGGTTGGTGACCGTGACCGTCTTCTTGTCCTCGGTGGTCACCTCGTACACCACGCTCGGCGCCGTGGCGATGATGTCGAGGCCGAACTCGCGGCGCAGCCGCTCGGTCACGATCTCGAGGTGCAGCAGGCCGAGGAAGCCGGCGCGGAACCCGAAGCCGAGGGCCACCGAGGTCTCGGGCTCGTACACCAGCGCGGCATCCGACAGCTTCAGCTTGTCGAGCGCCTCGCGGAGCTCGGGGTAGTCGCTGCCGTCGATCGGGTACAGACCCGAGAACACCATCGGCAGCGGCTCGGTGTAGCCCGCGAGCGCCTCGGCGGCCGGCTTCACCGCGGTCGTCACGGTGTCGCCGACCTTCGACTGACGGACATCCTTCACGCCCGTGATGAGGTAGCCGACCTCGCCCACTCCGAGGCCCTTCGTGGGCGTCGGCTCGGGTGCGCTCACGCCGATCTCGAGGATCTCGTGGGTCGCCTTCGTCGACATCATCTGGATCCGCTCGCGCGGATTCAGCTTGCCGTCGACCATGCGGACGTAGGTGACGACGCCGCGGTACGGGTCGTAGACCGAGTCGAAGATCATCGCCCGGGCTGCGGCATCGGCATCGCCGACGGGCGCCGGGATGCGCTCGACGACCCGGTCGAGCAGCTCCTCGACGCCGACGCCCGTCTTGCCGGAGACCCGCATCACGTCGTCGGGCGAGCCGCCGATGAGGTCGGCGAGCTCCCGCGCGTACTTCTCGGGCTCGGCGGCGGGCAGATCGATCTTGTTCAGCACCGGGATGATCTCGAGGTCGTTCTCCAGCGCGAGGTACAGGTTCGCGAGCGTCTGGGCCTCGATGCCCTGCGCGGCGTCGACGAGGAGGATGGCGCCCTCGCATGCGGCGAGCGAACGCGACACCTCGTAGCTGAAGTCGACGTGACCGGGCGTGTCGATCATGTTCAGGGCGTACCCGGTGCCGTCGACCTGCCACGGCATGCGGACCGCCTGGCTCTTGATGGTGATCCCGCGCTCGCGCTCGATGTCCATCCGGTCGAGATACTGCGCGCGCATGTCGCGGTCGCTGACGATGCCCGTGATCTGGAGCATGCGGTCGGCGAGCGTCGACTTGCCGTGGTCGATGTGCGCGATGATGCAGAAGTTGCGGATCAGCGCGGGGTCGGTGGCGGCTGGCACCGGCGGGTTGGCGGCTCTCGGAGACATCCCGACGATTCTCCCATGATCCGGCGCGCCGCCCGCGCCGCCCGCGGTTCCGGCGCCGCGGCGGTCGCGGCCCGCACCCCCGCTCCCACCTTCGATGGATGCCCCGGCCGAGGCCCCGAGGCTACGCTGATCGCATCATGACCGTGCTCGAGGCTCCGCCCGGCGGCGTGGCGCCGTCGGCGCTGCGGCCGGTGTTCACCGCCCTCCGGCTCGGCTTGCACGTGCTCGTCGTCGGGCTGGCGCTCTTCGTCGTCGTGCGAGCGCTGCTCGCCGACGGACCCGACGAGGTCACGATCACCGTCCTCGCGGTGCTCTTCCTCGTCTGGTATGGCGCCGGCATCGCCGCGGCGCACCGGCACTTCCCGGCCTGGCCGCGGGTGCTCTGGCTCGCCGGGCTCATCGCGCTCTGGGTCGCCCTCAACGTCTTCACTCCCGACGCCGCCTTCCTGGCGTTCCCGCTGTTCTTCCTCGAGCTGCACGTGCTGCCGGCCGCGTGGTCGGTGCCGCTCGTGGTCGTGACGTTCGCGCTCTCGGTGTGGGGCACGACGGTCCACCTGGGCTTCGAGGTCGGCAGCGTGCTCGGCCCGTTCATCGCCGCCGGGGTCGCGATCGTCATCGGGCTCGGCTACCGCGCGATGGCGCAGGAGACCCGTGACCGGCAGGCGCTGATCCTCGATCTGCTCTCCACGCGCGAGGAGCTCGCGGCGGCGAGCCGGGAGGCGGGGTCGCTGGCCGAGCGCGAGCGCCTCGCGCGGGAGATCCACGACACCGTCGCGCAGGGGCTCTCGAGCATCCAGATGCTGTTGCACGCCGCCGAACGCGACGTACCGGATGCCACGACCAGGGAGCGTCTCCGGCTCGCCCGGGAGACGGCCGCGGAGAACCTCGCGGAGACCCGCCGTTTCATCCGGGAGCTCACGCCGCCCGCGCTCGACGAGCAGACCCTGCCCGCCGCGCTCCGGCGGCTGGCGGCGGCGACCAGCGAGCAGGCCGCGCAGGCGGGGCGGCCGACCCGGGTGAGCTTCACGATCAGCGGCGACGCCATCCCGCTGCCGATGGCGCTCGAGGCGACGCTCCTCCGGACCGCGCAGGCCTCGCTCGCGAACGTCCTGCAGCACGCGGACGCGACCCGCGCCGACCTCACCCTGTCCTACCTGGGCGACGAGGTCGCGCTCGACCTCGTCGACGACGGCATCGGGTTCGCCCCCGACGCCGGAGGGGCCAGGGCGGCGGGCGTTGCCCGAGCGGCGGGCGCGGCTCGCCCGGCGGCCTCCGTCGAGGCGGAGGCATCCCGCGGCGGCTTCGGGCTCGCCGCGATCCGTCGCCGGGCCGAGCAGCTGGGCGGCAGCGCGGTCGTCGAGTCCTCGCCCGGCGACGGCACCGCCGTGTCGGTCCGGCTTCCCGTGGAGGCGGCGGGATGAGCATCCGGGTCCTCCTCGCCGACGACCACCCCGTCGTCCGTGCCGGCATCCGTGCCCTGCTCGAGGCCGAGCCCGATCTCGTGGTCGCGGGCGAGGCCGGCACCGCAGCCGAAGCCGTCGCGCTCGCGGCATCCGCCGACGTCGACCTCGTGCTCATGGACCTGCAGTTCCCCGGCGACCTGCAGGGCGCGGCGGCGACCCGGCGCATCCGCTCCACCCCGGCCGCGCCGCGCGTCCTCGTCCTCACGAACTACGACACCGATGCAGACATCCTCGGCGCCATCGAGGCGGGCGCCAGCGGCTACCTGTTGAAGGATGCCCCGCCCGACGAGCTCATCGCCGCCGTGCGCGCGGCCGCCGCCGGCGACACCGCGCTCGCGCCGAGCGTCTCCACCCGGTTGCGCGCCGCCCGCGACGGCGATCACCGGCTCACGGCGCGTGAGGCCGAGGTGCTCTCCCTCGTCGCCGGCGGACGGTCGAACCGCGACATCGGCCGCGAACTCTTCCTCAGCGAGGCGACCGTGAAGTCGCACCTGGTCCACATCTTCGCCAAGCTCGGCGTCGGGTCGCGCACCGCGGCGGTCGCCCGCGCCCGCGAGCTCGGTCAGATCCGAGGAGGCTGAGGATGCCCCGCGCCCGCGTCGTGCTCGTCCACGGCATCCGCACGTCCGCCACGATGTGGCGGAACCAGCTCGCCGTGCTCGCCGCCCACGACCTCGATGTGCAAGCGGTCGACCTGCCCGCGCACGGTCCGCGCATCGGCGAATCGTTCTCCGTCGACGCCGCCGTCGAGACGATCGACGCCGCGCTCAATCCCCCGGCCATGGACGGCGCATCGGGCGCCGATGCCGGATCCCAGGCGGATGCCGCCATCCCGCGGCTCCTCGTCGGCCTGAGTCTCGGCGGATACCTCTCCATCGCCTACGCCGCGCGCCGGCCGCACGGCCTCGACGGACTCGTGGCCGCCTCCTGCGGGACCAGGCCGCGCGGGCTCGCGATCGCCGGCTACCGCCGCCTCGCGGACCTCATCGGACGGCTCCCCGACCGCGGACGCGGGCTGAACGACGCCATGGTCCGCGCCTTCCTGCCGCCCGCGGCGGCCGAGGACGTGATCGCGGGCGGCGTCGCGCTCGACGTCATGGGGCCCGCGCTCGCCGCGGTCGGCGAACTCGACGTCGAGCAGGACCTCTCGCGCATCACCTGCCCGGTGTGGCTGGTGAACGGCCGGTTCGATCACTTCCGCGCCGAAGAGCGACGGATGCTCCGCGCCGCGCGTGACGCGCGGCTCGTGATCGTGCCCGGGGCCACGCACCTCGTGAGCCTCGTGCAGCCCGAGGCGTTCACGGCCGCCATCCTCGGCGCCGTCGCAGAGCTCGAGCGCCGCCGGGCGCTCGTCGCGCGGGTGCGCCGGTCACCGGACTCGCCCCACGACGAGCCGGCGCGTCACTGACCGCTCCGCGGGCGGTCTTTCCCGCATTGGTGCCCTCAGCACGAAGCTGGTATCGTTGCCTGTTGGCTTGCGTGTGGGTCCCACCCCGCACGAATCGCCGGAGGCGAGCCCCTCTACCTCGTCACGGCACTTCCGCACCCACACGAGAACGAAAGAACACCACGTGGCAAACATCAAGTCGCAGATCAAGCGCATCCGTACCAACCTGAAGGCGCAGGAGCGCAACAAGGCCGTCAAGAGCGAGCTGAAGACCGTCGTGCGCGCCGCGCGCGAGGCCATCGCCTCGGGCGACAAGGACAAGGCCGTCGCCGCCGTCCGCGTCGCGAACCGCAAGCTCGACAAGGCTGCCTCCAAGGGCGTCATCCACAAGAACCAGGCCGCGAACCGCAAGTCGGCCATCGCGAAGCAGGCCGCCGCGCTGTAATCGCCTGCGAGTCCGGAACGGGCCCCGCACCTCACGGTGCGGGGCCCGTTCCGCGTTCACGGCGCGCGTGCAGGCGTCACGCGCCTGGGCCGAGTCGGTTGCGGTTCGTCAGTCGCGACCGCGGTCGGCGATGAGGCCGACGAGTCGCTCGAGGGCGAAGACCGGGTCGCGCTCGGCGCCCTTCACCGCCGCATCGGTGGCGGCCAGCGCCTCGATGACCCGCGCGAGGCCGGCGTCCTCCCAGCCGGCGAGGTCGCGGCGCGCGCGATCGACCTGCCACGGCGCGAGGCCGAGGCTGGACGCGAGCTGGCCGGAGCCGCCGCGGACGCCGTGGACCTTCGCCATGGTACGGATCTTCACGGCGAACGCCCCGACGATGGGCACCGGGTCCGCCCCGGAGTCGATCGCCTGCCGGAGCGCGACGAGCGCCTCGCCGTGCCGGCCCGCGATGGCGGCGTCCGCCACGGTGAACGCGGTCGTCTCCACGCGGCCGCCGTAGTACTTCGCGACCGTCGCCTCGTCGATGTCGCCCGGCGCATCCGCGAGCAGCTGCCGGCACGCCGCCGCGAGCTCTCCGAGATCATCGCTGAACGCCCCGACGAGCGCGCGGAGCGCTCCAGGGGCGATACGCCGGCCGGCCGCCCGGAACTCCGCCTGGGCGAAGTCCTGCTTCTCCGCGTCCTTCTTCAGCTCGGCGCAGACGATCTCGATCGCATCGCCGCCGCCCGCGCGGATCGCGTCGAGCAGCTTCTTGCCGCGCATACCGCCGCGGTGCCGGAGCACGACGGTGGTCGACTCAGCGGTGCCCTCGAGGTACTCGAGCGCGTCGACGAGGAAGTCATCGCTGGCCTTCTCGACCGCGGACACGCGGATCAGCCGCGGCTCGCCGAAGAGCGAGGGACTCGCGAGAGTCAGCAGCTCGCCGCGCCGGTACCCGTCGGCCTCGAGGTCGCTGACCTCGAGCGAGGGATCCTCCGAGCGGAGGAAGTCGCGGAGCATCGTGATCGCCCGCTCGGCGAGGACGTCTTCGGCGCCTGAGACGAGCACGACGGGCGCCGGACGCACCTGGTTCCACGCGAGCTGCGGGATCGCCACCCTGCTCCTGGCCGAAGCCGTGCGCTGCGCCACTCTGTCTCCGTTCGCCGTTGCCGCCGCTTCATCCTACGTTCGGCCGCCGACGCGGGCTCACCCGCGCGGCATGCCCGCTGCGGCGGGCGGCGGCGGCGCTCGTTCCGACCACAGCCGGAACCGTCCGTCGTCGACGGAGAGCAATGCCGTGCCGCCGGCATCCGTGCGGACGACGGCCGTACCGGCGGAGCGAAGCAGCTCGAGTGCACGCTCGGTGGGATGCCCGTAGCCGTTGTCGGCCCCGACGCCCACGATGCCGACCGTCGCGGCCGCGTCCTCGTAGACGGCGGCCGACTGGTCGGCCGAGCCGTGGTGCGCCACCTTCACGAGGTCGAAGCCGGTGAGGTGCGTCCGAGCACGCAGCCGGCTCTGCGCCTCCTCCCCCAGATCGCCGAGGAAGAGTCCCCGCCACTCGGCCGCGCGGGTCTCGAGCACGACGCTGGCGTCGTTGCCGGGCGGCTCGCCCTCCGGCGGCCACAACACCGTCCAGGCCAGGTCGCCGAGCACCCCTCGGCGCCCGATCGTGGCCTCGGCCGTGGTCGCCCCGCCGGCGCGCAGCGGGTCGAGCACCCGGGCGGAGCGCGGGCCGTCGAGGGGCCCGTGCAGCACCGCCCCGACGCGGCCGGCCACCGCCGCCGCACCTCCGACGTGGTCGGCATCCCAGTGCGTCAGGACGAGCACGTCGATGCGGAGGACGCCGGTGAGCTCGAGGCAGCGCGAGAGTGCGGCGGGCTCCGGCCCGGTGTCGACGAGCATCGCGCGGCCGCCCGATCGGAGCAGCACGGCGTCGCCCTGGCCGACGTCGCAGGCGGCGACCGCCCAATCGCCGGGCGCGCCCGCCCGCGTGATCGCGGGCCCGCCCACGAGGATCCCGAGCGGGATCGCCAGGGCGACGAGCGTCAGGAGACCGACCGCACGGACCGCCCAGCGCGGTCGACGGTGCGTGGAGACCAGCCAGAGGGACGCGCCGGTGACGCCGGCGAGCAGGATCGCTCCCGGCGCGTCGGGCAGCCAGGGAAGCCGCGCAGCAGGCAGCTCCGCCACCCCATGGGCGACGAGCGCGATCCAGCTCGCCGGTACCCACGCCACCTGCAGCGCAGCGACGCCGACGGAGGGCAGCACCGGCAGCAGGAGGCATCCGACAAGTCCCGCCACCGTGCCGATGGGCGCGGCCGGGCCCGCGAGCAGGTTCGCCGGGACGCCGTACAACGCGAGCGACGCATCGAGCAGGATGAGCACCGGTTGGCATGCGAGCTGGGCGGCGAGCGGCACGGCGATCACCACGGCCAACGGTGCCGGCATCACCCGGGCGAGACGGGTACCGAGTGGACCGGCCAGCAGCAGGAGTCCGGCCGTCGCGCAGACCGACAGCGCGAACCCGTAGTCGCGCGCGTACCACGGATCGGCGACGAGCAGCACGATGACGGCGACGGACAGCGCGGCCACTCCGCCGCCCGTCCGGCCGGTCGCAGTGGCCACCAGGACGACCACGGCCATCGCCCCGGCCCGCACCACGCTCGACTCCGGGGTGACGAGCGCGATGAAGGCCAGCAGGGCGACCAGTGCGAGCACCACCCGCATGCTCCGCGGCAGACGGCACGCAGCGGCGAGGGCGAACGCGAGCGCCGTGACGATCGCGCAGTTGGCACCGGAGACGGCGGTGAGATGGCTGAGCGAGGCGAGCTTCATCGCCGTGTCGAGCTCGACGCCGACTGCTCCCGTGTCGCCGATCGCCAATCCGGGGACGAGCGCCCCGCCGTCTCCGGGGAGTCGCTCGGCGGCGTCAGCGAACGCGCGTCGTAGCTCGGCCGCCCAGTCGAGCACACCGAGCGGCGGCTCGACGTGGACGTCTCCGACCGGCCGGAGGCGGAATCCCTGCGCCTCCGCGGCCTCCACCTGTCGGACGTCGGCGCGGAACGCGACGCCCGCACCGAAGACGAGGTCGCCGCTCGCGTCGGCGTTCACGGTCGCGCTGACCGGCGCGACTTCCGCTCCGCCGACCGCGGTCACACGGACGTCGAAGCGCACCGTGCCGCCGCCGTCCGCGGCCTCGGCGAGCCAGGGCATCGTCGCCGGCGCGACCAGGGCGCGGGGTGCGCTCGTGACCTCCGCGATGATGTCGACGATGGCGTGGTCGGCGGCCGCACGGTGGAGCGGCGAGCCCGCGCGCACCGCGAGAGCGGTCGCGGCGGCGTGCGCCACGAGGGCGGCCGCGACGCACGCGACGACGACGGCCGGCAGAACGACGAGCGCACGCGCCCTTCGCCTCGCCCGCCGCTCGCTCGACCGATTCGCCCGCCGCCGCAGCGCCAGAAGCAGGATGAGCGAGCCCGATGCCGCGCCCCACGCGACGACCGAGACGACGCGCGCGTCGACGCCGGCGTCGGGCGCCCCGACCGCCAGCCAGCCCGCGGCCCACGCCACGCCGGCGGGAACGAGCAGGCGAAGGTCGCGCCGCCGCGCGGTGGGCGGAGGGCCCCCTCCCGAGCCGTTCACAGTGCGACGAGATCGACGAGCCCGGCGAAGGTCGCATCCCCGATGCCGGCGACTTCGCGCAACTGGTCGACGCTGCTGAATCCGCCGTTCGCCTCCCGCCAGTCGAGAATGCGCTGTGCGAGCGCAGGGCCGATGCGCGGAAGGGTGTCGAGCTCGGCGAGCCCCGCCGTGTTCAGGTGGACCAGACCATCGCCGGCTGCGCCGCCGGCGGCGCCTGCCCCGGCGACCCCGCCCGCGCCGCCGGCAGGGGCGACGGGCTCCTGTCCGACGAGCGGCACGAGCAGTTGCTCGCCGTCCGCGACCGGGCGCGCGAGGTTCACCCCCGCCGGATCGGCCTCAGGAGTGAGGCCGCCGGCCGCGGCGATCGCGTCCACCACTCGTGCGCCGGCGGCGAGCTCGACGAGCCCGGGTCGAGCGACGCCCCCGAGCACGTGGACGAGAAGGGCCGGCGCCTCACCGGTCGGGGCGGCTGTGCTGCCGCCCGGGCGGGCGTCCGTCGTCACGTCCGCCGGGGCGGTCGCCGCACCGATCACCCCCTGCTCGCCACCGCCGCCCGCCGTCGCCGAGAGCACCGCCGCAACGGCCACCGCCGCGACGAAGCAGACCACGGCGGCACCGACCGCGACCCTGGTCCGCACGGGCGCTCGGCGCGCCGACGGGGCGAGCGTCGCCAGCGGATCGTCGTCGGGCGCGGAAGCCTGCGGGTCCGGCGAATCGGGCATGCTCGCACGCTACGGTCCGCAGGCACCTCCGCCGGCGCGGCTGCAGCGCACCGGGGACGATCCGGAGGTACCGCGCGCTGTCGAGGGATGGACGCAGGCCGTGGTCCCGCGCCCGCAACCGCGCGCCCGCCCTCGATCCCGCGTCACGGGCGCCGGGCGGTCAGCCGACCGCCCGATATCCGCTCAGCGACGCGTGGCGATGCTCACGATCTTCGGCGCCCGCACGATGACGTTCGCGATCTCGCGGTCGCCGAGCGCGCGCTGCACCGCGGCGGAGTCGCGCGCGAGACGCTCGAGCTCATCCGCGCCGATCTTCGGCGACACCTCCAGGCGCTCACGCACCTTGCCGTCGACCTGCACGACCGCCGTCACCGAGTCCTCGACGAGGAGCGCGGGGTCGGCCTTCCGCCACGGCACGAGGGCGACCGACGGCTCGTAGCCGAGCCGCTGCCACATGTCCTCCGCCGTGTACGGCGCGAAGAGGTCGAGGATCATCGCGATGACCTCGGCCGCCTCACGGACCGCGGGGTCGGCGGCGCCGGGACCGGAGTCGATGGTCTTGCGCGTGGCGTTCACGAGCTCCATGAGCCGGGCGATGACCACGTTGAACTTGTACGACTCGATGAGGCCGGGCGCGTCGGCGAGGAGCCGGTGCGTCTGACGCCTGAGTGCCTGGTCGCCGTCGGCCCAGGTGACATCGGTCGGCGAGCTGACCTCGCCGGAGATGCGCCACGCCCGGGCGAGGAACTTCGACGACCCGGCCTGCGAGACATCCTTCCAGTCGATGTCGTCCTCGGGCGGACCGGCGAAGGCCATCGTCACGCGGAGCGCGTCGGCACCGTAGTCGCGGAGCTGGGAGGCGAACTCGACGAGGTTGCCCTTGCTCTTGCTCATGGCCGATCCGTCCATCAGGACCTGGCCCTGGTTCAACAGCGCTGTGAACGGCTCGGTGAAGCTCAGGTAGCCGCGGTCGAAGAGGAACTTGGTGAAGAACCGGGCGTAGAGCAGGTGGAGGATCGCGTGCTCGACGCCGCCCACGTACTGGTCGACCGGTGCCCACTTCTCGGCCTCGCGGACGTCGAACGCCTGCGTGTCGTCGTTCGCCGACAGGTAGCGGAGGAAGTACCAGGAGCTGTCGACGAAGGTGTCCATGGTGTCGGGGTCGCGCCGCGCCTCGCCGCCGCAGTTCGGGCAGGCGACGACGGCCCACTCCTCGGCCGCACCGAGCGGGCTCGCGCCCTTCGGCTTCAGGTCGAGGCCCGCAGCATCCGGCAGTCGCACCGGCAGCTCGCTCTCGGGAACCGGCACCTCGCCGCAGTCGGCGCAGTGGATGATCGGGATCGGCGTGCCCCAGTAGCGCTGGCGGGAGATCAGCCAGTCGCGGAGTCGGTAATTCTTCGCCGCACGTCCGGTGCCTCGCTCCTCGAGTATCTCGATCGCGCGGCGGATGGCGTTCTGCTTCGACAGGCCGTCGAGCGGGCCCGAGTTGATGAGGCGTCCGTCGCCGGTGAGCGCGATGCCGGTGGCGGCGGGGTCGAGCGGCGGCAGGTCTTCGGGCAGCACCGGGTTGCCCTCGTCATCGGTGGGGATGACGGGGATGACGCCGGTCACGGGCGCGTTCGTGTCGACGACGACGCGCACGGGCAGGTCGAAGGCCCGAGCGAAGTCGAGGTCGCGCTGGTCGTGCGCCGGGACCGCCATGATGGCGCCGTGGCCGTAGTCGGCCAGCACGTAGTCGCTGGCCCAGATCGGCAGGCGCTCGCCGTTCAGCGGGTTCACCGCATACCGCTCGAGGAACACGCCGGTCTTCGGCCGGTCGGTGGCGAGCCGCTCGATGTCGCTCTCGGCGCGCACCGAGTCGAGGTAGCCCTCGAAGCTGCGACGCACCTCCTCCGAGGCGCCCGCGGCGAGCTCGGCGGCGAGCTCCGAGTCGACGGCGACGACCATGAACGTCGCACCGTAGAGCGTGTCGGGCCGGGTGGTGAACACCGGCACCTTCTCGTCGCGCCCCTCGATCTCGAACTCGACGTCGGCGCCGGAGGAGCGCCCGATCCAGTTGCGCTGCATCGAGACGACCTTCGACGGCCAGGTGCCCTCGAGCTGGTTGAGGTCGTCGAGCAGGCGGTCGGCGTAGTCGGTCACGCGGAAGTACCACTGCGTCAGGGCCTTCTTGGTGACGACCGCACCGCAGCGCTCGCAGTGCCCGTCGATGACCTGCTCGTTGGCGAGCACGGTCTGGTCGACGGGGCACCAGTTGACCATGCCGGCCTTGCGGTACGCGATGCCCTGCTTGTAGAGCTCGAGGAACAGCCACTGGTTCCAGCGGTAGTACTCGGGGTCGCTCGTGTGCAGTTCGCGCGACCAGTCGAAGGAGGGCGCGTAGCGGCGGAACGACGCCTTCTGCTGCGCGATGTTGGCGTAGGTCCACTCGCGGGGGTCGACGCCGCGCTTGATGGCGGCGTTCTCGGCCGGCAAGCCGAACGAGTCCCATCCGATGGGGTGTAGCACGTCGAAGCCCTGGTGCCGCCAGTAGCGGGCGACGATGTCGCCGAAGCCGAACGCCTCCGCGTGACCCATGTGCAGGTCGCCGGAGGGGTACGGGAACATGTCGAGCACGTACTTGCGGGGCCGGGTGTCGCCCTCGCGGCCGGCGCGGAAGAGGTCGCGCTCCTCCCACACCGGAAGCCACTTCGCCTCGAGGGCGGCGAAGTCGTATGCCTCGGCGCCGGACGGCTGCGCGATGTCGTGCTCGTTGGCCACGGGTCTCTCAATCGTGTGTGTCGTGCTGATGGGGCCTCGGGCCGGGCCCCGGACCACGGCACGCCGAACACGCGCCGCATGCGAGCTACCAGCCTACTCAATCCGCGGGGGCGGCAGCCGCCGCGAGCACGGCGACGAGCGCCGCGGCCTTCACGCGCGTCTCCTCGATCTCGTCGGCGGCCTCCGAGAGCGCCGTGATCCCGCCGCCCGTGCCGACGGAGGCCCCGTCGGGGGTCAGCACGATCGAGCGGATCACCATCGCGAGGTCGGCGCTGCCGTCGACCGCGAGGGTGCCGAAGGCGCCGGAGTACACGCCGCGCGGGCCCTGCTCCAGCTGGTGCAGGATCCGCATGGCGCTCTCCTTCGGCGCGCCGGTCATCGAGCCGGCCGGGAACGCGGCGGCGACGGCGTCGAGCGCCGTGAGCGGCGGCCGCAGCCGTGCCTGCACGGTCGAGACGAGCTGGTGCACCTGCGCGTACTCCTCGGTGGCGAGCAGCACCGGCACGTGCACGCTGCCGAGCTCGGCCACCCGGGCGAGGTCGTTGCGCATGAGGTCGACGATCATCAGGTTCTCGGCGCGCTCCTTCTCGCTCTCCGCGAGCTCCCGCCGGAGCAGAGCGTCGCTCTCCGCGTCGTGGCCGCGCGGCCGGGTGCCCTTCATGGGTCTCGTCGAGACCGTGCCGTCACGTTCGACGAGGAGGAACTGCTCGGGCGACGCGGACAGCAGCGCGACGTCGCCGAACCGGAGGTAGCCGCCGTGATGCGTCGGGCTCGTCCGCCGGAGTCGGAGGTAGGTCTCGGCGGGATCGGGTCGCGCGTCGACGTCGACGCGGTTCGTGAGACAGAGCTGGTAGGCATCGCCGCGACGGATCGCCGCCTGGCACTCGGCGATCATCAGCGCGTACGCGTCGTGGTCGTGTCGCCACCTGGCGGGCGGCGGCTGCCGCGTCGGTACGCCGGGCGGGCCTGCCGCCTCCGGGGCGGCGGACCGATCGGATGCCTCGCCGCCCGCGCCGGCCCCGCCGGTGCTGTCGCCGCCGTCGCGTCGCAACGCGTCGAGGTCCGACGTCGTCCGGTCGCGCCACTGCTCGGCCGTCTCGTCACCGGGGTCGCCGGGGTCGAGCCATTCGAGGGCCACCGTGCGCCGGGCGTGGTCGAACACGATGGCGCGGTCGACGAAGAGGAACGCGGCATCCGGTGTCGCGGTGACGGCCACGGGCACGCCGAGCCGGGCCGCGCCGAACTCGTACCCGAACCAGCCGATCCAGCCGAGCGCCGTCCTCGCCCGAGCATCATCCGCGATGGCCGCGTCGTGCCGGGCGAGCTCGTCGGCGAGTTCGGCGAGGACGGCGTCGGGCTCGCTGGTCTCGACGTCGGCGAGCACGAGGCGGGTGCGGTCGTGGGCGACGGCGATGACGCTGCGGCCCTCCGCGGCATCTGCGCCGCCGTCGAGCCAGGCGGCGATGGGGGCGTCCGCGGCCAGCGCCCGGAAGACGACCTCGGGGTCGACCCAGCCGGCGAGCTCGCGGACGCGGACGGTTCGGCGCATCCCACCAGCGTAGGCGGCACCGGCCGGAGGCTCGCCGCTGCGGCCTCCGGGGTCAGCCCCGGCCGGTCAGCTCCACCACGCGATCGACACCCGCCGGGACCTCGACCGAGTGCATGATCAGCAGCACGGTTCGTTCGCCCGCCGCGTCGAGCAGGTCGTCGAGCAGTCGCCCGGCGGTGTCCGGATCGACGTTGGCGGTCGGCTCGTCGAGCACCACCACGGGGAAGTCGGCGAGCATCGCGCGAGCGAGGGCGATGCGCTGCGCCTGGCCGCCGGAGACGAGCACCCCGCGTTCGCCGACCGGGGCGTACAGACCGCCCCGCTCGCGCGCCCACTCCCCCAGACCCACGCGGTCGAGCACCGCGAGCAGCTCGTCGTCGCTCGCCGTGTCGCGGGCGAAGAGCAGGTTCTGCCTGAGGTCCTCGTCGAACAGCCAGGGCCGCTGCTCGACGAGGCCGATGCGGCGGCGCACCTCCGCCGGATCCAGCTCCGCCGCCTCGACCCCGTCGATCCGGTAGGAGCCGCCGTAGTCGAGGAAGCGCACCAGCACGTGGGCGAGGGTGGTCTTCCCCGTCCCCGACGGGCCCCGGAGCAGCACGCGCTCCCCAGGCGCGAGGTCGAGATCGACGCCGTCGAGCACGGGACCGCTCGGGGTGCCGGTCTCAGGCCAGGCCGCGCGCACGCCCCGGAGCGCGAGCGTCGGCGCGCCGGCGCCCGATGGGAAGGCCACCGCGGCGGCCGGAGGACGGACGACGCCCGACGGCGGCTCGGCTGGCACGGCGGTCGCGATGCGCTCAGCGCTCACGCGTGCCGTGCGCCAGGCGGCCACGGCCACCGGCACCGCGGCGGCGACCTCGGCGATCGCGAGCGGCACGAGGCACAGCACCGCGAACGCCGGACCGTCGAGGCGCCCCGATGCGAGCTGCGGCAGACCGCCCGCGATGCTCGCCAGCACCGCGATCCCGCCGAGCGCGCTCATGACCGCGGCCGCAGCGCCCGCCGACGCGGCCTGCGCGCGAGTGGCACGTGCCAGGCGTTCGCCGAGGTCGGCGATCCGCGTGCGACTCCGCTCGGCGGCGTCGAACGCCACGAGTGTTTCGAGGGAGGTGACGTGCTCCACGACGGCCGACTGCAGATCGCCGCGGAGTGGAGCGAGCCGCCTCGCGCCCCGGTCCGCCGCGATGCGCTCGGCGAGGACCGCCGCACCGATCCCCACGACGAGGCAGGCGAGCACCCCGAGAGACGAGCCCGGTGCGAGGAACGCGAGTCCCGCCACCGCCGCGACAAGCACGATCGCGGCGCTCACGAACGGCTGCACGGCCCGCAGCGTGACGAACTGGAGATCGTCCACGTCGCTCGTGAACCGCGCGAGCAGGTCGCCGCGGCGGAGCATCCCGAGCCCGTCGGGCGCCGACGGGAGCATCCGTTCGTAGATGCCGGATCGGATCGACGCGAGCTGCCGGAACGCCGCATCGTGGCCGGTCAGCCGCTCGAGATAGCGGAACGTCGCCCGGCCGAGCGCGAACGCGCGGACGCCGACGACGCCGAGCGAGAGGTAGAGGATCGGCGGCTGCTCGGCGGCGCGGGCGATGAGCCAGGCGGATGCCGCGAGCAGGGCGATGCTCGACCCGGCCGAGGCCACGCCCAGCAGGACGACGGGCAGGAGCCGGCGGGCCGGCGGCACGGCCGCCCGGAGCACGGCACGGGTCTCGGGGCTCGACCGGTCAGGCATCGACCAACACCCCCACGGTCGTGATCCGGTCGGCGCGCTCGGCGAGGGGCATCCGGTGCGTCACCACGAGCACGGCGCGGCCGCCGGTCGCGAGCTCACGCAGCCCTGCGGCGAGCGACGCCTCGCGGTCCGCGTCGAGCGCGGAGCTCGGTTCGTCGACGACGAGCAGGCCGAGGTCGCGTGCGAGCAGCCGGTGGATCGCACGTGCGACCGCGACGCGCTGCGCCTGCCCGCCGGAGAGCCCTTCGCCGCCGGCGCCGAGCATGCGGTCCGGCGGCACGTCGTCGACCGCGGCGAGGCGCAGCGCCTCGGCGAGGAGCGCGAGCGGGGCGTCCTCGTCGCCGAGCCGGACGTTCGCCGCAACGGTGCCCGCCATCAGCGCCGGGGTCTGCGCCGACCAGGCCAGGGCGGCGTGACCCGGCCGGTCGACGCCGTCGACGCGGAGCACCCCGTCGGCCTCCGCGAACCGGAGCAGCGCGGCCACGACGCTCGACTTGCCCGACCCGCTCGGGCCGGTGAGCGCCACGATCTCGCCGCGGCGGACCCGGAGGTCGACGCCATCGACGACGACCCGGTCCCCGCGGCGCACGGCGAGCCCGCGGAGGACCAGTCCCCCGTCGCGGTCGCCGACGTCCGCACGCGAATCCCGCAGGCCGGCCGCCGCGCCGCCGTCTCCGTCTTCGGTGCCCCGGCGGGAGGTCGGGCGCGCCGCCGCACCGGCGAGCAGATCGAGCGCATCCTGCGACGCCGTGACTCCCGCCGCGGCCGAGTGGAACGCGGCCCCGACGTTCCGGAGCGGCAGGAACACCTCCGGTGCGAGCACCAGCACGAAGAGCCCGATCGCGAGCGACAGCCCGCCGTCGACGAGCCGCAGCCCGATCGACACGGCCACGAGCGCGACCGAGAGGCTCGCCGCGAGCTCGAGGGTGAACCCCGACAGGAAGGTGACGCGGAGCACCTTCATCGTGCCCCGCCGGTACTCCTCGGTCACCCGGCGGATCCGGTCGGCCTGGCGGCGCTCGCGACCGAACACCATGAGCGTCGACAGCCCCCCGAGTACCTCGAGGAACGCGCGCGACAGCGCGGCGAGGCTCTCCCACTGCCGGCGCTGCACCGCTTGCGTCGCGAGCCCGATGAGCGCCATGAACACGGGGATGAGGGGCAGGACGAGCACGAACGTGAGCCCCGAGAGCCAGTCGGCCGCCCACGCCGCCACGATGAGCGCCGGCGTCGCCACCACGGCGAGCAGCAGCTGCGGAAGGTACCGCCCGAAGTACTCGTCGAGGGCGTCGAGCCCGGGGCCGAGCAGAGTCGCGGTGCGCGCGCTGGAGAAGCCGGGCACTCCTTCCGGTCGGGTGGTGAGGGCCGCGAGCAGCTCGGCCCGGAACTCCGCCTTCACTCGCTGAGCGCCCCACGAGCTCGCGATGTCCCACCCCCACGCCGCGGCGGCGCGCACCACCACCGCGCCGGCGACGACGGCCGCGTGCACCGGCGCGTCCAGGGCGTCGCCGTCGATCAGCCCGGCGACGAGGCCCGCGAGCGACCAGGCGAACGCGCAGACCGCGAGCGTCTGCACGCCCGCGAGCGCGGCGCCGACGGCGAGGAACCGTCGGGCCGCACGCGAGCGGCGGATGAGCCTCGGGTCGAGCGGTTTCACGTCAGTGCGCCGCCTGTTCGATCGACGAACGCGTCACGCGCTTGCGGAACACCCAGTAGGTCCAGCCCTGGTAGGCGAGGATCAGCGGGAGGAAGATCAGCGCGACCCAGCTCATCACCGTGAGCGTGTACTCGGAGCTCGACGCATTCGCGATCGTCAGGCTGTTGGCGGGGTCGTTGGACGCCGGCATCACCTCGGGGAAGAGCGCGGCGAAGAGTCCGAGCACGGTCGCCGCGATCGTGATCGACAGCAGGGTGAACGCGACTCCTTCGCGCCCTCGGAGGTTCGCGGCCCACGCGCCGACGAGCGCGACCGCGGCCAGCAGCGCGAGACCCCAGAACCAGCCGCTGCCGTAGGCCAGCCCGGTCCAGACGAGGAACGCCGCGGCCACGACGACGGTGACCGCTCCCGCCCGGGTGGCCAGGCGCTGGGCGCGGCGGCGGAGGTCGCCCTCGGTCTTCAGCGACGCGAACACCACCCCGTGGGTGAAGAAGACGAGGAGCGTCGTGAGTCCGCCGAGCAGGGCGTACGGGTTCAGCAGGTCGACGAGGGTGCCGGTGTAGTTGTGGTCGGCGTCCAGCGGCACGCCCTGCACGATGTTCGCGAACGCGACGCCCCAGAGCAGTGCCGGCACTGCGGAGCCGATCACGATCATCCAGTCGAAGCGCCGCTTCCAGGCCGCCTCGGGGCGTTGATGCCGGTACTCGAAGCTCACCCCGCGGGCGATGAGCGCCAGCAGGATCAGCAGCAGCGCGAGGTAGAACCCTGAGAAGAGCGTGGCGTACCACTCGGGGAAGGCCGCGAAGAGGGATGCCCCGGCGACGATGACCCAGGTCTCGTTGAGGTCCCACACGGGCCCGATGGTGTTGATCAGCACCCGGCGGTCGGTCTCGTCCTTCCCGAGGAACGGCAGCGACATCCCGACGCCGAAGTCGAATCCGTCGAGGACGAAGTAGCCGACGAAGAGCGCGGCGACGATCCAGAACCAGAGCACGGCGAGATCCATGTCCCTCTCCTCCTAGTAGACCGTGGTGGCCGGTTCGTGGCGGCCGGTTTCGGGGTCGGGCTCGCCCACCTCGGGCGGTCCGGCCTTGATCGCGCGGATCACGAGCTTGAACTCGACGACCGCGAGGATGCCGTAGATCAGGGTGAACGCGGCGAGGGAGATGAGCACCTCGAGGCCGGTGACGTTGGGCGAGACCGCCGACTCGGTCTGCAGCAGGCTGAACACGATCCACGGCTGGCGGCCCATCTCGGTGAACACCCAGCCGACGATCATCGCGGCGAGCGACAGCGGGAAGCTCCAGATCGCGACGGTCCACACCCAGCGCTGCTTCGGCATGCGGCCCTTGCGCGTGAGCCAGAGCCCGACGACGGCGACGAGCACGTGCGCGAGGCCCAGGCCGATCATCCATCGGAACGACCAGTAGGTCACCCAGATGATCGGGGTGTAATCGCCCGGCCCGTAGAGCGCCTGGTACTCGGCCTGCAGGTCGTTGATGCCCTCGACGCAGCCGTCGAACGTGTGCGTGGAGAGGAAGGAGAGCAGGTACGGGATGCGGATGGAGAACAGCTCGGTGGTGCCGTCGGGAGTGCCGAGGGTGAAGACCGAGAACGAGGCATCCGCCCCGCAGACGGTGTCGTAGGTGGCCTCCGCGGCCGCCATCTTCATCGGCTGCGTCGCGACCATCGCAAGGCTCAGCTGGTCGCCGAAGAGGGTCGTGAGGATGCCGGAGACGACCATCGTCCAGAGCCCGAACTTGAGCGCCGGCCGCATGGTGTCCAGGTGCTGGTTGCGGGCGAGGTGCCACGCGGCGGCGCTGATGATGAGCCCGGCCGTCACCATGAAGGCCGCCGAGATCGTGTGCGGGAACGCGGCGAGGGCGACGCGGTTCGTGAGGAGCGCCCAGATGTCGGTGAGCTCGGCTCTGCCCTGCACGGGGTCGATCTCGTAGCCGACCGGGTTCTGCATGAACGCGTTCGCGGCGATGATGAAGTAGGCCGACGCGACGGTGCCGACGGCGGTCGCCCAGATGGTCGCGAGGTGCAGGCCGCGGGGCAGTTTGTCCCAGCCGAAGATCCAGAGCCCGATGAAGGTGGCCTCGAAGAAGAACGCGAGCAGGCCTTCGAGGGCGAGCGGGGCGCCGAAGACGTCGCCGACGAACCGGGAGTATTCGGACCAGTTCATGCCGAACTGGAACTCCTGCACGATGCCCGTGACCACGCCCATGGCGAAGTTGATCAGGAAGATCGTGCCGAAGAAGCGCGTGATCCGGAGGTACTCGGCCTTGCCGGTGCGGTACCAGGCGGTCTGGAAGATCGCCGCGGTCGTCGCGAGCCCGATGGTGAGCGGCACGAACAGGAAGTGATAGATCGTCGTGAGGCCGAATTGCCAGCGTGCCAGCAGCAGCGGGTCCAGCAGATCGTTCACGGATGCCCCTTCCGATGAGGTCGGCACGTTTTCTACACATGGTAGAGCCTTCGTTCTACGTCGTGTAGAAACTGTCTCGACGACGAGGTATCGTTGGGGTATGGCGAATCTCGGGGACCTCGAGCGCTCCGTCATGGAGCAGCTGTGGGCCAGCGACGCGGCGCTGACCGCGAACGACCTGCGCGACCGGCTCACGCTGGGCGGCGACAGCGGCGAGCGGTCCCCGGCCACCACGACGGTGCTCACCGTGCTGGCCCGCCTCGAGCGGAAGGGCTTCGTCTCGCGCACCCGCGACGTGCGCCCGCATCGCTACCGCGCCCTCCTGTCCCGCGAAGAGCACACCGCCGAGCTGATGCACGAGGTGCTCGATCGCTCGAGCGACCGCGACGCGGCCCTCGCCCGCTTCGTCGGCACGGCGACCGCCCACGAGACGGCGACACTGCGGCGCCTCCTCGACGAGCTCGCCCACCGCTGACGATGCTCGCCGTCGGCGTCCTGCTCGGCGCGCTGGCGGTCGCGCTCGCCTGGCCGATCCCCGTCGCCCTCGCCCGCGCCGCCTGGCCGGCCCGATCACCGGGGCTGGCGCTCGCCCTCTGGCAGGCGATCGCCCTCGGCGGCGCGCTCTCCATGATCGGATGCCTCGTCGTCATCGGCACCGCACCCGACGGCTCGATCACCGGATCGGCAGCCGCCCTGCTCCCCCACCTCTTCGTCGGCCCCCTGCCGCCCGAGTTCGGTGTCGTCCACCTCGCCGCCCTCACCCTCGCCGCCGGGCTCGCGGTGCACCTCGCCCTGAACCTGGGCGCCACCGCGCTTCGCGCCGAACGCGAACGGCGCCGGCAGCACCAGCTCATCGCCGTTCTCAGCGACCCCATGCCGGGTGAGCCGCGCACCCGCGTGCTCGCGCACCCCGTGCCGCTGGCGTACTGCGTCCCGGGCCTGCGCACCGCGACGGTACTGACCGATGGGCTCGTCGCGGTCCTCTCGCCCGCCGAGCTCCGTGCGGTCGTGGCCCACGAGCGCACCCACCTCGATCAGCTGCACCACCTCGTGCTGCTCGCCTTCCGCGCCTGGCACCAGGCCCTGCCCTGGTTCCCCATCGCCAACCGGTCGGAGCGCGCGGTCACCCTGCTCACCGAGATGCTCGCCGACGACGGCGCGCGCCGGGCCACCGGGCCCGACGCGCTCGCAGGCGCGCTCGAACGGCTCGGCGCCGCCGGTGAACCCGGCGCCTACGCGGAGACCGGCGGCGTCGCGCCGGACAGCGAGATGGTGGAGGCGCGCCTCGCCCGGCTCCGCGGCCTCGGCCGGCCCCTCGGCGCGGCCGCGCGCGTCGGCATCGTCGCCGCCTCCGTCCTGCTCGTCGCGCTACCCGTCGCCGCGATGCTGATCATCATCCGCTAGTCCGACGCACCGCCGCCGATCGACTCCTAGGCTCGATCCTGTGAACGACGTGCTCGACTGGATCCTCGACATCGTGCAGTCGGTCGACCCGGTCCTCCGGACCCTGCTCGCCGGCCTCGGCATCATGCTCGAGACGTCGGTGCTGATCGGGCTCGTCGTGCCCGGCGACACCATCGTCCTCGTCGCCTCCACCGCGATCGACGGGCCCGTCGAGTACTTCGCGCTCGTGCTCACCGTCATCACCGGCGCGCTCATCGGCGAGTCGATCGGCTTCGCGCTCGGCCGATGGTTCGGCCCCCGCATCATGCACTCCCGCCTCGGGCGCCGCATCGGCGAGGAGCACTGGCACCGCGCGCAGCGCTATCTCGATCGGCGCGGCGGCCCTGCGGTCTTCATCTCGCGCTTCCTGCCCGTGCTGCACTCGCTCGTGCCGCTCGTGGTCGGCATGAGCACGATGAGCTATCGCCGTTTCCTGGCGTGGACGGCGCCCGCGTCGGTGATCTGGGCGTTCGCGTATTCGACCGTCGGCTGGCTCGCGGCCGGCAGTTACCGGGAGCTCAGCCGCGACCTGCACTGGGCGGGATACCTCTTCGTTGCGATCATCGCGGTCTTCCTGCTCGGCGTCTGGGGCGCGAAGCGCCTCATCTTCCGCGCGGAAGCCCGGCACCTGCACACCCACGCTGACGATGCCGCCGCCCGGCCAGCCGCCGGACGCAGCGTGGGGCCGGATGCCGAAGCATCCGACCCCACGCCGCGCGATCAGCCGCGCTGAGTCCGGAGCGCGCACGCTCCGACGAGGCGGCTTAGAACAGCGCCTTCTCCTCCAGCCAGGCCGCCGCGATGTCGTCGGCGGACTCCTGCCCGTTCACGCTCTGGTCGTTCATGGCGACCAGGTCGGCGGGGCTCATGGCCTCGCTCACCGCGTTGATGACGTCGGCGATGTCGCCCGTCACTTTCTCGCTCGCGACGGGCACGACGTTCGAGGCGAGGAACAGACCCTTCGGGTCCTCCAGCGTCACGAGGTCGTTCGTCTTGATGTTCGGGTCGGCGCTGTAGATGTTGACCATCTGCACCTGCCCGTCGACGAGCGCCTTCACCGTGAGGGCCCCGCCCGAGTCCTCGATCGCCGTGAACCCGACGTCGACCCCGTAGGTCTCTTTGAGGCCCTGCGGCCCGTACGGGCGGGTCTCGAGTTCGGCGTTGCCGCCGAGCGTGATCGGCTGCGGTACGCTCGCGAGGTCGTCGAGGCTCGTCACGCCGAACTCGTCGGAGAACGCCTTGGTGACGTTGTAGGAGTCTTGGTCGGTGGCGGGCGACTGGTCGAGCACCTGCAGCCCCTCGGGCACGGCCTCCTCGAGCGCTGCGTAGACGTCGTCGCTCGTGCGCGCCTCGGTGTCGGGCTCCCAGTACTGCAGGAGGTTGCCCGTGTACTCGGGGAACAGGTCGATCTCGCCCGCTTCGAGCTCGGGCAGGTACACCTCCCGCTGACCGATGCGGAACTCGCGTTCGACTTCGAATCCGTTGGCCTCGAGCGCCTGGGCGTAGATCTCGGCGATGATCTCGTTGGAGTAGTAGTCCTGCGAGCCGATCACGATCGCCTCGCCGGCGCCCGCGGTCTCCCCACCCGATCCCTCGTCCAGCGGATCGCCCGATGCGCACCCTGCCAGGGCCACTGTCGCCCCGACCGCGACCGCCGCGAGCGCGGCGAGCCGGCCTTTTCCTGCTGTGAACATTCCTCTTCCCTTCATCGGTGGGTCACCCCACGGCCGCCCGCGACCGGGCCGGTCGGGAGCGGAGCTGTGCGTTCCCGCGACGGACGCGCACGCCCTCGGGGACCACGAGTCGTTGGAGCAGCGCGAACGCGCCGTCGAGCACCAGGGCGAGCGCGATGATGAGCATCGACGCCCCCAGCATCACCGGATAGTCGCGCGTCTTCAGGCCGAGGAAGATGTACGTGCCGAGTCCCCCCGCACCGACGTACGCCGCGAGCGTCGCGGTCGCCACCACCTGGAGCACCGCGGCACGGATGCCGCCGATCACGGTCGGCAGCCCGAGCGGCCCTTCCACCCGCAGCGCGATCTGCGCCTCGGTCATCCCCATCGCCCTCGCCGCGTCGACGGTGGCACGCGGCACCCCGCCGATGCCGGCGTACGCCCCCGCGAGGACCGACGGGATCGCGAGCACCACGAGCGCGAGATACGGCGCGAGCGCCGACAGGCCGAGCGCCAGGGCGAAGATCGTGAGCAGACCGAGCGTCGGCAGCGCGCGGAGCGCGCCCGAGACGACGACGGCCGGCTCGCGCCCGCGGCCCGTATGCCCGATCGCCACGCCGATCGGCAGTGCGATGACGGTCGCGCCCACGACGACGGCGAGGCTGAACACCACGTGGAACGTCAACCTGGCGCCGATGCCGTCGGGGCCGGACCAGTTCGCCGGGTCGAAGAGCCAGGCGAACGCCTCGAGGAAGAGGTTCACGCGACCGCCCTCCTCGCGGCTGCTCGCGTGCGGCGCCGGGACCGCCGCGGCCGCTCGGCCCACGGCATGAGCAGCCGCCCGCCGAGTACCGCCAGCGCGTCGAGCCCGATCGCGATGAGCATGGCCGCGAGCACGCCAGACCAGATCTCGGCGGGGATGTTCCGCTGGAAGCCGTCGGTGAACAGGCTGCCGAGGCTCTGGACGCCGATGACGGCGCTGATCGTGGCGAGGCTGACCGTGCTGACGATGACGACCCGCACCCCCGCGAGGAGGCCGGGGCCGGCGAGCGGCAGCTCGACCCCGAGGAAACGGCGCCAGGCGGAGTAGCCGACCGCGGTGGAGGCCAGCCGCACATCGCCGTCGACGTCGCCGAAGGCATCGGCGGCCGACCGGACCATGAGCGCGATGCCGTACAGCGTGAGCGCCGCGATCAGGTTCACGGGCGACCGCAGCGGTACGCCCACGAGGCCGGGCAGGGTGATCAGCAGCGGGAGCGATGGGATCGCATACAGGATGCCGCACACCGACAGCAGCAGCCCGCGCGACCATCGGTACCGCCACGCGGCCCAACCGATCGGCACGGAGATCACGAACGCCAGTATGACGGGGGGTACCGACAACCCGAGATGGACGACGATCAGCTCGCCGATCCGGTCGAGGTTCGACCAGACCCAGTTCACGACGCGAGGACCCCGGCCGGGCGGCCGTCGGCGTCGACCACGACCGTCCGCCCGTCGACCTCGGTGGTATGCAGCAGACGCCGGCCGCGCTCCGCGCCGATGAATCCCGCGACGAAGTCGTCCGCGGGGGCGGCCAGGATCTCGGCCGGCGTGCCGATCTGCACGACCTCGGCGCCCGAGCGGAGGAGTACGACACGGTCGCCCAGACGGAACGCCTCGTCGATGTCGTGGGTGACGAAGACGATCGTCTTGCCCAGCTCGCGCTGGAGCCGAAGCAGCTCGTCCTGCAGCTCGGTGCGCACGATCGGATCGACGGCGCCGAACGGCTCGTCCATGAGCAGGATGTTCGGGTCGACCGCGAGACCGCGGGCGACGCCCACCCGCTGCTGCTGGCCGCCGGAGAGCTGCGCCGGGTACTTGTCGGCGAGCGATCGATCGAGTCCGACGGTGTCCATGAGTTCGAGCGCCCGGGCTCGTGCGGCCCGCTTGGGCTCGCCCCGGAGCACCGGCACCGTAGCGATGTTGTCGACCACCCGCCGATGCGGAAGTAATCCGCTGTTCTGCATCACGTACCCGATCGACCGCCTGAGCTTGACGGGGTCGACCGACGCGACATCGGTCCCGTCGATGAGCACCTGACCTTCGGAGGGGTCGACCATGCGGTTGATCATCCGCAGGAGCGTCGTCTTGCCGGAGCCGGATGAACCGACGAGCACGGTCGTGGTGCGCGGCGGCAGCACGAGGTCGACGTGTTCGACCGCCACCGTGCCATCGGGGAACTGCTTGCGCACACCGCGGAACTCGATCATGCCGCCCACTCTCCGCGGGTCGATCCGAGAGCCGCCCGCTCGGTCAAGCCAAACACGGCCCAGGCCCGCGCGGCAACGCTGCGACGGTGTGTCAGGCTGCGGAGGACTGCACCGCGGCGTCGAGGTGCTCGGCCAGGTACCCGCGGACGACGAGCTTCGCCTCCTCGAGGTAGCGCACGTCGCCGTTCGGGTCCCGCGTGTACGCGCGATGGATCAGCGCGTCGGCGAGTTCGATCGCGACGCCGAGGCGGAAGCGCAGGTCGGCGGTGTCGTCGACGCCGCCGAACTCGGCCGCGAGCACCTTCGCCATGCGAGTGGCGAACTCGGGCTCCTCGCCGTCATCGGAGAGCTCGCGGTCGCCCGCGTGGACCACGGAGAAGCCGGGCTCGTCGCGGTAGAGCTCGGACGAGGCATCCATCGCCGTCTCGATGAGATCCCACCAGGAGGTCAGGCGCACGTGCGCGAGCCGCTCGGCGACCCGCGTGCGGAAGCGCTCGATGGAGCGCTCGCGAAGCCCGTGCAGCACCGCCACCCGGTCGGGGAAGTACCGGTAGACCGTGCCGATCGACGCGCCGGCGCGCTCGGCCACCATCTGCGTCGTCAGCCGCTCGAACCCGACCTCGTCGACCAGCTCCGCCGCAGCGTCGAGCAGTGCGTCGAGCCGCTGGGTGCTGCGGCGCTGGGTCGGCTCAGTGCGGACCGCGCGACGTCGCCCGGGCTCTGACCCAAGGATCAGGTCGATGTTCGGCACGGAACCTCCTCACTCGACGCACTACTCTACCCGGCGCAGACCCCCGCTCCCGACCATCCGGAGCGCCGGTTCGCCCTGCCAGGGACGGGCATGACAGACTGAATGGATGCCGGAGACCTCCCCCTCACCGGTCGGATCCCGCGTGCGCACGACCCGGCACGGTGCCGCGCGCTTCGAAGACTGGCTGCACGACGTCAGGGAGCGGTTCGCGCGACGCCGCGGCCACGTTCCGACCGTGGTGCCGTACACCGGCTACGGGTCCACCGAGTGGGTGCGGATCCTCTGCCGGGTCCTGCTCTCCAAGCCGCCGAAGCCCGCGCGCCGCGGCGCGACCACGAGGCGCCGGCGCACGCGCGAGCAGGGGATCCGCGGCTGGCGCAGCTTCACCAGCGTGCCGGTCGGCGACGTGCCGGTCGTCATCGAGGTGGGCGGCCAGCGCATCGAGGTGCTCGCCGACCGCGGGGGCGTCGTCGACACGAAGGTGCCGGTGACCCTCGACCCGGGCTGGCACGTCGCCACCCTCCGCGCAGAGGGCTCGGAACCGGTCGAGGCCCCCGTCCACGTGATCGACCCGGCGGCCACGTTCGGCATCATCTCCGACGTCGACGACACGGTCATGGTCACCGCGCTCCCCCGGCCGCTCGTCGCCGCGTGGAACACGTTCGTCCTCGACGAGCACGCCCGCATCCCCACGCCCGGCATGGCCGTCCTCTTCGACCGCCTCGTGCGCGCCCACCCGGGCGCGCCCGTCATCTACCTCTCGACCGGCGCCTGGAACGTGGCGCCTGCCCTCACCCGCTTCCTCTCGCGGAACCTCTTCCCCGCCGGCCCGCTCCTGCTCACCGACTGGGGACCGACTCACGACCGCTGGTTCCGCAGCGGCCGGGCGCACAAGCAGGAGAACCTCCGCCGACTCGCCGAGGAGTTCCCCGCCATGCGCTGGCTCCTCATCGGCGACGACGGCCAGCACGACGAAGACCTCTACGCGCGCTTCGCCGAGGAGCACCCCGATCGTGTCGCCGCCGTCGCGATCCGGCGCCTGTCGACCGGCGAGGCCGTGCTCGCGGGCGGTCGCACCAAGCAGGAGGAGCACCCGGGGGCGGTGCCCTGGGTGAGCGCGGGCGACGGTTCGACCCTCGCCGACCGGCTCGCCGAGGAGGGCATCATGGGCGGGCGTCCCGCAGGCGGGGCGGCCGCGGCCGACGCCTGAGCGCGCCGGCGGCTTCCCACGCTCCCGTTCCGGCTCGCCGCTGCGTCCCGTGCCTGCGAAGCGATACTGCGCCGCGCCAGCTCACGTTCCCGAGTCAGGCGAGGCGCTGGCCGCGCGCCGCCCGCTCGCGGGCGAACCGGGCGAGCCCGCGGTTGATCTCCCGCGCCCAGAGCGGCCCGCGGTAGATGAAGGCCGAGTAGCCCTGCACCAGGGTCGCGCCGGCGTCGAGCCGGTCCTGCACGTCCGCCGCCGTCTCGACGCCGCCCACCGAGATGACGCAGAGCTCGGCCGGCACATGACGCCGTACGAGGCGCAGCACCTCGAGCGAGCGCGCCGCGAGCGGAGCTCCCGACAGCCCGCCCGCACCGATCCGCTCGAGCTCGGCGGCGGAGGCCGAGAGGCCCTCCCGCGAGATCGTGGTGTTCGTCGCGACGATGCCGTCGAGCCCGAGGCGCACCGCGAGCTCGCAGATGCGTCGCACCTCATCGTCCGCGAGGTCGGGAGCGATCTTCACCAGCAGGGGTGTGCCGCGGGCGGCGCGCTGCACCGCCTCGAGCAGCGGAGCGAGCGCGTCGAGCTCCTGCAGGCCGCGGAGCCCGGGCGTGTTCGGCGAGCTGACGTTCACCACGAGGTAGTCGGCGAAGGGCGCGAGCACCCGGGCGCTGCGCTCGTAGTCGGCCACCGCCTCTTCCACGGGCGTCACCCGGCTCTTGCCGATGTTCACCCCGAGCACGGGGCGCTGTCGCCGTCGTGCGAGCCGGGCGAGCCGGCCGGCCGCGGCATCCGCACCGCCGTTGTTGAAGCCCATCCGGTTGATCAGCGCCCGGTCGCGGACGAGACGGAACAGCCGCGGCCGCTCATTGCCGGGCTGCGCGATCGCCGTGATCGTGCCGACCTCGACGTGCCCGAACCCGAGCTGGCCGAGCCCGCGCACCGCGAACCCGTCCTTGTCGAAGCCCGCGGCGACCCCGAACGGCGACGGGAACCGGAGCCCGAGCGCCTCGACGGCGAGCTCGGGGGCCGGCCCGGTGAACCGGTGCACCACGCGGCCGAGGCCGAACACGGGAAGCAAGCGGATGACCCGGAACGCGAGGTGGTGCGCCTGCTCGGGGTCCATGCGGGCGAAGACCAGGGAGAAGAGGAGTCGATACATGCCGCGTTCAGGCTACTCGACGCTCACGGGGCCGGGCGGGCCGGAAGCCGGCCGTGCTCGGCGCGAAGCGCCTCGATCGCCGACTCGAAGTCCTCGAGCGACTCGAACGCCTGATACACGCTCGCGAAGCGGAGGTAGGCGACCTCGTCGAGCTCGCGAAGCGGCGGCAGGATCGCCAGCCCGATGTCGTTGGCCTCGATCTGGGACGCGCCGGTGGAGCGGATGGTCTCCTCGACCTTCTGCGCGAGCACCGCGAGATCGGCGTCGGTGACCGGTCTGCCCTGGCAGGCCTTCTTCACCCCCAGCACGACCTTCTCGCGGCTGAACGGCTCGATGACCCCGCTGCGCTTGATGACCGAAAGGCTCGCCGTCTCCGTCGTCGAGAACCGGCCGCCGCACTCCGGGCACTGTCGACGGCGCCGGATGGAGAGGCCGTCGTCGCTCGTACGCGAGTCGATCACGCGGGAATCGGGGTGGCGACAGAAGGGGCAGTACATGGTGCCCCCAGCCTAGCCGCGCGGCGCGGGCTGCTGGTCCGATGCACCGCCGAACCGGGCGGTCACGGCCTCCCCGTGAGCCGGCAGGTCTTCCTCGGCCGAGAGCGCGGCGATGACGGGTGCGACCTCGCGCAGGGCGGCCTCGTCGTAGCGCACGACCTGCTGAGGTCGGAGGAACGTCGCCGCCGACAGTCCGGACACGAACCTCGCGGTTCCGCCCGTCGGGAGCACGTGGTTCGAGCCGGCGGCGTAGTCGCCGAGACTCACGGGCGAGTACGCGCCGACGAAGATCGCCCCCGCGTTGTCGATCCGGGCGAGGGTCGCCTCGGCGTCCGCGACCTGGATCTCGAGGTGCTCGGGACCGAACGCGTTCGAGAACTCCGCGGCCTGCTCCAGGTCGTCGACGAGCACCAACGCGGACTGGGGTCCGGCGATCGCCCGCGCGACGCGCTCGGCGTGCTTCGTCGCGGCGATCCGAACGGCCAGCCGCTCGAGCACGGCGTCGGCGAACGCGGGCGCATCGGTGACGAGGAGGGATGCCGCGAGCTCGTCGTGCTCCGCCTGGCTGACCAGATCGGCCGCGACGAAGTCGGGGTCGGCGGTGTCATCGGCGATGACCAGGATGTCGGTCGGACCGGCCTCGGCGTCGATGCCGGTCGCCCCCGCGACGAGGCGCTTGGCTGCCGCGACGAACACGTTGCCGGGCCCGGTCACGCGCTGCACCGGCGCGAGCCCGGCCTCCGGCACCCCGTAGGCGAAGGCGCCGATCGCGCCGGCGCCGCCCATCGCGTAGACCTCGTCGACGCCGAGGAGCGCAGCGACCGCGGCGATGGTGGGGTGCACCCGCCCGCCGTGATCGGCCTGCGCCGGTGAGGCGAGGGCGATCGAACGCACACCGGCGACCTGCGCCGGGACGACGTTCATGACGACGCTCGAGGGATAGACGGCCTTGCCGCCCGGCACGTACAGACCGACCCGCTCGACCGGCTGCCAGCGCTGCTCGATCACGGCACCAGGTCCGAGGACCGTCGTCTCGGGCGCCGGCACCTGCGGGGCGCTCGCCGCGCGCACACGCTCGATCGTCGACTCGACGGCGCGGCGCACCTCGGCGTCGAGCCCGGCGAGGGCGGCGCGCAGGTCGCCCTCGGGGACGCGGATACCGGCGGGCCGCACGCCGTCGAACCGCTCGGCCTGATCGAGGAGCGCACGCTCGCCGTGCTCGCGAACGTCCTGGATGAGTCGGCCCGCGGGCTCGAGGGCCGCCGCGACGTCGGTCGCGGCACGCGGGACGAGGGCGAGCAGCTCGGTCGGAGCCGGGCGGGTTCCTCGGAGATCGATGGTGCGCAGCATGATTCCCCAGCGTACCGACGAGGTGCGGTTCGCACGGCTGAGCGGGAGAGATCAGCCTGGACAGCTACCGGCGATCTCGGCTCGGTGTCCACTAGTGTGAGCGAGACATTCGTCTGCGTGCAAGAGAAAGCGACCGGTGCATCGGGGTGCGCACTACCTTCCACTCATCGAAAGCCGGCCGTGTCGCTGCGCTGATCGTGGCTCCCGTCGCACTGCTGATCACGCTGCTCGGCTGGTCTCTCTCAACACCGCTCGCATCGAGTCCCGACGAGGATTTCCACCTCGCGAGCATCTGGTGCGGTGGTGGTGAACGCGAGGGGCTATGCGAACCTTCCTCGAACGCTCGCACTCGCATGGTTCCAGTCGAGCTCCTGACGGCTCACCGCTGCTTCGACCACCTGCCCGACCAGGCCGCGACGTGTCCCCGACAGCCTGCGTCCCTCCTTGTCGAAACCGATCGTGGGAATTTCGACGCGGTGTATCCACCGGTCTTCTACGCGGTCATGAGCGTGTTCGCCACGACCGATTTCTCAGCGTCGTTGCTGATGATGCGTGCATTCAATGCGTTCATCTATGTCGGCATGATGTTCGCTTTGTTCCTACTGCTGCCCCGCGCACGGCGGGGACTTCTCGTCTGGGGCGCCCTGGCCACGATTGCACCGTTCGGTATGTTCCTGATCTCGAGCGTGAACCCGAGCGGTTGGGGGGTGATCTCGGCGTCGACGATGTGGCTGGCGGTGCTCGGGTACTACGAGGCGCCCGAGCTGCGACGGCGGCTCGCGTTCGCGGGGCTCGCCATCGTTGCGTTGATCCTAGGTGCCGGTTCTCGAAGTGATGCAGCGGCCTTCGCGACCGTCTCGATCGTCATCGCAACGCTGCTGACGGCGAGGCGAACCCGTTTGTTCGCGCGCCTCGCAGTGTTCCCGGCAGTGCTGACAGCGGTCAGCATCGCCGTATTCTTGAGTTTCGGTCAGTCCAACGCCGTGAATCCCGGAGTTGATCTCAGCACCCCACTCGACCCTTCGAGCGCAACACTCAACTCGATCCAGCTGCTCTGGACCAACCTCACCCGCCTTCCGGAGCTCTGGGCAGGCGCATTCGGGGCTCCGCTCGGAACTCAGTCGCTGTGGCTCGGGACTGTGACTCCGGGTGTCGTCTGGTTCTCAACGATTCTCGCATTCGGAGGCGTCGTATTCCTCGGACTGCGCCTCCTGACCTGGCGCAAGGTGATCTCCCTGATGATCCTCGTGTCGCTGCTGATTTTCCTCCCGATGATCTGGCTCATGCGCGACCAGATCCTGGTGGGCCAGGGCGTGCAGTCCAGGTACCTCTACCCGCTCCTCATCATGATCGCGATGTTGAGCCTCTTCGGACTCAACGGTCCGAACGCGAGGATGAACGTCGCACATCTCACTTGCATCACCGTGGCCGCGTGGGTAGCCAATCTCGTCGTGCAGTGGGTGACACTTCGCCGCTACGTGACCGGTCTGGATGCCCGCTGGATCAATCTGGATGCGGGCATCGAATGGTGGTGGTCAGCGTTGCCCATCGGCCCGATGGCGCTCTGGATGATGACCGCGATCGCCTTCGCCGTGCTGTGCGCAATTTGCATCTGCTACGGGGCGGCGACCGGTCAGGTGAGGCAGTTCGGCCCGAGGAGGCTCTTCAGCTCCCCGTAGAAGTCGGCGCTCACGTTCACCGGGTAGGGCAGCTCGAAGACGCGCGCGACGCGCCCCTTCGTGAGCTTCAGCCGCACCTCGGTGTCTCCGCGATGCCGGGTGAGGACGTCGCCGAGCGCGGTGATGGTGTCGGTGGTCGCCCGGACGTCGGGGATCGAGATCATCACCGGGCCGGTGTCCTCACCCTGCCCGAGCTCGGGCTCGAACACGCTGTACGCGTGCAGGTTCATGCCGTCATCGCGCATGCTGACCCGCCCCCGGACGACCACGATCGAGTCGCCGCGGAGCCCGGGCGCGAACTCCTGGTACGCCTTGCCCATGAACATGACGGTGATCTCGCCGGAGAAGTCCTCGACCTGGATCATGCCGTACTGGTTGCCGCTCTGCCGCGCCACGCGGTGCTGCACGCTCGTCACGAGGCCGGCGACCGTCACCGTGTCGCCGTCCTGCGTGGCGTCGGACGCCATGAGGTCGGCGATGGTCGTGGACGCGTGCTTCGCGAGCGGCGCCTCCAGCCCGGCGAGCGGGTGGTCGGACACGTACAGCCCCAGCATCTCGCGCTCGAACGCGAGCTTGTCCTTCTTCGCCCATTCGGGCCGGTCGGGCACGGGCGAGGGCGCCGCGGCCTTCTCGTGCTCCTCGAAGAGGCTGTCGAAGTCGAACCCGACATCGCCGTTCTCCTCGGCGCGCTTCTCCTTCACCGCCGACTCGACGGCGCCCTCGTGAATCTCGACGAGCGCGCGCCGGGTGTGCCCGAGCGAGTCGAAGGCCCCCGCCTTCACGAGGGACTCCACGGTGCGCTTGTTCGCGACCTGGATCGGCACCTTCTTCAGGAAGTCGTGGAACGACTCGAACCGGCCCTCCTTCTCGCGCGCGGCGCGGATCGCGTCGACCACGTTGAATCCGACGTTGCGCACCGCCCCGAGCCCGAACCGGATGTCGTCGCCGACGGCCGCGAAGAAGCCGATCGACTCGTTCACGTCGGGTGGCAGCACCTTGATGCCCATGCGTCGGCACTCGTTGAGGTAGAGCGCGAGCTTGTCGCGCGCATCGCCGACGCTCGTGAGGAGCGCCGCCATGTACTCCGCCGGGTAGTGGGCCTTGAGGTACGCCGTCCAGTAGCTGAGCACGCCGTAGGCGGCCGAGTGCGCTTTGTTGAAGGCGTAGTCGGAGAATGGCAGCAGGATGTCCCAGAGCGTCTTGATCGCGGCATCCGAGTAGCCGTTGGCCTTCATGCCGGCCGAGAAGCCCTCGTACTGCTTGTCGAGCTCGGACTTCTTCTTCTTGCCCATCGCGCGCCGCAGGATGTCGGCCTGTCCGAGCGAGAAGCCGGCGACGCGCTGGGCGATCGCCATGACCTGCTCCTGGTAGATGATCAGGCCGTAGCTGGTGTCGAGGATGTCCTTCAGCGGCTCCTCGAGCTCGGGGTGGATCGGCGTGATCTCCTGCAGCCCGTTCTTCCGCAGCGCGTAGTTCGTGTGCGAGTTCGCACCCATCGGGCCCGGACGGTAGAGTGCGATGACGGCCGAGATGTCCTCGAAGTTGTCGGGCTTCATGAGCCGCAGCAGCGACCGCATCGGCCCGCCGTCGAGCTGGAAGACGCCGAGCGTGTCTCCCTTGCCGAGCAGCTCGTACGCGGCCGGGTCGTCGAGCGCGAGGTCTTCGAGCACCGGCCGGAAGCCGCGGTTCGCCTCGATATTGTCGAGCGCGTCGTCGATGATCGTGAGGTTCCGCAGCCCCAGGAAGTCCATCTTGATCAGGCCGAGCGACTCGCACGCCGGATAGTCGAACTGCGTGACGATCTGGCCGTCCTGCTCGCGCTTCATGATCGGGATGATGTCGATCAGCGGATCGCTCGACATGATCACGCCCGCGGCGTGCACGCCCCACTGGCGCTTCAGGTTCTCGAGCCCGAGCGCGGTCTCGAACACCGTCTTCGCGTCGGGATCGGTCTCGATGATGGCCCGGATGTCGCCGGCTTCCTTGTAGCGCGGGTGATCCTTGTCGAGGATGCCGGTGAGCGGGATGTCCTTGCCCATGATTGCGGGCGGCATCGCCTTGGTGAGCTTCTCCCCCATGCCGAACGGGAAGCCGAGCACGCGGCTGGAATCCTTCAGCGCCTGCTTCGCCTTGATCGTGCCGTAGGTCACGATCTGCGCGACGCGCTCCTCGCCGTACTTCTCGGTGACGTACTTGATCACCTCGCCGCGACGACGCTCGTCGAAGTCGACGTCGAAGTCGGGCATCGAGACGCGGTCTGGGTTCAGGAACCGCTCGAAGATGAGGCCGTGCTGCAGCGGGTCGAGGTCCGTGATCCGCATCGCGTAGGCCGCCATCGAGCCTGCCCCCGAGCCGCGGCCCGGGCCGACGCGGATGCCGTTGTTCTTCGACCAGTTGATGAAGTCGGCGACGACGAGGAAGTAGCCCGGGAAGCCCATCTGGCTGATGACGCCGACCTCGTAGTCGGCCTGCTTGCGCACCTCGGCGGGGATGCCGTCGGGGTAGCGCACGTGCAGGCCCCGCTCGACCTCCTTCACGAACCAGCTCTCCTCGTTCTCCCCCTCTGGCACGGGGAATCGCGGCATGTAGTTCGCGCTCGTGTTGAACTGCACGTCGCAGCGCTCGGCGATCGCGAGGGTGTTGTCGCAGGCCTCGGGGTGGTCGCGGAAGATGTGCCGCATCTCCGCGGCGGTCTTGAGGTAGAAGTCGTCGGCGTCGAACTTGAACCGGTTCGGGTCGTCGAGGGTGGAACCGGACTGCACGCACAGCAGCGCGGCATGGCTCTTGGCGTCGTGCGCGTGCGTGTAGTGCAGGTCGTTCGTGGCGACGAGCGGCAGGTCGAGGTCTTTCGCGAGGCGCAGCAGGTCGTCCATGATGCGCTTCTCGATGCCGAGGCCGTGGTCCATGATCTCGGCGAAGAAGTTCTCCTTGCCGAAGATGTCGCGGAAGTCCGCCGCCGCCTGGCGGGCCTCCTCGTACTGCCCCAGCCGGAGCCGGGTCTGCACCTCGCCCGAGGGGCACCCCGTGGTGGCGATGAGCCCCTTCGCGTAGGTCTGCAGCAGCTCGCGGTCCATGCGGGGCTTGAAGTAGTAGCCCTCGATCGAGGCGAGACTCGAGAGGCGGAACAGGTTGTGCATGCCCTCCGTCGTCTCGGAGAGCAGCGTCATGTGGGTGTACGCGCCAGACCCCGAGACGTCGTCGCCGCCGCCGTTGCCCCACCGCACGCGGGTCTTGTCGCTGCGATGGGTGCCGGGCGTGAGGTAGGCCTCGGTGCCGATGATCGGCTTGATTCCGGCGTCGGTCGCCTGCTTCCAGAAGTCGAACGCGCCGAAGACGTTGCCGTGGTCGGTCACCGCGACGGCCGGCATGTCGTACCCCTGCGCCGCCTTCACCAGCTCGCCGATCCGGGCGGCGCCGTCGAGCATCGAGTACTCGGAGTGCACGTGCAGGTGGACGAAGGAATCGGCGGCCACTGGGCTCCTCTTCGGATGCTGCGGGTGGATCTGGGGTGTGCTTCGAGTGTACGGCGACCGACCCACGGTGCGGCCGGCGCCACGGCGCCCGACCGCACCGACCGGCTCAGTCGGACTGGAGCAAATCGAGCGCGTACTGCAGGTCGGCGGGATACGCCGACTCGAACACCGACCAGTCGCCGGTCGCGGGGTGCGTGAAGCCGAGCTGGCGCGCGTGGAGCCACTGCCGCGTGAGGCCGAGCCTGGCCGACAGGGTCGGGTCTGCTCCGTACATGGCGTCGCCGACGCACGGATGCCGCTGAGCAGCCATGTGCACCCGGATCTGGTGGGTGCGGCCGGTCTCGAGGTGGACCTCGAGCAGCGACGCGTAGGGGAACGCCTCCAGCGTCTCGTAGTGCGTCACGGCGTGCTTGCCGTCGGCGGTTACGGCGAACTTCCAGTCGGACCTCGGATGCCGGCCCACGGGCGCGTCGATCGTGCCCGCGAACGGATCGGGATGCCCCTGCACGACCGTGTGGTAGATCTTCTCCACTTCGCGATCGTGGAACTGCCGCTTCAACTCGGTGTAGGCGCGCTCGGACTTCGCCACGACCATGAGCCCGCTGGTCCCGGCGTCGAGACGGTGCACCACGCCCTGGCGCTCCGGGGCGCCGGAGGTGGAGATCCGGAACCCGGCCGCGGCGAGGGCGCCGACGACCGTGGGTCCCTCCCAGCCGACCGACGGATGCGCCGCCACCCCCGCGGGCTTGTCGACCACGACGAGATCGTCGTCGTCGTGGATGATCCCGAGGTCGGGGACCGGGATCGCCTCGACCTGCAGCGGGCGCGGCGGTTCCCAGCTCACCTCGAGCCAGGCACCGGCACGAAGCCGATCCGATTTGTCGGCGACCCGCCCGTCGACGACGACACCGCCGGCGGTCGCGATGTCCGCCGCCTGGGTCCGCGAGAAGCCGAGGAGCTTCGCGAGCCCCGCGTCGATGCGCGAGCCGTCGAGCCCGTCGGGGACGGGAAGGGCGCGGTACTCCGACACGACGTCAGGACTCGGCCGCGAGCCGGGCACCAGGCGATGGGGTGCCGTCGTCGTCGCGGTCGAGCTCCGTCGCGGTGGCGCCCGGTTCGTCGGCCGCGGCCGATCTCGCAGCCTTCGACGGGCGCACCTCGCGCGATCCGTCGAGGCCGATCCCGCGGATCGTCAGGATCATGAACAGCACCATGCTCGAGACGATCGCGATGTCGGCGACGTTGTAGATCGCGGGCAGCAGCCACGGGGTGGAGATGAAGTCGACCACATGCCCGAGGCCGAAGCTCGGCTCACGGAACAGCCGATCGGTGAGGTTGCCGAGCACCCCGCCGAGCAGGAGACCGAACACGATCGCCCACGCGATCGAGCGGATGCGGCGCGCGAACCAGATGATGAAGGTGATCACGCCGGCGGCGAGGATCGTGAAGATCCACGTCATGCCGCTCGCGATCGAGAAGGCCGCGCCGGGGTTGCGCACGAACTGCCACTGCAGCAGCGTGCCCAGCACCGGCACGGTCTCGCCCTCCGTGAGGTGCTGGACGACGAGCGCCTTGCTCAGCTGATCGAGCCCGTAGGCGACGACGGCGGCGCCGACGAGGACGAGGAGCGCGGTGAGTGTGCCGGCTGCCTTGCCGCCCCGCTCAGCCGCCAAAGCCCTGGAACGTCGGCGCCGGAGCGGACTCGCCCTGGTGGCCAGGGGCGCTCACCGGCGCCGAGAAGCCCTGGTTGCCCGACACCTGCACGGGAGCGGCCGTGTCGAGCTCGCGCAGCTGGCCCTCGATGTAGCTCTTGAGCTTCTGGCGGTAGTCGCGCTCGAACAGGCGCAGCTCGTCGACGCGCTTCTCGAGTGCGACGCGCTCCTGGTCGAGGATCGTCATCTGCTGACGCGACTTCGCCTCGGCCTCGGCGACGACCCGCGCCGCGGTGGCGTGGCCCTCGGCGATGAGCGCGTCGCGCTTCTCGACGCCCTCGCGGACGTGCTCCTCGTGCAGCCGGCGGGCCAGCTGCAGCAGGTTGGTGGTGCTCGTCTGCTCGTCGATCTCGGACTGGGGCGCGGCCGGCTGGGTGGGCACCGCCACGGTCGGCGCGGGGGCGGCGGGCTCGGCGTATGCGGCCGCAGGCGCGGGAGTCGGGGCCGACGGCGCCGTCCGGGCGGCCTCGGAGGCACGGGCCTCGGCGGCGGCCACACGCTGACGCAGCTCCTCGTTCTCCTGGTTCAGGCGGCGCAGTTCGACGACGACCTCGTCGAGGAAGTCGTCGACCTCGTCCTGGTCGTAGCCTTCGCGGAACTTCGTCGCCTGGAAGCGCTTGTTGACCACATCTTCCGGAGTTAGCGCCATGGCTGCCCACCCTCAAATCTGTCGATAACGGTTCGGATCGGTTCTGCTAACGGTAGCAGGGTCGTCGTGGACGGAGCAGTGCCGTTCGTCTCGTCGAGCGAGGCTCGCAGGAGATCGTCAGGCGCACGCCGCCCGGGAGTCAGGCGACCCCGGCGGTCGCCGCGGAGAGGCCGGACACGATGGTCATGAGCACGATCACGAGCAGCATCGCGAGGCTCCACCCGAGGTCGAGCGCCACCTGTCCGATGCGGATCGGCGGCACGAGTCGGCGGAAGAACCGCACGGGCGGATCCGTCACCGTGTAGACCGCCTCGACCACCACGAGCCAGAAGCCGCGCGGGCGCCAGCTGCGGTTGAACGTGCGGATGAGGTCGAGCACGAAGCGCGCCCACATCACGAAGAAATAGATGAGGAGGAGCGTCGAGAGGATGCTCCAGACGACTGACAGTGCTCCCACGTCGGGAGAGTCTACGCGTGCGAGAAGAAGGTCGCGTCCGCGTCGGCCTCACCGTCGCCGGCTTCACCCGACACGACGACGTGCGCGGGCGAAAGCAGGAAGACCTTGCTCGTCACTCGCTCGATCTTGCCGTAGAGGCCCTGCGAGAGGCCGCTCGCGAAGTCGATCAGGCGCCTGGCGTCGGCGTCGGACATCTGCGAGAGGTTGATGATGACGGGCACGCCCTCGCGGAACGACTCCGCGATGACCTGGGCGTCGCGGTACTGACGCGGGTGGACCGTGAGGATCTCGTTCATCTCCGCCTGCGGGGTGATCGGTTGCGGTGCGGGCTTGCGCAGCGGCGTGACGGCGGCGCCGCCCTTGGGCGCGGGAGCCGCGTGGACGATTGGCGCCGGCGCTGCGGCGGCGGGAGCCGGCGCGGGCTCCGACTCGAGCTCCTCGTCGGCGAGGCCCAGGTAGACCATGGTCTTCTTCAGCGGGTTCGACATCGCTGCCCTCCGTCGTTGTTCCGTCTCGTTCGAGGCTAACCTCAGGCCGGGCGATTCCCGGTGATTGCCGTGCCGATGCGAAGGTGTGTCGCACCCTCCAAGATGGCGTCGCGATAGTCGTGGCTCATCCCCATGGACAAGGCGGTCGCGCCGGGTGCGAGCGCGCGCACCCGCTCCGAGAGCGCACGCACGCGCGCGAACTCCGGCCGCGCCGGCACGCCGAGGGGAGCGACCGCCATGAGGCCGCGCAGTCGCAGCCCGGGCGTGCCGAGGACCCGCTCGACGAGCGATTCGAGCTCGCCCGGCGCGACGCCGCCGCGACCGGGATCGTCGGTGAGGTTCACCTGCACGAAGGCGTCGATGGTCGCGGCATCCGATCGCAGCGCGTCGACGAGTGCCGGCCGGTCGACCGAATGGACTGCGCTCGCGTAGGCGCGCACCTGACGCGCCTTCTTGCTCTGCAGCTGCCCGACGAAATGCCAGTTCAGCCCGAGGTGGGCGAGCTCGGCCGCTTTCGCCTGGGCTTCCTGGTGACGGTTCTCCCCCACGTCGCGCACGCCGAGGGCGGCGAGCTCGGAGACGAGTTCCGCGGGGTGGAACTTCGTGACGACGATCGTCGTGAGCTCGCCGGCGTCTCGGCCGGCCTCCGCGGCGGCATCGGCGATGTCGGCGCGCACGCGTCCGAGACGCTCGGCGAGGCCGGCGGTGTCGACGACGGGGTGGAGCTCGTCGGTCACTTCAGGAAGTCGGGGATGTCGAGGTCGTCGTCGCCGTCGTCGAACGCGGGGTCGCTCACGATCTGGTCGCCCGTGGTGGTGTCGATCTCACCCCAGTTCGCGGACTCGACGAGCTCTTCGATGTCGATCTCGGCGATCGGCTCCGCGCTCTCCGGCAGCGAGCTCGCGACCCCGGCACCGGCACCGACCGCGGCGCCGACGGCGGCGGGGGCGAAGCTCGAACGGCGGGCCTCCGCGTGCTCCTTCGGCTGCGGCTCGCCGCCGTCGAACCCGGCCGCGATGACCGTCACGCGCACCTCGTCGCCGAGCGTGTCGTCGATGACGGCGCCGAAGATGATGTTCGCTTCGGGGTGCACCGCCTCCTGCACGAGCCGAGCGGCGTCGTTGATCTCGAAGATGCCGAGGTTCGAGCCGCCCTGGATGGAGAGGAGCACGCCGTGCGCCCCGTCGATCGAGGCTTCGAGCAGCGGGCTCGCGACGGCGAGCTCGGCGGCCTTGATCGCCCGATCGGCCCCGCGCGAGGAGCCGATGCCCATGAGCGCGGACCCGGCGCCCTGCATCACCGACTTCACGTCGGCGAAGTCGAGGTTGATGAGGCCGGGGGTGGTGATCAGGTCGGTGATGCCCTGGACACCCGCGAGGAGCACCTGGTCGGCGGTGGCGAAGGCCTCGAGCATGGAGATGCCGCGGTCGCTGATCTCGAGGAGCCGGTCGTTCGGCACGACGATGAGCGTGTCGACCTCTTCCTTGAGGCGTGCGACGCCCTGCTCGGCCTGGGTCTGGCGGCGCTTGCCCTCGAAGCTGAAGGGCTTGGTGACGACACCGATGGTGAGCGCCCCGATCGACTTGGCGATGCGGGCCACGACGGGCGCACCGCCCGTGCCCGTGCCGCCGCCTTCGCCGGCGGTCACGAACACCATGTCGGCGCCGGCGAGGGCTTCCTCGATCTCCTCGGCGTGGTCTTCGGCGGCACGCCGGCCGACCTCGGGGTCGGCTCCGGCACCGAGACCCCGGGTGAGGTCGCGGCCGACGTCGAGCTTCACGTCCGCATCGGACATGAGCAGCGCCTGGGCGTCGGTGTTGATCGCGATGAACTCGACGCCGCGGAGGCCGAGCTCGATCATGCGGTTGACGGCGTTGACGCCGCCGCCGCCGATGCCGACGACCTTGATGACGGCGAGGTAGTTCTGGTTTGTCGACATGTCCGGCCCTCCGTGCGAACCCTGAACCTCAAGTGGAAGGTTAAAGTTTCTCCGAGTATGCAATTCCTGCGACTGACGGTAGGCCGTCAGCCGCCTCTCCTCCGCCAGGAGGCCCCGCGTGTCGCGATCCGTCGCCTGGATCCGACCGATCGCCTCCCGGGGATGACCCCATCGCGCTCCGTCAGCCGACGACCGGGCTCATCGGCGCCGACACGTCGTAATGCGACACCGAGTCGGGCGGCGCAGACGCCATGAGCTTCGCCAGCACTTCCGCCTTCAGGCCCGGTTCGTCCGCACTCCCCCAGATGACGGATGCCCCGCCCGCGAGCTCCAGCCGCACGTCGTCGACGGTCTCGGCCGTCGCGTGCACGACGAGCGGGCGCACCTCGGGCGGCAGGCTCCGGATCACGGCGGCGGCGGCGCGGAAGCCCGCGCTCGTCACCGGTCCGGCTTCGATGAGCGGCTGCCCCTCCGGCCGCTCCGCGGGGCGTTCGATCACCACGCCGGCGGCGTCGACGAGCTCGAGCCCGCCGTCGTCGGACGCGACGACCCCGACCGGCGTCCGCTCGACGATCCGGACGACCAGCGTGCTGGGCGGCAGCGTCTCCGTGGAGTACGTCTCGATGAGGGGGAACGCACCGAGCGCGTCCCGCACATCCGCCGAGGTGATCAGCGGCAGCGGCGTGCCGAGATCGGCCGCGAAGGCGCCCTGCAGCTCGGCGACCGGAATACGCTGGGCGCCCTCGATGCGGACTTCGCGCAGCGCCATCAGGGGCGAGTACGCGGCGCCCACGAGCCCCGCCGCGACGACGAGCACCGTACCGGCTCCGACGAGCCAGGCGAGCCGGCGACGCCTGGACCGCTGGGTGAACCGGCGGACCTCCTGGCGCTCGTAGCGGCGGCGGGCACGCCGCGCCTTCGCGAGCGCCCGGCGCGCGGCGCGCGCATCCGCGGAGGTCGAGTCGGACGGCGTGGCGATCGGCGGGAACCCGTCGGGGCGGGCCGTCGGATCAGCGGCGGGCTGCGCCGCCTCGTGCGGGATCACGGGGATCGGCTCCGTCGGCGTCCGGTCCCGAGCGTCCGGGGCGATGGGCGGCGTCGCCGCCTCCGGCGCCGTTCCGCGTGCCGGCGCGCCCGAACGACGCGAGGGCCGCCCCGGCGACCCGCCGGGAGCGGCACCGGTCGACGACGACGCCCCGGCCGGCCGCCGCACCGCCCCGCCGTCGAAGCCCTGCGGCCGTTTCACCGGCGCGCCTCGCTCACCCGCGCTCCCGCTCGAGGGCGGTGAGCAGCTGCGGCACGATCCGGTACACGTCGCCGCAGCCGAGCGTGATCACGAAGTCGCCCTCGCGCGCGATGCGCGCCGTGTGATCGGCGGCCTCCTGCCAGTCCGCGATGAACGCCACGTGCGAGGCATCCTCGAATCGCGTGCTCACGAGCGCGCCGGTCACGCCGGGCTCCGGGTCCTCACGCGCGCCGTACACGTCGAGCACGACCGTCTCGTCGGCGTACTGCTCCAGCACCTCGGCGAACTCCTTGGCGAAGAGCCGGGTCCGGCTGTAGAGGTGCGGCTGGTGGACGGCGATGATCCGGCCGTCGCCGACGACGGTGCGCGCCGCGGCCAGCGCCGCGGCCACCTCGGTCGGGTGGTGGGCGTAGTCGTCGTAGACGCTCACGCCTCCGACGGTGCCGTGCAACTCGAACCGGCGACCCGTCCCGGCGAACCGCTCGATGCCCGCGAGCGCCGCGGCCGGGTCGTGGCCGAGCCCCACGAGCACGGCGAAGGCGCCGGCGGCGTTGATCGCGTTGTGCCGGCCGGGGATGCGCAGCACCGCACGGTACGTTCGTCCCTCGTAGTCGAGCGCGAACGACACCGGACCTTCGGTCGCGATGGAGTGCACGCGGACCGTGGCATCGTCGGCCTCACCGAAGGTGACCACGCGCTCGTGCGCGAGTCGCGCCGTGACGCGCTGCGCGCCCGGATCGTCGCTGGAGATCACGACGAGCTCGCGCGACCGGTCGGCGAAGTCGACGAACGCCTGCTCGAAGGCTTCCAGCGAGCCGTAGTGGTCGAGGTGGTCGGGATCGACGTTCGTGATGAGCGCGATCGACGTGTCGTAGAGGAGGAAGGAGCCGTCGGACTCGTCGGCCTCGACGACGAACAGGTCGCCCGCGCCGGCGGCCGAGCTCACCCCGAGCTCCTCGATGACGCCGCCGTTCACGAAGCTCGGATCTTCGCCGAGTGCCAGGAGTCCCGTGACGATCATGCCGGTCGAGGTGGTCTTGCCGTGCGCTCCGGCCACGGAGACGAGGCGGCGCCCCGCGATGAGCGCCGCAAGCGCCTGCGACCGGTGGAGGACGGGAAGGCCCCGCTCGAGCGCCAGCTGGTACTCGGGGTTGTCCTGCCAGAGCGCGCCGGTGACGACGACGGTGTCCGCGTCCTCCGGCAGGTTCGCCGCGTCGTGGCCGATCGCGATCTCGGCGCCGAGGTCGCGCAGCGCGCGGATGTTGTCGGAGTCGCGGGCGTCCGACCCGGTCACCCGGTGACCGTCGCCGAGCACCAGCCGCGCGATGCCGCTCATGCCGGAACCGCCGATGCCGACGAAGTGCACGGCGCCGAGGTCGGCTGGGATCTTGACGGACGGGTCGGGCTTGATGGTCACGTGCGGCGGGCCTTCCAGCGGTCGTGGGGTCGGGGTGGGCGGACGACGGCGGTGTCGCCCGGATGCCCTGGGACATCCTGCTTCAACGTTACGCGGGTCGGGCGGGACCCCGGGCACCCGCGCCGAGTGCGCGGTCGAGGAGCGCGACCATGCGGTCGGTGCCGTCGCGGAAGCCGGCGGATGCCGCGGCGCGGCCCATGGCCTCGACCCGGGCGCGGTCGCCGAGGAGCGGGACGAGCTCGGCGCGCACCCACTCGGGCGTGAACTCCCGGTCCTCCACCAGGATGCCGCCGCCTGCGGCGACCACCGGGGCGGCGTTGAAGCGCTGCTCGCCGTTGCCCACGGGATACGGCACGTACACGGCGGGGATGCCGAGGGCGGCCAGTTCGCTCACGGTCGCGGCGCCGGCGCGCGACACGGCGGCATCGGCCAGGGCGAGGGCGAGGTCCATCCGGTCGGCGTACTCCACCATCCGGTACCCGGGGAGCCCCGGGTCGGGCACCTCGCTGGCCGCACCGGTGACGTGCAGCACCTGCCAGCCCGTGGCGAGGAGGTCCGCCGCGCTGGCCGCGATCGTCGTGTTGATGCGCCGCGCGCCGAGCGAGCCGCCGGTGACGACGAGCACCGGGCGCGCGGCATCGAGGTCGAACCAGGCCGCGGCGTCCTCCCGGACCGCCTGCCGGTCGAGCGTCTCGATCTCGCGGCGGAGCGGCATGCCGACCAGCTCCGCCCCGGTGAGGGGCGTGCCGTCGAACGCGACGCCGGTGGCGGCGGCGTACCGGACGCCGAGGCGGTTCGCGAGCCCGGGCCGCGCGTTCGCCTCGTGGATCGCGATCGGGATGCCGGCACGGCGGGCCGCCAGGTACGCCGGCGTCGAGACGTAGCCGCCGAACCCGACCACGAGGTCCACGGCGCGTTCGTCGAGGATGCGCCGCACGTCTTCGATCGAGCGGCGGAACCGCGTCGGGAAGGCGACGGCCTGCCGGTTCGGCCGACGCGGGAACGGCACCTTCGCGATCGTCAACAGCTCGTACCCCCGTGCCGGCACCAGGCGCGCCTCAAGCCCCTCCGCGGTGCCGAGCACGAGCACCTCCGCGTCGGGATCACGTTTGCGCAGCCGGTCGGCGACCGCGAGCAGGGGGTTCACGTGGCCGGCGGTCCCGCCGCCGGCGAGGAGATAGGTCGTCACCGCTCGCCCCGCTCCGGCGCCGGCCGGCTCGTGCGCGCCGACGCCCGGGGCGTGCCCGGCGTGGCACCCGCGCCGCGCTGACCCGGCGTGCGGCGACCGCCCGCTGCCGGAGCCGGCACCGCACGCAGGGCGGGGGCCGGAGCGACAGGAGCCGGTGACGGCGCCGGCTGGCCGCTGCGCGCGGCACGGCGTGCCTGGAGCCGGGCGGCGGCACGCGCCGCAGCCTCGGGGTCCCGCGCGACCGAGAGCACGATGCCGATCGCGAAGAGCGTCGTGAGCAGCGCCGTGCCGCCGGCGGACACCAGGGGCAACGGGACGCCGAGGACGGGGAAGACCTTCAGCACGACTCCGATGTTGACACACGCCTGGACGATGACCCACACCATCACCGCGGCGGTCGCGGCCCGTGCGAACGGCGTCTTCGCACTCCGCAGCACCCGTGCGAAGGCGATCGCGAGCAGCACGAACAGGCCGAGCACCACGATCGCGCCGATCAGGCCGAGCTCCTCTCCGATGATCGCGAAGATGAAGTCGTTGTCAGCGGCCGGAAGCCAGGACCACTTCGCGGCCGAGTTGCCGAGCCCGACGCCGAAGATCCCGCCGTTCGCCAGGGCGAACGTGCCGTGCTGCACCTGCCAGCAGTCGGCCTGGTCGATCGTCGTGCAGTTCTCCTGGAGGAACGAGCTGATGCGGCGCATGCGGCTGTCGCTCGAGACCGCGACGATGCCGAAGACCACCGCGCCGAGCACCATCGGGATGAGGAGCAGCCGGAGCCTCACCCCGATGAGGAAGAGCGCGCCGAGCAGCATCGCGGCCATGACCATCACGGTGCCGAGGTCGCCGCCGAGCAGAACCAGGCCGATCGCTCCCCCGCCGACGAGCAGGATCGGCACGATGCCGTGGACGAAGTCGCCCATGCGGTCCTGCTTCTTCGTGACGATGAGTCCGAGCCAGAGCACCAGCGCGACCTTGATCGCCTCGGACGGCTGGAACTGGAACGAGCCGATGGCGAGCCAGTTCGTGTTGCCGCCGATCTCGATGCCGAGCGGCGTGGCCACCACGAGCAGCTGCATGGCGCACGAGAGCACGAGCGCAGGCCACGCCAAGCGCATCCAGACGCGCTCGGGCACCCGGCTCGCGAAGAGCATGATCGGCACACCGAAGAGTGCCCACAGGCCCTGCCGCCCCGCCTGGACCAGGAAGTCGTCCTCCTCGATCTTCGACTGCACGAGCGACGAGGAGAACACCATCACGAGCCCGAGGACGACGAGGAAGAGCACGGTGCCGAGCAGCAGGAAGTAGTCGCCGGACTCGGCGCGGAACACCTGGCCGAGCCGGATGCGCGCGGCGGCGACTCCGGCTCCGGCGCGATCAGCCGTCTTCGCCGCGCGCGGGCTCTTGGGCGGAGTCGCCATCCGCCTCACCTCCCAGCATCGAGCGGACCGCTTCGTGGAACCGACGTCCGCGGTCGGCGTAGTCCGCGAACTGGTCCATCGACGCGGCCGCCGGCGCGAGGAGCACGGTGTCGCCCTCCTCCGCGACGGCCGCCGCGAGGGCGACCGCTTCGGGCATCACGAGGCCAGTGTCATCCGTCGTCACCTCGAACAGCGGCAGCTCGGGCGCGTGTCGGGCGAACGCGGCGACCAGCGCCTGCCGGTCGCGGCCGATCACGATCGCGGCGCGGAGCCGGTCGACGTGCGCGGCGACGAGCGCATCGGCGTCGACGCCCTTCAAGAGGCCCCCGACGATCCAGATCACCCGGCCGAAGGCGCGGAGGGATGCCTCGGCGGCGTGCGGGTTCGTCGCCTTCGAGTCGTCGATCCAGCGGACGCCCCCCGCGAGGGCGACCGTCTCGATGCGGTGCGCGTCGAGCCGGAAGTCGAGCAGGGCGTCGTGCACCACGGGCGCCGGAACGCCGTAGGAGCGCACCAGCGCGGCGGCGGCGAGGATGTTGGCCACCACGTGCGGCGCGCCGAGGCCGAGCGGCTCGAGTTCGTCGAGCGTCGCGAGCTCGAGGGCGGCCGTGCGGCGCTCCTCGAGGAAGGCCCGGTCGCAGAGGATCCCCTCGACGACCCCGAAATCGCTCGGGCCCGGGGTGTCCAGGCCGAAGCCGATCGCCCGGGCGCCCTCCTCGACCTCGGCGTCCTCCACCATGCGGCGGGTGGCCTCGTCGGCCCGGTTGTACACGCACGCCACGCGCGTGTTCGCGTACACCTTCCCCTTCGCGGCCGCATACGCCTCGAGCGACCCGTGCCAGTCGAGGTGATCGTCGGCGAGGTTCAGGCAGGCCGCGGCCCACGGATGGATGGCCCCCGGCCCCTCGGTCGGCACGTGGTGCAGCTGATAGCTCGAGAGCTCCACGACGAGCACATCGAACCCGCCGGGGTCGCGCACGGCATCGAGCACGGGCACGCCGATGTTGCCGCACGGCGCGGCGCGCAGGCCGTTCGCGGCGAGCAGGGTCGCGGCCAGCTGCACCGTCGTGGTCTTGCCGTTCGTGCCGGTGACGAGGATCCAGTCGGCCGCGTTCACCTTGTCGCGGACGCGCCACGCGAGCTCGATGTCGCCCCACACGGGCACACCGGCTCCACCGGCCCACTCGAGCACGGGATGGTCGGGATGGAAGCCGGGCGAGGCGATGAGCAGCTCGGGAGCGAACGCCTCGAGCTCGGCCGGAACCGCCTCCAGCGGATCGGTGACGAGCTTCGCGCCGATGACCTCGAGGATGCGCGCCCGGTCGTCGTCGCGCGCCGGCGCGAGCACGAGCACGTCCGCGCCCAGTTCGGTGAGCGTGTCGGCCACCGCGAAGCCGGTGACGCCGAGGCCGAGCACCGCGACGCGGAGCCCGCTCCAGTCGGCGTGCCAGCTGGTCAGCCCGTCGAGGCGCGAGGCCGGGGCATCCGTCATCGCTGCAGCCATTCGAAGTAGAAGCTGCCGACGCCGGCGGCCGCGAGCAGGCCCGCGATGATCCAGAAGCGCACCACGATGGTGACCTCGGCCCAGCCCTTCAATTCGAAGTGGTGGTGGATCGGACTCATGAGGAAGATGCGTTTGCCGCCTGTGAGCTTGAAGTAGGCCCGCTGGATCACGACCGAGCCGGTCTCGATCACGAAGAGTCCGCCGATGAGGATGGCGAGCAGCTCGGTGTGGCTCACGATCGCGAGCGCCGCGAACGCGCCGCCGAGCGCGAGCGAGCCGGTGTCGCCCATGTAGATGTGCGCGGGGTTGGTGTTCCACCAGAGGAAGCCGACCAGTCCGCCGACGATCGCGGTCGCGACGATCGCGAGATCGAGCGGGTCGCGCACCTCGTAGCACCGGTACTCGTCGCTCGGGTTCAGGTTGTCGCCGTAGCAGGACTGGTTGAACTGCCAGAAGCCGATGATGATGAACGAGCCGATCGCGAGGATTGAGGCGCCGCCCGCGAGCCCGTCGAGGCCGTCGGTCACGTTGACCGCATTCGAGGCGGCGACCGTGATCAGGCAGATCCAGACGACGTAGAGGATGATGCCGACGATCGTGCCGAACACCAGGAAATCGAGCGGCAGGTCGCGGATGAACGAGATCCGCGTGTCTGCCGGAGTCTCCCCCTGCTGGTTCGGGAACTGCAGGGCGAGCAGGGCGAAGACGCCCGCGACGACCACCTGACCGGCGACCTTCGCCCACCCGCCCAGGCCGAGGCTCTGCTTCTTCCGCGTCTTCAGGAAGTCGTCGATGAAGCCCACGATGCCGAGGCCCACCATCATGAGCAGCACCAGCAGGCCGGAGGCCGTCGGGCGCTCGTTGCTTACGAGGAGCGTGGCGGTGAAATACCCGAACAGGGTGCCCAGGATGAAGATGATGCCGCCCATCGTGGGCGTGCCGCGCTTGACGTGGTGGCTCTGCGGCCCGTCGTCGCGGATGAACTGACCCCAGCCGAGCTTCGTGAACAGCCGGATGAACAGCGGCGTCAGGAACAGGGTGAAGGCGAGCGACAACGCGCCCGCGGTCAGCAGCGCCCTCACGCGGACCACGCTCCGGGACGGTGGCCGAGGTGGCGGGCCCGGCCGGCACGGCCGGCGGGGCTGATGGTCGAGTCCGACCCGCCGCGTACGTCTGCTGAGCTCACGAGAACCATTCTCCCAGTCGGTCGCCGAGGTGGCGGAGCCCCGCCGCGTTCGACGATTTCACGAGCACCGTGTCGCCGGGGCGCACGGAGGACACGACGAGGTCGTACGCCTCGTCGGCCGTGTCGACGTATGCCGACTCGCCATCCCACGATCCCTCGTTGATGGCGGAGATGTGCAGGCGCCGCGCGCCCGGACCGACGACGACGAGCTGCGAGATCCCGAGCCGCACGGCGAGCAGGCCGATGCGGTCGTGCTCCTCGCCGGAGAACTCGCCGAGCTCGCTCATCTCCCCCAGCACCGCGATCGTGCGCGTGCCGGGCTGCTGCACCTGGGCGAGCGTCTTCAGCGCGGCCGCCATGGAGTCGGGGCTCGCGTTGTACGCGTCGTTGATGACGGTGACGCCGTCGCGGCCGCCCAGAACCTGCATGCGCCACTGCTCGGCGAGGGTCACCCGCTCGAGCGCCTCGACGACGACCTCGAGGGCGACGCCGAGCTCGATCGCCGCGGCGGTGGCCGCGAGGGCGTTCATGATGTGGTGCTCGCCGAGGACGCCGAACCGCACGCGAGCGGATGCCCCGCCGGGGACCGTCACCGTGAACTCGGTGCCGCGCGCGTGCACGACGATGTCGGTGGCCCGGACGTCGGCGGATTCCCCCAGTCCGAACCAGACCACCTGGGCGCGGGTGAGGCCGGCCATGCCGGCCACGCGGGGATCGTCGGCGTTCAGGACCGCGACGTCGCCGGGCAGCAGATCGGTGACCATCTCGGACTTCGCCCGCACGGTCTGCTCGATCCCGCCGAACTCGCCCGCGTGGGCGAGGCCGACCTTCAGCACGATGCCGACGTCGGGCCGCGCCATGCGGACGAGCCTCGCGATCTCGCCGATGCCGGAGGCGCCCATCTCGGCCACGAGGAACTGGGTGTCCTCCGCGACCTCCAGCATCGTGATCGGCCCGCCCACCTCGTTGTTGAACGACTTGCGGCTGGCGACGGTCCGCCCGGCGCCGCCGAGGATCTCTCGCAGCAGGTTCTTCGTCGTGGTCTTGCCGTTCGACCCGGTCACGCCAACGACCTTCAGCCGGCCGAGCGCGCGGACCCGTGCGACGACCTCCGTGGCGAGGGTGCCGAGCGCCTCGACCGAGTCGGCGACGACGACCTGCGGCACGGCGAGGTCGAGCGCGCGCTCGACGACCAGCAGCGCTGCACCGCGCTCCACAGCGGAGGAGGCGAAGCGGTGTCCGTCGTCGAACTCGCCCGGCTTGGCGACGAAGACCCCGCCGGCCTCCACCTCGCGGGAGTCGGTCGTCACCGGGCCGTCGACGACCGTCGACGGCGTGGCATCCGTGCCCTCGAGGCGCAGCTCACCGCCGACCGCCTCCGCGATCTCGGCCAGGGAGAGGGCGATCATGCCGGCCACCCCGCCTCGCGCAGGGCCTGTCTGGCGTCGTCTCGTGCCGAGTAGGGGATCTTCACTCCGTTCACCTCGTGGTAGTCCTCGTGGCCTGGGCCGGCATACAGGATGGCGTCGCCCTCGCGAGCGAGCGCCAGGGCCGCACGGAACGCGGCGCGGGGGTCGGCGATCTCGTGGATCTCGCGCTCGGGGACCGCGGCTCTGGCCCCGGCGATGAGCGCGGCGCGGATCGCCGCAGGGTCTTCGGTGCGGGGGTGGAAGTCGGTGACCACCACGACGTCGGCGCCGCGTGCGGCGATCGCGCCCATCTCGGCCCGCTTGGTCGTATCACGGTCGCCGTCGGCGCCGAACAGCATGATGAGCCGGCCTTCGACGAACTTGCGGATCGCGCCGAGGGTCTGCAGGAATGCGTCGGGACTGTGCCCGTAGTCGATGTAGACGAGCGGGCCCCGGTCGCCGGACACGCGCTCCGCGCGGCCCGGGATGTAGGCGCGGATGCCTCCGTCGCGCTCGAGCACCTCCGCGATGCGGCCGGCGTCGACACCCGACTCGACGAGCATCACGATCGCGAGCGCGGCGTTCGCCGCCATGTACCAGCCGAGCAGCGGCACGCTCGACGTGATGCTGCGACCGTCGGGGCCTTCGAGCACGAAATCGGTGTGCGTGGCCGTCTCGGCGCCGACCGTCAGCCGCCAGTCGGCCTCGACGTCGGGGCGCGTCGTGAGCGTCGTCACCGGGATGCGCGAGTCTTCCACGAGCAGCCTGCCCCACTCGGAGTCGACCGTGACGACGCCGCGGCGCGCCCGCTCGGGCTGGAACAGCGCGAGCTTCGCGTCGTAATACTCCTGCATCGACGTGTAGTCGTCGAGGTGGTCGTGGCTGAGATTCGTGAACCCGGCCACGTCGAAGACGAGTCCGTCGACGCGGTGGCGGGAGAGCGCCTGCGCGGAGACCTCGACCCCGACCGCGCGCACCTCGACCTCGCGCATCCGCGCGAGCAGGGCGTGCAGCTCGCTCGCCTCGGGCGTCGTGAGCGAGCTCGTGACGGCCTCGTCGCCGATGCGTCGCTCGGCCGTCGACGTGAGTCCGGCGAGGATGCCCAGCTGCTGGAGGATGCCGTAGAGGAGGTACACGACGCTCGTCTTGCCATTGGTGCCGGTCACCGCGAACAGGGTCGCCGGGTTCTCCGCGGTGCGGTGGATCCACGCGGCGACGGCGCCGAGCGCCGCACGTGCATCGTCGGTCACCAGCACGGGCAGGTCCGGGACGAGCTGCGCGACGAGTTCGGCCCCCGCGGCATCCGTCAGCACCGCCACCGCGCCACGCTCGGCGGCGGCAGCCGCGTACGCGGCGCCGTGCGCGTTGCGGCCCGGCACGCCCACGTAGAGGTCGCCGGACTGCACCGCGCCCGAGGCGAGGCTCACCCCGCTGACCTCGACCCCGTCGATATCGCCGCGCACCTCGAGCCCGAACGCGTCGGCGAGGCCGCGGAGCGGCCGGGGACTCGGATGCTGCGGCCGGAGAGCCGTGGAAGGCGATCCGGTCACGAACCCAACTTTCTCACCAGGTGGCTGGCAGCTCGGGCGCCGGAGCGCCGGATGGAGCGGTCCGATATGTTTTCAGCACCTGGCTCATCACGTCTCTGAAGACGGGGGCGGATGCGGCGGACGAATTCATCTTAACGGGATTCATGATGCTCACCGAAACGACGAACTGCGGGTCGTCGGCGGGCGCGAAACCGGAGACCGAGACCAGGTATTCCTTGCGATATCCGCCGTGCCCGTCGGGGAACTGGGCGGTTCCGGTCTTCGCCGCGATCCGGTAGCCGGGGATCTCCCACTGGTCGTGCAGCCACCCGTCGGTGTACACCCGCTCGAGCATCTGCGACACCTGGTCGGCCGCCTGCTCCGAGACGACCTGACGTCCCTCCGTCGACGGTCGACCGGTGACGGTGCCGTCCTCATTGCGGCATCCGTCGACGAGGGTCACCGGCATGCGCACGCCGTTGTTCGCGATCGTCTGGTAGACGCTCGCGATCTGGATCGCGGTGGTCGTGAGGCCCTGGCCGAACATCGTGGCGTAGCGGGTCTGACTGTCGGCCGCCCACCCCTCGGGCCCCCCGTGCAGGTCGCCCGGCTCCTCCGCCGGGAACCCGACCTCGGTCTGGGTGCCGAGTCCGAAGTCGACCATGTCCTGGAAGCGCTGCTCGTCCGACACGCGCTCGCCGAACAGGGACATGCCCGTGTTCGACGACTCGATCATCACGCCCGTGAGCGTCAGCGGCAGGTCGCCGTGCACGTACGAGTCGTTGATGTCGGCACCGTCGGGCGTGATGCGGTACGGGGCGGTGATCTGGCTCGTCGGGTCGCCCTGGCCGGCATCGATGACGGATGCCGCGGTCAGCGCCTTGAACGTCGAGCCGGGTTCGTACGGCGCGGTGAACGCGCGGGATCCGCGGTCGGCCTCCGCCGCGGCGGTCGGGTCGTTGGGGTCGACGGTCGGCACGTCGGCGACGGCGAGGAGCCGGCCGGTCTTGGCCTCCATGACGGTCACGATCGCCCACTCGGCGTCGAGCTCCTCGACGCGCGCCGCTGCGATGCGCTGCACCGCGTACTGCAGATCGGCGTCGATCGTGAGCTGTAGCGTGCCTCCGTCGTGCGCCTGCTTGACCACGCGCTCGCTGCCGGGGATGGTCACCCAGTCGCGGAGGCTGCGGAGCTGGGAGACCTCGCCGTCCTCACTCGCGAGGCATTCGTCGGCGGAGAGCTCGAGGCCGGCCAGCGGTTCCCCGTCGTCGCCCATGAAGCCGATGAGGTTGCCGGCGACGGCACCGTTCGGGTAGCGCCGGCTGGGATGCTCGTATGGGACCGCCCATGGAATGTCGAGTTCGTTGACCCGCTCGTAGGTCGAGGTGTCCACGAGCTTCGCGACGTAGGCGAAATCGGAGTCGGGATTCTCGGCGAGGGCGTCATCGATGATCTTGAGCACCTGCTCGGCGCTCATGCCGAGCGCCTCGCCGAGCTCCGCCGCGGCCTGCTCCACCGGGACATCGACGGTCTCGCTCGATGACGGATCCTCGGGGTCGGGCACCTCGCGCTCGAACGGCGCCGACCTCGCCTGCTTCGGCGAGACGGCGATGTCGTAGCGCATGACGCTGTCGGCGAGCACCACGCCGTTGGCGTCGACGATGTCGCCGCGGGAGCCGAACACGGTCACCGAGCGGGAGCGCACGTCCTCGGCGGCGGCGTTGTACTCCGCCGCGCGCACGACCTGGATGTCGACCAGCCGCACCAGGAAGACGCCGATGAAGACGACGAGCAGTACTCCCGCGGCGACGGCTCGTCGGACGGGGTGCTGGCTCGTGCGTCGCATCCTCGGGGTTCCTCCGTTCGGCGTGGTCAGTGCGTGGCGGGCGTCGGCAGGCCGTCTGCCGGGACGACCGGCGAACCGGCGGCTCCGGCAGCGGATCCCCCGGCTGCGTGGGCGGCGGCCTGCTCGGCGCCAGTCTCTCCCGGCGCGGCGCCGCCCGCCCGCTGCTCCGACGGCAGGTCGTCGATCAGCGAGTTCGGCACCAGTTCGGGCGAGCCGGGCGCCGATCCGGTCGCCTCGCTCGGCTGGCCGAGCACGGCGCCGTCGGACAGGCGCAGGTACACCGGCGCGGCGTTCGGCACCATGCCGAGCGCCTCCGCCTTCTGGGCGACCGACTGCGGCGACTCCAGCGCGTCGATCGTCTCCCGGAGCTTCTGCTCCTCACGCGCGAGCTGCACCTGACGGAGTTCGTAGTCGTCGATCTCGTACGCCCCCTCCGTCATCGCGACGGAGAAGAGCAGCTGCACCACGACGATGACGGCGATGCCGCCGAGCGCGATGATCGCGTAGACGAGCTTGGGCCGCTGGCGCGTGCCCGGCTCGGCGACCGGACGGAGCCGGCGGTGCGGCTTCTCCTCCCCGCGCTTCGCGGGAATCGGCAGGGACTGGGCCGGCACGGCGCTCATGACGGCCTCCTCACTCGTTCGGCGGCGCGCAGTCGCACCGGCTTGGCTCGCGGGTTCTCCGCCTGTTCCGCCTCGCTCGCGAGCTCAGCCCCTCGGACGAGGAGCTTGAACTGCGGGCGATGCTCGGGCAACTCCATGGGCAGGCCGGCCGGCGCGGTGGAGCTGGACGCCTGCTGCAGGGCCCGCTTCACGATGCGGTCCTCGAGCGACTGGTACGACAGCACGACCATCCGGCCGCCGACGGCGAGCACGTCGAGGGCGGCGGGGATGGCCCGTTCGAGCACCGACAGCTCCTCGTTGACCTCGATGCGCAGAGCCTGGAACACGCGCTTGGCCGGGTGCCCGGCGCGCTGCAATGCGGCGGGCGTCGCCCGGTCGATGATGCGCACCAGTTCGGCCGAACGGGTGATGGGTTCCTCGGCGCGGGCGCGGACGATGGCGCGGGCGTACCTCGCGGCGAGTTTCTCCTCGCCGTAGTCGAGGAAGATCCGCCGCAGTTCCTCCTCGCTCTCCTCCGCGAGGACGTCCGCCGCGGTGCGCCCGCGGGTCGCGTCCATCCGCATGTCGAGCGGCGCGTCCTTGGCGTACGCGAAGCCGCGCTCGGCGCGGTCGAGCTGGAGCGAGGAGACGCCGAGATCGAACAGGATGCCCTGCACCTCGCCGCGGCCCTCTGACCGCACGGCGCTCGCGATGCCGTCGTACACGGTGTGCACGAACCGCGCCCGCTCGCCGAAGCGAGCCAGTCGCTCCCGCGCGATCGCGAGCGCGTCGGTGTCGCGGTCGAGGCCGATGATCGTGAGGCCGGGGAACCGCTCGAGCAGCGCCGCCGTGTGTCCGCCCATGCCGAGCGTCGCATCGACCAGCACCGAGCCCTCGGCCGAGATGGCCGGGGCGAGGAGCTCGACGGTGCGCTCGAGCATGACGGGAGTGTGAATGCGTTCGATGTCCATAGTGCGTTCGGGACTCGTCCCGGATTCCGATCCCCATCCGTTCGTCCTGATGCGGGGAAGTGCGCCAGGCGCGTACGGCTGGGAGTCGCAACCCGGGCTAGAAGAGCCCGGGAATCACCTCCTCCGCCGTTTCCGCGAAGGCCGCCTCCTGCTCAGCGAGGTATGTCTGCCATGCCTCGGCATCCCAGATCTCCACCCGGCTGCCCGCGCCGATGACCGCGAGGTCTCGGTCGAGGCCCGCGTACGCACGAAGCGTCGCGGGGATGGTGATCCGATGCTGCTTGTCGGGGGTCTCCGCGGATGCCCCCGACAGGAAGACGCGCATGTAGTCGCGCGCTTGCTTACTCGTCACTGGGGCTTGGCGGATCTTGTCGTTCATGCTCTCGAACTCCCTCGCACTGAACACGTAGATGCAGCGTTCCTGCCCACGTGTGAGGACGAGGCCGTTCGACAGCTCCTCCCGGAACTTGGCCGGAAGAATGATGCGGCCCTTCTCGTCGAGTCTGGGCTCGTACGTACCAAGGAACACTGCATCACCCCCTTTTCCTCCGGCCGGGATCCAGGTGTCACCACTTTACTCCACTTTCATCCACGACTTCAACGAAATTGGTCCGTTTCGCGCCGGTGCGCGTCAGGGCAGGCCCGGAGATCCGCGGAAACTCGCGGAATCATCCGAGTGGAGGGCGGTGGAGGAATTTGCTCCAGAACCGGCGCGTCGGGGAGCGCGAGGGGCCCTCGCCCACCCGCGTCGGGCCGGGTCGAGGCGCGGGCATCGGCCATCCGGGCACGAAAAAACGGGCCGGTCGTTCGACCGGCCCGTGCTCAGGCGATGTTCAGGCCACCGGGGTGGCGGGAAGTGGAGGGATCAGCCGCCCTCCTGGCGGCGGTCCCAGCGCTCGTTGAGGCGATCCATGAAGCCCCCGCGTGAACGGCCGCCTGCCGAGGCGGTCGGTCTGGCCGGATCCGCCGGTGCGCTCGCGGCACCACGCCGCGACGGCGCGATCGCCAGCAGGACGCCGAGGAACATCACGGCGAACCCGATGATGCCGACGACGAGCAGCTGCAGCGCCACGCCCGCGATCAGCCCGCCGATGCCGAGGACGGCCAGGAGCACGCCGACCACGATCGACCGGTAGTTCGGCCGGCCACGGCCACTCACCGCAGCGACGAAATCGGCGTCGTTGCGATAGAGATTGCGCTCCATCTCGTCGAGAAGACGTTGCTCCTGCTCTGAAAGCGGCATCTCATTCCCCTCAGGTTCGGGATCGACGCATCGTCCCCACATTCTAGCGCCGCGCGCCCTCGCTAGGCTAGGCGCGTGGCTCACGGTTCCCGGCTCGTCGACCTCGTGCAACACCGCATCGAGGACTTCCTCGCCGACCGCTCTTCGATTCTCCGCTCGATCAGCCCCGACCTCGCCCCGCTGAACGCATTCTCGAAGCGATTTCTCAGCGGCGGCAAGCGCTTCCGAGCCCGGTTCTGCTATTGGGGCTGGGAGGCGGTCACCGGCCGCGGCGGCGACCCGGGGGCCGATCTCTATCCCGTGGTCTCCGCCGCCGCCGCACTCGAGCTGTTCCACGCCGCGGCGCTCATCCACGACGACCTGATCGACAACTCCGACACCCGCCGCGGTGCGCCGAGCGCCCACCGCCTGTTCGAACGCGTCCACGCCGAGGCCGGATGGTCGGGCCGGGCCGACGAGTACGGCCGGGCCTCCGCCATCCTCCTCGGCGACCTCCTCCTCGGCTGGAGCGACGAACTGCTCGACGAAGGGCTCGAGTCGCTCGGCGATCGACGGGCCGCGCGCGCCGCACGGACCGAGTTCATGCGCATGCGCACCGAGGTCACGGCGGGCCAGTACCTCGACATCCTCGAGGAGCGGGCCTGGCTCACCCGCCCCGACGCCGAGCACCGCGACCGCGCAGAGCGCGTCATCGTCTTCAAGGCCGCGAAGTACTCGGTCGAGGCACCGCTCGCGATCGGCGCCGCGATCGCCGGGGGCAGTGCCCAGCAACTCCATGCGCTCCGCGACTTCGGGCTCCCCCTCGGCATCGCCTACCAGCTGCGCGACGACCTGCTCGGGGTCTTCGGCGACCCCGAGGTGACCGGCAAGCCCGCGGGCGACGACCTCCGCGAAGGCAAGCGCACGATGCTCATCGCTATCGCGAGGGAACGGTTGTCCTCCGGGCAGCGGAGCATCCTCGACGAGCTCCTCGGCGACCCCGACCTCGGTCCCGACCAGGTGCGCATGCTGCAGCGGACCATCGACGGATGCGGCGCCGTCGACGAAGTCGAAGGACTCATCGCCACGCACCTGGCGACGGCGACGGACGCCCTCGCGGTCGCGCCGATCAGTCGCACCGCGAAGAGCGAACTCGTCTCGCTCGCCGAAGCCGTGGCGCGACGCGCGAGCTGACCCTCGGGCGCCGGATCAGGCAAGCGCCTGCGCGACCCGGCGCACCTCGGCCTTGCGGCCCGCGCGAAGCGCCGCGATCGGCGTGGTGCCGAGGCTGTCCTCCTCGGAGATCAGCCACTCCAGCGCCTCGTCGTCGCTGAACCCCGCGTCGGCCAGCACCATGGCCGTGCCGTGCAGCTCCGGCAGCGGCAGGTCGTCGCGCAGGAAGACGGCGGGCACGCGCAGGACGCCGTCGATGCGTCGAGCGAGCAGGTGCCGCTCGTCGATGAGCTTCCTGATGCGACTCGGAGTCTGCCCCGTCCGCTCGACGAGGTCGGGAACGGTCAGCCAGTCGGTCTCTGCGGCGTCGGTCACCCTCCAAGACTGCCACGCCGCGCCGGGCACGAGGAAGTCGTCGGGCTCCCGGGCGGCTGTGCCGGCTCGGATGACTCGCGGCGAGGTCGTTGACTCGACCTGGCGGGTGTGCGACGGTGGCCGCGAGCCGGGGTCGACCGAGGGGGGACGATGCACGACGAGACGACGGCGGACCGAGACGGCCTGCACGAACGCGCGGTGAGGCGCGGACGACTGCGCCGGATGCTCGCCGTTCCGGTCGCGATCGCGGGCACGGTGGCGGTGACGCTCGGCTTCGCGCAGCCCGCGGACGCCTCCCCCGGCACGCCCAAGCGGCAACCGGATCCGAAGAGTCGCACCCAGTCGGGTCCGAAGTCCGTCGCCGCGGCCGCGACCGCCGCGACCGCCGCGGCCCCCGTGGAGTACGTCGTCGTCGAGGGCGACACCGTGAGCGGCATCGCCGAGCGGTTCGGGCTGCCCACCGCGGAGGTGCTCGCGCTGAACGGCCTCGGATGGTCGACGCTCATCTTCCCCGGCCAGCGACTCGTGCTCGGAGGTGCGGCGTCCGCGCCTGCGGCGCCGATCGCCGCGGCACCCCCGCAGCCGGAGATCGCCCGCCACACGGTCGCGGCCGGCGACACCATGAGCGGCATCGCCGCGCGGTACGGCATCGGCCTCGACGACCTCCTGAGTGCGAACGGTCTCAGCCGTTCCAGCCTGATCTTCCCCGGGCAGTCGGTCGTCCTGCCTGGCTCCGGCCCCGCCGCCGCGCCCGCGCCCGCGCCGGGACCCGACGCCGCCCCGCCCGCCGACGCCGTCCCGCCTGCGGCAGACCCGGCGCCCGCTCCGGCAGCCGACGCGCACACCGTGGTCGAGGGCGACACCCTCATCGGCATCGCCGGCCTCCACGGCGTCGGACTCCAGGAACTCCTCGCCGCGAACGGCCTCACGGGCGACGAGGTGATCCTGCCGGGGCAGGTCGTCCGCATCCCGCGTCCGGTCGCCGTCGCGCTCGTGGCATCCGTCTCGATGCCGCTCACGGACGAGATGCGCGCCAACGCCCGCGTCATCGTCGACGTGGGTCGTGCCCTCGGCGTGCCCGACCGGGGCATCGTCGTCGCGCTGGCGGCCGCCGCACAGGAGTCGGGTCTGAAGAACGTCCACCACGGCGATCTCGACTCGCTGGGCGTCTTCCAGCAGCGCCCCAGCCAGGGCTGGGGCACTCCCGAGGAGGTGCTCGACCCCGTCCGAGCGGCGACGGCGTTCTACGGCGGACCGACGAATCCGAACCCGGGCCGGACCCTCGGGCTGCTCGACATCCCCGGGTGGGAATCGATGTCGGTGACCCAGGCCGCGCAGGCGGTGCAGCGCAGCGCCTTCCCCGACCACTACGCCAAGTGGGAGGAACAGGCGCGAGCCTGGCTGTCCGAACTGGGATGACCCGGGCGCGCCGACCGCGCGCATCACGAAGACATTGCGATTCGCGGCGCACGCGGTGTCTATCCAGGGTCGGGCATGCCGCGGTTCGTACACTCGTACGGTGACCACCGCGCCGCCCGACCCCATGATCGGCCGCCTCATCGACGGCCGGTACCAGGTGCGCTCGCGCATCGCCCGGGGCGGCATGGCGACGGTCTACCTCGCCACCGACCTCCGGCTCGAGCGGCGCGTGGCGATCAAGATCATGCACGGCCACCTCGCCGACGACAACACGTTCAAGACCCGGTTCGTGCAGGAGGCGCGCAGCGCCGCCCGCCTCGCCCACCCGAACGTCGTGAACGTCTTCGACCAGGGGCAGGACGCCGACATGGCGTACCTCGTCATGGAGTACCTGCCGGGCATCACGCTGCGCGACCTGCTGAAGGACTACAAGAAGCTCACGCCCGAGCAGACGGTCGACATCATGGACGCCGTGCTCGCGGGGCTCGCCGCCGCGCACAAGGCCGGCATCGTGCACCGCGACCTGAAGCCCGAGAACGTGCTGCTCGCCGACGACGGCCGCATCAAGCTCGGCGATTTCGGGCTGGCTCGCGCGGCGTCGGCGAACACCGCGACCGGGCAGGCGCTGCTCGGCACGATCGCCTACCTCTCCCCCGAGCTCGTGACGCGGGGCGTCGCGGACGCCCGCAGCGACCTGTACGCCATCGGCATCATGATGTACGAGATGCTCACCGGTGAGCAGCCGTACGTCGGCGAGGCCCCGATGCAGATCGCCTACCAGCACGCGAACGACACCGTGCCGACGCCGAGCTCGAAGAACCCCGCCGTCCCGGTCGAGCTCGACGAACTCGTCCTGTGGGCGACCGCGCGCGACCCCGAGGAACGCCCGGCCGATGCCCGTGCGATGCTCGACCGTCTCCGCGAGATCGAACCCGAGATCCGCGGCGTGCAGCCTGCGGCCACCCAGGCGACGGCCGTGCTCGCGGAGCCCTCGACGGCGACGGCCGAGACCCGGGTGCTCGGCCCGTCGGCGCTGGCCGCGGCCGCCCCGACCGTCGCCGCGACCGCCCTCGCCGAACCCGCCGCCGCCGACGCCGACGCAGGTGAGGACACGGCGGCGCTGACGACGGGCGCCGAGCGCCGGAAGCGCCGTGGGTACTGGATCTTCGCCCTCGTGCTGCTGCTGACCGGCCTCGCGGCCGGTACGGGCTGGTACTTCGGCGCCGGACCGGGCGCACTGACGACCGTGCCGGCGACGTCCGGGCTCTCCCCCGACGCCGCCCAGCAGGTGCTCGAGGAGGCCGGCTTCCAAGTCGATCCCGAGGAGCGCCACGACGTCGACGTGCCGAAGGGGCAGGTCTCGGGCACCGATCCCGGCTCCGGCGACCTGGCCCAGCGCGGGTCCGTGGTGAAACTCTTCGTGTCGCTCGGGCCGAAGATCATCGACGTGCCCGACGTCATCGGGAGCCCCGAGGCCGACGCCCGTGCGGCGCTCGCCGGCGCCGGACTCACCGTGGCCGACGGCGCGCAGGCGCAGTTCTCCGACGATGCCGAGCCCGGTGAGGTCCTCGCGCTCGTCGACGCCGACGGCGCACCCGTGGCCGAGCAGTTCCCCGAGGGCTCGCCGATCACGCTCGTCGTCTCAGCGGGTTCCGTTCCCGATGTCGTCGGGCTGCCGCAGGCCGACGCGGAGGCCGCGCTCGGCGAGGTCGACCTCGTGCTGGCCGTGGTCGGCGAGGAGTTCGACAACTCCGGCGAGGTGCCGGCCGGTTCGGTCCTCAGTGCTGAGACCACCACCGACCCCGTGCGCCCGGGCGACACCATCAACGTCGTCATCTCCAAGGGGCAGGATCTCGTCGCCGTGCCGAACGTGGTCGGCATGAAGATGTCCGACGCGATCCCGGCGCTCGAGGCGGCCGGCTTCACGGTCGCGCACAGCTTCCCCGCGCCCTTCCTGCCGTTCGTCACCGTCACCTCGCAGGACCCGGCCGGCGACGCCCAGGCGCTCCGCAACAGCGAGGTCAAGCTCGTCGGCACGCTGACCCTCTGACCGCGCGTCCCGCGCGACGTCCGACGACACGGGACGGGCGCGGGACATCCGTCGAAGGGATGCCCCGCGCCCGTCTTCGGTGCAGCGGCGCCGGCTCAGCGCGCGGCGAGCTCCTCGGCCACGAGGAACGCGAGCTCGAGCGACTGCATGTGGTTCAGTCGCGGGTCGCAGAGCGACTCGTACCGGGTCGCGAGGGTGGCCTCGTCGATGTGCTCCGAGCCGCCGAGGCACTCGGTGACGTCGTCGCCCGTGAGCTCCACGTGGATGCCGCCCGGGTGCGTGCCCGCCGCCCGATGCGCCTCGAAGAAGCCCTTCACCTCGTCGACCACGTCATCGAAGCGGCGGGTCTTGTAGCCGGTCGGCGTCGTGATGCCGTTGCCGTGCATCGGGTCGGTGACCCACAGCGGGTTCGCGTCGCTCGCCTTGATCGCCTCGAGCAGCGGCGGCAGGGCGTCGCGGATCTTGCCAGCGCCCATCCGCGTGATGAAGGTGAGGCGGCCCGGCTCGCGGTTGGGGTCGAGCTTCTCGACGAGCTCGAGCATCACCTCGGGCGTCGTCGTCGGGCCGAGCTTCACGCCGATCGGGTTGCGGACCCGCGACAGGAAGTCGACGTGGGCGCCGTCGAGCTCGCGCGTGCGCTCCCCGATCCAGAGGAAGTGGGCCGACGTGTTGTACGGCGTGCCCGTCCGGGAGTCGATGCGCGTCATCGGCCGCTCGTAGTCCATGAGCAGGCCCTCGTGGCCCGTGTAGAACTCGGTGCGCTTCAGTTCATCGAAGTCGGCGCCGCATGCGTCCATGAACTTCACGGCGCGGTCGATCTCGCGCGCCAGCTTCTCGTACCGCTGGTTCGCGGGGTTGGCGGCGAAGCCCTGGTTCCACTGGTGCACCTGGCGCAGGTCGGCGAACCCGCCCTGCGTGAACGCGCGGATGAGGTTCAACGTGGACGCCGCCGTGTGGTAGCCCTGCACGAGGCGCCGCGGGTCGGCTGTGCGCGACTCGAGCGTGAAGTCGTAGCCGTTCACCACATCGCCGCGGTAGGCGGGCAGCGTCACATCGCCTCGGGTCTCGGTGTCGCTCGAGCGGGGCTTGGCGAACTGCCCCGCCATCCGCCCCATCTTCACCACCGGCATGGACGCGCCGTAGGTCAGCACGACCGCCATCTGCAGCACCGTCTTCACCCGGTTGCGGATCTGATCGGCGGTGGCGCCCGCGAACGTCTCGGCGCAGTCGCCGCCCTGGAGCAGGAACGCCTCGCCGCGGGAGGCGGCCGCGAGCCGGTCGCGCAGCATGTCGACCTCGCCGGCGAAGACCAGCGGAGGCAGGGTGGCGAGCTCGGCGGATGCCGCGTGCGCGGCCTCGGGGTCGGGCCAGGCCGGTTGCTGCTTGATCGGCAGCGTGCGCCAATAGTCGAGGCCCGCGATCACGGAAGGATCTGCGTTCACGATGGGCTCGACGAGCTGGGTCACTGGAATCGTCCTGGGGTTCGGGCGCTGACGCGCGGTGATGGCGAAAATGCGGCGCCGCACACTGCGGACGCCGCGTCTTCGAGCCTACCCCGCCTGCGAGGCCCGCTGCTCCTTCACGGAGCTGGCGTACACGTCGACGTACTGCTGGTCGCTCAGCCGCAGGAGGTCGTGCACGAGCTCGTCCGTCACACTGCGCAACACGAAGCGGTCGCCCTCGAGCCCCTCGAACCGGCTGAAGTCGAGCGGCTCCCCGATGATGATGCCGATGCGCCGGACCTTCGGCAGGCGCGTGCCGATCGGCATGACGTGCTCGGTGCCGATCATCGCGACCGGGACCACCGGGGCACCGGACTCCAGCACCATGCGCGCGACGCCGGTGCGGCCGCGGTAGAGCCTGCCGTCGGGGCTGCGCGTCCCCTCGGGGTAGATGCCGAGGATGCTGCCTTCGGCCAGCACCCGGAGCCCGGTGTTGAGCGACGCCTCCGAGGCCTTGCCGCCGGAGCGGTCGATGGGCAGCTGCCCGGCGGCCTGGAAGAACATCCGCGTGGCCCAGCCCTTGAGTCCCTTGCCGGTAAAGTACTCGCTCTTCGCGAGGAACACCACTGGCCGGTCGACGACGAGCGGCAGGAAGATCGAGTCGATGAACGACAGGTGGTTCGATGCCAGGATGACGGGGCCGTCTTTGGGGATGTGCTGGAGGCCGACGACCCAGGGACGGAAGATCGCGAGCAGGATCGGGCCGACGACGATGTGCTTCATCACCCAGTAGAACACCCGGCCTCCTTCCCGCTGGACCGCCCCAGCCTACTCCCGGGCGGGAGGCTCAGGCGTGCTCGGCGACCCAGACGCGGGCGAGATCTGCGGCACCGACGACGCCGGCGTCGTTCACGAGCTCGGCGATGACGAAGTCGGGCTCGGGGTGGTACCCGCGGGCCGGCAGGTGCTCGGCGTACGCCTCGCGGATCGGCTCGAGCAGGAGCTCGCCCGCGACCGAGACGCCGCCGCCGAAGACGAAGCGCTGCGGGTCGAGCACGGCCGAAAGGCTCGCGGATGCCTCGCCCAGCCAGCGCCCGAGCTGCCGGAGCGCGGCGACGGCACCCGGGTCCTGCTGCTCGATGAGCGCACCGACGAGCGCGCCGTCGAGCGCCCCATGCTCGGCCCGGACCCGCGCGAGGTGCTGGCCGATCCCGCCGGCGTCGGCGATCTCGTTCGCCATGCGCAGCAGCGCACGACCGGAGCCGTACTGCTCGAGGCATCCGTACTGGCCGCAGCCGCACGCGTGCCCGCCCGGGACGAGCCGCAGGTGGCCGAGCTCGGCGCCCGCGCCGAATCCGCCGCGGAAGAGCCGGTCGCCGGCGACGATCGCGCCGCCCACGCCCGTGCCGATCGTGAGCATGACCATGTCGCTGACCATCCGCCCGGCGCCGAAGCGGAACTCCGCCCAGCCGGCCGCGTTCGCGTCGTTGTCGACGACGACGGTGCCGCCCGTCCGGGCCTCGAGTTTCGCGCGGAAGGGCTCGTTGCGCCAGTCGATGTTGGGTGCGTAGTAGACGGTCGACTGGGCGGCGTCGATGAAGCCCGCGGCCGCGACCCCGACCGCCGAGATCTCTTCGCCCTCGGCCTCCCGGAGCGCGTCGATCATCGTGACGACCGCGTCTTCGAGGGCCGACGTGTCGGCCGGCGTCGGGACCCGCTCCTGGCGGACGATGCGTCCGAGGTCGTCGACCACGGCGCCCGCGATCTTCGTGCCGCCGATGTCGATGCCGATCGCGTGCGCCACGAGTGCCGCCTTCCGAGGATACCGGGATGGGTGAGGGGTGATCGAACCGATACGGTCGCGCCGCGAGGTCGCGAAGAGCACCGACTAGAGTGTAGTCAACCCCATGCCGAGGTCTGCACGGGCCCGAACCCCGCCAGTCCTCCCCGGTGCCGAAGGAGCTACCGTGATCGAATTCGAAACCCCGCCGGTCGTCGCGGCCGACCCTGACGCCAACACGACCGATCTGCTCGTCGAGCGGCTGAAGGCGACGCCCGACTCCGTGCTGTTCTCGCTGCCCACCGCCGACGGCGGCTGGTCGCCTGTGACCACCCGCGAGTTCCACGCCCAGGTCATCGCCCTCGCGAAGGGTCTCGTCGCGGCCGGCATCCAGCCCGGCGACAAGATCGGCCTCATGTGCAAGACCCGCTACGAGTGGACGCTGATCGACTTCGCGACCTGGTTCGCGGGCGCGGTCCTCGTGCCCGTGTACGAGACGAGCTCCCCCGCGCAGGTGCGGTGGAACTTGAGCGACTCCGGTGCCATCGCCGTCATCGTCGAGACGCCCGACCACTTCGCCCGGTTCGACGAGGTCCACCCCGAGCTGCCCGCGATCCGCAACGTCTGGCAGATCGACCTCGGCGACCTCGACAAGCTCGCCGCGTCGGGCACCGAGATCGCCGACGAGGAGATCGAGCGTCGGCGCAACCTCGCCGTCGGCTCCGACATCGCGACGCTCATCTACACGTCGGGTTCGACCGGCAAGCCGAAGGGCTGCGTGCTCACCCACTCCAACTTCGTCGAGCTCTCCCGCAATGCCGCGGTCGCCCTCGAGGAGGTCGTGCTCGACAAGAACGGTGCTTCGACGGTGCTGTTCATCACGCTCGCCCACGTGTTCGCCCGCTTCATCGCGGTGCTGTGCGTGCACGCCGGCGTCCGCGTCGGACACCAGCCCGACACGAAGCAGCTGCTGCCGGCCCTCGGCAGCTTCAAGCCGACGTTCCTGCTCGCGGTGCCGCGCGTCTTCGAGAAGGTCTACAACGTCTCGGAGCAGAAGGCCGAGGCCGGCGGCAAGGGGAAGATCTTCCACAAGGCCGCGCACACGGCGGTCGAGTACTCCAAGGCCCTCGAGTCCGGCTCGGTCCCCCTCGGGCTGAAGCTGCGCTTCAAGCTGTTCGACGCCCTCGTGTTCTCCAAGCTGCGCGCGGCGATGGGCGGCAACGTCCGCTACGCGGTGTCGGGCTCGGCGCCCCTCGGGCCGCGTCTCGGGCACTTCTACCACGCGCTCGGCATCACGATCCTCGAGGGCTACGGCCTCACCGAGACCACGGCGCCGGCCACGGTGAACCTGGCCACGAAGTCGAAGATCGGCACCGTCGGTCCGGCACTGCCCGGTGTGGGCGTGCGCGTCGCCGACGACGGCGAGATCCAGGTCAAGGGCATCAACGTGTTCAAGGAGTACTGGAAGAACCCCGAGGCCACGGCCGACGCGTTCGACGGCGAGTGGTTCAAGACCGGCGACCTCGGCGCCTTCGACGCCGACGGATTCCTCACGATCACCGGGCGCAAGAAGGAGATCATCGTCACGGCCGGTGGCAAGAACGTCGCCCCCGCCGCGCTCGAAGACCCGATCCGCGCCAACCCGGTGGTGGGCCAGGTCGTCGTCGTCGGCGACCAGAAGCCGTTCATCGCGGCCCTCGTGACGCTCGACCCCGAGATGCTCCCCGTGTGGCTCAACAACGCCGGCGAGGACGCCGGCATGAGCCTCGAGGATGCCGCGAAGCACCCGGCGGTGCTCGCCGAGGTGCAACGCGCCATCGACGCCGCGAACGAGACGGTGTCGCGTGCGGAGTCGATCCGCAAGTTCACGATCCTTCCGCTGGAGTGGACCGAGGCGAGCGGGCACCTCACGCCGAAGCTCAGCATCAAGCGCAACGTCATCCTCGAGGACTTCGCCGTCACGGTCGAGGAGATGTACTCCGGCGCCCCGGCGACCGAGGGTCACTCGATCGTGCACTGAGCGCCCAACGAACCGACGAGGCCCCGCGGGATTCCCGCGGGGCCTCGCTCGTTCGAAGGCGGTTCGCCGGGCACCGCCGGGCACGTCGCGCAGCGAAGGCCCGGCCGCTCGCTCAGAACCAGTCGGACTCCCGGATCCGGCGCATCGCGACGCGCCGCTCGTCCTTCTCCAACCGGTCGAGATAGAGCTTGCCGTCGAGGTGGTCGACCTCGTGCTGCAGCGCCTGAGCCAGCACGCCGGTGCCCGACACCTCGATCTCGTTCCCGTCGAGGTCGATGCCGCGCACGCGCGCGAACGGGTAGCGCGGTGTCTTCGCCCACATGTCGGGCACCGAGAGGCATCCCTCGTCGATCTTCGCGACCTCGCCCGAGAGCTCGACGATCTCAGGGTTGATGACGTAGCCGACCTCGCCGTCGACGTTGTAGCTGAACACCCGGAGGTTCACGCCGATCTGCGCCGCCGCGACGCCGGCACGGCCGGGCAGGCGGACGCTGTCGAGCAGATCGGCGACGAGCGAACGAACGCCCTCGTCGATCTGGCCGACGGGGGCGGACACGGTCTTCAAGACTGGGTCTCCGAAGATGCGGATGGGGCGTTCCGGCACGAGTGCTCCGATCAGTGCCCGCGCTCGACGGGCAGGCCTTCCACCACGAGGGCGGCGAGTTCGCGGGCGGCGTCGCGGGTCACCTGGCGCAGGGCCTTCCAGTGCACCACGGAGCCCGCCGCCAGCTGGGGGTCGTAGGGGATGCGGACGATTTCGCGCACCCGCGAGGCGAAGTGCGCCTCGATCTCGTCGACCTTGACGAGATGGGTGCCCTGCGTCGCGAGGTTGATCGCGACGACGGCGTTGCGGACGAGCTCTCCGTACCCGTTGGCCTCGAGCCAGGTGAGCGTCTCGGAGGCGAGCCGGGCCTCGTCGACGCTGCCGCCCGAGACGATCACGATCGAGTCGGCCCGCTGCAGCGTGGCGCGCATGACCGAGTGCACGATGCCCGTGCCGCAGTCGGTGAGCACGAGCGAGTAGTACCGGGCCGCGAGCCCCGCGACGACGTTGTAGTCGTTGTCGTCGAACGCCTCGGAGAGCGTCGGGTCGGTGTCGGACGCCAGGATGTCGAGGCGCGTCTCGTCGCGCGAGACGAAGCTCGAGAAGTCGGTGTACCCGCCGATGGATGAGGCCTTCGCCACGACGTCGCGCACGGTCTCGCGAGTCTGCCGGTCGACGCGCTCGGCGAGGGTGCCCCGGTCGGGATTGGCGTCGATGGCGATGACCCGGTCGTCGCGGGCGTCTGCCAGGGCCATGCCGAGCAAGGTCGTGACGGTCGTCTTGCCGACGCCGCCCTTGCGGGTGAGCACCGGCACGAAGCGTGCGCCGCCCTCGAACCGCTTGCCGATGCGCTCGTTCATCGCCTTGTGCGCACGGACCTTCGCCGAGTCGCCGAGGTTGACGAGGTGGAACGAGGCCTCGTAGAGCAACCGGTTGAAGGTGCCCTGCGGAGCGGGCCGGGTCGTACGGTTGACGTCGATGAGCCGGTCTGCGGTGAGCGATTCGCTCGGCTCCGGCAGCTCGGCCGGGACGTCGTCGGCGGCGGATGCCTCGGCCACGGCGACCGCCGAGACGGGCACGCTCGTGGTGGCGCGCTCGCGCCGCTGCGCGCGGTCCTGCGCGAGCAGGGCGCTGTACGGGGAGGCATCGCGCCGGGCGCCGGCACCGCGGTAGGCGCCGCCGCTCGCGAGTACGTCGATCGACCGCGTCGTCGCCGCGCCGGCGACGGGGGCGCCCGGGTCGACGGAGACGTCGTCGAGCGCGACCGCGGCCTCCTCGGCGGGCGTCTCGCGTCGCGGTGCGGGCGGCAGGTCGACCCGGATGTTCAGGCTGTCGGGCAGGCTCGCCGCGGCGTGCGCCCCGCCGGTCTCGGGCAGGTCTCCGCGATCGACCGATGCGCCGCGCCGCGCGGCGCCGGGTCGATCACCGAATCCGTCGTCTCCGTGCTTGTCAACCACCGACACCCCTCCGATCAGTGTGCAACGCAGGCTCCACCCTATCGCGGGCGGACGACGACCAGCAGGTCGCCGGCCTCGACCTGCTGCGTCTTCGGGATCGCGACGCGCTCGACGACGCCGGCGACGGGCGAGGTGATCGCCGCCTCCATCTTCATCGCCTCGATCGAGGCGACCGACTGGCCGGCCTCGATCTCGGCGCCCGGCTCGACCTGCAGCGTCACCACGCCGGAGAAGGGCGCGGCGACGTGACCGGGCTGCGAGGCATCCGCCTTCTCGGCCGCGCGCGTCTCGACGGTGATCGAGCGGTCGCGGACGAAGACCGGCCGCAGCTGGCCGTTGAGGATCGTCATGACCGTGCGCATGCCCTTGTCGTCGGCCTCGCCGATCGCCTCGAGGCCCGCGTAGAGCCGGACGCCGCGGTCGATCTCGACGACGTGCTCGGCGCCCTGGCGGAGCCCGTAGAGGTAGTCGGCGGTGTCGACGACCGAGAGGTCGCCGAAGAGCTCGCGGATCTGCTCGAACTGACGGGTCGGCGCCGGGAAGAGCAGGGTGTTCAGCGTCGCACGTCGAGTGGCGCTGTCGGCCTCGAGGGCGTCGCGCTGCTCGGGCGTGAGCTCGGTCACGCCGACGCGGACGTCCTTGCCGGCGAGCACCTTCGTGCGGAACGGCTCGGGCCAGCCGCCCGGCAGGTCGCCGAGCTCGCCCGCCATGAAGCCGATGACCGAGTCGGGCACGTCGTACTTCTCTGGGTGCTCGGCGAAGTCCGCCGGGTCGGCCTTCACGGCCGCCAGGTGGAGCGCGAGGTCGCCGACGACCTTCGACGACGGGGTGACTTTCGGCACCCGGCCGAGGATCTCGTTCGCCGCGGCGTACATGTCCTCGATGAGCTCGAAGTCGTCGGCGAGGCCGAGTGCGATGGCCTGCTGGCGGAGGTTGGAGAGCTGTCCGCCGGGGATCTCGTGGTGGTACACGCGCCCCGTGGGACCGGGCAGGCCCGACTCGAACGGCTTGTAGAGCCGGCGCACGGCCTCCCAGTAGGGCTCGAGGTCGGAGACGGCCTGCAGCGAGAGTCCGGTGTCGCGCTCGGTGTGCGCGAGGGCCGCCACGAGCGCCGACGCCGAGGGCTGGCTCGTGGTGCCCGACATCGGCGCGGCCGCGACGTCGACGGCGTCGACACCGGCCCGGCTCGCAGCGAGGAGCGTCGCGAGCTGGCCGCCCGCGGTGTCGTGGGTGTGCAGGTGCACCGGCAGCTCGAAGCGGTCGCGGAGCGCGGTGACGAGCTTCTCGGCCGCAGCCGGTCGGAGCAGGCCCGCCATGTCCTTGATCGCGATGATGTGCGCCCCGGCGTCGACGATCTGCTCGGCGAGGCCGAGGTAGTAGTCGAGCGTGTAGAGGTCTTCGGCCGGGTCGAGCAGGTCGCCGGTGTAGCAGAGGGCGACCTCGGCCACGGCATGCCCCGTGCCGAGCACGGCGTCGATCGCCGGACGCATCTGCGACACGTCGTTCAGTGCGTCGAAGATGCGGAAGATGTCGACGCCCGTGGCCGCGGCCTCCCGGACGAAGGCGTCGGTGACCTCGGTGGGGTACGGCGTATAGCCCACCGTGTTGCGGCCGCGCAGCAGCATCTGGATCGTCACGTTCGGCAGCGCCTCGCGGAGCTTCGCGAGCCGCTCCCAGGGGTCCTCGCCGAGGAACCGGAGCGCGACGTCGTACGTCGCGCCGCCCCAGGCCTCGACCGAGAGCAGCTCGGGCGTGAGGCGCGCGACGTACGGCGCGACGGCGACGAGGTCCTTCGTGCGGACCCGCGTGGCGAGCAGCGACTGGTGCGCGTCGCGGAAGGTCGTCTCGGTGACCGCGAGCGGCGTCTGCGCGCGGAGTGCCGCCGCGAACCCGGCCGGCCCGAGCTCGAGCAGCCGCTGCCGGGAGCCGGCCGGAGCCGGCTGCGTGAGGTCGATCGCCGGCAGCTTGTCGGCGGGGCGGACGCCGATCGGCGCCGGCCCGTTGGGCTGGTTCACCGTGACGTCGGCGAGCCAGTTCAGGATCTTCGTGCCGCGGTCCTTCGACACCCGGCCGCGCATGAGCTGCGGGCGCTCGTCGATGAAGGAGGTGCTGAGGTCGCCGGCGATGAACGCCGGGTCGTCGAGCACGGCCTGCAGGAACGGGATGTTCGTGGACACGCCGCGGATGCGGAACTCGGCGAGGGCGCGCTTCGCCCGCGTCACGGCCTGGGGATAGTCGCGGCCGCGGCAGATGAGCTTCGCGAGCATGGAGTCGAAGTGGGGGCTGATCTGCGCGCCCGGGTTCACCGTGCCGCCGTCGAGGCGGATGCCGGCGCCGCCCGGCGACCGGTAGGTCGTGATCTTCCCGGTGTCGGGCCGGAAGTTCGCGGTCGGGTCCTCGGTGGTGATGCGGCACTGCAGCGCGGCGCCCCGGAGCTGGATCTGGTCTTGGAGCAGGCCGAGCTCGGCGAGCGACTCCCCCGCGGCGATCCGCATCTGCGACACGACGAGGTCGACATCGGTGACCTCCTCGGTGACCGTGTGCTCGACCTGGATGCGCGGGTTCATCTCGATGAACACGTGCTGCCCCGCCCGATCGCCGGCGGTGTCGACGAGGAACTCCACCGTGCCGGCGTTGACGTAGCCGATCGACTTCGCGAACGCGATCGCGTCGCGGTGCAGCGCCTGGCGGATGTCCTCCGAGAGGTTCGGCGCCGGCGCGATCTCGACGACCTTCTGGTGGCGCCGCTGCACCGAGCAGTCGCGCTCGAAGAGGTGCACGGTCTCGCCCGTGGCATCCGCGAGCACCTGCACCTCGATGTGGCGGGGCCGCAGCACCGCCTGCTCGAGGAACATCGTCGGATCGCCGAAGGCGCTGTCGGCCTCGCGCATGGCCTCTTCGAGGGCGGGGCGCAGCTCCTCCTTCGTGGAGACCCGGCGCATGCCGCGGCCGCCGCCGCCGGCGACGGCCTTCGCGAAGATCGGGAAGCCGATCTCGTCGGCCTGTGCGAGCAGCGCCTCGATGTCGAGCGACGGCTCCGTCGACTTCAGCACCGGCACGCCCGCGGCGATGGCCTGCTGCTTGGCCGTGACCTTGTTGCCGGCCATCTCGAGCACGCGAGTGGGCGGCCCGATGAAGGCGATGCCGGCGTCGGCAGCCGCCTGGGCGAGCTCGGGGTTCTCGGAGAGGAAGCCGTAGCCCGGGTAGATCGCGTCGGCGCCCGACTCGTTGGCGACCCGGATGATCTCCGAGACGTCGAGGTAGGCACGGACGGGATGACCCGGCTCGCCGATCTGGTAGGCCTCGTCCGCCTTCAGGCGGTGCAGCGAATTGCGGTCCTCGTAGGGGTAGACCGCGACGGTCTTGGCCCCCAGTTCGACGGCTGCGCGGAACGCTCGGATGGCGATCTCGCCGCGGTTGGCAACCAGGATCTTCGTGAACATGCAGGCCTTTCCGACACGGGTTTCCGCACAGCGAACGTTTAGGTTTCGCCCGAGGACTAAAGGTAACGTATCTGTTCGTGCACGTTCTCTCCGTCAGCTCCCTGAAGGGCGGCGTCGGCAAGACCACCGTGACCCTCGGTCTGGCGTCGGCGGCCTTCGCCCGCGGCGTCCGCACCCTCGTCGTCGACCTCGACCCGCAGTCCGACGTGTCGACGGGCATGGACATCCAGGTCTCGGGCCACCTCAACGTGGCCGACGTGCTCGCCTCCCCCAAGGAGAAGATCGTGCGCTCGGCGATCGCGCCGAGCGGCTGGGCGAGGCAGAACCCGCAGGCGACCATCGACGTCATGATCGGCAGCCCGGCGGCCATCAACTTCGACGGGCCGCACCCGTCGATCCGCGACATCTGGAAGCTCGAAGAGGCGCTCGCCAACGTCGAGGCCGACTACGAGCTCGTGCTCATCGACTGCGCCCCGTCGCTGAACGCCCTCACGCGCACCGCGTGGGCGGCGAGCGACCGCGTCGCCGTCGTCACCGAGCCGGGGCTGTTCTCGGTCGCCGCCGCCGACCGAGCGCTCCGCGCGATCGAGGAGATCCGTCGCGGCCTCTCCCCCCGCCTGCAGCCCCTCGGCATCATCGTCAACCGGGCCCGCGTGCAGTCGCTCGAGCACCAGTTCCGCATCAAGGAGCTGCGCGACATGTTCGGCCCGCTCGTGCTCTCCCCGCAGCTTCCCGAACGGACGTCGCTGCAGCAGGCGCAGGGCGCGGCGAAGCCGCTGCACATGTGGCCGGGCGAGAGCGCGGAGGAGATGTCGGGCCACTTCGATCAGCTGCTCGACCGGATCCTGCGCACCGCGCGGATCGGCGAGTACGCCACGGGGCCGATCCCCCAGCAGGCGTACGAGATCGAGTCGCGCGCGGTCTGACCGGCTGACCGCGGTACCGATCGCTGCGGATGCCGCATTCGATGCCGTCCCCCGGGGACGGTGGTGGCCCGCGCGCTAGGAGATGCGGCGCGCGCGAGCGCCGCGCCTGGCGGCGAGCTCGTCGATCGGGTCGGCGGGCTGAGTGTCGAGCTCGACCAGGGTCGACTCCACTTCGCGGAGGACCTTGCCCACGGCGATGCCGAACACGCCCTGACCGCGATTGACGAGGTCGATGACCTCATCGTCGGAGGTGCAGAGATAGACGCTCGCCCCATCGCTCATGAGCGTCGTCTGAGCCAGGTCTTGCACGCCCGACTGGCGGAGCTGCGTGACCGCGGTGCGGATCTGCTGCAGCGAGATCCCGGTGTCGAGCAAACGCTTGACGAGCTTCAGCACGAGGATGTCGCGGAACCCGTACAGCCGCTGCGAACCGGAGCCGGCCGCGCCGCGGACCGTCGGCTCGACGAGTTCGGTGCGAGCCCAGTAGTCGAGCTGGCGGTAGCTGATGCCGGCTGCTCGGGCGGCAACCGCACCGCGGTAGCCGGTGCCCTCGTCGTGCTCGGGGAGCCCGTCGGTGAAGAGCAGGCCGAGGTCGTAGCGCGCCTGTTCGCTCCGCTCGAACTCAGTCATCGATTCGCCCCTCGTCTCCGCACCGGCACCCCAGCGGCGCGAGTCCCACGCTACCGAGCCGGGGACCCGCGGCCAAACACATCCGGCCGATCGTCACGGCGTGTCGCGTCACCGGCCGAGCTTCGCCAGCGACTGCCGGACGACGCTGGCGTGGACGGTCTCGAGGTGACGGCCGAGTTCGAGAGCGCGCTCGAGCGTGCGGGCCTTGTCAGCCGGGTCGGCACGCCGCGACGGTGCGATGGCTCGTTCGACGAGCGAGGCCTCCCGTTCGGCCGCCACGCGGACGCTGCGGAGATGCCTCGGCTCGATGCCGACGGCGCGCAGCGCGGCCAGCGACCGCAGCACCACGAGCGCCTCCTCGCCGTACTGCTCGGCGGCGGGCAGGAGCGACGCCGACACGGCCTCGTCGACGAGCGACGGCGGGGCACCGGCCTCGCCCGCCAGCTCGTCGCGCCGGTACCGGCGCACCCGTGACGCCCCCGGCGCCGTGGTGGCTCCGGGAAGGGCCGGCGTCTCGCCGGCGTCGATCGCCTCGAGGTGCGCGCGGATGACCTTGAGCGGCAGGTAGTGGTCGCGCTGCATGGACAGCACGAACGCGATCCGCTCCACGTCGACCGGAGCGAACTTGCGGTAGCCGGCGGGGGTGCGCGCGGGCGAGACGAGGCCCTGCTCTTCGAGGAATCGCAGTTTGGAGGGCGTGAGCTCTGGGAACTGCGGCTGCAGTCGTGCCAGCACCTGCCCGATGCCGAGCAGCGGCGTCGAGCCGCTCGCGGCCCGGGAGGCAGCCGAACGGGCCACTAGCCGCCCGCCACCGGCGCGAGGTCGCGGCGCGAGGCGTAGAACGTGAGCCGGTACTTGCCGATCTGCACCTCGGCGCCGTCGGACAGCAGGGCGGTCTCGATGCGCACCCCGTCGAAGTACGTGCCGTTCAGCGAGCTGAGGTCTTTCACCTCGAACGCGGTGCGGTGCCGGAGGAATTCGGCATGCTTGCGCGAGACGGTGACGTCGTCGAGGAAGATGTCGGCGTCGGGGTGACGCCCGACCGTCGTGACATCCTGATCGAGGAGGAACCGGGCACCGCTGTTCGGGCCCCGTCGAACGATCAGCAGCGCCGACCCGCTGGGCAGGGCGGCGATCGCCTCCTGCTCCTCGGCGGAGACGTCGGCGTCGAGCGCCGCGAGCTGCGCGGCCGCCTCCCGACTGAACCCGATCGTCGTGTCATCGGCACGCCCCGTCCCGCGCGACGAGCCGAACTCAGTGTTCGACCCCTGCATGTCGCCGGCCTGGGTGCTGTCGTCATCCGCCACGGCTAACCTCCCGATCCCAGCGTATCCGATCGGGAGTCGCTCGCCACCCGCGGCATGCGGATGACACGCCCGGTCTCGATCGCATAGATGACGCCCGCCCACCAGTAGAGGAACGCGCCCCACAGGGTGATCGCCCAGCCGATGGGTTCGCTCACCGGTTCGACCGCAGGAAACGCCGGCCCGAGCATGATCACGGGGAGCCCGGTGAAGAGGGCGAAGGTCGCCACCTTGCCGAGCTGGTGGACGGGCAGGGGTCCGAATCCGTGGTTGGCGAGGACGACCCCGAGTACGAGCAGGAAGACGTCGCGCGCCACGATGATCGCGACGATCCACCAGGGCACGAGGTCGCGTGCGGCGAGGCCGACGAGCGCGGCGAAGATGTAGAGCCGGTCGGCGGCCGGGTCGAGCAGCTGCCCGAGTTTCGTGATCTGGTGCAGTCGCCGCGCGAGGTAGCCGTCGAGCAGGTCGGTGAGGCTCGCGATCACGAGCACGATGAGGGCGGCGACGTACTCCCCCGTGATGATGAGCACGAGGAAGACGGGCACGAGCACGAGCCGCAGCATGCTGAGGAGGTTCGGGATCGTCCAGATCCGTCCGCTGACGGTCGTCTCCCGTTCCCCACCCACGGGTCGATCCTATCGACGCCCTAGAATCGCGCTCATGAACGCCCTGACCGTGTGTCTCGTGCTGTGCGCCGCCGTCACCGCCGGCACCTGGCTCGCCTCCGTCCTCACGCACGAGCACTCCTGGGTCGACCGCATCTGGTCGATCGCCCCCATCGCCTACGTCTGGATCTTCGCCGCCGGCGACGGGTTCTCACCCCGGCTCGTGCTGATGGCGCTCCTCGTGACCGCCTGGGGTGCCCGCCTCACGTTCAACTTCGCGCGGAAGGGGGGCTACCGCCCCGGCGCCGGCGAGGACTACCGGTGGGCGGTCCTCCGCGGCCGGATGCCGGGTTGGGCCTTCGCCCTGTTCAACATCGGGTTCATCTCCCTGTACCAGAACGCCCTCATCCTGGCCTTCTGCCTCCCGGCGTTCACGGCGTCGGGCTCGGCGACGCCGCTCGGCGTGTGGGATGTCGCGCTCGCCGTCGTCTTCGTCGCCTTCCTCGTCGGCGAGACGATCGCCGACCAGCAGCAGTGGGAGTTCCACCGCTGGAAGCAGACCGAGCGTGCCGCCGGACGGACACCCGTGCCCGGGTTCCTCCAGACCGGCCTGTTCCGGATCTCGCGGCATCCGAACTTCTTCTTCGAGCAGGCGCAGTGGTGGGTCTTCTACGGCTTCGCGATCGCGGCGACGGGCGTGTGGCTGCACTGGACCATCGCGGGCGCGGCACTGCTCACCCTCCTCTTCATCTGCTCGACCGTGTTCACCGAGTCGATCTCGCGCTCGCGCTACCCCGAGTACGACGACTACCGGCGGCGCACGTCGATGCTCGTGCCCTGGTTCCCGAAGGCGCCGCAGCCGTCGGCCCAGCCGGTGGGCTGAGCGGCGGAGGCATCCGACCGCGTCACAGCCGCGCCGCGAGGGCCGGCCACGATTCCGCGAACCGCGGGTGCAGCGGCAGGGCTGCGACCTCGGATGCCGCGACCCAGCGCAGCTCGATGCTCTCGGGGTCGCTCACGACCGGCCGGAACCGCTCGACGGCGTCGGCGACGACCGTCGTGTACGACCAGTAGCCGAGGTCGAGCACCGAGCTGAAGCGCACGACGAGCAGGGCCGGCGGCACGCCGGCCTCCTCACCCGCTTCCCGGACGGCGGCGTCGACCGCGGACTCCCCCTCGTGGCGCGCCCCGCCGGGCAGCCCCCAGGTGCCGCCGAAGTGGCTCCACTCGGCGCGATGCTGCAGCAGCACCTCGCGAACCGGGCTGACCGCCAGCAGGCCGGCGGCGCCGTATCGGCCCCAGTACCTCGCCCCGTCGGGACCCTCGACCCAGGCGTCGCCACTGCTGCCGCTCATGGTTCCAGCATGACGCACGCAGCTGGGCGGATGTCCTCCGGCGTCGTCGTAGGGTGAACTGGTGAGCGACGAAGCGCCGGTTCGCGTGGACGCCTGGCTCTGGGCGGTGCGCCAGTTCAAGACGAGGTCGGCGGCGACCGCGGCCTGCCGCGCCGGGCACGTGCGGGTGAACGGGGAGCGCGCCAAGGCCGCCCAGCCGGTGCGCCCCGGCGATGAGCTCAGGGTCCGGGTCGGCGGCGCCGACCGTCGGCTCATCGTGCGCCGGACCCTTGTCAAACGTGTGTCGGCCGCGGTCGCGGCCACGGCGCTGGACGATCTCACCCCGCCGCCCCCGCCGAAGACCGAGCAGGCCGCCGTGCCGATCCGCGACCGGGGAACGGGACGACCGACGAAACGCGAGCGACGCGACCTGGATCGCCTCCGAGGGCGCTGAGCGGGCGTAGCCTGATCGCCGTGGACAAGCAGATCACGCACGAGCCCGACGCGCGGCGCTATGTGCTCCGGGTCGACGGGGAGCTCGCCAGCGTTCTCGACTACCGCGTGCTCGGGGACTCGGTGGCCTTCACGCGCACCTTCACCAACCCGCCCTACCGCGGTCACGGCCTCGCGGGCGACGTGGTCGCCTTCGCGGTCGACGACGTGGAGGCGACCTCGACCCGGGCGATCGTGCCGAGCTGCTGGTACGTCGGCGAGTGGTTCGATCGTCATCCCGAGCGAGCCCACCTGCTCGACCCGCGGACGGTCTGACGTGGTCGCCGGCTACTCGGCCGCGCAGGTGCGGGCGGCCGAGGCGCCGCACCTCGCCGCGGGCGAGCCCCTGATGCGCCGGGCCGCGTCGGCGCTCGCGGCCGCGGTGCGTCGCGAGCTCCGGGCGACGGATGCCCCGGCCGGACCCGTGCTCGTGCTCGCGGGCACCGGCGACAACGGCGGCGACGCGCTGTTCGCCGCGGCGGAGCTCGCCGACGAGGGCGTCGAGGTGACCGCGGTGCCGACGGGGATGCGCCTCCACCCGGAGGCCGGAGCAGCGGCCCGGGCCGCCGGGGTCCGCGTGCTCGAGGCCGACGCCTCGGAGGCCGCGGCGCTGGCCGAGCGTGCCGCGCTCGTCGTTGACGGCATCCTCGGCACGGGCACCGCCGCCGATTCCGCGCTCCGCGGCCGGGCGCGCGAACTCGTCGCGGGGATCATCCCCGTCGTCGAGCACACGGTCGCGCGCGTGGTCGCGGTCGACCTGCCGAGCGGCATCCACCCCGACGACGGGTCGGTGCCCGACCCGACCGTGCTCCGGGCGGATCTCACCGTGACGTTCGGCGCGGCGAAGGCCGGCCTGCTGATCGAGCCGGGCGCTGACTACGTCGGCGAGCTCGAGGTCGTCGACCTCGGGCTCGGCGACGAGCTGGCGGCGATGACGCCGCTCGTCGAGCGGGCCTGACCGGACCTCGGCGCACCGTGCGGGTGCGGCGAGTCTTGATCAGTCCGCCTCGTCGGTGATGGCGCCCGTCGGCTCCGAGTCGACGACGACGTGGGCGGAGCCGAGCGTCGCGGCGAGCGACCGCCCCGCGTCGACCGCCTCCTCGCGGCTCGCGAAGCTCTCGGAGAGCTCCTCACCGCCCACGACCCGGTTCACCCACTGGCCGCGCTTGGACATCGTGATGACATCGCCGTCGTGCGGCTCGTCGCTGCTCCGGTCCTCGTGCATGTCGCCCCCTTCCGGGGCGCGACTCGCGCGCCCCGGAAGCCAGTCAACTCCGCAGTGCCGCCCCTGGGAAGGGCCCGCCGCCGATCAGTACCAGTTGACCGACTGGGAGTGCGACCAGGCGCTGCACGGCGTGCCGTACGAACCGGCGATGTAGCCGAGGCCCCAGCGCACCTGCGTGGCGGCGCTGGTCTGCCAGTCGGCGCCCGCGGTCGCCATCTTCGAGCCCGGGAGCGACTGCGGGATGCCGGTGGCCCCGCTCGAGGCGTTCATCGCCTGGTAGTTCCAGCCGGACTCCTTCTGCCACAGGTTGACCAGGCACTGGAACTGGTCGTCGCCCCAGCCGTACTGGGAGGCGGCGAGGTCGCGGGCGTACGCCTTGGCGCCGTCCGGGGTGTTCGCGGCGGCGAGAGCGGCGGCCGCGGCGGCGGCCTGCTCGGCCTGCGCCCGGTCGAACTCGGCGGCTGCCGCCGCGGCCTGGGCGGCCTGCTCCTTGGTCTGCCTCGTCAGGTCGACGAGCGATCCGAGCGGCAGCCGCTCGTAGTCGCCGAGGGAGGCGACCGAGGAGGCGAGGCCCGAGGCGTCGACCTTGCCGTCGGCGGCCTGGAGGGCCGTCTGCGCGACCGCGAGGGTGTCCTTCGCGGTGTCGATGGCCTTCGCTTCCGCGACGGTGGCGTAGGCGCCGAGCTGGTCTCGGTGGAGGCCGGTGGCCTCGGTGATCGCCGCGGTCGCCTCGACGCGCTGCTGCGTGTCGACGGCGGACTTGACGGTGAAGCCGGTGCCGGCGAGGAGGCCGGCGGTCGCGATCGCGCCGGCGATCACGAGGCGGCGGCGGCCGGCGCGGGTGGCGCGGAGGCTTCGCCGGGTTCGGGTGGTGTCGGGTGCGGGGTGGATGGGGGCGTGCGTGTCTGAGGTCTGGTTTCGCATGGGGGTTCACTGCTCGGCAGGGGGGATCGGGGGCGCGCGCCCGCCGAGCCCGGACGCACAAGTCCGACACTCTGCCCGGCGAATCTGGACGGTTCCTCAGTTCTGCCTGTGGAAACCATGTCCGCGGTGCCCGCCGCGGGTTCACCGGACGGCATACTCGGTGGGTGCCAGACTCGTCCCCCGACTTCTCCGTGCCCGCTCCAGGCGACCGGTGCCCGTGCCGCAGCGGCGACACGTTCGCGGCCTGCTGCGAACCGTTCATCGCCGGCCGCACGCCCGCCCCGACGGCACTCCAGCTCATGCGATCCCGGTACACCGCGTACACGATCGGCGCCGTCGCGCACCTGCTGGAGTCGTGGCATCCGTCGACCAGACCGGCGGCGCTGACGCTCGATCCCGCCACCCGCTGGCGCTCCCTGGAGATCGTCGACACGGTCGCGGGCGGGCCGTTCGACGACGCCGGCGTGGTCGAGTTCATCGCGCGGTACCGCGATGCCGACGGCCCCGGCGCGCTGCACGAGCGCAGCCGGTTCATCCGGCAGGCGGGACGCTGGCGTTACGTCGACGCGGAGGGATGACCCGCTGCGTCGCCGTCGAGCGCCAGGTAGGCGCGATCGACCGCCGACCCCAGGCCGTCGACCGGGAACGGCCAGTCGTCGAAACGGGCGAGCGCCCCGGACGCGGGAACGCCGTCGGCGTGCGCGGCTGCGAGACGATCGGCCACGAGCCCGAGGTCGGCCGCCTGCCGGTCGACGAAGCCCGGATCGACCACGCGGCCGTGCCCCGGGACGACGAGCGCACCGGGTTCCATGCGCCCGGCGAGCGCGGCGACCACCCCGGGCCAGGCGAGCGGGAAGCTGCCGGAGCCGTACATGGGCGGTCCCGACTCCTCGACGAGGTCGCCGAGGACCCACACCTCGACATCGGGCACGTGGAGCACGAGGTCGGTGTCGGTGTGCGCGGGCGGCTGCGGAAGCAGCCGCACCTCCCTCCCCCCGACGTCGATCCGCCGCTCTTCGGCGACGGGGACGGTCGGCGGGACGAGCTCGACGTCCTGCCAGCGGCGGCCGGGTTCCCGGGAAGGGTCGCGGCGCCACGCGGCGAGCCGCGGGCCCTCGTACTCGGCGAAGTGCGCGGCGATGCGAGCGTGGCCGAGGAGCTCGACGCGGCTGCCGCCGCGGCCGGCCATCGCGAACACCTGGTTGCCGAACGTGTGGTCGTAGTGGGCGTGCGTGTTCACGAGCCGGCGAACGGGCACCCCGAATCGCCGGCCGACGTCGTCGCGCAGCTCCGCCGCCTCGACCGGATCGGCGCGGGAGTCGACGAGCAGGAGCCCGTCGTCGCCCTCGACGACCACGATCGAGATGTCGAGTGGATCGTACCGGCGCTGGTGGACGCCCGACGCCACCTCGGTCCAGTCGTTCACCCCGCCTCGCCGGCCTCCCGCCGCGCCCGCTCGTCATCCGTCGCGAACCCGTCGAGCGCGGCCCGCTCGTGGCTGTCGGCGAGCTCCTCGAAGAGCGTCACCGTCAGATCGCCCGGCGCTTCGAGCCGGGAGTTCAGGGAACGCCACGGCGTCTCGACCGGCTCCGCGACGACGGTGGCCCCCGCGGCCTCGAGTCGCCTGGTGGCGCCTTCCGCGTCGGTCACCTCGAAGGCGAAGCGGATGCGCGGGCTCTCCCGGCCGCCCGCCTCCAGCCGGTCGATCTCGCGCCGATGGCCCGGGCTCGCGAGTTCGAGCGTCGCCCGGCCGGCCTCGAGGATCGCGACCCGGTCGTCACCGCCCCCGGCGTACGCCAGCGTCTCCGGCAGGCCGAGCGCGTCGCGGTAGAAGCGCACGGCGGCGTCGAAGTCCTCGACCTCGACGACGACGCGCAGCTGCAGGATGGGTGAGCGAGAGGCATCCGTCATGTGCCGATGATCGCATTCCGGCGAGCCGGCGCGCCCGGGTGTTCGCCGACCGCGAGCGCCGGGTGAATCAAAGCGGATTCGAAGGCTCGCCCCGTACGGTGACTGACGTGACCCCGCTCGACGGCCTCCCGCCCGCCCGACGCACCGCTGCGACGCCGATGCTGACGCCTCGCGCGCAGCACTCGCTCGACACCATCGACGGCGCCGCGCTCGAGGAGATCCGGGCGCTCCGCGACGAGACCGAGCGGTTCATGCTCCGCTACAAGTTCGGCATGGACGAGGTGATCACCAAGCTCGCGATCCTCCGCGAGGAGTTCAATCAGGCGCACGACTACAACCCGATCGAGCACATCTCGAGCCGGCTGAAGAGTCTCGACAGCGTGGTCGACAAGATGCGCCGCAAGGGGGTCGAGCCGAGCTTCGACGCGATCCGCGAGACGATCACCGACATCGCGGGCGTGCGCGTGACGTGCAGCTTCGTCTCCGACGCCTACCGCATCTTCGAGCTGCTCACCGCGCAGCGCGACATCCGCGTCATCAAGGTCAAGGACTACATCAAGGACCCCAAGCCGAACGGCTACCAGAGCCTGCACGTGATCGTGGAGGTGCCGGTGTTCCTCTCGACGGGCGCGCACCCCGTCGCCGTCGAGGTGCAGATCCGCACGATCGCGATGGACTTCTGGGCGAGCCTCGAGCACAAGATCTACTACAAGTACGAACGGCAGGTTCCGCAGGAGCTGCTGGAGAAGCTGACGGATGCCGCCCGCACGGCGGCCGAGCTCGACGCCCGCATGGAGGGGCTGCACCGGCAGGTGCACGGCATGCCGAAGCCGTACCGGCAGACGTCAGTGGCCTGAGGCCCGTCAGGCGGCGGGCGTGCCGGCTCGGCCGGTTCGGGTCCCGCCGCTCGCCCCGGCCAGCTCGGCGAACCAGGCCGCGCCCGCCTCGGTCGGCGTGAGCCCGCGGTCGCCGCGCGCACGGGCGAGGAGGCCGTCGCCGACGAGCGTCTCGAGGATCCGCGCACCGGCGAGGCCGGCGACGTGCGGCCGGCGTTCGGTCCAGTCGAGGCATCCGCGGACCGCCGGCCGGCGGCCGGCGTCGACCAGGCGGTCGAGCCCGAGCCGGGTCGCGAGCGGCCCGGACGTGGCGAGGAGGACGCCCGGCTCCCCCGCGCGCAGCGGGGCGAGCGCACCCTCGGCAACAAGCGCGTCGGCGAGGTCGAGGGCGAGGCGTCCGGCGAGGTGGTCGTAGCAGGAGCGGGCCTCGGCGAGCCGCTTCGCCTCGCGTGAGCGGGCGTACGACACGACCGGCCGGGTCGGCGCGATGGCGAGCAGCGCCTCCACGGCCCGGGCGACCTCGGGGCCGGCGAGCGCGAAGTAGCGGTGCCGTCCGCTCCGGACGGCGGTCACGAGTCCGCCGTCGACGAGCTGGGCGAGGTGGGCGCTCGCGGTCGGCGCGCTCACCCCCGCGAGGGCGGCGAGGTCGCTCGCGGGCAGCGAGCGACCGTCGAGGAGGGCCGCGAGCATCGCAGCCCTGGCGGGCTCTCCGATGAGCTTCGCGGGTGCGGCGAGGTCGACGTCCGGCATGGCACCACGATACGTCGGCGATGCTTCGTCCGCCGTCGAAGTCTCCGCGTCGTACCGTCGGACCATGACGATCGAAACCGCATCACGCGCCGCCGCCGTCCTCTCCGATCCGTCCTTCTCCGTGCCCGAGCCGTCGCGGACCGCGATTGGCGAGCTCGCCCGCCTCCGCCGGGAGGTGTCCCGGTTCGCGAACGGCGAGGCGCACGCCGCCCGCCGCCGTGAGGTCGTGGCGCTGCTCGACGGACTCGATCCCGAGCGGCTCGCGGACGACGCGGCGGATCGGACCCGACGTGCGATCGCGTCGGGTGCGCGTGATGCCGACGACCCCCGGATCCGCGCGGTGCCCGCCGCGGTCATCGCCGCCGCGATCGGGTTCGCCGACCCGTCCGGTGTCGCTGCCGATGCCGAGGTCGTCGCCGACGCGTACCGCTCCGGCGCGACGACGCCGCAGATCGACGCCGCAGCCGGACGACTGCTCCGCGGGGCCGGTGACGCCGCCGGTCCGCGCCCGCACCCGTCGATCGGATCGGAGCCGGACACGGCCGCGCTGCTCGTGCAGCTGGTCGCGCAGGCGCACCGGGCGACCGGGGATCTCGTCGCCCGCGTATGCGAAGCGGCCGTTCCTGGAGTGGAACCGGCGACGACGCTGCACGAGGTGCTCCGGCACCACCCGCCCGTCCCGGCCACCGTCCGGGTCGTCGACGGGCGCCCGCTCGAGGTAGCGCTCGCCGACCCCGATCCCGCGGCCGCGGCGCGCCCGGCCCACGAGCTGCTCGCGTTCGGCGCCGGCCCCCGTCGGTGCCCCGGCGCCCGGCAGGCGCTCGCCATCGCGGCATCCGTGGTGGAGACCCTTCGCGGATCGGAGGGATCGTGCTGACGCCCGCCGAGTTCCGCGCCCTGCACCGGCCGGGGGCGCCGCTGCTGCTGCCGAACGCCTGGGATCTCGCCTCTGCGCGCTGGCTGCACGCCGCGGGCTACGAGGTCCTCGGCACGACGAGCCTCGGCGTGGCGGCCGTCGCGGGACTGCCCGACGGCGCCGGGGTCGCCGCCGACGCGACGCTCCACCTCGCCCGCCGGCTCACCTCGGCCGGACTCACCGTCACGGTGGACATCGAGGCCGGGTTCTCGACCGACCCGGCCGCGGTGGGCGCGTACGCCGCCGCCCTCGCAGCGCTCGGGGTCGTGGGCGTGAACATCGAGGACTCCGCCCCCGACGGCGATCTGCTGCCCGCCGCGACGACGGCCGATCGCATCGCGGCGATCGCGTCGGCCGCGCCCGGGCTCTTCGTGAACGCCAGGACGGACGCCTTCTGGATCGAGAGCTCGGAGGCGCGGGGCGATCGGCTGGCGGAGGCCGTCGGCCGGCTCCGCCGCTACGAGGCGGCGGGCGCCTCGGGTGTCTTCGTCCCCGGGGTGCTGGAGGCCGAGGAGGTGCGCACGCTCGTCGCGGCCACCGCGCTGCCCCTGAACATGCTCGTCCAGCCGCCCGGCGGATTCGACCTGCGCGGGCTCGCCCGGCTCGGGGTCGCCCGCGTGAGCACCGGGTCGCTCCTCGTGCGCGCGGCACTGGGGGCCGTGGTGGCGACGCTCGCAGCGCTCGAGCCGGACGCCTCGGCGCAGGTCGCCGAGCCGCAGATCGCCGAGGCGCGGGTGGCCGGCGGGCCGGTCTCCCCCGGCGAGCTCGACCTCCGGGCCGATCGGCTGGCCGCCGCGCGCGCCCTCGCCCCGGTCGTGCCGGGCTACGCGGAGGTCGCGGACCACCTGGCGCGGACGGCCGACTGATCGGCGAACGCGGCGATGCGGCTCAGTCGGGCTTCTTCGCCCGGCTGGGCTGCACGCGCGTCGGCTCACCCGGCATCTTCGGGAAGTCGGGCGGGAAGGGCAGCTCGCCGAGGCCGTCGTCGAGATCGCGCTGCCACCAGTCGAGCAGCACGTCGATGCGGCCCGGTGCATCGTGCATCCCCGCCCACGGGTCACCGTGCGCGGCCAGGCGGTCGGGCACCGTCAGGACGGTGAACTCGCGAGGGTCGGCCGACTCGACCTCGCTCCAGTCGAGCGGGCACGACACGGAGGCCCATGGCAGGGCGCGCGGACTGTAGGCGCCCGCCATCGTGCGGTCGCGGTTGGCCTGGTTGAAGTCGACGAAGACGCGGTCGCCGCGCTCCTCCTTCCACCAGGCGGTGGTGACCTGCTCGGGCATGCGGCGCTCGAGCTCGCGCGCCGCCGCGATCACCGCGTGACGCACGTCGAGGAACTCGCGGGTCGGCTCGATGGGTGCGAAGACGTGGATGCCCCGGTTGCCCGAGGTCTTCACGTACGCCGTCAGCCCGACCTCGGCGAGCAGGTCGCGGAGCGCGAGGGCGGCCGGCACCGCCTCGGGGTAGCCGGTACCCGGCTGCGGGTCGAGGTCGATCCGCAGCTCGTCGGGGAAGTCGGAGGCGCCGGCTCGCGAGGCCCACGGGTGGAAGACGACGGTGTTCATCTGCGCGGCCCAGACCGCGGCGGCGGGCTCGTCGATGACGAGCTGCGGGTGCGACCGGCCGCTCGGGTAGGTGACCGGTACGGCGCGGACCCATTCGGGCGCGCCCCGCGGCGGATTCTTCGAGAAGAACTGCTCGCCGTCCACTCCCTCAGGGAAACGCTGCAGCGAGACCGGTCGGTCGCCGTTGGCCGCGACGAACGCCTCGCCGACGGCGACGAGGTACTCGGCGAGGGCGAGCTTGGTGATGCCGGCCTCGGGCCAGAGGACGCGCGTGGGGCTGGAGATCCGCACGTCGCGATCGCCGTGCGGGCCTGGGACGGTGAGGGTGACGGCGTCGGCGGCCATGCCCGCGACGCTACCGCACCCCGCCGTCGCGGCGGGTGAGCCGGGCGGCGTGCGCGCGGCGCGGCGGCCGCGTCACGAGGCCTGGGCCGCGGGTCGGGCGTAGCGCTGCTGCGCGCGTGCCCTGGCCTTCGCCGCCTCCACCTCGCGGTCTTTCGGCGGCGCGGTGGTCACGAGGTCGTCGAGGAGATGACGCGTGATGTGCGCGATCTCGGCGACCGCACGGTCGAATGCCTCGGCGTTCGCCTTCGAGGGTTTGGTCGTGCCGCTCACCTTGCGTACGAACTGCAGCGCGGCGGCGTGGACCTCGTCATCGGTCGCGGCGGGCTCGAAATTGTGGAGGACGTGGATGTTCCGGCACATGGCCGCAGCCTACCCCCGGGACTGAGCCGGCCTCAGCTCTTCCGGGACGGATGCCTCGGCAGCCCGCCGCACCCGCCGCCGCAGCTGTCCGATCGCGACGCCGCCCACGAGGACGACGGCGCCGGCGAGCTCCAGCGGATTGGGGACCTCTCCGAGCACGAGCGCCGCGGCCAGAAGTCCGACCGGTGGCGCGAGGAGCGCGAACGGCGCGACGAGCGCGGCCGGGTAGCGCCCGAGCAGCGAGTTCCAGATGGAGTAGCCGAGCAACGAGGCGAGCACCACGGTGTAGGCGAGGCTCGCGATCGTCGGCCAGCCGATCGAGGAGAACGCCTCTGCCACCGCGCCCGGGCCGTCGAGCAGCAGACTCAGCGCGAGGATCGGCAGCGGAACCACGAGCGCCGACCACACCACCATGCCGAAGCCGTTGGCCCCGTGCGCCGCCCGCGAGACCACATTGCCGATCCCCCAGCTGAGTCCCGCGGCCACGCAGATGAGCAGCGGGACGAGCGCCGCGGCACCCGCCGCCGCGCCCGAGCCCTCCAGCCGGCCGAGCGCGACGATGCCGAGACCCGCGACGCCGACGAGCGCGCCGGTCAGCTGCCGTCGCGTCGGGCGCTCCCGCAGCACGACCGCGGCCACGATGAGCGTGAAGATCATCTGGCACTGCAGGACGACCGCAGCGAGCCCGGCCGGAAGGCCGAGGTGCATGGCCGTGAAGAGCAGACCGAACTGCCCCGCGCTCATGAAGAGCCCGACGCCCGCGATGACCCGCCAGGGCGCGTTCGGCCGCGGGACGAAGAAGACCAGCGGCACCGCGACCAGGGCGAAGCGCAGGGCGACGAGCACGAGCGGCGGGGTGTCGGAGAGCCCGAGGTCGATGGCCAGGAAGTTCACCCCCCAGACCACGGCCACGAGGACGGCGAGGGCGGCGTGCTTGGGGGTCATCCGTTCAGCTTCGCCGCCGAGACCATGCAGCACCAGCACCGATTCGTTGCGGATACCACGTACGATTGCTGCATGATCGACCTGCAGGGGCTGCGCGCGCTCGTCGCCATCGAACGCGGCGGCTCGGTCGCGGCCGCCGCGGCACGACTCGGCTACACCGCCTCCGCGGTGTCGCAGCAGGTGAAGAAGCTCGAACGCGATCTCGGCGGCACGCTGCTCGAGCGCCGCGGCCGCGGTGTCCTGCTCACCGATCGCGCCCGCGTCCTCGTGGCCGACGGCGCACGCCTGCTCGAAGGGCTCGAGCGGCTCGAGTCCGTCGCCGCGGCGCCGAGCCCGACCGCTCCCCTCCGGGTCGCGTCGTTCTCCACCGCCACCCGCGGCCTCCTCGCGCCGCTGCTGGCCGCGACCGGGCGGGAGGCGCTCCAAGTGCCCCTCACCATCGCGAGCGTCGATCCGTTCGAGGCGATGGAACTCGTCTCCGACGGCAGCGTCGACATCGCCGTGGTGCACAACTGGAACTCGGTGCCCCTCGTCGCACCCGCGCACGTCGTCACGGAGCACGTCTGCCACGACGAGGCGGACGTCGTGCTCCAGGCGGAGCATCCGCTGGCCGCAGGCGACGCGATCCTGCGCGCCGATCTCGTCGACGAGCCGTGGGCCAGCACCCCCAAGGGCGCGATCTGCCACGAGGCGCTGCTGCGCATCTTCGCCGACCTCGGCGCCCTGCCCCGCATCGTGGCCGAGGATCCCGATTTCGCCTCGCTCGTCGAACTGGCCGCGACCGGCACCGCCGTCGCGCTCGTGCCGCGACTCGGCCGGCCGGCCCTGCCCGCCGGCGCAGTGGCCCGGCCGCTGGCGGATCGCAGCCAGGTGCGCGAAGTGCGCGTGGCCTACCGGCGCACGATGTCCGAGCGGCCCGCCGTGCAGCGGCTGGTCGCCGCCCTCCGCGCCGCGGGGGCGGCGCTGCCCGCCTGAGTCGCGCGGCCGCCGTATGCCGGAGGGCGCCGGCCGGCGCAACCCCTGTACGAGACCCGATCGCACGCCTACCGTGGTCGTGGAGCCGGCGCCCGGCCGGCCGATGGGAGGCATCAATGAGCGACCCGCTGCGCCCCGAGGGCGAGTACACCGACTCCGAGCTCCCGCTCAGCGCGGAGCTGCCCACGGAGGAGTACGAGGAGGTCGAGGCCGTCGAGGGCGATCTCGACGACGACCTCGACGACGCCGACGCGGTCGAGGTCGAGGAGGTCGAGATCGTCGAGGTCGCCGACCCCGACGACCCGAACCGCTACTGACCCACCGCACCGACTCGTCCGGCCCGGCGGTTCCGCTCTCGGCAGAACCGCCGGGCCGTTCGCGCGCCTAGCATCGGAAGGAAGACACCGCGCCGGAAGGAGTCGGGGATGCTGCTACGCGACGCACTCGGAGACCTGCTGCGACGAGCCCGGCTCGCCCGCGGCCTGACCCTGCGCCAGCTCTCCGACGCGGCCGCCGTGTCGGTGGCCTACCTCTCCGAACTGGAGCGCGGACGCAAAGAGGCGTCCTCCGAGATCCTCGCGGCCGTGTGCGCGGTCCTCGACCTCTCCCTCGCCGAGGTGTTCCATGACGTCGGCGACGCGATCGAAACCGCCGAGCTGCTCGAGTCGTCGGGGCGGGAGGCCGTCGTGCTCGACCTGCGCCCACGGATCCCCGCCGACGTCCGGGCCGATCTCGCCCACGAGCGCACCGACGCCGTCTCCGCCCCCATGCCGGGGAGCACGAGCCTCGCCTCGGACGTGTCGGTCCGCTCCGCCGCCTGAACCGCAGATGGCACCCACCCGCCCGCACCGACCGCGCACCGGCCCGCGGACAGGTACCGGCTGCTAGCGGCGCACGGGCTGCAGCCGGAACAGGCGCACCACCCGCCCGGAATCCCGCTCGTAGGCGCGGTACCCCGGCCACTGTCGCTCGATGCGCGCCCAGGCCGCGTCGCGCTCCTCGTCGGGGATGAGGCTCGCCCGCACCGGCATGCGACGACCCCGCACCGTGATGGCCGCCTCCGGCTGCGCGAGCAGGTTGTACGTCCACCCGGGGTGCCGGTCGCGCGCGAAGCTCGTCCCGGCGACGATGGCCCGGCCGTGCCCGTCGGGCGTGTACATGAGCGCCGTGTCGCGCGGCTCACCGGACTTCGCACCGACGGTATGCAGCACGAGGGACGGCACGAGCAGCGCGCTCAGCTGCACCCGCCCTCCGCTCCACCGGGCGAGCAGGCGCTCGACGGGTGGCAGGAGGACCGGGCCGAGGCGGCGGAACAGGCGGGTGCGCGTCAGCGGGGCGATGGCCCGGCGGACGACGTCGAGGACGGCGCTCATCGCCGACCAGTCTGCTCCACCGCCTCCTTCGCGGCCTGCACCTCTGCCGCCGCGTCGTGCGCGCGCCGCTCGGCCCGCTTCAGCCGGCGGAGCGCCATCGACCGGGCGCCGTAGCGCTCGGCGACTCGATCCTGCGCCTCGTCCTCGCCGGTGACGACGTAGGCCCCGGCGATCAGAATGACCTGGGCGGAGAAGTTGAACCAGATGAGCAGCGCGACGAGCGACCCGAACGAGGCGAGCAGCGGGTTGCTCGTGGCGCCCCCGATGAACAGGCCCGACAGCACCTGGAGCACGGTCAGCCCGATGCCGCCGAGCACCGCGCCGACCCAGAGGTTCCGGGCCGACGGCCTGAGCCCCGACAGCAGGCGGATGAGCCCGGCGACCGCGATCGTGTCGATCGCGAAGGTGATGAAGATGGAGACGGCCCGGGTCGAGATCGCCGACAGCGGGTCACGGCTGCCGACGCCGAGCCAGTCGAGCACGACGGACAGCGCGCTGGTGCTGAAGAACGTGACCGCGGCCGCCGCCGCGAGCAGCGCCCCGAAGGCGATGGCGATGGCGAGATTGCGGAGGATCAGCCAGAGGAAGAAGGTCTGGTCGTCGGGCAGGCCCGCGAGCTGGCGCAGCGCCGCGCGGAGGCTCGTGATCGCGCCGATCGCCGTGCCGATGAGGCCGACGAGCGCGATGAGCCCCGCGATGCCGAAGCTGAGGGGCTGGATCAGATCGTCGGGGTCGATCAGCGCGTCCTCGCCGATGAGGCCGGGGATGACGGAGTCGACGGCGTCGACGAGCGCGTCCATGGCCTCGTCGTTCCCGGCGAGCCAGAGGCCGGCGATCGCGAAGCCGAGGAAGACGCCGGCGAATACCGAGAACAGCGTGCGGTACGTGACGCTGTCTGCGAGCATCGCGCCGTGGCGCTCCTGATAGAGGAGGAACGCGCGCACGGGCTTCGTGCTCAGCACCCACTCGAACGCGCGCTTCATCCGATCGACGAACCCGCCGCCGGACCTCGCCTTCGGAGCGTCGTCCGTGCGGTCGGCGTCGGGTGCGGGCGTGGTCGGCTTCGAGGTGTTCGGCTTCGGCGCTCCCATCCGCTCAGGCTAACCAGGCCGGGTCGGACGCGCCGAGGGTTGACAGACCGACGGCCGCGCGGCGTGCCCTGGGCACGGCCGCGCGGCCGTCGGTCGCGTCAGCGGGCGATCAGTACCAGCCCTGGGCGTTGAACGCGTCCCAGGCGCCGCACGGCGTGCCGTACCGGCCCGACACGTAGCCGAGGCCCCACTTGATCTGCGTGGCGGGGTTGGTCTGCCAGTCGTCGCCGTAGACGGCCATCTTGCTGCCGGGCAGCGCCTGCGGGATGCCGTACGCCCCGCTGCTGCCGTTCGAGGCGTAGACGTTCCAGCCCGACTCGTGGTTCCAGAGCTCGACGAGGCAGCCGAACTGGTCGTCGCCCCAGCCGTACATCGAGGCCATCAGGTCGCGGGCGATGGCCTGCGCGCCGCTCGGGTTGGCGGGACCGGACGGGCGGGACGAGGCGCTCGGCGCCGCGGCCTCCGCCGCAGCGGCCTCCTCGGCCGCCTTCGCCGCGGCGGCGGCGGCAGCTGCTGCGGCCTGCTCGGCCTGGACGCGGTCGAACTCCGCGACCTGGCCCGTGACGGCGGCGGTCTGCTCGGCGGCCTGCTTCGCAAGGGTGAACACCCGCGACGGCGACAGGCGCTCGTAGTCGTCGAGGTTCGCGACGGAGGCGGCGAGTGCCGAGGCATCCGTCTTGCCCGCCGCGGAGGCGAGCGCGTTGCGCGCGGGCGTGAGGGTGTCCTCCGCCGCCTTGGCGGCCCGGGCGTCGAGCACGGCGCTGTGCGCGTCGAGCTGGGCCGTGTCGGGGTTCGAGGCGGCGACGAGGGCCGACGTCTCGGCGACGCGGTCGCTCTGCGCGGCGACGGCCGACTGGACGGCGAAGCCGGTGCCGACGAGGGCGCCGACGGTGACGACCGCACCGGCCGCGAGGGCGTACCGGGTGCGCAGGCGCCGGGCTTCACGGCGCTCGGCGCGGGTGCCGGGCTCGGAGGCGGTCGGGCTGGTCTGGGGCGTGTGGTTCTCGGGGGTGATCTGGTTCTGCATAGGTTCACGTGCCGGGCGCACCGGTGCTGTCCGGAGGCTGGCGGGGTTCGTCACTTTCAGTGCTGGAGGGGGTCGCCGAAGCGAAGTCGCCAGTCTGCACACGCTTTCTGCACGACCCCTCACCTTTCCCTGTGAAAGTCGTGTGCGTGGATGCGACGCCGCGGGACGCCTGCTATGGGCGGGGGAACATCCTGATCACCCGGCAGAATCGGCTCACGCGGCGTCGGCCGCGTCGCCCTCGGTACGCAGTTCGATGCTGATCTGGTCGGCGTCGAGGGTCTCGAGCACACCCCCGAGCACCGCCGAGCTGTAGAGCCCGTCGTCGCGCGCCTCGAGCAGCGCCTCCCGCTGCGCATGGATGATTTCGAGCCGGAAGCGCCGGATCTCGTCGCGGCTGAGCGACTCGCGCGTGCGGTCCGCATGCCGCGCCCTGACCTGCTGCGCGACGTCGCGCAACAGCCGGTCGATCTCGGAGCGCTCGGCCGCGGTGGCGGCCGGATCGACGCCCGCCGGCTTCACCGCCCGCACGATCCAGGGCAGGGTTCCGCCCTGTCCGATGAGCGAGATCGCGGCGACGAAGAACGCCGTGAGCACGAGCAGCGATCGAGCGGGCGTGTCCGCCGGGAGCGTCTGCGCCGCCGCGAGCGTGACGGCGCCGCGCATGCCCGCCCAGACGATGACGGTGCCCTCGCGCCAGCCGAGCGGCTCGGCGAGGAAGTAGTCGAGGTCGGCGACCTTGCGCCGGAGCCTCGTGCGGAACCGCTTCACGCGCTCGACGTTCGGCGCGGGCGCCCGGCCGCTCGGCCGGCGTTCCGCCTCGCGCTCGGCGACCTCCTCCGCGAACTCCTCGAGGTCGCGCGAGTCCATGCGCTCCTGCACGGCAGCGAGCTTCGGCTTCAGCGCGGCCGCCCTGCGCGTGCGCCGGGCGAAGATCGCGAGCGTCGGGAAGACGTAGGCCGCCCGGACCGCGAGCGCCGCGGCGAGCGCGAGCACCGCCAGCAGGAGACCGTGGTGGATGCCGTACGCCTCGTTCGCGAGGTCGTCGATGATGGCGGCCATCTCGAGGCCCATGACGAGGAAGACGGCCCCCTCGAGCACGAGCTCGACGGTGCGCCAGGTCTGGACGTCGGAAACGCGGTGCTGCGGTGAGAGGCTCCGGATGCCGCCTCGTCCCGTGACGAGCCCGGCGACGACGGCCGCGACGAGCCCGGACCCGCCGAGCTCGTCGACCGGGACGCTCGCGAGGAACGGCACGGTGAGCGAGATGACGGTGTTCACCGTGGCATCCGTGACGCGTGAGCGCACCCAGAGGTTCGCCTTGCCCACGACGAAGCCGACGACGACCGCGATCGCGACGGCCCAGAGGAAGTCGCCCGCGACATCCCAGAAGGTGACGGATGCCGCGCCGGCGGCGATCGCGGAGCGGAGCAGGACCAGCGCGGTGGCGTCGTTCAGCAGGCTCTCCCCTTCGAGCACGGTGACGACGCGGGGTGAGACGCCCACCCGTTTGACGATGGAGGTCGCCACGGCGTCGGTCGGGCTGACGATCGCGCCGAGCGCGATGCCCGCGGCGAGGCCGAGTCCGGGGATGATCCAGGAGAACAGCACCCCCAGCACGAGCGCGCTGACCACGACGAGTCCGACGGAGAACCCGCTGATCGCGCTGAACTCGCGGCGGAACTCCATCGACGGCATGGCGACGGCGGTCGAGTAGAGCAGCGGCGGCAGCACGCCGGCGAGGATCCACTCCGGGTCGATCTCGACGTCGGGGACGAACGGGAGCAGGCTCACCCCGATGCCGACGACGACGAGCAGCAGCGGCGCGGACACGCCGAGGCGGGGGCCGATGGCGGTCGCGGCGGCGATGCCGAGCAGGCCGAGGACGACCACGATGAGCAGTTCCATGCCCGAGCCTCCTCTCGCGGTGAGCCCGGCACCCGGGCGTGGTCCAGTCTGCCGCGACGCCCGCCGATCGCGCGACGGCGCGCTCACAGCGAACCCGCAGCTGCGGCGGCCGGAACGCGGAACAGCCGTGCGCCGTCGGCTGTTCTTCCTGGTGGCGCCGCAGCCGGCGGCGCGAACAGGAGGACACCGTGTCACACGAGTACCGCAGGACTCCGGAGGCGATCGATCGCCTCACCCCGTTGCAGCGCAAGGTCACGCAGGAGGACGCGACCGAGCCGGCGTTCCGGAACGAGTACTGGAACCACCACGAGCCGGGCATCTACGTCGACGTCGTGTCGGGGCAGCCGCTGTTCAGCTCCACCGACAAGTACGACAGCCGTTCCGGCTGGCCGAGCTTCACGCGCCCCATCGAGGAGGCGATGGTCACCGAGCACGTCGACCGGTCGCTGTTCATGAAGCGCGTGGAGGTGCGCTCCGCGGCCGCGGACAGCCACCTCGGGCACGTGTTCGACGACGGGCCCGTCGAGGACGGCGGGCTGCGCTACTGCATCAACTCGGCCGCGCTGCGCTTCGTGCCGGCCGACCGCCTCGAGGCCGAAGGCTACGGCGAGTACCGCCGCCTCTTCGAGGCATCCGATTCGACCACCTCTTCGCAGAAGGAGCACTGACATGACCGACCTCGACACCGGAGCCGTCACGAGCTTCCCCGGCACCGAGACCGCGGTGCTCGCTGGCGGCTGTTTCTGGGGCATGCAGGATCTGATCCGGAAGCTGCCGGGCGTCGTTCAGACGCGCGTCGGCTACACCGGCGGGCAGAACGAGCACGCCACGTACCGCAACCATCCGGGGCATGCGGAGGCGATCGAGATCGTCTACGACCCCGAGCGGACGAGCTACCGCGACCTGCTGGAGTTCTTCTTCCAGATCCACGACCCGTCGACGTTGAACCGGCAGGGCAACGACATCGGCACGAGCTACCGTTCGGCGATCTTCCCGACGACTCCCGAGCAGGAGGCGGTCGCGCGCGACACGATCGCCGATGTCGACGCGTCGGGCATCTGGCCGGGTGAGGTGGTCACGACCATCGAGCCGTCAGGGGCGTTCTGGGAGGCGGAGCCGGAGCACCAGGACTACCTGGAGCGGATTCCGTGGGGCTACACGTGCCACTACGTGCGGCCGGGCTGGAAGCTGCCGAAGCGCGACGCGACGCCGGCCTCGTAGCCGAGCGCCGGTGCGGCGCGCCTGACTTCGGGCCGCGGCGGGTCAGTCCCGTCGCGGCCCGAAGTCGGGGTAGCCGCGGAACGGCGCCGGACCGTGGCTCTGCACGAACCGCGAGTGCACTTCGCGGCACGCGGTGCGGAGCGTGGCGTAGTGGCCGATCAGCTCCCCCGCGGCGTCGTCGGCCCGGTAGCCGAGATCGTCGCCGATCGTGAGGATCTCGACGACCCCGTAGCACCGTCCGTACTGGTCGCGCAGCTCCCACCGGCCGGGCGTCGGCTCATCGGCGGCGAGGATCGGATGCCACGTGACCACGATTCGAACATACGTTCGAATCGGCCGACACGCCAAACCCCGGCGAAGCGACAGGACGGCTCAGGAGCCCTCGTCGGCGGTGGGCGGCTCGCCCGGCCGTACCGCCGCGGTCTCGGCGATGTCGATGCGGGTGACGCCGCCCGGCCGCTCCGTCACCTCGATGCGGGGGTCGGCGTCGTGCTCGTCGGCCTTCGGCGCCGCGGTGAGCTGCTCTCGCCGCTGGTCGGGATCTGCTGCTGCCATGGGCCGACGCTACCTCGGCCGCCCGCTCCGCGGCCATGGCTTGCGGGCGCCCGCACGGCGCGCTAGTCGAGGTCGGGGTCGAGCCGTCTCGGCCCTGCGCCGGCGTCGCCCAGCGCGTCGTCGGGGTTCAGCAGCGCGCAGGCCTTCATCGAGAGGCACCCGCAGCCGATGCATCCGGTGAGCTCGCGCTCGAGCTGCTCGATGCCGCGGCGGCGTTCCTCGAGCTGCCGTTTCCACTGCCTCGACGCGCGCTGCCAGTCGTCGTGGCTCGGGGTGCGCTCGAGCGGCACATCGGCGAACGCGGACTGCACGTCGGTGAGCGGGATGCCGAGCCGTTTGGCGACGGCGATGAGCGAGACCCGGCGCAGCATGTGCCGGGGATAGCGCCGCTGGTTGCCGCCGGTGCGGACCGCCGCGATGAGCCCGAGGTCCTCGTAGAACCGCAGCGCGGAGGCGGCGACGCCCGTGCGCCGGCTCATCTCTCCGATCGAGAGCAGCTCGTCGGGCGCATGGCGGCCGGACTCGCCGTCGGCGGCGCGGGGGCTGGACACGCGGCATCCTCTCGTTTTGACTTGAAGCCTACTCGAGGTTTTACGGTGGGCATGGCCCCGCCCGAGGGCCCGACCCGAGGAGTGGAACCGACGTGACCTACGTGATCGCCCTGCCCTGCGTCGATGTGAAGGACAAGGCGTGCATCGACGAGTGTCCCGTCGACTGCATCTACGAGGGCGAACGCTCGCTCTACATCCACCCCGACGAGTGCGTCGACTGCGGCGCGTGCGAGCCCGTGTGCCCCGTCGAGGCGATCTACTACGAAGACGACGTCCCCGACGAGTGGGCCGACTACTACCAGGCCAACGTCGAGTTCTTCGACGAGATCGGTTCCCCGGGCGGCGCGGCCAAGGTGGGCGTCATCCCCAAGGACCACCCGATCATCGCCGCCCTCCCGCCCCAGGCGGCGCACGCGTGACCGGCGCGGAGGCGGCCGTCCCCGTGCCCACGCCGGTCGGCGAGGCGATGAAGCACGCGTTCCGGATGCATCCCGCCGGAGTCGCCCTCATCGCCGCCGCGACCGCGACCGGCCCGGTGGGGCTCACCGCGTCCTCGGTCGCCTCCGTCGCCGTCGACCCGCCCGCGATCTCGTTCTCGGTCACCCGCGGCACCGGCACGGCCGGCGCGCTGCTCGCGACCCCCACCTTCGCGGTGAACTTCCTCGCGGAGCACCACGCGGGACTCGCCCGTGTCTTCGCGCGCTCGGGCGCGCCCCGGTTCACGCCCGACCAGGGCTGGCAGCGCCTGCCCACCGGCGAGCCGTTCCTTCCCGACGCGACCGCGGTGCTGCGCGGCCGGGCGCTCGAACGGATCCCGGTCGGCAGCTCGACGCTCGTGCTCGCCGAGGTGCTCGAGGTGCGCCTCGGCCCCGACGCTCCCCCGCTGCTGTTCCGCGATCGGCGCTTCCTCCGGCTCGGCGGCGACGTCGGAGAGTGACCCGCCGCGGGCCGGACGTGCCGTCCGCGTCCGCGCCGCTCAATCGGCGAGCGCGGCGGCCACCAGTGCCTGCAGCTCGGGCACGACCTCGGCCTCGAACCACGGGTTCGCCGCCAGCCAGCGGGCGTTCAGCCCGGAGGGGTGCACGATCGGGACCGCGCCCGGCAGGTGGTCGCGCCAGGCCCGCACCGTCTCGGTCAGCGTCGCCTTCCGCGCGTCGCCCAGGTAGTACCGCTGCGCGTACCCGCCGACGAGGATCCGCAGGCGCGCCTCTGGCAGCCGCGCGAGGATCGACGGATGCCACCGCGGGGCGATGTCCTTCCGCGGCGGCGCATCGCCGGAGCCCGCGCGGCCCGGATAGTAGAAGTCCATCGGCACGATCGCGAACGACGCGGGGTCGTGGAACTGCTCGCGGGTGACGCCGAGCCAGCGCACGAGCCGATCGCCGCTCGGGTCGTGCCACGGGATGTTGGCCTCCTGGGCCCGGCGCCCGGGCGCCTGCCCGACCACGACGACCCGTGAGGTCGCCGAGCCGGTGAACAGCGGCGCCCAGCCCTGCGCGGTGAGCGCCGCGTTGGCCGGGTCCGCGGCGATGGCGGCGCGGAGGTCGGCGAGGTCGTCGGTCACCCGTCCATCCTCGCCGACGTGCTGCCCGGCTGGCTGTGCGCGGAACGCGCGCCGCGGGCCGCCGGCTGGCTAGGCTCGTGCGAGTGCGCTCCACCCGCCTCGCCGCCGTCGCCGCCCACCTGCCCGACCGCGTCCGCACCGCCCGTGAGACCGAGCGCGCGCTCCGCGCGGAGAACCCCGGGCTGAAGCTCGCGACGGGGCTCATCGAACGGATGACCGGGGTCGGCCGGGTCCATCTCCGTCCAGAGGGCTGGCAGGCCTCCGATCTCGCGGTCGCCGCCGCCCGCGTCGCGCTCGACCGCTCCCCCGGCCCGGTCGACCAGCTCATCTTCGCCAGCGCCAGTCAAGACCTCGTCGAGCCGGCCACGAGCCACATCGTGAACGCGAAGCTCGGCCTCGGCGTCCCGGTGTTCGACGTGAAGAACGCCTGCAACTCCGTGGTCAACGCGATGCAGGTCGGCGATGCGATGATCCGGGCCGGGCAGGCGCGGCGCATCCTCATCGCCAGCGGCGAGGCGCCCACCGCGGGCGTCCGCTGGCGGGTGCGCGATCATGCGCAGTTCATCCGCTCCTTCCCGGGATACGTGATGAGCGACGCCGGTGCGGCGATCGTGCTCGAAGCGGATGACTCGGGCCGGGCGGGCATCCTCGATTCGGCGTTCCACGCCGTCTCGGAGCACTGGTCGATCGGCACGCTGCCTGGCGGCGGCACCATCGGCGGGCACGACCCCGACAGTCTCTATTTCGACATGGACGGCGCCGGCCTGCAGCAGGCGTTCCTCGACCTCGGCCCCGAGCCCGTGCTCGACCTGCTGCGGCGGCACGGGCTCGCAGCATCCGATTTCGACCTCGTGGCGATCCACCAGGTCGCGCTGCCCTACCTGCCGCCGATCTTCGAACGGCTCGGCGTCCCGGGCGACCGGACCGTCGTGACCGTGGGCGAGCACGGCAACCTCGCGTCGGCGACGCTGCCGCTGCAGCTGGAGCTGGCCCGGGAGCGCGGCATGGTCGGCCCCGGCAGCCTGGTCCTCCTCATCGGCCTCGCCGGCGGCATCAGCCTCGGCCTGATGATGGTGCGCCTGTGACGGGCCGCCTCGCCGTCGTCGTGCCGGTCTTCGACGAAGCCGCCGGCATCATGCCCACCCTCGAGGCCCTCGCCTCGCAGGACGACGCCGACTTCGACGCCGTGTTCGTCGACAACGGCTCGACCGACGACAGCGCCGCGGTCATCCGTGCCTTCGCCCGCGACCGCGGGCTCGACCGCTGGCGTGTCGTCCACGAGCCGCAGAAGGGCACCGGCGCCGCCGCCGACACCGGCATGCGCGCCGCGATCGACGCCGGAGCGACCCTCCTCGCCCGGACCGACGCCGACTGCCTGCCCCGAGCCGACTGGACGGCGAGCATCCGCCGGGCGCTCACCGCTCCCACCGAGGGCGGGCTCGGCCTGCAGCTCGTGGGCGGCGAGCTGGTGCCCCGCACGGACGAGGGGCTCGGCTGGGCGACCAGGGCGGCGCTCCGCGGCGCCGTCCACCTCGCGGAGGCGTTCGGGCGGGTGCGTCCCGGCAACCGCGACGACGGCTACCTCGGCCCGTACCTCATGGCAGCCGGGTGCAACGTCGGCATCACCGCCGAGCTCTACCTCGCGGCGGGCGGCTTCCCGCGCACACGTATCGAGGAGCTGCACGAGGACCGGGCGCTCGTGAACGCCGTGCGCCGGATCACCCGCGACTACGCCAGGCGGCGGGACGTCGTCGTGTACGGGTCGAGCCGGCGGGTGCAGGCGTGGGGACTCGCGAACACCCTGCTCTGGTACAAGGACCATGCGTACCGCCCGGCCGTCGTCGACATCCGCGACCCCGCCGCCGTGGCGCGCGAACCGCGGGCGTCCGTCGCCCTCGCCCGCCGCTTTGAGCGGCGCGTGGTGCGCGCCGCCCACCCGTTCGCCTTCCCCGCCGTGTCGGCGATCCCCGGCCGCGTCCGACGGGTGCCCGGGCTCGGCGTCGTCGTGAAGGACGCCGAGGTGCTCCGTTCGGTGCTCCTCGACACCGCCACGTTCAGCAAGACCGGCCCGGGCGCGCCGAGCGATCTCTGGACACCCGTGCTCGGCCCGAGCGTGCTGCTCAACATGGAGGGCGCGGAGCACCGCGAGCTCCGCAGGAAGCTCGCCCCGCTCTTCGCGCCCGCCTTCGTCGACCGGCTCGTCGACGACGCCCTTGGCGGTGCCGCCGCCGAGCTCGGCGCACGGCTGGCGCGAGGCGAGCGGGTCGACCTCGTCGCACACGCCCGTCGGTCGGCGAGCGCCGTGATCAGCCGCCTCGTGGGCCTCGACCACGACGTCGTCGACGACGAGCTGTTCGCCCGGGTGTCGGCGGTCACGGGGTTCGTGACCCTGGCCCGCCCGCGGCTCACCGGGCGCCGGCTCGCCGTCGCCCGTGGCATCCTCGGCGAACTCGGCGAGCACGCGTCCAGGGCGTACGCGGGCGACGAGTCCACCGTCCCCGGCCGTATGCGCGCGCTCGGCCTCGACGAACGCGAGGCGCTCGGCGCGGTGGGCGCGTTCGTGCTCACGGGCACCGAGACGCTCGTGTCGTTCGTGCCGCGCCTCGCGGCCATCCTCGTCGACAGCGGCTGGCACGCGCTGCTCGCGGCCGACCGGTCGCTCGTCGACGCGGCGGTCGCCGAGGCCCTGCGGGTCACCACCCCCTCGCCCGTCATGCTGCGCTCCGTCGCCCGCGACGGCGCCGTGGGCGACCTCCCGGTGCGGCGCGGCGAACGCGTGGTGCTCGGCACCTACTGGGCGAACCGCGCCCTCGGCGACTTCGATCCCGTGGGCAATCCCGCCGCCTCACTCAAGCAGCTCTGGTTCGGGGCGGGCGTGCACTTCTGCCTCGGCGCGCCGCTCGCGACCGCGCAGATCCGCACGACGCTCGACCCGCTGCTCGCGACGCCGGAGCTGCGCGTCGTCGAGCGCCGTCCGGCGCGCGGCGTGCTCATCCCGGCGTACGCGCGACTCGTCGTCGAGGGGGCGGGCGCACGATGACCGACCTCGTCGCGGCCGTCCTCCAGGCGGTGGAACGGCATCCAGAGCTCCCGGCGATCTCCGCCGGTCGCTCCACGCTCACCTATGCCGAGCTCGGCGCCCGCATCCGCGCCACCGCGTCGGCCCTCCGCGCCGACGGGTTCGCCGACGGTGACCGGGTGCTCTTCTCCGTGCGGCCGGGCCCCGACGCGGTCGTGCTCGCGCTCGGCATCGTGCTCGCACGCGGCACTGTGGTCTTCGCCGATCCGGGCGCCGGGGAGGCGCTGTTCCGCGCCCGCGCGCGACTCGCGGCGCCGCGCTGGGTCGCGGCCGAGTCGCTCCTGCACCTCGCGTCGACGACGCTGTTCCGCCCGCTCGCCCGGCGGCGAGGGCTCGAGCTCGCCCCGTACCGCGAGCTGGTGCCCGAGGCTCGGCATCTCCGCGCCGGACCGTGGCTGCCAGGGGTGCCCCGCGGGGCACGGGCCGTTTCGGATCTCGCACGGGCTGCCGCTCGGGCGGCAGACCTGTCGCTCGCGAGCGACCACCCGGACGACGAGGCGCTCATCGTCTTCACGAGCGGCACCACCGACACCCCGAAGGCCGTGGTGCACACCCGGGGGTCGCTCGGCGCCGGCCTCGGCGACTTCGCCGCGGGTGTGGGGCTCTACGCCGGCCAGCTGGTCGTCACCGATCAGCTGATGGTCGGCATCCCCGCGCTCATCGCCGGCGCGCACTGGCGGATGCCTCCGCGCAGCGCGGACCCCATCGCCCGGCCGGGCGACGTCCTCCCTCTGCTCGCGGATGCGGAGCTGCTGTTCGCGGTGCCCGCCGCGATGGACGCGCTGCTCCGCGAGCTCGACGCCCACCCCGGGCTCGCGCCGTCCCGGCTCGAGACCATCGTGCTGGGCGGCGCACCCGTCCTGCGGCCGCTCCTCGAGCGGATCCGCCGACGATTCCCCGACACCGCGATCCGGGCGGTCTACGGCATGACCGAGATCCTCCCCGTCGCGATCATCGACGGCGACGAGAAGCTCGAGGCCTCTCCCGGGCGCGGCGACGTCGCCGGTGGCCGTGAGGTCGCGGGTACCGGCGGCGACCCCGTCGGCCGCCTCGTGCCGAGCGTCACCGCACGCATCGACGACGGTGAGCTCGTGCTCTCCGGGCCCGGTCTCGCGCGCGGGTACTTGCACGACCTGCCCGCCCGTCCGCTCGCCGAACTCCGCACCGGCGACCTCGCTCGCCTCGACGGCGACCGGCTCACCCTGCTCGGGCGCGCGAAGGACATGTTCATCCGCGGCACCTGGAACGTCTACCCCGGCCTCTACGAGCCGATCATCGCAGGACTCCCCGGCGTCGCTGAGGCCGTGCTCACCGGCGTGCCCGACGAGATCGGCGACGACCGCATCGTGCTCGTCCTCGTACCGGAGGCCGACCGGCCCGCAGAGCTCACGGCGGAGCATCCGCTCGTCGCCGCCGTCGCCCGGGCGCTCCCCGGACTGATCGACGCGGGCGCCCTGCCCGACCTCGTGCTCGCGGCGGGCGACCTGCCGCGGTCGGGGCGGAGCAGCAAGCTCGACCGCGCCGGACTCGCGCGGGCGGTCGCCCGCCGGGTCGCCGGCGACGCGCAGCAGGCGCCGACGCGGGCCGGAAGCCGGGGTCCGAAGCTCGATTCGCACCACGGTTCGCACCACCAGGAGGAGGCAGGATGAGGGTCGCCGTCACCGGAGCGAGCGGGTTCGTCGGCGGAGCCGTCGCGACCGCGCTCGCGAACGACGGACATCGCGTGGTCGGCTACGGGCGGACGCCCGGCGGCTGGGCGCACCCATCCGGGACGTACCGGGTGTGGGACCTCGCACGGGGGCCGCTGCGCAAACCCGAACGGGTCGACGCCGTCGTGCACTGCGCCGCCCTGGCCGACGACTGGGTGCGCTTCGAGGACGCGCTGCTCGTCAACCGCGACGGCACGCGCGCGGTCGTGCGCACCTTCCCGGGCGTCCGGCTCGTGCACCTCTCGACGTCGAGCGTGTACGACGCGTTCGGCCCGAGCGTCCAGGCCCGCGAGGACACGCGGCTGCCGCGGCGTTTCCTCAGCACATACTCGCAGACGAAGGCGCTCGCCGAGGCGGAGCTGAGCGGACGCGACGTGGCGATCCTCCGCCCGCACGCCGTGTACGGCCCGGGCGACACCACGCTCCTGCCACGAGTGCTCGAGGCGGTGCGAGGAGGCCGACTCGTGCTGCCCGCCGGCGGGCGCGTGCGGCACTCGCTCACGCATATCGACAACCTGGTCGACGCGGTCCGGCTCGCCGTCATCCCGTTCGGCCCGCGCGGCATCTTCAACGTCACGGATGCGTCGCCCGTCGTCCTCTCCGACGTCATCGGCGAGTTCCTCCGCCGGCGGAACGTGCGGGCGCGCATCGTCGGCATCCCCACGCCGGCGGCGCTCCGGCTCGCGCACGGGCTCGAGCGCGCGGCGAAGGTCACGGGCGGCCGTCCCCGGCTCACCCGCTATGCGGTGAGCCAGCTCGGGTTCGAGCGCACGTACGACCTCAGCGCAGCGCGCGAACGACTGCGGTACGACCCGCGCGACACGAGCCTCGAGGGCGCCGAGGACTGGTGAGCCGGCGAGCGTTCAGGCGTCCCGACGCTTCCGCACCACGAGTGAGGCGTACGCCGGGATGAGCACGCGCCGGCCGTACCGTCGCGAGACGATCTCGAACGGGCGCCCGTCACCGACGAGCAGATCCACGATCGCGCCGAGTTCCGCCTTTGCGAGCGGGCCGCCGAGGCAGAGGTGCCGTCCGGCGCCGAACCACAGCTGCCGGTACTGCGGCAGGTAGGGCCGGTCGATCCGGAAGCCGCCGGCGAGGTTGTTCGCCGTCCAGGTGAGCACGACCACGCGGTCGCCGGCGCGCAGCGTCCGCCCGGCGATCTCGAGGGCGGCGAGCACTGCGCGGCCGATGATGGGCGCCGGGCTCGTGACCCGCAGCGCCTCGCGGACGGCGTCGTCGCGATGCTCGGGCGCGGCGATGAGCCGGTGCTGCTCGCCGCTGTCGGCGAGCAGGGCTGCCGTGCGCGCCATGGCGGATGCCGCGGTCTCGGTGCCGGCGACCATGAGCAGCGTCGCGAGCCCCTTCGTCTCCCGGAGCGAGAGCCCGAGCTCGCGGCAGCGGCCGATGACCGCATCTTCAGGGGCGTCGGCGAACGCGGCGTCGACGTGGCCGGTGAGCCGCTCGACGATCGCGCGCGCGGCCTCGACCTTGTGCGGCGGCAGCACGGTGTCGGCAGTGGTGCCGAGCGCGATGCTCGCGAGCTCCTCACCGGTCGCGAAGATCTCGCGGTAGGCGTCGTCGCCGCGCGACGGGTCGACGGGTGTGCCGAGCAGCGCGGTCACCATGCGGCCGACGAGCACGCGCGAGAGGTCGGCGAGGTCGAGCTCCTCGCCGGCCTCGAAGACGGCGCGCGCGACGGTGAGCCGGTCTCCCCACGCTCGTTCGACGAATCCGCGGCTGGTGCGCTCGGTGAAGAGTTCGCGGCTGCGGGTGCGGAGGTCGTGGTGGCCCGGGCCGTCGAAGAGGTCGTTCACCCAGTCGCCGAGGATCTGCGCCCAGAGGTGGCCCACGCCGCCTTCGCTGAGGAGCGTGAGGTGCTCGGGGTCGTTGAGGAGCGCGCGTGCGACGCGAGGGTCGGCGGTGATCCAGCCGAGCTTCGGCACGCGCATGATGGGGTTCGCGAACTGGCCGAGCCAGTTGAGTACGGGCAGCGCCGGTCGCGCGGCCCGCAACAGGCGGTGCTCGTGGGCTTCGGCACCGCGGCCGAGGCCGTCGCCGATGAGCGAGAGACGGCGTTCGCGGGCGAGCGGGGCGAGATCCTCGGCGACGGGCACGTCGCCACGATAGCCGAGCCCGGCGCCCGCTCAGCGGGCGAAGCCGCGCTCCAGCGCGTCGAGTGCCCCGCCGACGGCGGTGCGCACGAGCCGCGCAACGCCGGCGGGCGACCGCCCCGCCACGAGCCCGTCGAGCACGATCGAGTGTCGGAGCACCAGCACCCCGGTGAGCATCGCCGACCACGGCGCCGATCCCGACCGTTCGGCCAGGTGCACGAGCCACGACTGCAGGAGCGCGGCACGTCGGGCGGTGAGCGTGGGCGAGTCCCGCTCGCACTCGGCGCAGCGCCGGAGCGCGGACCACGTCGTCTCGTCGATGGAGGCCCAGGTCGTCGTCCCGGCGAGGACCGGCCCGTCGACGAGGAGCGGCCGGACCGCCTCGGTGAGCGAGAGCGACCGCTCGTGCCGGCCGGCGATCGCGACGAGCAGGTCATCGATGCCGGGCCGCTCCGCGTCGAAGAAGAGGTCCTCCTTCGCGCCGGAGTAGTTCACCACCGTCTTCAGGGAGACGTCGGCGGCCTCGGCGATCTCTGCGAGCGTGACCGCGTCGAAGCCGTCGCGCTCGAACAGTCGGTTCGCCTCGTCGAGGATCCGCTGCCGAGTCGCCGCCGTCTTCCGCTCGCGTAATCCTGCCACGATGGTGAACTTACCATCGTGGCAGGTTCTGTCAGGACGCCTGTGGATCCGCGAGCTGGGCGGCCATGAGGCACACGAGTTCGTACACGACATGACTGGCCGCGATCCCCGTGACCTGCGCGTGGTCGTAGGCGGGCGCCACCTCGACGACGTCGGCGCCCACGAGGTTCACGCTCCTGAGGCTCCGGAGCATCCGGAGCAGTTCCCGGCTCGTCAGTCCCCCGGCCTCGGGCGTGCCGGTGCCGGGCGCGTGCGACGGGTCGAGCACGTCGATGTCGATCGACACGTAGACGGGGCGGTCACCGAGTCGGTCCAGCATGCGACGGATGCCCGCCTCGACGCCGTGCTCCTCGACGTACTCGCTCGAGACGATGGCGAAGCCGAGGCGTTCGTCGTCCTCGAGATCCTGCTTCGAATACAGCGGCCCGCGCGTGCCCATGTGACAGCTCGCGGTGAGGTCGATGAGCCCTTCCTCGCTCGCGCGGCGGAACGGCGTGCCGTGCGTGATGGGGGCGCCGAAGTAGGTGTCCCAGGTGTCCAGGTGCGCGTCGAAGTGCAGCACCGCGACGGGGCCGTGGCGCTTGGTCACCGCGCGGAGCAGCGGCAGGGCGAGCGTGTGGTCGCCGCCGATGGCGACGAGGCGTTGCGCCCGCTCGCCGAGCTCGGTGGCCGCGACCTCGACCTCGCGCACCGCCTCGCCGAGATCGAACGGATTGACCGGGATGTCGCCGGCGTCGACCACCTGCGCCGCGGCGAACGGCGAGACGTCCTGGGCGGGGTTGTACGGCCGCAGCAGCCGCGACGACTCGCGGACGTGCGACGGCCCGAACCGTGCACCCGGGCGATAACTGACTCCGGTGTCGAAGGGGATGCCGACGATCGCGAGGTCCGCGGTCGGGACGTCCTCGATGCGCGGCAGCCGCGCGAACGTCGCGATACCCGAGTACCTCGGGTTCACGGATGCGTCGACGGGGCCGATGGGCTCGGTCATGAGTCATCTCTCCTGTGGTCTGGGGCGAGGGCCGCCTGCGGGATGTGCACGAGCTGAACGCCGCCGCCCGCCACGGCGGCGCGGATGGCGGGCGCCACCTCGTCGACACGGGCGGCCCGGCGTCCGGTCGCGCCGAACGCGTCGGCGAGGGCGGCCCAGTCGGGCTGGATGAGATCGACGCCGATCGGCGCGATGCCACGGTCGAGCTCGTTCTGCTTGATCTCGGCGTAGCCGCCGTTGTCGACGCACACGATCGTGAGGTCGAGGCGCTGTTCGACGGCGGTCGCGAGCTCGTTGACGCAGAACATCAGCGCGCCGTCGCCGAGCACGGCGACGACCGGGCGTTCGGTCTGGGCGACGCGCGCCCCGATCGCGGCGGGCAGGCCGTAGCCGAGGGTCGCGTAAGTGGGCGTGTAGAGCAGGGAATGCGGGCGGGACGCACGGAGCACGTTGGCGAGGGCGAGGTAGATGATCTGCGACGAGTCCCCGGCGACGACCGCGTGCTCGGGCAACGCCTCGGCGATCGTCTCAGCGAGCGCGACGGTGTCGGGCGCGATCGAGGCGATCTCGGCCGCGATGGCCGCGCGGAGGCCGGTGAGGTCGGGTCGCGGCGCGGTCGGCCCGGGCAGCTGCTCGAGCAGCGCGGCGACGACGGCCGACGTGTCGCCGACGATGCCGACGGTCGCCTCCAGGTTCTTGTGGAGCTGCGCCGCCGAGACGTCGACGCGGACGACCCGGCCGCGGGCCTCGAGCGCCGGCGCCCAGAGCTCCGCCTCGCCGAGCTTGGACCCGAGCACGATGAGCACGTCGGCGTGCTCGGCCGCCTCGCGGGCGGCGCCGATCCGCAGGTTCGAACCGAGGGAGAGCGGATGCTGCTCGTCGAGGGTGCCCTTGCCGTTGAGCGACGTGAGCACCGGGGCCCCGAGGCGTTCGGCGAGCGCGGTGACCTCTCGTGCCGCCCGGGTCGCTCCGCCGCCCGCGATGATGACGGGCGCGGATGCCTCGCCGATGAGCTCGGCCGCACGGCGCACGGCCTCGGCATCGCCGGCAGCGGGAGCGGGCGCCGGGCGAGCGAGTCGGGCCTCGGCGGGCAGCCCGGCCGGCGCCTCGAGCACGTCGAGCGGGATCTCCACGTGGACCGGCCGCGGCCGGCCGGAGCGGAACAGGGTGAACGCGTCGTGCACGGCGTCGACGGCCTCGGCGGCGGTCGTGACCCGCCGCGACCACTCGGCGATGGCGCCGACCATGGCCGTGGCATCCTTCGTCTCGTGGAGGGTGCCGACGTCGGCGAACTCGGCGCCGAGCGGGACGCCCGGTGAGATCACGAGCAGCGGCCGGGACTCGCAGAACGCGGTGCCGATGGCGCTCATGGCGTTCTGCAGGCCGGGGCCGGAGGTCGTGATGACGACGCCGGGCAGGCCGGTCTGCTGCGCCCAGCCGTCGGCGCCGTACCCGGCACCCTGTTCGTGGCGGGTCGTGACGGCCCGGATGCCGAGGTCGGCGAGCGGCCGGTAGAGCTCGAGGTTGTGGGTGCCGGGGATGCCGAAGATGGTCGTCACCCCGTACGACCGGATCGTCTCGAGCACGGCCCGGCCGGTGGTGTCGGCGTACTGTTCGCGGCTCACTGACCCGCTCCCCTCCTCATGCTGCGCGGTAGCGGCGTTCGCCGCCGACCCAGGTCTCGGTGACCCGGATCTCGGTGATGCGCTCGGGCTCGACGTCGAGCGGGTCGTCGCTCAGCACGGCGAAGTCGGCGACCTTGCCCGGCTCGAGCGAGCCGAGGTCGTCTTCGCGGCCGAGCGAGACGGCGCCTTCGTAGGTGTGCGCGCGCAGCGCGGCCGCCGCCGACACCCGCAGCGAGTCGGGGCCGAGCCGGTGGCCGCGCCGGGTCACCCGGGTCACGGCGGTCTGGATCGCCTCGAGCGGGATGGGCTCGGCGACCGGGGCATCCGAGGAGATCGTGAAGGGCACGCCCGCGGCCTGGAACTCGCCCAGCGGGTTGAAGCGCTCCCCCGGCGTGCCGATCGCCTCCTCGACGCCCTCGCCCCAGTTGAAGTAATGCTGCGTCTGATTGACGGGCCGGATGCCCGCGGTCGCCATGCGCGCGATCTGCTCGGGCGTCGGCAGGCCGCAGTGCTCGATCCGGTGCCTGGCGTCGGGGTCCGGCCGTTCGGCGAGCGCGGCCTCGATCGCCGAGACGACCATCTCGATCGCCGTCGGCGACTGGGCGTGGGTGGCGGTCTGCAGCCCGGCGGCGTGCGCCTTCCGGATGAGCTCGGCGTAGTCGGCGGGCTCGTGGTACAGCTGCCCGGTGCGGCACGGATCGCCGACGTAGCCGTCGGGGAAGTACGCCGTCCACCCGCCGAGGGTGCCGTCGGCGTAGAACTTGATGCCGGCGAAGCTCAGGTGGGCGTTGCCGAACTGTCCGACGAGCCCCATCTCGAGCGCGTCGTCGAGCAGGTGCGAGAGCAGGTACATCGACACCCGGAGCTCGAGCCGTCCGGCCTCGGCGAGCCGGAGGTACATGTCGAACTCGCGCCGGGAGACCTGCGCGTCGCCGATCGCCGTCACCCCGCCCGCGAGGAAGCGCTGCGTCGCGGCATCCAGCTGGCGCAGATGCTCCTCCGGCTCGTCGGCGAGGTGGAAGTTCGGGCCGTGGTGGCCGATCTTCACGCCGTGCACGCCGGTGAGGATGTTGCACGCGGCATCCGACAGCTCGCCCGTGAGCTCGCCCGCGGCGTCGCGGAAGAACTCGCCGCCCTCGGGGTTCGGGGTGTCGCGGTCGACGCCGTTGATCTCGAGCGTGTGGCTGTTCACGACGCCCCCGTGCCCGGAGGCGTTCATCAGGTACACCTCACGATCGGTCGCGACCTCGTCGAGCTCGAACCGCGTGGGGTGGCGCTGCTCGGCGAGGTTGCGGTGCTCGTAGCCGTACCCGCGGACGGGCCGGCCCGGCGGCAGGTCCTCCGCAGCGGCCTTCAGCAGCGCCACGATCTCGGGGATGCTGCCCGCCTTCGCCGGCCCGCAGTCGACCCAGGTCATCATCTGCCCGTACATCAGCGGATGCGCGTGGGCGTCGATGAAGCCCGGCACCACGACCCGGTCGCCGAGGTCCACCCGCTCGGGCTGCAGCCCCGCCCGCGAGGCGGCCTCCTCGCAGGCGGCGGACGAGCCGACGGCGACGATGCGGCCGCGGTCGATCAGCATCGCGGTCGCGGTCGCGTCCTCGGCGTCCACGGTGCGGATGACTCGCGCCGTGATCAATCGCGGCCCGGTCTGGTCGGGTCGGTCGAAGGCGTGCAGTTTCCTCATGGCAGGCGGTTCCCCGTGGTGTCGGTGCGGGCGTGGAAGGAGGCGGTGACGGGTGCCTCGTCGGAGTGCTGCGGTGCGAACCGGGTGCAGATGCCCGCGAGCACCGCCATGCCGACGAACATCGCGATGACCGACCAGATGCTCCCGGTCCAGGCGATGAGCTGCGTGGCGAACCACGGCGAGAACCCGGCCCAGATCGCCGCGCCCACGCCGTACGAGAGCGCGATCGAGGTGTACCGCGCCTGCGGGCGGAACATCTGGGCGAGGATCGCCGCGATCGGGGCGTACGTCGCGCTCATCGCGATGCGGACGAGCGAGGCGAGCAGGAACACGAGCGGCTCCACCTTGCCGGGCAGCACCAGCATGAACGGGATGAAGGTCAGCACCGAGGTCACGAGACCGAGATACATGATGTTCTTCCGTCCCCACTTGTCGCCGAGCCAGGCCACCGGCAGCGTCACGAGGAATTCGACGAACGAGGCGATGGTCATCGCGTCGAGGATGAGCTGCTCGCTCATGCCGATGGGCTCGCCGGTGGCGTAGGCCGTCGCGAACGTCGTGGCGAGGTAGTAGCCGCCCGTCGAGATCGGCAGCAGGCCGATGCCGAGCAGGATCGGCAGCCAGTTCACGCGCAGCGCGTAGGCGAGCGGGGTGGACTGCTTGCGGCCCTCGACCTTCTGTTCGAAGACGGGCGTCTCCTCGACGCGGTAGCGCACCCAGAGGCCGACGCCGATGAGCACGATCGAGAGGAGGAACGGGATGCGCCAGCCGCCGTCGATGATGAAGTCCTGGCCACCGCGGGACATGATCGCGAAGATGCCCGAGGCGAGCAGCGCGCCGGCCGGGTTGCCGAGCTGCGTGAAGCCGCCGTAGAACGTCTTGGACTTCTCGGGCGCGTGCTCGACGCTCATGAGCACGGCGCCGCCCCATTCGCCGCCGACCGCGAGGCCCTGCAGCGCACGCAGCAGGATGAGCAGGATCGGGGCGAGGAAGCCGACGGTGTCGTAGGTCGGCAGGCAGCCGACGAGCACCGTAGCGATGCCCATGAGCAGCAGCGTGATGACGAGCGAGACGCGCCGGCCGAGCTTGTCGCCGATGTGGCCGAAGATGATGCCGCCGAGGGGGCGGACGACGAACGCGACGGCGAAGGTCGCGAACGCGGCGGCCGTCTCGGCGAGCGGGTCGCCGCTCGGGAAGAACAAGGGTCCGAAGACGAGGGCGGCGGCCGTGGCGTAGACATAGAAGTCGTACCACTCGATCGTGGTGCCCACGAACGCCGCGATGCCCGCCCGTCGCGCCCTGCTGTGTGTGGAAGTCATGACCGCCCCTTCGCGGATGATGTCGGATGGCGAGGATGCTACGAGCGCGGATGCCTCGGCGGCAACCGCAGAACTCCAGCGCGACGACATCTCAACTGGAGTTCTGTTCGGTTGAAGACGCATCCATTCGTTCACGTCACGCTTGGATGTCTCTACACTCGTGTTCTGTCGCCTCCGACAGGCGTTCACCGGAATTTCGACCGATCGGGCTGGGCATGGACTTCGACGCCGACCTCATCCGCGCACTCCAGGAGGACGGACGAGCGAGCATCCACTCGCTCGCCGCCCGTCTGGGCCAGACACGCGCCGCCGTCTCGGCGCGACTGCGCACGATGCTGGCCGACGGCACCGTCCGCGTGGTCGCGGCGGTCGATCCGGTCTTCCTCGGCCAGCACGTACTCGCGCACGTGTCGATCCGCACCGACAGCCAGGTCGAGCCGGTCGCCCAGCAGCTCCGCGGGCTCGGCGAGACCGTGCTCGTGTCGGCCGTGGGCGGCGCGCACGATCTCGTCACCGAGGTGCGGCTCGGCTCGATGGCGGCCCTGCACGAGCTGCTCGCCCGGATCCGGGCGATGCCGGGCGTGGCCGACATCAACACCCTCATCTATTCGACGGTCGTGAAGGGCTTCTTCGTCTCCGAGTACCGGGGCGACCTCACCATCGACGCCATCGACACCGCGCTCATCGAGTTGCTCCAGCGCGACGGGCGGATGAGCTTCCGCGCGCTCGGCGAGGCGGTGCGCCTCTCGCCCTCGGCCGTCACGACCCGCGTGCAGCGGCTCATCTCCGGCGGGGTCATCAAGATCAGCGCCGTCGAAGCGCGCGGCCTTGCACACCGACAGCTCTCGATGGGCGTCGGACTCACGCTCACTGGCGACGACGACGCCGTGATGGAGGCGCTCCGGGGCTGGCGGGGCGTCGACTTCGCCGCCCGCACCCTCGGGCGCTTCGACGCCGTCACCACCCTCGTCGAGCCGTCGGCCGGCGCCATCTTCGCGAGCCTCGAGCGCATCAGGGCACTGCCTGGCGTGGCCCGCCTCGAGGCGTGGCTGCACCTCGCCGTCCTCAAGGAGGACTACGCCAGGACGCTGCGCCCGGTGCCCGTGAGCAGGGCAGTCAGCCGCTGACGATGGTCAGAGGCGCAGCGCGCTCAACCCGGTGATGTCGCGCGCCGTCCGAGGTGGAGCACGCTGCGGACGACCAGTCCGGCGATGAGCGCCCAGAACGCCGCGTTGACACCCGCGATCGCGATGCCCGATGCAGCGGTCGCGAACGTCACGACCGCGGGGATCTGCTCGGTCCCGTCGACGAACGCCGCTCTGAGGGAGGCGGCGAACGTCGTGAGCAGCGCGAGGCCGGCGACCGCGGCCAGCACGCCGGCCGGCGCGAGTGAGACGAGCGCGCCGAACGCCGTCGACGCGATGCCGAGGAGGACCAGTACCCCACCGGCCGTGACGCTCGCGATCCAGCGACGCGAGCGGTCCTCCCCGGCCTCGTGGCCGGCGGCGAGCGCGGCACTGATGGCCGCGAGGTTGATCGCGTGCCCGCCGGCGGGAGCGCCGATCAGCGTGCCGACACCGGTGACGATCATGGAACGGCGCCACGGCACCTCGTACCCGAGGCCCTTCATGACGGCGACGCCCGGCACGTTCTGCGAGGCCATCGTCACGAGGTAGAGCGGCAGCGCGATGCCGACCACCGCGGCGGGTGTGAAGACGGGCGCGGTCAGCTCGATGTGCGGCACGAGGGCGGCCGGCTCGATGGACGCACCGGTGGATGCCCCGTGCACGGCGATCACGATCGCCGCGGTGACGAAGGCGAGCGGTGCCGCCCACCGGGGCAGGAGACGGAGGGCGACGAGCCACACGATCACCACGGGTGCGACCTGCAGCGGGTTCGCCGCGAGCCCGGTGATGGGCCCGAGGCAGAGCTGGAACAGGATTCCGGCGAGCATGGCCTGCGCGATGGAGGCTGGGATGCGGGCGATGAGGGCACCGAGCTGCGGTACGAGGCCGGTGAGCACGATCAGCACCCCGGTGACGAGGAACGCACCCACGGCTGCGGGCCACCCGCCGTCGACGGTGCCGGTGGTGGCGAGGAGCGCGGCGCCGGGGGTCGACCATGCCGAGGTGATCGGCATCCGAGTCGACCAGGCGAGCACGATGCAGGCGAGCCCCATTGTGACGCTCACCGCGAGCAGCCCGCTCGCGGCCTGCTCCGGGCTCGCACCGACGCCCGCGAGGCCGGCGAGTACCACGACGAACGCACTGGTGAAGCCGACCAGCGCGGACACGACACCCGCCGACATCGGGCGGAGCCAGCCGCTCGGCGATGGTGACGGTGTCGTCTCGTCGGACATGGCGCTCCTCGGGCCGATCGACCGAGGACACCCAGGCGGACGATGTCGCTCACATGCTCCACGCCGGTTCATCCGGCCACGCCAGTCGCAGTGCAGCCCACGATAGCGTGCGGCGGGCGGCGGGCCGCCGGCACGCGAGTGCACGGCGGCCCGGTGCCTCACGCCGCGGGTCGCGAAGCCGCGTCCGTGATCAGCACCGGCGCCTTCGGCCGCGCCGCCTCCACGGCGACCAGCCCCAACGCGGCGGCCAGGACGACGATGGCCGCAGGGACCGGCAGGGTCATCGGTCCGCCGGCACCGACCAGCGCTGAGGCCGCGCCCGCACCGATCGCGATGCCTCCGTTGAAGAGCACGGGGATCAGCGCGCCGGCGAAGTCGCGGTGCTCGGGGCCCGCGATCCGGAGGATGACCGTCTGCGCGAGCGGCGGGAACGCTCCGGAGCCGAGACCCCACACCAGGACGACGATCAGCGAGACGACCGGCGCCGACGAGACGGCGAGCGCTGCCACGGCCACGGCGGTCACCGCGAGCGAGACCACGAGCGCCCGAGCCGTGCGCTCCCCGACCCGCGCCGCGGCGACGAGGCCGACCGCGGAGGCGACGCCGAAGGCGAGCAGCACGGTGCTCGTCCCGCCCGGCAACGCGGTCGCGGCGGGCGCTGCCAGCTGGGTGATGAACGTGTAGGCGCCGTAGTGGCCGATGAGCGACACGGCCACGAGCAGCGTGACGATGCCGAGGCGCGCGGTTCGGGGCATCCGTCCCTCGCGGGGCGACGACGGCGCGAGCCTGGCGCGGTCCCGCAGCGGAACCATGAGCCGGACCGCCACCGCGGCAGCAGCGAGCGTCGCACCGAGCACGAGGAAGGCGACCCGCCAGTCGCTCGCATCGGCGAGCAGACGCCCCAGCGGGGTGCCGATGACCATGCCGAGAGTGCCGCCACCGAGCACGACCGCGATCGCCCGACCGAGAAGCCGGTCCGGCACGAGGTCGGCGACGAACGCGTTCACCGTCGCCCACAGCACGCCGACGGCCGCAGCACCGAGCACCCGCGCCGCGATCACGACGCCGAACGCGGGCGCGATCGCCGTGAGCACCGAGGAGAGGGCGAGCGCCGCGAGGGCGAAGACGATCACCGGGCGCGCCCGCCAGCGCCTGGCGAACCTGCTCAACGGAAGGCTCGCGACCATGACCACGGCGGCCCAGATCGACACGAGCGCGCCGGTCGCCGCCTCGCTCACGCCGAGTCCCGAGCTCATCGGGGCGAGCAGCGCCGCCGGCAGCATCTCGGCGGTGACCATCAGCATCGTGGCCGTGGACAGGATGAGGATCGGTGTCCAGGGGAACGAGGTCGAACGCTGTGCGGATTCCACGGTTTCTGTCATGATGGGACCGTAAACCCTCACATTGATGTCAATGTCAAGCTTTGATCTCGGACGCGGAGGAATCATGAAGATCGGCGAACTCGCGGAGCGCACGAAGGTGGCCCCGCGCCTCATCCGCTACTACGAAGAGCAAGGACTCCTGAGCGCCGAGCGTGCAGAGAACGGGTACCGGCGCTACACCGACGCCGACGCCGAACGACTCACCCGTGTCGCGGGCCTGGTGCGGGCGGGCATCCCGACCCGACTGGTGAAAGTCCTCCTCGACGCCGAAGACGCCGCAGCGAAGCTCGACGCGACGTGCCCCCGAACGGTCGCGTCCATGCTGTCGGCTGAGCTCGACGGCCTCGAAGACCGCATCGCCTGCCTCACCCGCAGCCGCGACACCATCCGCGAGTTCCTCGCACGGACCGAAGTGGAGATCGCGCAGCGCGCGTGAGTCTGCCACCCAACAATCCCCGGATACGACGAAGCCCTGATGAGATTCGCTGCTCATCAGGGCTTCTCTGTCGGGCTGACAGGATTTGAACCTGCGACCCCTTGACCCCCAGTCAAGTGCGCTACCAAGCTGCGCCACAGCCCGATGCCCCCGGCGTTTCCGTCGAAGACAACTTGACCATCATAGCGGCATCCGGAGGCGTGCTCGTGCACACCCCCGCTCGTCACCGGCAGCGAGCCGACCCGACGCCGACGAAACGACGACGAGCGATCCAACGCGGCCCGCCACGCCCGGCTCCCCCTCGACGCGGCCCTGCCCACCGGCAAGACTGGAACGACCGCACACGCCTGACGGAGGGGGAACCGTGGCACGCACCATCGCCGACCAGCTCGTCGCCCAGCTCATCGATGCCGGGGTCGATCACATCTACGGCATCGTCGGGGACTCGCTGAATCCCATCGTCGACGCCGTCCGACGCAGCGGTGGGAAGGCGAAGGGCGGCATCGACTGGATCCACGTGCGGCACGAGGAGGCGGCGGCCTTCATGGCGGCGGCCGAAGCGCAGGTGACGGGCAAGCTCGCGGTGTGCGCGGGCAGCTGCGGTCCGGGCAACCTCCACCTCATCAACGGGCTGTACGACGCGCAGCGGTCGAAGGCACCGGTGCTCGCCATCGCGAGCCACATCCCGAGCACGCAGATCGGGTCGGGCTACTTCCAGGAGACGCATCCCGAGCGCCTCTTCGTCGAGTGCTCCGACTACTGCGAGCTGATCTCGACGGCGGAGCAGTCGCCGCGGGTCGTGAATGCGGCCCTCCGGCACGCGATCGCCGGGCCGGGCGTCGGCGTGATCGTCCTGTCGGGCGACATCGCCGAGTTCGAGGCATCCGATTCGTTCCCCCCGCTCGTGCTGACCGAGCCGCCCACGCTCGTGCCGGCGGATGCCGACGTGCGCCGGCTCGCCGAGGCCATCGACCGGGCGAAGACCGTGGCGATCTTCGCTGGTGCGGGCGTCGAGGGTTCGCACGACGAGGTGATCGCGTTCGCCGAACGCCTCAAGGCACCCATCGGGCACACCCTCCGCGGCAAGCAGTGGATCCAGCACGACAACCCCTACGACGTCGGCATGACCGGCCTCCTCGGCTACGGCGCCGCGCACGCGGGCATCCACGACGCCGATCTCCTGCTCCTGCTCGGCACCGACTTCCCGTACGAGCAGTTCCTGCCCGACCCGTCGAAGGTCGTCATCGCGCAGATCGACGCGGATGCCTCGCACCTCGGCCGTCGCGTGAGCGTCGCGCACCCCGTGCACGGCGACGTGCGCGCGACGCTCGCCCGGCTCACCGACCTCGTCGCGGAGAAGACCGACCGCCGGTTCCTCGACCGGACGCTGAAGAAGCACGAGAAGCTGCTCGGCTCGGTCGTCGGCACCTACACCGATGTCGACACCGTGGCGCCGATCCATCCCGAGTTCGCGATCACGGTCATCGACGAGGCCGCGGCATCCGATGCGATCTTCACGGCCGATACCGGCATGGGCAACGTGTGGCAGGCCCGCTACGTCACCCCGACGGCCGAGCGCCGCATCATCGGCTCGTTCATCCACGGGTCGATGGCGAACGCGCTCCCCCACGCGATCGGTGCGCAGGTCGGGTTCCCCGACCGCCAGGTCGTCGCGATCGCGGGCGACGGCGGCCTCTCGATGCTGCTCGGCGAGCTCATCACGGCGATCGCGTACGACCTGCCCGTGAAGGTGTTCGTCTTCAACAACTCCACGCTCGGGCTCGTGAAGCTCGAGATGCTCGTCGACGGCTTCCCCGACTTCGGCGTCGATGTGCCTGGCGTCGACTACGCGGGCATCGCGTCGGCGATCGGGTTCCAGGCGACCCGCGTCGAAGACCCGCGCGACCTGCGGGCGGCCGTGAACTCGGCGCTGACCCACCCGGGCCCGGCGCTCGTCGACATCGTGACCGACCCGCGTGCCCTGTCGCTGCCGCCCGCGATCACGGGCGAGCAGGTGAAGGGGTTCGCGCTGGCGATGTCGAAGATCGTGCTGCACGGCGGCGCCGCGGAGGCCGTCGCGATGGCGCGCTCGAACATCCGGCATGTGCCCGGCCTGTGAGCGGCGTACGAACTCGGATGCCCCGGCGGGAATGTTCACGCGAAGCACGGACTTGTCCTCAGGGTGAGTGACACTGCTGCCGTCGGGTTCCGTTCCGAGCGAGGGCCGGTGCTCATCGCCCTGATGCTGACGACGGGGCTCATCGCCATCGACGCGACCATCCTCGCGACGGCGGTGCCGTCGGTCGTGGGCGACCTGGGCGAGTTCGACCAGTTCCCGTGGCTCTTCTCCGTGTACCTGCTCGCGCAGGCCGTGTCGGTGCCGATCTACTCCAAGCTCGCCGACACCTTCGGCCGGAAGCCGATCGTGCTCATCGGCGTCGGCCTGTTCCTGCTCGGCTCGATCCTCTGCGCGGTCGCCTGGAACATGGGCGCGCTCATCCTCTTCCGGGTGATCCAAGGACTCGGCGCCGGGGCGGCCGCACCCATGACGATGACGATCGTCGGCGACCTCTACACGGTCGCCGAGCGGGCGAAGGTGCAGGGCTACATCGCGAGTGTCTGGGCGATCTCCTCGGTCGTGGGCCCGGCCCTCGGCGGCGTGTTCTCGCAGTTCACGTCGTGGCGCTGGATCTTCCTCGTGAACATCCCGCTGTGCCTCATCGCCGGCTGGGCGCTCCTGCGCTTCTACCATGAGGCCGTCGAACGGCGCCGTCACCGCATCGACTACGCCGGCGCGGCCCTGCTCACCGTCGGGCTCACGGCGATCATCCTGGGCCTCCTCGAGGGCGGCAACGCGTGGGCGTGGTCGTCGATCCAGAGCATCGGATGCTTCGCCGTCGGCGCCATCGCCCTCGTCGCGTTCGCGCTCGTCGAGCGGCGCGCGGCCGAGCCGGTGCTCGACCTGGCGATCTTCCGGCGTCGGCTGATCTCGTCGACGACACTCGTGTCGCTCGGCATCGGGGCGCTGCTCACGGGCGTGACGAGCTTCGTGCCGAGCTACCTCGAGACCTCGATCGGCGTGGTACCCCTGCTGAGCGGCCTCGCCGTCGCGGCACTCACGCTCGGCTGGCCGCTCTCGGCTTCCCTGTCGGGCCGACTGTATCTTCGCATCGGGTTCCGGGCGACGGTCGTACTCGGCGCGGTCATCGCCCTCGTCGGCTCGATCGCCTTGGCGGTCATCGCACCGTTCCCGAGCCCGTGGCTGGTGGCCGCCGTGGCCTTCGTCATGGGTTTCGGCCTCGGCTGGACGGCGGCGCCGAGCCTCATCGCGGCACAGGCCTCGGTCGATTGGAGTGAGCGGGGCGTCGTCACCGGCACCAACGCGTTCGCGAGGTCGGCCGGCTCCGCGCTCGGCGTCGCGGTGTTCGGCTCGATCGCGAACAACGTCATCGCGTCGAACGGCGGCGTGGCGAACGCGACCACGATCATCCCCGCCTCCGCGGCGGTGTTCATCGCGACGGCCGTGATCGCGCTGCTCATGCTGGCTGCCGCGGCGTGGATGCCTCGCGACCGCGTCATCTCCGCCGAGGAACGTGCCGAACCGGCGGCTGACGCGGTCTGAGGCGCGACGCCGCGAACCTCACGCCGTGTAGGCGCCGAGATGGGTCCGGACGCTCGCGAGGAACGCCTTGGGGTCGTCCGCCCAGAGCCGCACCCGGGTGACCTCGTGCACGCCGCCCTTCGGGGCGCGCCCGGGCAGCTCGACCCGGATCGGGCGCTCGAGCTCGATCTCGATGTTCGTCTCGTTCTGCATGCGCAGGCTCAGCGTCGCCCCGTCATCGGTCTCGGTGACCCGCGGCGTCTTCGGCTCGTCGACGCGGCGAGCGGGGGCGACCGAGGCGACGTCGGCCCAGCTGAGCGGCACGTCGATCTCGAGCCCCTCGCGCGCCTGGATGCCGTCGGGACCGACGGTGTGCGGCCGCATCAGGAACGCGCCGAGGAAACCGATCATCCACGTCAGCCCCCAGATGCCGAGCACCAGGAACCCGATGCGCACCGCCGGCCACTGGTGCACGATCAGGTCGATGATGGGAATCTCGACCGCCGAGAGCACGATGAAGATGATGAGGACGGTGAGCACCGGGCGGTGGTATGAGAAGCCGGCGCCGCCCGCCGGGATCGCGGGGCGCCGCGTGATCAGGCGGCCGATGCTGGCGTAGATGCGCAGTTCGAGGCGGAGGGCGCGGGTCGCGAACCCCCGCACGCGCGACCACACGGATGCCTCGCCGCGAGCGGGCTGCACGCCGGTGCTCATGAGGCCGTCCGCTCCGTGTTGCCGCCCGCCGCACGTCGCGCTTCGTCTTCGGCGATCAGCTCCGCGAGCCGGACGGCGATGGCGTCGAGCCCCCGCTCGAACCCGGCGCGGTCGCTCGGTGCGACGGCCTCGATGAGCGTCGAGGAGAGCTCGGCGTGGTCGCGCTGCATGCCGGCCATGACGTCGGCGGCGCGCTCGGTCAGTTCCACGATCGTCGCCCGCCGGTCGGTGGGGTGCGGCGTGCGCCGGACGTACCCGGCCTCCTCCAGCGCGTCGACGAGGCCGGTGATGTTGCGCGCGCTCACCTCGAGCGCACCCGCGAGCGCCTGCTGGGTCGAGGGGCCGGTCGCCGCGAGGACCCACAGCACCCGCGTGCGCGCGGGCGTGAGCGGGGTGCCGTCGAACGCGCGCGCCATGTCCTTCTGGAACAGCTCGCTGATGAGAAGGAGGCGATCGAGGACGGTCGGGGTCATATCGTGAGTTTACTACATCGTTACCTATATACACCACCTATCGACCTTCGAGCAGCCGTCGGCCGCCCGGGCTAGCGTGGGGTCATGGCCGACGACGTGACCGACGACACTCCTGCCCTCCGCATCGTCCCTGCAGCCGACGCCCCGTTCACCGACGTCGAACAGGTCTTCGGCACGAAGGGCGACGCCGCCCACTGCTGGTGCCAGTGGTTCATGATCGAGGCTCGCGACTGGCGGGCGGTCGGCGACGAGGGCCTCCGTCAGCGGCTCGAGGGGCAGCTCGCCGAGCCCGGGCCCGGTCGCGGGCTCCTCGCCTACGACGGCGACGAGCCGGTGGGCTGGTGCGCGGTCGAGCCGCGCCGCGATCTGCCGAGGCTCCGCCGGAGCCGCGCCGTGGTCTCAGGCACCACCCATCCCGATTTCGACGACGAGACGGTCTGGGCGGTCTCCTGCTTCGTCATCCCGCGCGCACATCGGGGCCGCGGCATCGGCCGGGCCCTCGCCCGCGCCGCGATCGGCTTCGCGCGCGAGCACGGCGCGACGACGCTCGAGGCGTACGCCGTCGACCCGTCGGCGAGGTCGAAGCCCTCGGCCGAGGAGCTGTTCCACGGCACCGTCTCGATGTTCGCGGACGCCGGATTCGCCGAGGTCGCCCGCACGACGACGAGCCGCGTCGTCATGGAGCATCGACTCGCGGGTCGCGCGTAGCGACCGCCAGGCGGCGTTCAGTACCGCCGCTCGTACCGTCGCGGCAGCACCCGCTCGGGCGGAGCGCCGGTGGCCGCGGGGAACTCGCACTCGAACCATCCCTCGTACCCGAAGAGGAACCCGAACGCGCGATTGCGGACCTCGAGCCGCACCCTGAACACACCGGCATCCTCGTCGAATCGCTCGCGCAGATCGGCGTAGCCCGACGCGAACATGGGGAACCCGAAGTCGACCCACCCCTCGCGGAACCGCTGGGCACCCGAGCGAAGGTGCAGCGACCCGTCGGACTCGACGTCGAGGTCGAGATCGACCGCGAGATGCTGGTGGGTCCCGAGATAGTCCACGACCCGTTGCGCTACCGGATCGAACACCATGGTCGCGTCGAATCGGCTCGCCCTCGCCGCCCCGGTGACGCGGTACTCGCGGACGAACGTCACGGTCTCGCGCGCGTACGGATCGAGGTAGGCGTGGTTCTCGATGGTGAACGGCACATCCGTGCCGACATCGGCGACGAGGATGTTCCGGATCCGTCCGATCTGGAGGAACGGCACCGTCCACCAGGGCCCGCGGCGGATGCTCGTCATCACTCCGCGGCCGATGCAGGCGTAGCCCGCGTCGAGGGAGACGCCGAACCGGCGTTGCAGCATGGGGTGCAGCTGCTCGAACCGGTCGCCCAGCGCCCGGCGGAACACCGCTCCCACGGTCGCCGCCTCCGGCCCCATCACGGCGCCTCCAGGCGGGCGAGCGTCGCCGGCTCCTCGGCGAACGCCCCGCGCGCGGGCGGTGTGGTCCGGCAGCGGGGGGCCCGCGGTCGCTCCGGCCGCCACACCGCGAGCACGGATGCCACGCCCCAGTCCTCGGGCGGAATCCCCTGTTCGGCCCAGATCCGGAGCCGGTCGAAGCTCCACGCCGTCATCCACGCCACGACCGGCCGCAGCAGCGCGTCGACGAGTCGACCGAACCACGGCCGGTACGTGAACCCGGTGATGAAGCGAACGCCGTCCGGCTCGGGCACATACCGCCAGTATCCCCGGCCGGCACGCAGCGGCGACCAGGGGTCGTCCGTGTCGAAGCGGAGCGCCGAGGTCCGACTGCCGTCGGGCCGACTGCGCTCGCCGACGGTGGTGCCGGTTCCCCGGATCGTGTGCGGCCCGAGGGAGCGCTCATACCGGAACCGGGTGCCGCCGCCGGCGAGCTCGTGTTCGGGCACGATGCGGGAGAACCGCAGGTCCCACCGCACGTGCTCGTCGGGGTCTTGCGTGAGCCGCCACAGCAGGTCGACGTCGCAGCGGATGAACGCTTCGACGTAGATGCCGTCGCGGCCCCGGCTCACTTCCGCTGGCGCCGCTCGCGCACGCGCATGTTCAGCACGATGGGGCTGCCCTCGAAGCCGTAGATCTCGCGCAGTCGCCGCTGGATGAACCGGCGGTACCCGGGGTCGAGGAACCCGGTCGTGAACAGCACGAAGGTCGGCGGCCGGGTGGCCGCCTGCGTGCCGAACAGGATGCGAGGCTGCTTGCCGCCGCGCACAGGGTGCGGGTGCTCCTGGGTGAGCTCGGTGAGGAACGCGTTGAATTTGCCCGTCGGAATGCGCGTGTCCCACGAGGCGAGCGCCGTCTCGAGGGCGGGCACGAGTTTCTCGAGGTGCCGCCCGGTGCGGGCGGAGATGTTCACTCGCGGCGCCCACGCGACGTGGTGCAGGTCCTGCTCGATCTCCCGCTCGAGGTAGCGACGGCGGTCGTCGTCGAGGAGGTCCCACTTGTTGTAGGCGATGACCAGCGCACGACCCGATTCGAGCACGAGGTCGATGATCCGCACGTCCTGCTCGGAGATCGGCTGGGTCACGTCGATGATGACGACGGCGACCTCGGCCTTCTCGAGAGCGGCCTGGGTGCGCAGCGTCGCGTAGAAGTCGGCGCCCTGCTGCAGGTGCACGCGGCGTCGGATGCCGGCGGTGTCGACGAACCGCCAGATCTTCCCGCCGAGCTCGATCTGCTCGTCGACGGGGTCGCGTGTGGTGCCGGCGAGCTCGTTGACGACGACGCGCTCCTCGCCGGCGGCCTTGTTGAGCAGGCTCGACTTGCCGACGTTCGGGCGGCCGAGGATGGCGACGCGGCGGGGCCCGCCGACCTCCTGCTTGGCGACGGCCGAGATCTCGGGCAGCACCTTGAAGACCTCGTCGAGGAGGTCGGCGACGCCGCGGCCGTGCAGCGCGGAGACGGGGTACGGCTCGCCGAGGCCGAGGTTCCACAGAGCGGCCGCCTCGGGCTCCTGGCGTGCGTCGTCGACCTTGTTGGCCACGACGAATACGGGCTTCTTCGTCTTGCGGAGCAGCCGCACGACGTGCTCGTCGGTCGAGGTCGCGCCGACGGTCGCGTCGACGACGAACAGCACCACGTCGGACAGGTCGATCGCGACCTCCGCCTGCGCGGCGACGGACGCGTCGATGCCCTTCGCGTCGGGCTCCCAGCCGCCGGTGTCGACGAGGGTGAACCGGCGGTCGAGCCACTCCCCCTTGTACGAGACCCGGTCGCGGGTGACGCCCGGAGTGTCCTCGACGACCGCTTCACGGCGACCGAGGATGCGGTTCACGAGCGCGGACTTGCCGACGTTCGGACGGCCCACGATCGCGATCACCGGCAGCGCCGGCAGGTACCGGATGCCCTCCTCGCCCTCTTCGGAGAGCTCGAGCAGGTCGAGGTCCTCCTCATCGAGGTCGTACTCGTCGAGGCCGCTGCGGAGCGCGGCGGCGCGCTGCTCGGCGAGCTCCTCGTCGACGCCGGCAAGTCGCTCGGCGAGGTCGTCCTCGTGGGCGTCGAACTCGTCGTCGCGGTCGGTCATGGTGTCTCCCTCAGGTCTGCTGGGCGTCACCCGCGGCCGTGGCCGCGCGATCGCCCCGGTCTATTCAACCAGCGACCGGCTGGGAGTCTCGGATGACGCGGATGACGGCGGCCACCGTGGCGTCGAAGTCGAGCTCGGTGGAGTCGACCGTGGTGACCCCGTCGGCGGCGGTCATGAAGTCGACGACCTTCGAGTCGGCCCGGTCGCGGGCCCGCAGCTGCTCGCCCGTGACGGACGCGTCGACGCCGACGAGCTCGGCCGCACGGCGCGACATCCGCACCTCTTCACTCGCGGTGAGCAGGATCCGCACGGGCGCGTCGGGGGCGACCACCGTGGTGATGTCGCGGCCCTCGACGACGATGCCGCCGCGGAGCTCCGCGGCGATGATGCCGCGGAACAGCTCGATCAGCCGCTGTCGCACCGCGGGGACGCGCGCGACCCGGCTGACGATGGCCGAGATCCCCGGCTCGCGGATCGCGTCGGTGACGTCGGTCTGGCCGACGTGCACGCGGTACCCGTCGGGGTCGGTGCCGATGCGGTAGTCGAAGCTGTCGAGGCTCGCGACGACGGATGCCTCGTCGTCGGGGTCGACGCCGGACGCTTCCGCGTGCCAGGCGAGCGCCCGGTAGGCCGCACCGGTGTCGAGGAAGCCCCAGCCGAGCTCGCGCGCGACGGCTTTCGACACGCTCGACTTGCCGCTGCCGGCCGGGCCGTCCACGGCCACGACGAAGGGGAACACCACGTCCATCTCGTTCATCCTGCGATCCGCCAGCCGCGTTCGGCCAGCTCGTTCGTGAGTCGGTCGGCCGCCTCGGGCAGCACCTGGATCTCGGCGAGGCCGACCTGCCGGCCCGGCGAGTGCTCGAGCCGGAGGTCCTCCAGGTTCACGCCGATCTCGCCGATCTCGGCGAGGAGGCGTGCGAGCTGCCCCGGCCGGTCGTCGACCATGACGATGACCGTCGTGAAGCGCTTGTCGGTGCCGTGCTTGCCCGGCAGCCGTTCGACGCCGGTGTTGCCGCCGGCGAGCTCCTCCGCCACCCGGCGGCGGGCGCCTGGCGCCGTGGGGTCGGCGAGGGCGGCGATGAAACGGTCGAGGTCGTCGCGGTACGCGATGAGGATGTCGCGCACGGACGCCGCGTTCGCCCCGAGGATCTGCACCCAGAGGTCGGGGTCGCTCGCGGCGATGCGGGTGACGTCGCGCACGCCCTGCCCGGCGAGGCCGAGGGCGGCGTGCGGCGCGTCGATGAAGCGGCGCGCCATGAGGCTGGCGACCACCTGCGGGACGTGGGAGATGAGCGCGACGCCCCGGTCGTGCTCGTCGGGGGTCATCTCGACGAGCACGGCGCCGAGGTCGAGGATCAGATCGTCGATCGCGCTCGCCCGGCGGTAGCTGATCTCGTCGTGGGCGGCGACCACCCACGGCCGGCCGGCGAACAGGTCGGCACGCGCGGCGAGGGGTCCCCCGCGTTCCCGGCCGGCGAGCGGGTGGGAGCCGATGTACCGGCCCACGTCGGCGCCCGTCGAGACGAGCTCGGCGAGGATGCCGGCCTTGACGCTCGCGACGTCGGTGACGATCGCCTCCGGGAAGGCGGCGAGCTCCTCCGCGACGACGCGGGCGGTGACGTCGGGCGGCACCGCGACGACGATGAGCTCCGGCGCATCGCCCGGCAGCGCCGCCCGGCCGGCGCCGAGGTCGACCGCGATCGCGACGTGCGTCGGCGAGGCGTCGGCGAGGATGACGTCGATGCCGCGCGAGCGGAGGCCGAGGGCCACGCTCGTGCCGAGCAGTCCGGCCCCGACGACGCGCACCGTACCGGTGAGACGCGACTCGACCACGTCAGCGCCCCTCCTTCCGGCCGGCTTCGGCGGCACGGGAGATCGTGAGCAGCTGGCCGCGTTCGATCTTAGTCAGCTCGCGGAGCTCACCCGATCGGAGGGTTCCGAGGTGCAGCGGCCCGAACTGGCGCCGGACGAGCTCGACCACGGGATGCCCCACCGCGTCGAGCATGCGCCGCACGATGCGGTTCCGGCCCGAGTGGAGGGTCACCTCGACGAGGCTGTGCGAGGCATCCCCCTTCGCCTGGAGCAGGCGCCCGCGATCGATCGCGATGGGCCCGTCCTCGAGCTCGATGCCCTGCTTGAGCCGTTGCAGCGTCTGCGGGGTCATCCGGCCCTGCACCTTGGCGATGTAGGTCTTCTCGACGCCGAACGACGGATGTGCGAGCACGTGGGCGAGCTCGCCGTCGTTGGTGAGCAGCAGCAGCCCGCTCGTCTCCGCGTCGAGGCGGCCGACGTTGTACACGCGCTCCTCGAGGCTCGAGGTGAACCGCCGGAGGTCGGGACGGCCCTGCTCGTCGCGCATCGTGGACACCACGCCGGTGGGCTTGTTCAGCATGTAGTACCGCTTCGCGGTGTCGAGCTGCACCGCGACGCCGTCGACCGACACCCGGTCGGTCTCGGGGTCGACGCGGGAGCCGAGCTCGGTCACGATCCGCCCGTTCACCTCGATGCGGCCCTCGACGATGTACTGCTCCACGACGCGGCGCGACGCCACGCCGGCCGCCGCGAGCACCTTCTGCAGGCGTTCACCGCCCGTCGGCTTCTCCTCAGACCCGGTCACGATCGAATCCCTCCTGGCCGTCGTCGAGCAGCGGCGAGATCGGCGGCAGCTCGTCGATGGAGTTGATGCCGAGATTGGTGAGGAGCAGGTCCGTCGTGCCGTACAGGATCGCGCCGGTCTCGGGATCGGTGTCGACCTCGGTGACGAGTCCGCGGCCGAGGAGCGTGCGCACCACCGAGTCGACGTTCACCGCCCGGATGGAGGCGACCTGCGACCTCGAAATGGGCTGCTTGTAGGCGATCACCGCCAGGGTCTCGAGGGCGGCCTGCGAGAGCTTCGTCGAGGTCTGCGTCAGCACGAAGTCGGCCACGAGCTGGTCGTACTCGGCGCGCACGTAGAAACGCCAGCCGCCGCCCACCTCGCGCAGCTCGAATCCGCGACGGATGCCTCGTGCCTCGGGCTCGTCGGCCGCCTCGTCGGTGCGCGGCTCGCCGGAGGCGCCGTCGCCGTCGTAGTCGCGGACGAGCCGCGCGATCGCCGCCTTCACCTCCGCCACCGGGCGCGCCACGGCCGCGGCGAGGGCGACGACGCCGACCGGCTCGTCGGAGACGAAGAGGATCGCCTCGATCGCGCGGTCGAGGTCGAGTCGGGGCTGGCCCGGCACGTCGAGCGGCGTCGCGACCGAGAGCTCGGGCGTTTCGGGCTGCGCGGCATCCGTCTCGGGGACGCCCGTCTCGGGCGCCTGCGTCTCGGGCGCGTCCGTCTCATTCGTCGTCATAGTCGGCTCCCAGGCTGTCGAGTCGATCATCGGTCCAGTGCTCGGCCGCCCATCGCAGGGTGAGCTCGCCGAGCGGTTCGAGCTGCTCGAATCCGATCGCGGCGTGGCGGTACAGCTCGAGCACGGCGAGGAATCGGGCGACGACCACGCCCTGCTGCTCGACACCCGCGATGAGCTGGCGGAAGGTCACAGGATCGCCGCGCCGGAGCACGGCCACGACCTGCGCCGCCTGCTCGCGGATCGAGACGAGCGGCGCGTGGAGGTGGTCGAGGCCGACGACCGGGAGCTCCTTCGGTGTGAACGCGAGCGTGGCGAGGGCGGCGAAGTCGTCGGCGGTGAGCGTCCAGCGCAGCTCGGGCGCCCGCTGCCGGAACCGCTCCTCGAGCCGAACCGTCCGCGGGTGCCGCAGCGCCTCCGCCTCGAGGTGGCCGGCGAACCAGCGCGAGGCCTCCTTGAACGCCCGGTACTGCAGCAGCCGGGCGAAGAGCAGGTCGCGTGCCTCGAGCAGGGCGACGTCCTCGGCGTCGACGAGCTCGCCCTGCGGCAGCAGGCCGGCGACCTTCAGGTCGAGGAGGGTGGCCGCGACGACGAGGAACTCCGACGCCTGGTCGAGTTCCTCCTCGGAGTCGAGGCCGCGCAGGTAGGAGATGAACTCGTCGGTGACCTTCGACAGCGACACCTCGGTGATGTCGAGCTCGTGCTTCGCGATGAGCGAGAGCAGCAGGTCGAACGGGCCCTCGAAGTTCGACAGCGCGACGCGGAACCCCGGCTCGGATGCCCCGTCCGGGGCCTCCCCCACGACCTGCCCGACCGGGTCGGCGTCAGGCGACCGCGCCACGGAAGACCAGCTCCCTGGCGAGCTGCCGGTACGCCTTCGACGCTTGGTGCTCGGGGGCGAACTCGGTGATGGGGGTGGCCGCGACGGTGGCGTCGGGGAACTTGACGGTGCGGGTGATGACGGTCTCGAGCACCTCGTCGCCGAACGCCTCGACGACGCGCTCGAGCACCTCGCGCGAGTGCAGCGTGCGCGCGTCGTACATGGTCGCGAGGATGCCGTCGAGGGTGATCGCGGGGTTCAGGCGGTCGCGCACCTTGTCGATCGTCTCGATGAGCAGCGCGACCCCGCGGAGGGCGAAGTACTCGCACTCGAGCGGGATGATCACGCCGTGGCTCGCCGTCAGCGCGTTGACGGTGAGCAGGCCGAGCGAGGGCTGGCAGTCGATGAGGATGACGTCGTAGTCGGGCGCGACGCGGCGCAGCACGCTGGCGAGGATCTGCTCGCGGGCGACCTCGGTCACCAGGTGCACCTCGGCGGCCGAGAGATCGATGTTCGCGGGGATGACGTCGAGGCCGTCGACGCTCGTGTGCTGGATCGCGTCGGCGGGGTCGTGCTGGCGCGACAGGAGGAGATCGTAGATCGTAAGCGTCTCGTGAGTGTCGACGCCGAGTCCGGCCGAGAGCGCACCCTGCGGGTCGAAGTCGATCGCGAGGACGCGGCGGCCGGCCTCGGCGAGGGCCGCGCCCAGGTTGATGGTCGTCGTCGTCTTGCCGACGCCGCCCTTCTGGTTGCAGAGCGCGATGATACGGGCGGGCCCGTGCGAGGCGAGCGGCGCCGGGTCGGGGAACTCGCGGAACGGCCGACCGGTGGGACCGAGCTCCTGGTCAGGCGACGCCGTGACGCTCGTGGAGCCCTGGGTGTGGTCGGTCACGTGCGATTCATCTCCTTCGGGCGGCGTGCTCGCTCGATTCTAGCGAGCACGCGGGTGCGCCTGCGTGTACATCTCCCGGAGTGTATCGGCAGTGACGAGCGTGTAGATCTGCGTGGTCGCCACCGAGGCGTGGCCGAGCAGCTCCTGCACGACGCGCACGTCGGCGCCGCCCTCGAGCAGATGGGTCGCGAACGAGTGGCGCAGCGTGTGCGGTGAGATGGATGCCTCGATCCCGGCGCGCTCCGCCGCCTGCCTGATCGCCTCCCATGCCGCCTGGCGGCTCAGCCGCCCGCCGCGGACCCCGAGGAACAGCGCCGGTGTCGCCCGGCCCCGGCTCGAGAGCAGCGGGCGCGCCCGTACGAGGTACGCGTCGATGGCCGCGCGCGCGTAGCTGCCCACGGGGACGATCCGCTGCTTGCCGCCCTTGCCGAAGAGCCGGACCACCTCATCGTCCACGAGGTCGTCGACGTTCAGACCGACCGCCTCCGACACCCGCGCGCCGGTCGCGTAGAGCAGTTCGAGCAGGGCCTTGTCCCGCAGCCGGTCGGGTGCTTCGCCGTCGGTCGCGGCGAGCAGCGCCTCGACTGAGGCGACGGGGATCGCCTTCGGCAGTCGCTTGGGCAGTTTGGGCGGAGCGACCTCGCGCGCGACATCCGTCTCCACGACGCCCTCCTCCAACAGGAAGCGGTGCAGTCCTCTGACGGCGGACAGGACGCGCGCCACCGACGCGGTCGCAAGCGGCGGCTGGCGTTCGGCGACGAGGAACCGGGTGAAGTCGCCGAGGTCGCGTTCGGTCACAGCGGCAGGCCCGGGGATGCCGCGCTCCCGCAGGAAGTCGCGGTACAGCCCGAGGTCGCGCGTGTACGACGCGACTGTGTTCCGCGCGAGCCCGCGCTCGACCGCGAGATGCCGCAGATAGTCGTCGATCACTCGGTCGGTCATCGCCGCCCGATCGATCAGCCGACCCGCCCGCGGACCCGCGGCCGACCAGGCCAGGGCGCATCGGCCGGGCCGAGCGTCGCCCACCCGCGTGCGCGCGCGGCGTGGGCGGCGAGCACGGCCACCTGCAGCGGCGCGTTCGCGACCTGCCGCGCGAGCACCGCGTCGACCGCCTCGTCGAGCGGCACCCATCGCATCAGCATGTCCGCCTCCTCGTCCTCGCGGGCGAACGCCTCGGGCGCGGCACGCAGGCCCCGCGCGAGGTAGATCCGGATCGACTCGTCGCTGCCGCCCGGCGAGGTGAACACGTCGGTGAGCAGCGCCCACTCGTCGGCGACGAGGTCGGCCTCCTCCGCGAGCTCGCGCTTGGCCGCATCGAGCGGATCCTCGCCCTCCACGTCGAGCAGTCCGGCCGGGATCTCCCAGTCACGGAACCCGATCGGATGCCGGTACTGCCGGATGAGGAAGACCCGGTCGTCCGCGTCGAGGGCGAGGACGCCCACCGCGCCCGAGTGGTCGACGTAGTCGCGGGTGATGCGCCCCTCGCCGTACTCGACGACGTCGCGGCGGATGTCCCATACCCGGCCCTCGAAGACGCGCTCGCTCGAGACGATGCGCGGCTCGAACGGCTCGTCGACGAGGTCGGCGATCATCTCAGGCGCTCTGCACGTCGTCGAACAGCAGGCTCGCCTGCTGGCGCTCGAGCGCGGCACCGACGAGGCCGCGGAACAGGGGGTGCGGGTCATTCGGGCGGCTGCGCAGCTCGGGGTGCGCCTGGGTGCCGATGTAGAACGGGTGCACGTCTCGGGGCAGTTCGACGAACTCGACCAGGTTGCGGTCGGGCGAGAGACCGGAGAACACGAGGCCGGCCTCGGCAATCTGCTCGCGGTAGCCGTTGTTCACCTCGTACCGGTGCCGGTGCCGCTCGGAGACGTCCGCCGCGCCGTAGAGCTCCTGCGCGAGCGAACCGTCGGCGAGCCGGGCCGGGTACAGGCCGAGCCGCATGGTGCCGCCGAGGTCGCCCCCGGCGATGATCTCGACCTGCTCCTCCATCGTGGCGATGACGGGGAACTGCGTGTCGGGGTCGAACTCGCTCGAGGACGCGCCGGGCAGGCCGACGACGTTGCGCGCGTACTCGATGACCATGCACTGCAGACCTAGGCACAGGCCGAGCGCGGGGATCCCGTTCTCGCGGGCGAAGCGCAGCGCGCCGAGCTTGCCCTCGATGCCGCGGACGCCGAAGCCGCCGGGCACGCAGATGCCGTCGAGACCCGCGAGGTGCTTCGCGGCGCCCTCAGGCGTGCGGCACTCGTCGGACGGGATCCACTCGATCTTCACCTTCGCGTCGTTTGCGAAGCCGCCGGCACGAAGCGCCTCGGTGACCGAAAGGTAGGCGTCGGGCAGGTCGATGTACTTGCCCACGAGGCCGATGGTGACCTCGTGCTTCGGCTCGTGCACGACCCGGAGCAGGTCGCTCCAGCCCGACCAGTCGACGTCGGCGGCCTTGTCGCCGAGGCCGAGCGCGTCGATCAGGTACGCGTCGAGGCCCTGCTCGTGCAGCATCGTCGGGATGTCGTAGATCGAGGGCACATCGACGGCGTTCACGACCGCCGCCTCGTCCACATCGCACATGAGGGCGATCTTGCGCTTGTTCGACTCCGTCACGGGCCGGTCGCTGCGGAGAACGAGCGCGTCGGGCTGGATGCCGATCGAGCGGAGCGCGGCGACCGAGTGCTGGGTCGGCTTCGTCTTCTGCTCGCCGGAGGCGCCCATGAACGGCACGAGCGAGACGTGCACGAAGAAGACGTTCTTCCGGCCGAGCTCGTGGCGGACCTGCCGCGCGGACTCGATGAACGGTTGCGACTCGATGTCGCCGACCGTGCCGCCGATCTCGGTGATGATCACGTCGGGCTTGGGCGTCTCGTGCGCCTGCAGACGCATCCGGCGCTTGATCTCGTCCGTGATGTGCGGGATGACCTGAACCGTGTCGCCCAGGTACTCGCCGCGGCGTTCCTTGGCGATGACGGTCGAGTAGATCTGGCCGGTGGTGACGTTGGCGGCCTGGGAGAGGTTGATGTCGAGGAAGCGCTCGTAGTGCCCGATGTCGAGGTCCGTCTCGGCGCCGTCGTCGGTGACGAAGACCTCGCCGTGCTGGAACGGGTTCATCGTCCCGGGGTCGACGTTCAGGTAGGGGTCGAGTTTCTGCATGACGACCCGGAGCCCCCGGGCGGTCAGCAGGTTGCCGAGGCTCGCGGCCGTGAGGCCCTTGCCCAACGAAGAAACGACACCACCGGTCACGAAGATGTGCTTGGTCGTGTCGTTCGGAAGATCTGCGCCGCGTTCATTCACCACGGGCTTATAGCCTAACCCACGATGCTGGGCTTCCGCCTCGAACTCGCCCATCTGCTCCCCATTCCGCCGGCCAGCCGGCGTTCACCGGCTTACGCGGCCCGCTCGGCCGCGATCTCCAGCAGCTCCCGCGCGTGCGCCAGACCGCTCTCGGAGTCGGCGAGGCCGGAGAGCAGTCGCGCCATCTCGGCCTCGCGTTCGGCGCCCTCCAGCTGTCGCACGCTCGACGCGGTCACCTGACCGTCGGTGCCCTTCACGACGCTCAGGTGGTTCGTGGCGAACGCCGCGACCTGCGCGAGATGGGTGACGACGATCACCTGCGAGCGTTCGGCCAATCGGGCGAGCCGACGCCCGATCTCGATGGCCGCGGCGCCGCCGACGCCCGCATCGACCTCGTCGAACACGAAGGTGGGCACGGGGTCGGTGCCGGCGATGACGACCTCGATCGCGAGCATCACCCGCGAGAGTTCGCCGCCCGAGGCACCGCGCGAGACGGAACGCGGCTCGGTGCCCGGATGCGGCCGCAGCAGGATGGAGACCTGATCGCGTCCATGGGCTGCCGGCTCCGCCGCGGGCTCGACCAGCACGGTGAGCTCCGCGTCGGGCATCGCGAGCGCCGCGAGTTCGGCCGTCACGGCTTCGGCGAGACGCGAAGCCGCCTCGGTGCGCAGTTCGGTGACCCGCGTCGCGAGCCGGTCGACTTCGCCCTCGAGCCGATCGACGGATGCCTCGAGCGCCTCGATGCGGTCGTCGTCGCCGTCGAGCTCGATGAGGCGGAGCCCTCCCTCGGCACGGAACGCGAGGACGTCGTCGAGCGTGGTGCCGTGGCGCCTGATGAGCCCGGCGAGGAGCGCCCGTCGCTCCTGCACGAGCTCGAGCTCGCGCGCGCCGTCGGCGTCGAGGCCTGTCAGGTAGCTCGACAGCTCGGCCGCGGCATCCGCCAGCAGGAAGCCGGCGTTTGCGAGGGCGTCGACGATCGGCGCGAGCGCGGGGTCGTGCGGGGCGACCCGCTCGACATGCCGGCGGGCGCTCTCCACGAGCGTGACGGCGTCGGGCGCATCGTCGACCGGGCTCTCGGCGGAGACGAGCTCGTGCGCCTGCGCGGCGGCGAGTCGGAGGTCTTCGAGGTTGGTCAGCCGGTCGGCCCGCTCCGCGAGCTCGACGTCTTCGCCGAGCTGCGGGTCGGCCGCCTCGACCTCGTCGAGCGCGGCACGGAGCTCGGCGGCCTCGCGGGCGCGTGCGTCGTGGTCGGCGCGCAATCGCTCGAGCTCTTCGGCGTCCGTCCGCCAGGATCGGAACGCCGCGCGGTACTCGGTGATGGCCTCCTGCAGGGCCGCTCCCGCGAAGCGGTCGAGCGCTTCACGCTGCGCGACCGCGGAGCGCAGGCGCTGCTGATCGGCCTGACCGTGGACCACCACGAGCTCGTCCCCGAGTTCGGAGAGAACGCCCACGGGGGCGCTCCGCCCGCCGACGACGGCCCGGCTGCGCCCCTCGGCCGAGACCGACCGGCCGAGCAGGAGTTCGCCGGCCTCGATCTCTCCCCCGGTTTCGGCCACCCGGGCACCGACCCGTTCGGCGGCCGGCGTGCCCTCGGGCACGAGCCATCGACCCTCGACCCAGGCCTGCTTGGCGCCGGACCGGACCGCGCCGGCGTCCGCCCGGGCGCCGAGCAGCAGGCCGAGCGCGGTGACGACCATGGTCTTGCCGGCGCCGGTCTCACCGGTCACGGCGGTGAACCCCGGACCGAGTGGAAGCGTCGCCTCCCCGATCACGCCGAGGTCGCGGATGCCGAGTTCCTCAATCATCGTTCGCCTCATCCCTGCCGACCGGGCCGCGCCACCCCGTGACCGGCAGGTCGAACTTGTTGACGAGCCGGTCGGTGAACGGCGCCTCGTGGATGCGCGCGAGTCGCACGGGGACGGGAGACTTGCGCACGATCACGCGCGCGCCGCTCGGGAGGTCGAACATCCGCCGCCCGTCGCACCAGAGGACGGCCGCCGCTTCGGTGCGGTGGAGCACCTCGACGGCGAGCGACGAGTCGGGACCGACCACGAGCGGGCGGGCGAAGAGCGCGTGCGCGCTCAGCGGCACGAGGAGCAGCGCCTCGAGGCTCGGCCATACCACTGGTCCGCCCGCGGAGAAGGAGTAGGCCGTCGAGCCCGTCGGCGTGGACATGACGACGCCGTCGCAGCCGAACGACGACAGCGGCCGGCGGTCGACCTCGATGACGACCTCGAGCATGCGCTCGCGCTCGGCCTTCTCGACGGTCGCCTCGTTCAGCGCCCAGCTCTCGTACACCACGTCGGCGCCCGACTTGACGCGCACCGAGAGCGTCATGCGCTCCTCGACCGTGTACTCGCGCGCGAGGGCCCTGGTGATGGTGTAGCCGAGGTCGTCGCGTTCGCTCTCGGCGAGGAACCCGACATGGCCGAGGTTCACGCCGAGCAGCGGCGCGGTGTACTCGCGCATGAGCTCGGCCGCCCGCAGAATGGTGCCGTCGCCGCCGAGCACGATCACGAGCTCGATGGTGGCCGGATCGATCGACTCGAATCGCTTCACCCGCCCGTTCAGCGAGGGCACGAACTCGTGCACGTCGTCCCAGTGCTCGGTCGCGATCACGGGCACTGCCCCGGCTTCGAGCAATTGGGCGCAGACCTCGCCGGTCGCCTCGAGCGCCGTGCGCCGACCGGTGTGGGCGACGACGAGGAAGTGCCGCGCTTCGGTCATCCGTGCCCGCCTCTCGTCAGTTGCTCGACTCGACCTGACCATTCTGACGGATTGCCGCCCGCGGAGGCGCTGAGGTGCACGAGGTACTCGTGATTGCCGTGTCCGCCGGCGATTGGGGAGGACAGCACGCCCGCCACCCCGAGACCGAGGTCGAAAGCCGCCCACAGCACGTCCATCACTGCGTCGTCGCGCAGCGCGGGGTCGCGCACGACGCCCTCGCGCACGCCGCTCCGGCCGACCTCGAACTGCGGCTTCACGAGCAGCACGAAGTCGGCGCCCTCGGCGGCTGTGGCGACGAGCGCCGGCAGCACCGTGGTCAGCGAGATGAACGACAGGTCGGCCGTCACGAGGCTCGGGCGCTCGTCCACGCCGGTCAGCCGGGCGAGCTCGCCCGCGTCCAAGTGGCGCACGTTGCATCCCTCGACGACGACGAGCCCCGGAGCGTCTCGCAGCGATGGCGCGAGCTGGTCGTGTCCGACGTCGACCGCGAGGACGGTCCGGGCGCCTCGCTCGAGCAGCACCTGACTGAACCCGCCCGTCGACGCGCCGGCGTCGAGTACCACACGATCGCGCGGATCCACCGCGAATCCATCGAGCGCAGCGAGCAGCTTGTGCGCGGCGCGGCTGACGTAGTGGTCGGCCTGGGCGACCACGATGACCGCGTCATCGGCCACGCGCTGCGACGCCTTCACCACGGGCTGGCCGTCGACGGTCACGGCTCCTGCCGCGATCAGCGCGGCGGCGTGCGTCCGCGACCGGGCGAGCCCGAGCTCCGCTACGGCCGCATCCAGGCGACGACCGCCCATCTCAGGCGTCGCCGCGCGACGGATCGGAGTGCTCGAGCTCCTCGCGCAGCCGTTCCGCCACGGCCTGATAGCGGGGTGCCCGCTCGGCGAGCGGCATCCGTTCGATCTCGGCCGCCTCGCGGGCGTCGTCCAGCGCAGCGTCCGCCGGGGCGCCCGCAGCGCCGTCCGTCTCGCCGATCGCCTCGGATGCCTCGTCCATGCGCTCCACGCTACCCGCTGCCGCCCACGCGGCGACCACGACCGTCCGCGCTCATCAGGAGTACAGGCGCTCGGGAACGCGGAGCGCGTGGATCGGATGCCCGGAGTCCCAGATCACCGCGCAGGCGGCACGGAGCAGGTCGAGCTCGTCGGCGCCGTCCGACACGACGACGACCGCGTCGCCGTCGAGCCGCACCTTGGCACGCCCGACGCGAACGGCGTCCCTCGAACGCTCGACCACCGGGTACGGATCGTGGAGGCCCCTGAGGTCGCCCAGGATGAAGTCGGGCCGTTCGGCGGCCTTCGCGGCGAGCAGCTGCTTCGCACGGTCGATGCCGGTGAGCACGACGGCGGACGCCATGCCGGCCCGGTTCGCGCCGAGGATGTCGGTGTCGAGCCGGTCGCCGACCACGAGCGGACGGTCGGCGGCGAACCGCCGACGGGCCTCGTCGAAGATCGGCGTCTCGGGCTTGCCGGCCACGACCGGGAACCGGCCGACCGCGGTGTGCACCGCGGAGACGAGCGTCCCGTTGCCCGGCGCGATTCCTCGGGCGACCGGGATCGTCCAGTCCATGTTCGTGGCGATCCACGGGATGCCGTGCTCGTCCGCGAATCCGCCGGCGTTCAACGCGAACGCGGCTTCGGCGAGCTGGGTCCACCCGACGTCGGGAGCGAAGCCCTGCACGACCGCGGCCGGCGCGTCGTCGGCGGACCGCGTCACCCGGTAGCCGCGGCGCTCGAGCTCGGTGACGATGCCCTCGCCGCCGACGACCAGCACGAGTGCCCCAGCGGGCACGCGCTCGGCGAGCAGGTGCATCGCGGCCTGCGGGGACGTCACGACGTCGTCGGCGACGACGTCGAGGCCGAGCTCGGCGAGGTGACGGGCGACGGATGCATCGCTCCGCGAGGCGTTGTTCGTGATGTACCCGACGGCCCGCTCGCGCTTGGCGAGGTTCAGACTCTCCACCGCGAACGGGATCGCGTCGGCGCCTCGATAGACGACGCCGTCCAGGTCCGCGAGGACCGCATCGACGCCGTCGAGCGGCGCCCGGGCGTCACTCCTCGGTCTGAACAGGCTCATCGCCGTCTTCGGTGGTCGTGATCGCGTCGGGGTCGGTCTCCGCGAGCAGCGCGGCGACTTCGGGTTCGATGGCATCGGCGGGGTCGCCCTCGTCGGCCACGTCTCCGGCGGCGGCCGCAGCGTCCTGGTCGGTCGGGTCGAGCGGCCCGGCGATCTCGTCGGCGTCGACGTCTGCCCCGGACAGATCCTCCTCGAGCTCGAACACCTCGAACACCTCGTCGTCCGACGGCCCGTTCAGCGCCTCATCGGCGCGCATGGCGCGGGCACGCCACTCGTCGGCTTCGGCGCCCCGTCCGAGCTCGGCGAGCACCTCGGCGTAAGCCGAGAAAAGTGCCGGGCTGTAGCTGAACGCGCGGTCCGGGTCGAGCTGCGGCACTTCGAGCTCCGCGAGCGCGAGGTCGGGCTGACCCAGGTCGAGCCGGGCGCCGGACATCGCGATCGCGAGCGCCGCCTGCACGGCTGCCGGGAGCGTGCTCCGGTCGACCGATCGGCCGAGTTCGAGCGCCCGGTCGGGACGCCCGACGCCGCGCTCGCTGTCGACCATGAGGGGCAGCTGATCGTTGCTGCCCGAGATGCGCCGGTACGTGCGCAGCTCGCGAAGCGCGAGAGCGAAGTCACCGGTCTCGTAGGCCGTGATCGCGAGCGTCTCGCGCACCACCGCGACACGGCCCGCACGCCGCGAGGCTGCGAGCGCGTGCCGGTGCGCGAGCTCAGGGTCCTCGTCCAGGTATCGGGATGCCGCGGCCAGGTGCCGCGCGACCCAGTCGGCGTTCTCCTTGCTCAGCGTCTTCAGCTCGGCTCGGGCGCCGCGGTCGAGGTCGCGCGGGGTGATCTCGTCGGGCACGAACGGGTCGTCGTGACGAGGGCGGTCCGTGCCTGCCACCGAGCCGACGTGCGTCCTCGGCGGTCGGGATGCCCCGGGACGGTCGCCCCGCCGGTCGTACGAGTCCCGCCGGGCGCCATCACGCCGCGCGTCGTCGCGCCGAGGGCCGCCGGTTCGAGCGCCGTCGCGCTTCTCCCACGGCTTGCCGCCCTCACGACGGGGCGCGCCGCCCTGGCCGGCGGGACGCGACGAGCGCTCCCCGCTCTGCCATGGGCGTTGGCCCTCACGACGCGGGCCATCACCACGGGGACCGCCATCGCGCTTCTCCCACGGCTTGCCGCCCTCACGACGGGGACCATCACCACGGGGACCGCCATCACGCTTCTCCCACGGCTTCGTACCATCACGACGCGGAGCGCCATCGCGCTTCTCCCACGGCTTCCCACCATCACGACGCGGAGCGCCGTCGCGCGAGGCTCGCTGATCGCGGTCGGATCGCGGGCGCGCTGCACCATCGCGGGCACCACGAGCAGGTCCAGATCCGCGTTGCCCGCCTGCTCCTCGTTGACGGTCGGTGCGCTTCGCGCGGTCCTCGTCGCTCGGGCCCTGGCTGGAGTCGGTCACGTGATCGTCCTGTCGATGATGGAGTCTGTCGACTCAACGGTACTGCGGGCTGTATCGGAGGAGCCCGTTAACGCGAAATGGCCACCCAGCGACGCTCCCAATTGAACGTCGTGGGTGGCCATTCCTGAATGGATGTCCGGCGGTGTCCTACTCTCCCACAGGGTCGCCCCTGCAGTACCATCGGCGCTGCGAGTCTTAGCTTCCGGGTTCGGAATGTGTCCGGGCGTTTCCCTCGCGCTATGGCCGCCGAAACTCTAGTACCAAGCACACCCCTGGGGGTGGTTGGTGGTCTCGGTGCCCCGACCCTGGTCACACGTGTGTGTGTGTGGGGTGGGGGTGTGTCTGTGTTGAGTTTGTTGGGTTCCGTCTGTTGGGAACCACAGAGTGGACGCGAGCAATCCGTAGGCCACCGCACACGGCCTTTGCTTGAATGAGTTCAAACTCGTGTGGGTGTAGTGATTGTCAAGTTATCGGCTTATTAGTACCGGTCAGCTGCACAAGTCTTTCGTCCTTGCTTCCACATCCGGCCTATCAACCCAGTCGTCTACTGGGAGCCTCTCCCCCGAAGGGATGGAAATCTCATCTCGAGGCCGGCTTCCCGCTTAGATGCTTTCAGCGGTTATCCATTCCGAACGTAGCTAACCAGCGGTGCTCCTGGCGGAACAACTGGCACACCAGAGGTTCGTCCAACCCGGTCCTCTCGTACTAGGGTCAGATCCTCTCAAATTTCCTACGCGCGCAGCGGATAGGGACCGAACTGTCTCACGACGTTCTAAACCCAGCTCGCGTACCGCTTTAATGGGCGAACAGCCCAACCCTTGGGACCTACTCCAGCCCCAGGATGCGACGAGCCGACATCGAGGTGCCAAACCATGCCGTCGATATGGACTCTTGGGCAAGATCAGCCTGTTATCCCCGAGGTACCTTTTATCCGTTGAGCGACAGCGCTTCCACAAGCCACTGCCGGATCACTAGTCCCGACTTTCGTCCCTGCTCGACCTGTCAGTCTCACAGTCAAGCTCCCTTGTGCACTTACACTCGCCACCTGATTGCCAACCAGGTTGAGGGAACCTTTGGGCGCCTCCGTTACTCTTTGGGAGGCAACCGCCCCAGTTAAACTACCCACCAGGCACTGTCCCTGAACCGGATCACGGTTCGAAGTTAGACATCCAGAGTGACCAGAGTGGTATTTCAACAACGACTCCACGAACACTAGCGTGCCCGCTTCAAAGTCTCCCACCTATCCTACACAAGCCACACCGAACACCAATACCAAGCTGTAGTAAAGGTCACGGGGTCTTTCCGTCCTGCTGCGCGTAACGAGCATCTTTACTCGTAATGCAATTTCGCCGAGTTCGCGGTTGAGACAGCTGGGAAGTCGTTACGCCATTCGTGCAGGTCGGAACTTACCCGACAAGGAATTTCGCTACCTTAGGATGGTTATAGTTACCACCGCCGTTTACTGGGGCTTAACTTCTCAGCTTCGCTCCGAAGAGCTAACCGTTCCGCTTAACCTTCCAGCACCGGGCAGGCGTCAGTCCGTATACATCGTCTTGCGACTTGGCACGGACCTGTGTTTTTAGTAAACAGTCGCTTCCCACTGGTCTCTGCGGCCATCCACGCTTCCCCCAGCAAGTGGGTTCACGCTTCAGGCCCCCTTCTCCCGAAGTTACGGGGGCATTTTGCCGAGTTCCTTAACCACGATTCTCTCGATCTCCTCGGTATTCTCTACCTGACCACCTGAGTCGGTTTGGGGTACGGGCGGCTAGAACCTCGCGTCGATGCTTTTCTCGGCAGCATAGGATCACCCACTTTTCATCCGCATCGCGTCTCAGCCTGTGTGAGCGACGGATTTGCCTATCGCTCGGCCTACACGCTTGCCCCGGGTCAACCATCGCCCGGGCTGGGCTACCTTCCTGCGTCACACCTGTTAATACGCTCACTCCACCAGATGGGGTCGCATGCCGCCCCGCGCATCACCCCGAAGGGATCCGCGCGGCTTGGGATGCTTAGCACTCCTGATTTCATGTGGGCGGTTCTTCGCCGGTACGGGAATATCAACCCGTTGTCCATCGACTACGCCTGTCGGCCTCGCCTTAGGTCCCGACTTACCCAGGGCAGATTAGCTTGACCCTGGAACCCTTGGTCTTCCGGAGGACGGGTTTCTCACCCGTCTTTCGCTACTCATGCCTGCATTCTCACTCGTGTGCCGTCCACGGCTGGATCACTCCGCCGCTTCACCCAGCACACGACGCTCTCCTACCCATCCACACGACTGGACCACGAAGGCCTATCGATTTGTGCGAATGCCACGACTTCGGTGGCGTGCTTGAGCCCCGTTACATTGTCGGCGCGGAATCACTTGACCAGTGAGCTATTACGCACTCTTTCAAGGGTGGCTGCTTCTAAGCCAACCTCCTGGTTGTCTGTGCAACTCCACATCCTTTCCCACTTAGCACGCGCTTAGGGACCTTAGTCGGTGGTCTGGGTTGTTTCCCTCTCGACGATGAAGCTTATCCCCCACCGTCTCACTGCTGCGCTCTCACTTACCGGCATTCGGAGTTTGGCTGACGTCAGTAACCTGTTGGGGCCCATCGGCCATCCAGTAGCTCTACCTCCGGCAAGAAACACGCAACGCTGCACCTAAATGCATTTCGGAGAGAACCAGCTATCACGAAGTTTGATTGGCCTTTCACCCCTATCCACAGCTCATCCCCTCCATTTTCAACTGAAGTGGGTTCGGTCCTCCACGACGTCTTACCGTCGCTTCAACCTGGCCATGGATAGATCACTTCGCTTCGGGTCTAGGACCTGCGACTGAATCGCCCTATTCAGACTCGCTTTCGCTACGGCTACCCCACACGGGTTAACCTCGCCACAGATCGCTAACTCGCAGGCTCATTCTTCAAAAGGCACGCTGTCACCCCTACAAGGAGGCTCCAACGGTTTGTAAGCAAACGGTTTCAGGTACTATTTCACTCCCCTCCCGGGGTACTTTTCACCTTTCCCTCACGGTACTTGTCCGCTATCGGTCATCTGGGAGTATTTAGGCTTACCAGGTGGTCCTGGCAGATTCACACGGGATTTCTCGGGCCCCGTGCTACTTGGGATACCTCTCCGGGCTGCACAGCATTTCGGCTACGGGACTCACACCCACTCCGGTCCGGCTTTCAATCCGGTTCGCCTATACCATGCACGTCACCGTGGTCGACCGGCAGATCGACCCGAAAGGTCCCACAACCCCGACCATGCAACCCCTGCCGGGTATCACACATGACCGGTTTGGCCTGTTCCGCGTTCGCTCGCCACTACTTACGGAATCACGGTTGTTTTCTCTTCCTGTGGGTACTGAGATGTTTCACTTCCCCACGTTCCCTCTACCCGCCCTATATATTCAGGCGGGAGTCACCAGGTCACCCAAAGGGCCTGGCGGGGTTTCCCCATTCGGAAATCCTCGGATCACAGCTCGTTTATCAACTCCCCGAGGCTTATCGCAGATTACGACGTCCTTCTTCGGCTCCAGATGCCAAGGCATCCACCGTTTGCTCTTAGAAACTTGAAATCACATGAGTTCGATCGAATCGGACACACCCCGAAGGATGCGTTCGAAATTGACCAGTGAATACGCCAAACATCAAGCACCCGAAGGCACCCGATCCTGGCGACTCACCTATGTGACCAACCCCCGAAAGGGTTGATCTAAGATGCTCGCGTCCACTATGTAGTTCTCAACAGACGGCCAGAACCCCCACCACCACCAGCACCCGCCGGCATGAATGAAGGCCTGAAGAGTCCAAACCAGCCCCCGCCCGAAAAGCGAGGACCGCGCCCGGTCCCTCAGGACCCAACAGCGTGCACGCACCCAACCCGCCGGACCCGATCGTTCCAACCATCCGAAAACGGCGTACTGAACCAGAACCCTTGAACTGGATGCCTATGTCAATGTTCCACCCATGAGCAGCCGGCTGAGACGTTCGCTCAGAACCGGCATGCCTGGAAGACCCGAAGATCTCCAGATGCTCCTTAGAAAGGAGGTGATCCAGCCGCACCTTCCGGTACGGCTACCTTGTTACGACTTAGTCCTAATCACCGATCCCACCTTCGACGGCTCCCTCCACAAGGGTTAGGCCACCGGCTTCGGGTGTTACCGACTTTCATGACTTGACGGGCGGTGTGTACAAGGCCCGGGAACGTATTCACCGCAGCGTTGCTGATCTGCGATTACTAGCGACTCCGACTTCATGAGGTCGAGTTGCAGACCTCAATCCGAACTGAGACCGGCTTTTTGGGATTCGCTCCGCCTTACGACATCGCAGCCCTTTGTACCGGCCATTGTAGCATGCGTGAAGCCCAAGACATAAGGGGCATGATGATTTGACGTCATCCCCACCTTCCTCCGAGTTGACCCCGGCAGTCTCACATGAGTCCCCACCATTACGTGCTGGCAACATGCGACGAGGGTTGCGCTCGTTGCGGGACTTAACCCAACATCTCACGACACGAGCTGACGACAACCATGCACCACCTGTAACCGAGTGTCCAAAGAGTTCCCTATTTCTAGGGCGTTCTCGGTTATGTCAAGCCTTGGTAAGGTTCTTCGCGTTGCATCGAATTAATCCGCATGCTCCGCCGCTTGTGCGGGCCCCCGTCAATTCCTTTGAGTTTTAGCCTTGCGGCCGTACTCCCCAGGCGGGGCGCTTAATGCGTTAGCTACGACACGGAAACCGTGGAAAGGTCCCCACATCTAGCGCCCAACGTTTACGGCGTGGACTACCAGGGTATCTAATCCTGTTCGCTCCCCACGCTTTCGCTCCTCAGCGTCAGTTACGGCCCAGAGACCTGCCTTCGCCATCGGTGTTCCTCCTGATATCTGCGCATTCCACCGCTACACCAGGAATTCCAGTCTCCCCTACCGCACTCAAGTCTGCCCGTACCCACTGCAGGCTAGAGGTTGAGCCTCTAGTTTTCACAGCAGACGCGACAAACCGCCTACGAGCTCTTTACGCCCAATAATTCCGGACAACGCTCGGACCCTACGTATTACCGCGGCTGCTGGCACGTAGTTAGCCGGTCCTTTTTCTGCAAGTACCGTCACCTTGCGGCTTCTTCCTTACTAAAAGCGGTTTACAACCCGAAGGCCGTCATCCCGCACGCGGCGTTGCTGCATCAGGCTTGCGCCCATTGTGCAATATTCCCCACTGCTGCCTCCCGTAGGAGTCTGGGCCGTGTCTCAGTCCCAGTGTGGCCGGTCACCCTCTCAGGCCGGCTACCCGTCGACGCCTTGGTGAGCCATTACCTCACCAACAAGCTGATAGGCCGCGAGTCCATCCCAGACCGAAAAACTTTCCACCCCACACCATGCGGTACAGGGTCCTATCCGGTATTAGCTCCGATTTCTCGGGGTTATCCCAGAGTCCAGGGCAGGTTACTCACGTGTTACTCACCCGTTCGCCACTAATCCCCCCCAGCAAGCTGGAAGTTCATCGTTCGACTTGCATGTGTTAAGCACGCCGCCAGCGTTCGTCCTGAGCCAGGATCAAACTCTCCAAAAAAAAATGGTTCCCAACCAACCCGAAGGCGGCCAGGGAGTTCAAATCACTGACAGAGAAACAACTGACTCAAAAAATCAAATTGTCCATCAATCAAAGGAATCCCACCCACCCCGAAGAGCAGGACAGGGTTCAAAAAATTGGCATTGAACATAGTGCACGCTGTTGAGTTCTCAAGAAACGGACGCTCTCGCTTCGATACCGTTGGCATCTCACTCGAGGCTGACGTTTCCATCCCGGGCATCCCATGAGGGACGGTTCCGGATGCTTCGAACACCGGAAGAGAATCTCTTCCTTGGTTCGGGATCGTTTCCACTTGAGGGCGGTGAGCGGAGCCTGTCCGGCTCTCTCGCTCCCCCGCTCCTTTGGGGCAACGAATGAATACTTTACGTATCCGGGGGCTACCCCGCAACTCGGGCCTGCATCCCGGGCGTGTCGCGCGTCATTCCGCCCAACTGGGCGCATCCGAGCCCCACTCGTGCGGGGCCTCCGGCCAGGCTGCCGGCACGCCTGGGACGGCTGGCGCCGGTGCGGTCAGCCGGACCGAGGCGGCACCGACGGCGAGGTCCACCAGATGAGGGTCGGCTCGCGGCTGATCGATGCCCTCGCGAGGTGCCGGCTCGGAGGTGCGGGGCATCCCGAGCAGTTCGGCGGCCGTCCGTCTGAGCGAGAGTCGCGTGATCCGTCGGCCGGAGGCGTGGCCGTCGAGCATGGAGATCACGGCCGTCGCGAGCAGGTACCCCGTCGCGTGATCGAGCGCCTGCGCCGGCAGGGCGCCGGGGGCATCCGGACCGCCCTCGATCGAGGCGATGCCGCTCGCGGCCTGCACCAGGCTGTCGAATCCGCGCCGCTCCCCCTCCGGTCCGGTCTCGCCCCAGGCCGACAGCGACCCCACGACGAGGCGCCGATGGCGCTCCACGAGGCCGTCGGGGTCGAGGCCCCGCGAGCGCAGTCCCGTCGGCCGGTATCCGAGCACGAGGACGTCGGCGGCCGGCGAGCAGCTCGTCGAAACGGGCGCGGTCGCGCGGGGAGTCCAGGTCCAGGAGCGCGGTGCGTTTGCCCGCGCCCGTGTCGAGGTGCTGCCACCCGATCTCGGGCCGTCGCAGCGGGTCGATCCGAAGGACGTCCGCGCCAAGGTACGCGAGCGTCCGCGTCGCGATCGGCCCGGCGATCACGCGGGTGAGATCGAGCACTCGGATGCCCGCGAGCGGACGCGCCGGGTCCCGCGCATCGAGCCGCGGTCCTCCGCCCGCTCCGTCGAGCCCGATGAGCGCATCATCGCGGAGCGCGGCATCCGCAGCGGGATCCTCCAGGGCGACGGCCACGCAGAGCCCGCCGGCAGCGACGATGGATGCCTCGAGCTCGGCCGCGGTCCTCGTGGCGATCGCCCGCTCGACGGCCTCGATCGGCGCATCGGCGCCCACGCCCAGGCCGCGCCGGAGGGCTCGCTCGTGATGCGGGTAGTTCGCGTGCGTCCGCACCCAGCCGTCCGCCGCCCGACGGAATCCGGAGAGCGGCGCCCAGGCGTCGGGTTTCACCCCGCCGATGCGGAACCACCGTTCACTGGTGAACGCGGTGGCGATACGATCGGCGTCGAGGCGCACGGGCCCCGGCACGCCGGACGCGACCGCCGCCGCGACCGACACCGCGGCCACGGATCCGGCGGCGAGCCCCGACACGTCGAGCCGGGCCGGCAGCGGCACCGCGGGCAGACCGTCCGCGAGCCGCTCGAGCTCGACGTCGTCGCGTCCGAGGTCGCGCCAGACGCGCCGGAGCAGCCGCATCGCCGACTGCCCTGGCATGCGATCGGCCCGAGCTACTCGACGAAGACGCCCGCGAGCGTCTTCTTCCCGCGCCGGAGCACCGCGAGGGCTCCGGGTTCGACGAGCCCGGCGAGCGTCTGCGATTCGTCGTCGATGCGACGGTTGTCGAGCGACACCCCGCCCTGCTGGATCGCCCGGCGACCCTCGCTCTGGCTCTTCACCAGACCCGTGTCGACGAGCAACTGCACGATCGGCGCGTCGACCGAGGCCCGCGTGTTCGGCAGCTCCTCGAGCGCCGACGCGAGCGTCGCGCGATCGAGCCCCTCGAGATCGCCCTGTCCGAACAGCGCCTGGGAGGCCGCGATCACCGCGGCCGTCGCCTCGGCGCCGTGGACGAGCGTGGTCACCTGCTCGGCGAGCTCTCGCTGCGCCGCACGGCGGAACGGCTCGCGCTCGACCGACTCGGCGAGCTCGTCGATCCGCTCGCGACTGAGGAACGTGAACACCTTCAACCGCTGCACGACGTCGGCGTCATCGGTGTTGAGCCAGAACTGGTAGAAGCGGTACGGGCTGCACATCGAGGCATCCAGCCAGATCGCGTTGCCCTCGCTCTTGCCGAACTTCGTGCCGTCGCTGTTGGTGATCAGCGGTGTGCCGATGGCGTGCACCGAGGCTCCCTCGACGCGGTGGATGAGATCGGTGCCGCTCGTGAGGTTGCCCCACTGGTCGCTGCCGCCGGTCTGCAGCACGCAGCCGTACTGCCGGTAGAGCTCGAGGTAGTCGAAGCCCTGCAGGATCTGGTAGCTGAACTCGGTGTAGCTGATGCCCGCGTCCGAGTTCAGTCGCGACGCGACCGCGTCCTTCTTCAGCATCGTGCCGACGCGGTAGTGCTTGCCCACGTCGCGCAGGAAGTCGATCGCCGACAGCCCCGCGGTCCAGTCGAGGTTGTTCACGAGACGCACGGCGTTCTCGCCCTCGCCCGAGAGGAACCGGGACACCTGGCCCTGGAGCCGTCCGACCCACTCGGCCACCGTCTCCTTCGTGTTGAGGGTGCGCTCGGCCGTGGGCCGAGGGTCGCCGATGAGCCCCGTCGATCCGCCGACGAGGCCGAGCGGCCGGTGCCCGGCGAGCTGGAGCCGGCGCATGGTCAGCAGCTGCACGAGATTGCCGAGGTGCAGGCTCGGCGCGGTCGGGTCGAACCCGCAGTAATACGTGATCGGCTCGCCCGCGAGGAGCTCTTTCAGCGCGGCCCGGTCGGTCGACACGTGCACGAGGCCGCGCCAGTTGAGCTCCTCCCAGACGTCCTCGAAGGAGGCGTCGTTCTGCTGGGTTGCGAGGATCTCGGGGTCTGACACGCCAGCAAGCGTAACAGCGGCGGCGGCGGTGAAGGCCGCAGACTGGACGCCGCGTGATGAAGGTTTTACACTTAATTCATCGGGTTCAAGCTTCGAGCCTGAAAGGGGACGTGATGTACGTGGTGACCGCCGACCAGGTCGGCAGCAGGGTGGACATCGACCGATCGGCCGCGATGCAGGCCGAGCTCCAGGGGGCGTTCGGCGACCGGCTGCTCCTGCCCGTCGACCAGACGGCCGGCGACGAGGTGCAGGCGCTCACCGAGGACCCGGACACCGCGCTCTCCCTCGTGCTGCACCTCGCGCGCGACGGTCACTGGAGCATCGGCCTCGGGGTCGGAGGCATCCGCACCCCGCTGCCCGATGCGGTCCGCAAGGCCGCCGGCCCGGCCTTCATCGCGGCTCGCGAGGCCGTCGACACCGCCAAACGCTCCGACGGCCGGTTCGCTCTGCGAGCGGCCGAGCCGCCGGCGGGCACGCGCCCGCCCGCCGACGTGGAGGCGCTCATCCGGCTGCTGCTCGTGCTGCGCGCGCGCCGGTCCGACCCCGGCTGGGAGGTCGCCGACCTCGTCGCGAACGGGCGGACCCAGAAGCAGGCGGCCGCCACCCTCGGCATCTCCGACGCCGCCGTCAGCCAGCGGCTGAAGACCGCCATGTGGAGCATCGACGAGTCGGCACGCCCGGCCCTCGTGCGGCTGCTCGCCGAGCTCGACCCCGACCGCCGCTGATCCGTGGCGTCGTCTCCGCACGTCGGCCGCGCTCGCTAGGCTCGTCACAGCCCGGCGACCGCCGGCGAAGGGAGCATCGTGGACCTCATCGCGTCGGCCTTCACCTGGAGCGTGTTCGGCCTGGCCCTCGTCGCCGCCACCCTGCTGTCGGTGCTCGCCGCCGTGGCGCCTCGGCCGCTCCTCTTCTGGTTCGCGACCGCCGCGCTGGCGCTCGCGGTCGCGGCCGCCGCCGGTCCGGCCGAGGCGGCACCGGCCTCCACCTCCGCCGTCATCGCGATCCTCGGCCTCACCACCGCCGTGTTCGGCGGCGGACCTGCGGCCACGACCGCACTGCGACTCGCCATGGGCGGCAGCGCCGTCCCCGGGCTGCACGGCGGCATCCTCGTGCCCGACCCGGCCGCGCAGTCGCAGCCGGGCCTCGCCCCCGCGAAGCGGGAAGTCCTCCGCGGCGGTCTCACGATCGGCGTGCTCGAGCGCCTCGCCGCCGCCGGCACCATCATCGCCGGGTTCCCCGAGGGACTCGCCATCGTCGTCGCTGTGAAGGGCGTCGGCCGGTTCACCGAGCTCGAGGCACCCGAAGCCCGCGAACGGTTCATCATCGGCTCTCTCGCGAGCCTCATCTGGGCCTGCGCCGCGGGCCTCGCCGTTCAGCTCGCCGTGCACTGACCCGGGTGCCGCCGCGAAGCGGGCCGGCGCTCACTCCGTCGCGCGCGCATGCCGTCGATACGGCGACACGCCGGGATCGCCGGGGATCCAGAACCGCCACGGGAAGGCCGCTCCCCCGCCCGCGCCGCTCACCCCGGTCCGCGGGCCCGACGCCGACTTCGGCGGGTCGGTCGAAAGCAGCAGTTCGTACGGCGGTGCCAGCAGATCGTCACCCGTCGCCGACAGCGGGACGCCGAGGGCGAGGCTGAGCCGGGCCGGACCCCGCGCGAGATCGCGATCGGCCGCGCCCGGCCGCCGAGCACGCGCGAGCTCGATGCCCTCGACGACGGTGGCGCCGCGGAGGAGGACCGCTGAGGACGTGCCGGGATGCCCCGACACGATGTTCAGGCACACGTGCATGCCGTAGCTGAAGTACGCGTAGAGGTGGCCCGCTTCGCCGAACATCACCGCGTTGCGCGGCGTCATGCCCCGGAACGCGTGCGACCCGGGATCCTCCCCGACGCCGAGATAGGCCTCGACCTCGCTCAGCCGGACGGCGACCCGACCGTCGTCGGTGTCGTGCGCGAGGACGGCGCCGAGCAGCCGGGGCGCGAGCTCGACCGCGTCGAGCGCGAGGGCCGCGCGTGTGGCGGGCACGAGCGCGGGTCGCGCGTCGGGGACGGCGTCGGCGGGAGGCATCCGGTCGATCAGCGGGCCTCCGGGAGCCCGGCGACCAGGTGCCGCACGCGGTCGGCGAGGCGGGAGAACTGTTCGTCCACCCGCTCGGGTGCGGTGCCGCCGTGCCCGGTGCGGCTCGCGATCGATCCCTCCACCGAGAGCACCGCTCGGACGTCGGGCGTGAGCAGCGGGGAGATCTCCGCGAGCGCCGCGTCGTCGACCTCGTGCAGGTCGAGGCCGCGCGTCTCGGCGTAGCGGACGAGCGAGCCGGTGATCTCGTGCGCGTCGCGGAAGGGCACGTGGCGCTTCACGAGCCAATCGGCGACGTCGGTCGCGAGCGAGTACCCGGCGGGCGCGAGCTCCGCCATCCGGTCGGTGTGGAAGGTCAGCGTGGCGATCATGCCGGTGAACGCCGGCAGCAGGACCTCGAGCGTCTCGACCGAGTCGAACACCGGCTCCTTGTCCTCCTGCAGGTCGCGGTTGTAGGCGAGCGGCAGAGCCTTCAGCGTCGCGAGGAGGCCGGTGAGGTTGCCGATGAGCCGGCCCGATTTGCCGCGAGCGAGCTCGGCGATGTCGGGGTTCTTCTTCTGCGGCATGATCGAGGACCCCGTGGAGTAGCCGTCGTCGAGCGTGACGAAGCCGAACTCGCGGGTGTTCCAGAGGATGACGTCCTCGGCGAGCCGCGACACGTCGATGCCGATCATGGACGCCACGAACGCGAACTCCGCGACGACGTCGCGACTGGCGGTGCCGTCGAGGGAGTTCTCGGCGGGTGCCGCGAGCCCGAGATCGGCCGCCACGGCCGCGACATCGAGCCCGAGCGTCGATCCCGCGAGCGCGCCGCCGCCGTACGGCGAGGCATCCGCCCGCTTCAGCCAGTCGACGAGGCGCTCGAGGTCGCGCGACAGGGCCCACCCGTACGCGAGCAGGTGGTGTGCGAGCAGCACGGGCTGGGCGTGCTGCAGGTGTGTGCGGCCCGGCATGACGGCGGCGCGGTGGGCGTCGGCCTGCGCCGCGAGCGCGTCGATGAGGTGGACCAGGTCGCGACCGATGACGGCCGCGTGGTCCTTCAGGTAGAGGCGGACGAGCGTGGCGATCTGGTCGTTCCGGCTGCGGCCCGCGCGGAGCTTGCCGCCGAGCTCTGCGCCGACCTCGGCGATGAGGGCCGACTCGAGGGCGCCGTGGACGTCCTCGTCGGTGTCGGCGGCCACGAGCTCGCCCGCCACGAACTGCGCCTGCAGTGCGTCGAGTCCGGCGATCATGCGGTCGAGCTCGTCCGTGGTGAGGTACCCGGCCGTCGCGAGCGCCCGGGCGTGCGCCCGCGAACCCGCGAGGTCGTACGGGGCGAGCTGCCAGTCGAAATGCGTCGACTTCGACAGCCGCGCGAGCTCGGGCGACGGACCGCTCGCGAAGCGGGCGCCCCAGAGCGCGCCCTCGTTGGTGCCGTGTTCGTCGGCCATCAGCCGTCCTTCCTCGTGAGCAGCCAGGCGAGCAGCGCCTTCTGCGCGTGCAGCCGGTTCTCCGCCTCGTCCCACACCACCGAGGCCGGGCCGTCGATGACGGACGCCTCCACCTCGTACCCACGGTAGGCGGGCAGGCAGTGCAGGAAGATCGCGTCGTGGGATGCCTCGGCCATGAGCGCGTCGTCGACGCGGTAGTCGCCGAAGACGGCGACGCGCTCGGCCTTCTCGTCCTCCTGGCCCATCGAGACCCACGTGTCGGTGGCGACGACGTCGGCGCCGCGTGCGGCCTCGCGCGGGTCCGTCGTGACGAGCACCGAGCCGCCGGTCGCCGCGGCGATGCGCCGCGCGTCCTCGACGATGTCGGCGCGGGGGGCGTAGCCCGCGGGCGCGCCGATGCGGACATGCATGCCGGCCGTCGCGCCGGCGAGGAGGTACGAGTGCGCCATGTTGTTCGCGCCGTCGCCGACGTAGGCGAGGGCGCGGCCGGCGAGGCTGCCGAACCGCTCACGGACGGTGAGGAGATCGGCGAGCAGCTGGCACGGGTGGAAATCGTCGGACAGGGCGTTCACCACAGGGACCGTGGTGTCGGCCGCCATCTCCTCGAGCCCGGACTGCGCGAACGTCCGCCACACGATGGCCGCGACCATGCGCTCGAGCACGCGCGCGGTGTCGGCGACCGACTCCTTGCCGCCGAGCTGGCTGTCGCCGCTCGCGACCACGAGCGGCACTCCCCCGAGGTCGGCGATGCCGACCGAGAAGGACACGCGCGTGCGCGTGGAGGTCTTGTCGAAGAACACGGCGACGGTCTGCGGACCCTCGAGCGGGCGCTCGGCATACGGGTCGGCCTTCAGGCGCAGAGCGAGATCGAGGACCTCGGCCTGCTCGGCCGGGGAGAGGTCGTCGTCGCGGAGGAAGTGACGGGTCATGGGGTCATCCGTTCGAAGCGGTCGTCGGTGGTCGGCGGTCAGTCGCGGGTCGCGAACTCGAGGGCGCGGCCGAACCGCACCTCGAACTCGTCGAGCTCCGAGTCGCCGATGATGAGGGGCGGTGCGAGCCGGATCGTGGCGTCGTTCGCGGCGTTCACGATGAGGCCGGCCTCGAGGGCCGCGGCCTGCACACGCGGGGCGACCGGCTCGGTGAGCGCGACGCCCGCGAGGAGCCCGCGGCCGCGCACTCCCGCGACGAGCGGCGAACCGAGGGACTCGATTCGGGCGCGCAGCTCGGTTCCGCGGCGTGCGGCGTTCTCGACCAGTCCGGCGCGCTCGATCTCGTCGAGCACGGCGTTCGAGACGGCGGTCGCGAGCGGGTTGCCGCCGAACGTCGACCCGTGCTGGCCCTTCCGGTACAGCTCGGAGGCCCGGCCGAAGGTCACGAGCCCCCCGATGGGGAACCCGCCGCCGATGCCCTTCGCCACGGTGATGGCGTCTGGCGTGATGCCCGCGTGCTGGAATCCGAACCACGCGCCCGTGCGCCCGGCGCCGGTCTGGATCTCGTCGACGATCAGGAGGGCGCCGTGACGGTGGGTGAGGTCGCGCGCGCGCTCGAGGAACCCGTCGGGCAGCTCCACGACGCCCGCCTCGCCCTGGATGGGCTCGACGAACAGCGCGGCGACCGCGTCGTCGAGGTGGGCCTCGAGCGCCTCGATCGTGGCGGGGATGTGCTCGACGCCGCCCGCGAGCGGTTCGAACGCCTGCCGCATGTGGGCCTTGCCGGTGAGGGCGAGCGAGCCCATGGTCCGGCCGTGGAACGCGTCCACGAGCGCGAGCACCCGCGTGCGGGCGCCGCCCGAGTTGTTCAGCCGGGCGAGCTTGAACGCCGCCTCGTTCGCCTCGGCGCCGGAGTTGCCGAACCACGCCCGTCCGTGCTCCCCCGCGCCCGCGAGCCGCACCAGGCGCTCGGAGAGCTCGAGGGCCGGCTCGGTCGCGAAGTAGTTCGAGACGTGTGCGAGCGTCGCCGCCTGCCGGGAGACCGCCTCCACGAACACCGGGTGCGCGTGCCCGAGCGAGTTGACCGCGATGCCCGCGAGGAAGTCGAGGTACGGCCGGCCCTCTTCGTCCCAGACCCAGGCGCCTTCGCCGCGCTCGAGCTTGGCGAGCGGCATCCCGAGCGACCGCATCACGCGCGCCTCGAAGCGCGACCGCCACTCGGTCATGCGACCCCTCCCGCACCGGCGGGCACGACCTCGGTGCCGGAGCCCTGCTGCGTGAACACCTCGAGCAGGATCGAGTGGGGTTCGCGGCCGTCGATGATCGCGGCCTTCTCCACCCCGCCCTGCACCGCCTCGAGGCAGGCCGTCATCTTCGGGATCATGCCCGACTCGAGCGACGGCAGCAGCTCGACGAGCTCGGGCACCTCGATGACGGACACCAGCGAGTCGCGGTTCGGCCAGTCGCGGTAGAGCCCGGCGACGTCGGTGAGGATGACGAGCTTCGCCGCCCCGAGCGCCACCGCGAGGGCGGCGGCCGCTGAATCGGCGTTGACGTTCAGCGATTGACCGGGATGGTCGGCGTCGGGGGCGATGGAGGAGACGACGGGGATGCGTCCGGCGTCGAGCAGCGCGCGGACGGGGGTCGCGTCGACGGCGATCACGTCGCCCACGAGCCCCAGGTCGACCTCGACGCCGTCGACGACGGCGCCCCGGCGTCTGCCCGTGAAGAGGCCGGCATCCTCGCCGGAGACGCCGCTCGCAAGCGGCCCGTGCTGATTCACGAGACTCACGAGTTCGCGGTTCACCTGGCCCGTGAGCACCATGCGGACCACGTCCATCGCCTCGGGGGTGGTGACCCGGTAGCCGCCGCGGAACTCGCTCTCGATGCCGAGCCGCTCGAGCATCGACGAGATCTGCGGGCCGCCGCCGTGCACCACGACCGGCTTGATGCCCGCGTACCTGAGGTAGACCATGTCTTCGGCGAACGCCCGCTGCAGCTCGGGGCTCACCATCGCGTTCCCGCCGAACTTCACGACGATGGTCTCGCCGTGGAAGCGCTTCAGCCAGGGCAGCGACTCGATGAGGGTGCGCGCCTTCTCGGCGGCGCCGGCGGTGGCGGCCCGATCGGCCGCCTCGGTGTCGTCCAGGATGTCCTCGCTCATCGCTCAGCTCGCGTAGGCGCTGTTCTCGTGCACGTAGTCGTGCGTGAGGTCGTTGGTGCGGATCGTCGCGGATGCCTCGCCCGCGTGCAGCTCGATCAGCACGTGCGTCGCCCGCGGCGCGAGATCGACCTCGTCGCGCGGACGGTCGGGGCGTCCGGCGTGGCACACGCGCACGCCGTTCATGCTCACGTCGACGAGGTACGGATCGAACGGGGCCGTGGTGGTGCCGATGGCGGCGAGCACTCGCCCCCAGTTGGGGTCGTTGCCGAAGATCGCGGCCTTGAACAGGTTGTTCCTCGCCACCGATCGGCCGACTTCGACGGCGTCGTCCTCGGTGACGGCGCCAACGACCTCGATCGTGATGTCGTGGCTCGCGCCTTCGGCGTCGCCCTGCAGCTGCCGGGCGAGGTCGTCGCACGCGTTCGCCAGGGCGGCACGGAACGCCTGCGGCTCGGGCCGGACGCCTGACGCGCCGCTCGCGAGCAGCGTCACCTGGTCGTTCGTCGACATGCAGCCGTCGGAGTCGAGCCGGTCGAACGTGACCCTCGTGGCCTCACGGAGCGCGGCGTCGAGCTCGGCGGCGTCGAGCGCCGCGTCGGTAGTGAGGACGACGAGCATCGTCGCGAGACCGGGTGCCAGCATGCCGGCGCCCTTCGCCATGCCGCCGATGCGCCAGCCGTCGCCGTCGACCACGACGGTCTTCGGCACGGTGTCGGTCGTCATGATGGCGCGCGCCGCGTCGAGCCCGGCCGTCTCGTCGGCGCCCAGCCGGTTCGCGGCCGAGAGGACGCCCTCCTCGAGCACCTCGCCGTCGAGCTGGTCGCCGATGAGCCCGGTGGAGCAGACGAGCACGTCGCCCGCCGAGACGCCGAGGGCGGATGCCGCTGCCTCGGCGGTGCGGTGGGTGACCTGGAAGCCCTCAGGGCCGGTGAAGCAGTTCGCCCCGCCGGAGTTCAGCACGATCGCCGAGGCGACGCCGTCGGCGATGACCTGCCGTGACCAGATGACCGGGTTCGCCTGCGCCCTATTCGAGGTGAACACGGCCGCCGCGGCCTGCGAGGGCCCGCGGTTCACGACGACGGCGAGGTCGAGGGCGCCGGTGCGCTTGATGCCGGCGGCGATGCCTGCCGCTTCGAAGCCGGCGGGAGCGGTGACGGTCACGGGGCGACTCCGTTCACGGGGAGGCCGGTCGACTCGGTGAGACCGAGCGCGATGTTGGCCGACTGGATCGCGGCGCCTGCGGTGCCCTTCACGAGGTTGTCGACCGCGGCGACGACGACCACCCGGCCCGCCCGCTCGTCGACCGCGAGGCCGAGCAACGCGGTGTTCGCGCCGAGCACGTCCGCAGTCCGCGGGAACTGCCCCTCGGGCAGCAGCTGCACGAACCGCTCGCCCGCGTAGGCATCCTCCCAGGCGCGGCGGACCGTCGCGGCGTCCGTTCCGGGCACGAGTCTCGCGGTCGAGGTGGCGAGGATGCCGCGCGACATCGGCACGATCACCGGAGTGAACGAGATCGAGGGCCGGTCGGCACCGGCCCAGCGGAGCGCCTGCTGGATCTCGGGGATGTGCCGGTGCACGCCGCCGACGGAGTAGGGGTTCGCCGACCCGAGGATCTCGGAGGCGAGCAGGTGCGCCTTCAGACTCTTGCCCGCGCCCGACGGCCCGACGGCAAGCACCGAGACGAGGTCGTTCTCCTCGATCACACCCGCGCGGATGCCCGGGGCCAGCGACAGCGCCACCGTCGACGCGTTGCATCCGGGCGCCGCGATCCGCCGCGTCTTCGCGAGCCGGTCGCGCTGCGTGCCCGACATGCGCGGCAGCTCGGGCACGCCGTACGCCCAGGCGCCGTGATGATCGGGGCCGTAGAACTCGGCCCAGTCGGCCGCCGACTCGAGCCGGTGGTCGGCCCCGCAGTCGATGACGAGGGTCTCGGGCGACAGCTCGGCGGCAATGGCCCCCGAGGCGCCGTGCGGCAGCGCGAGGAACACCACATCGTGCCCCGAGAGCACGTCGGCGGTGGTCTCCTGCAGGGTCAGGTGCGTGTAGGTCCGCAGATGCGGCTGCACCGACACGAGCGGCTGCCCGGCGTTCGAGTGCGCCGTGACGGTGCGCACCTCGAAGTCGGGATGATCGGCGAGCAGCCTGAGGATCTCTCCCCCGGCATAGCCGGACGCGCCGGAGACGGCGACGGAGTAGGTCATGAATCCACCTTAAAGGTCGAAGCGGTCGGGAATCGGCTCCGGCGACACCTGCTGACGGCTCCATCGCCGCATGCGGGGTCGCCTAGAGTCGGCGGCCGCCACGACGTCGGCTGCGCACCACGACGACACGCGAAACGCGTGCGGGGGCGACGGGCCGGGACGCGGACATGGGGACGACCCTAGCGAGCGCTGCGCCGTGCGCGCAAACCGGTGACGTCGCGCGACGCGCGGCGCTCACCTCCGTCGTGCGGCGATGGCCCCGGATGTCTCACCCGCGGGCGTGCACCCACGCGCGGTCGACGAGCGACTCGAGCACGTGCAGGTCGATGGTGGAGAGGCGCCCGACCCAGAGGCATCCGGCCCCGACCTTCACCTTGCCGAGGTCCTCGACCAGCTGCTCCCCGCCTGGCAGCTGGAGGCCGTACAGCGAGACGGACGCCTTGCGCGGCGAGAACCCGACCACCATCCATTCGCCCTCGCGGCCGCTCGCGTAGCGGTAGTGCTGCAGGCCGTAGCCGACGATCGACGGACCCCACATCACGGCGTCGGTGCCCGTGACGCGGTCGAACAGGTCTCGCAGCACGAATCCGTCTTCGCGGCGGCCGGCCGGCTCGACGCCGTCGAGGAACTCGGCGACGGATGCCCCGGTCGGAACGGTCTTCTGCTCGGCCATGCCTCAGCGTAGCGCCGGCCGACCCGGCACGGGAAGGCGGTCCGGGCGCGTGGCCCGGACCGCCATCGAGTCGGTGCATCGACTCCGCGACCCCGGCCGATCCGTCGCGGATCGGATCGCGGATCAGTCGCGGATCGCCGCGCCGGTCCGCTCGAGCGCGAGCGCAGCGCCCGCGAGCTTGGCCTCGCTGGCCTCCGCGGCCGTCAGCGTGCGGTCGGGCGCGCGGAACCGGAGCGCGAAGGTCAGGCTCTTCTCGGACTCCGCGACGCCCTGGCCGCGGTAGTCGTCGACGAGTTCGACGTGCTCCAGCAGGTCACCGGCCCCCTCGCGCACCGCAGCGGCGACCGCGGCGGCGGGCACGTCGCGTGCGACCACGAGCGAGAGGTCCTGCGTCGCGGCGGGGTAGCTCGACAGCGCCCGCGCCTCGACGGGCCGGTCGCCCGCCGCGATCACGGCATCGAGGTCGAGTTCGGCGACGGCGACGACCCGCGGAAGGTCGTTCGCCTCCGCGACGGCGGGGTGCAGCTCGCCGGCGACGCCCACCACGCGGCCGTCGACGCGGAGCTCAGCCGTCCGGCCGGGGTGCAGCGCCTGGTGGCGGCCCTGGACGACCTCGATCGCCGTGCCGGTGGCGAGGCCGATCTCCCGGACGCGGTCGAGTGCCTCGGCGAGCCCCGCCGGAAGCGGCGACTGACCGGGCGCCTTGCGGACGACGTCGCCCACGAGGAGGACGGCGACGTGCCGCGGCTGACGCGGAAGTCCCGCGGTCAGCGCGGCGAGCTCGTCGTCGGCCGGCAGCGCGCCGCCCGCCGGGAGGGTCGGGGAACCGAGCTCCTGCCCCGATTCGGGGAGGAACACGAGCCCCGTCTCGTAGACGTCGAGGTCGGTGAGCCCGCGGGAGAGGTTGCGGCGGGCGACCTCGACGAGCCCGGGCAGCAGCGAGCGGCGCAGGTAGGGGCGCGACGCGTCGAGCGCGTTCGCGACCTTCACCTGGGCGAGCTGCTCCCCCGGCTCGGGCGCGACGGCGGTGCCGAACAGCCGGTTCTCCTCGTCGGTGACGAAGGGGAACGCGAGCACCTCGGTCGCCCCGGCGCCGGCGAGTACGTCGGCCACCTGCTTGCGCAGGCGCTGCGACCGCGTGAGCCCGCGGCCGGGCGGGGCGACGGGCAGCACCGACGGGATCAGGTGGTAGCCGACGAGGCGCGCGACCTCTTCGACGAGCTCGGCCTTGCCGGTGAGGTCGGGCCTCCAGCTCGGCGGGATGACTTCGAACCCGGCGTCGGTGCGCGTGACGGCGCCGCCGATCTCGGCGAGGGCGTCGTGCACCTGCCGCTCGGTGTACTCCACGCCGATGAGCTTCGAGGCGTAGCCGTGCGGCAGCAGGATGGGCTCCCGCTCGGGCGCCTCCGCGACGAGCGACCCGCCCTCGTCGGGCGTGCCGCCCGCCAGGTCGGCCATGAGCTGGGCGACCCGTGACACGGCGGCGGCCGCGATGGCGGGGTCGACGCCTCGCTCGTAGCGCTTCGCCGCCTCGCTCGGCAGCTTGTGCCGTCGCGCGGTGCGCGCGATGGACACCGGGTCCCAGTTCGCCGCTTCGATGAGCACGTTGCGGGTCGCATCGCCCATCTCGGTCTCGGCGCCGCCCATGACGCCGCCGAGGCCGATCGGCCCGCGGTCGTCGGTCACGACGAGGTCCTCGACATGGAGCGTGCGCGTCTTGCCGTCGAGCGTGGTGAACTGCTCGCCGGGCTGCGCCCGCCGCACCACGATGCCGCCGCGCAGCTGGTCGAGGTCGTAGCCGTGGATCGGCTGGCCGAACTCGAGCATGACGTAGTTCGTGATGTCGACGAGAACGCCGAGCGAGCGGATGCCGGCGAGCTTCAGCCGGGCGATCATCCACGCCGGCGTCGGGCGCGACGGGTCGACGCCGCGGACGATCCGGGTCGCGAACACCGAAGAGCCGACGCGACCGCGGATGGGCGCCCGGTCGTCGATCACGACGGGGAAGCCGTCGGCCGACGGCACCACGGCGGGCGACTGGGCGACCGGATCGCGGAACGTCGCACCCGTGGCGTGCGCGTACTCCCGCGCGACGCCGCGGATGGAGAAGGCGTAGCCGCGGTCGGGCGTGACGTTGATCTCGACGGCCGCGTCGTTCAGGCCGAGCAGCTCGATCGCATCGGTGCCAACGGGCGCCTCGACGCCGAGCGTCGAGAGCCGCAGGATGCCGTCGTGGTCTTCGCCGAGGCCGAGCTCGCGGGCCGACGCGATCATGCCGTCGGACACGTGGCCGTACGTCTTCCGCGCCGCGATCGGGAACGGGCCGGGCAGAACGGACCCCGGAAGCGTCACGACCACCTGGTCGCCGACGAAGAAGTTCCGCGCGCCGCAGACGATGCCGTGGACGGCGTCGCCGCCGTCGGCCGCGGTCTCACCGTCGGGGGCGACCCGCACCTGACACCAGCGGATGGTCTTGCCGTTGGACTGCGGCTCCTCGACGAAGTCGAGCACCTCGCCGACGACGATGGGGCCCTGCACCTCGAAGGTGTGGACGTCCTCCTCCTCGAGGCCCACGCGCACGAGCGCGGCGTGGACGTCCTCGGGAGTCGTCCCGGCAACGAGCTCGACGTATTCGGCGAGCCAGCTGAGCGGCACCCGCATTTAGACCACCATTCCGAACTGCTGGGAGAAGCGCACGTCGCCCTCGGCCATGTCTCGCATGTCTTGCACGTCGTTGCGGAGCATGAGCCCGCGCTCGATGCCCATGCCGAACGCGAAGCCCGTGTACTCCTCGGGGTCGATGCCTGCCGAGCGGAGCACGTTCGGGTGCACCATGCCGCACCCGCCCCACTCGATCCAGCGCGCGCCGCCCTTGAACGTCGGGTGCCAGAAGTCGAGCTCGGCCGACGGCTCGGTGAACGGGAAGAAGCTCGGGCGCAGGCGCACCTGCGCCTCCTCGCCGAAGATCGACTTCACGAAGTGGTCGAGGGTGCCCTTCAGGTGCGCCATGGTGAGGCCCTTGTCGACGGCGAGGCCCTCGAACTGCATGAACACCGGCAGGTGCGTCGCGTCGAACTCGTCGGTCCGGTACACCCGGCCCGGTGCCAGGACGTAGATCGGCACCTCGCGGTCGAGCATCGAGCGGACCTGCACCGGGCTCGTGTGCGTCCGGAGCACCAGGTGCGCCTCGGGCGGGTCGACGAAGAAGGTGTCCTGCATGGCGCGGGCGGGGTGGTCGGCGTCGAAGTTCAGCGCATCGAAGTTGAACCACTCGCTCTCGACCTCTGGGCCTTCGGCGATCTCCCAGCCCATGCCGGTGAACACCTCGCACACGCGATCCTGCAGGAGGGTGAGCGGATGCCTCGCCCCCGCCGTGTAGCGCGACGGCAGCGCCGTGACATCCAGCGCTTCCGCGGCGAGCCGCGCCTCCGCCTCCGCGGCGACGATCTCGGTCTCGCGCGCCGCGAACGCCTGGTTCACCCGGCCGCGGGCGCCGCCCACGAGCTTGCCGAGGGCGGCCTTCTGGTCGTTCGGCACGTCGCGCAGCAGCGCGTTCAGCCGGGCGAGCGTCGACTTCTCGCCCGTGTGCTCGGTGCGGACCTGCTTGAGCGCGGCGGAGTCGCCGGCCGCGGCGATCGCGGCGAGGGCCGCGTCGACGGCCGCGGCGACCGCGGGCTCGGTGATTTCAGTGGGCTCTGGCACGAAGAACGAGTCTACCGGGCGTGTCGCCCGTGGCGCGTTGCCCGCCGAAACGCCCAGCGCAGTGGGCGGTCAGTGCGCGGTGCGGTCTTCCGACTGCCGCGCCGCTGCGCTCGCCTCGGCGACGAGCACCGCCTGGTTGGGGTCTTCGGGCGTACCGCCGCCCCGCCCGGCGTTGTACCGACGGTCGGTCCGCTTCGCGAGCCATCGAGCGAACCACGACAGGCTGAGGTTCATCACGAGGTACAGCACGAACGCGATGCACCAGAGCGTGAAGAGGTACCGGTTGCCGTAGAAGCTGCCGAGGTTGTTGAGCGTCACCCGGAGCAGCTCGGGGTACCCCACGATGTAGGCGAGCGAGGTGTCCTTCAGCAGGACGACGAGCTGGGCGACGATGATCGGCAGCATCTGGCGGAACGCCTGCGGGAACTCGACCAGCATCTTGGACTGCAGCGGCCGCATCCCGAGGCTGAGCGCCGCCTCGCGCTGCCCTCGCGGCAGCGCGACGATGCCCGCCCGGAGCGCTTCACCGATCAGCGCGCCGTTGTATATCGCCAGCGCGGACACGACGGCCCAGTACTGTCCCGTTCCTGCGACGAGCAGGATGAACAGCATCATCAGCAGCACCGGCATGCCGCGGAAGAACTCGATGACGATGGCCGTGGGAATGCGGATCCAGGCGATCGCCGAACTCCGCAGGAGCGACAGCACGACGCCCAGTGCGATGGCAAGCACCGCAGCGACGATCGCCGCGCGGAGCGTGCCCCAGACGCCGACCCCGAACACGAAACCCCACATCTCGGGGTCGGTGACGATGTCCCAGCGGCTCGGGTCGAACATGCCGGGCAGGGTGATCCCGCCGGACTCGCGAGGGGCGTTCAGGGTGGCGAACATCCATCCCAGACCCGCGACGACGACGACCGCGGTCACGACCGAAAGGATGCGGGACAGCCGCCGAGCCTTGGGGCCGGGCGCGTCGAACAGGACTCCGGCGCCGCTCATCGCTGCACCACCCACTTCCGCTCGAGTTGGGTCGCGAGGAGGCCGAGCGGCACGGTCACGACGAGGTAGAAGAAGGCCACGCCGACGAGCACGGCGATCACCGCGTCGCCGTTCGCGTTGGCGAGGGTGCGGCCGACGCCGAACAGCTCGCTCACGAACCCAACGCCGCCGACGACCGACGTGTTCTTCGTCAACGCGATCAGCACGTTGATCAGCGGCGGGATCGTCATCCGGAACGCCTGCGGCAGCACGATCAGCGAGACGGTCTGGGTGAAGCCGAGGCCGAGCGAGCGCGCCGCCTCGGCCTGGCCGACTGGCACGCCGTTGATGCCGGAGCGGAGCGCCTCGGCGATGAACGGCGAGGTGTAGACCGCGAGCGCGATCATGCCGGCGATCAGGTACGGCAGATCCGATCCGAGGATGGGCAGGATGATCGCGCAGAAGATCACGACCAGCGTCAGCGGGGTGTTGCGGATGATCTCCGTGTACACCGTCGCGATGACGCGCAGCGTCGCGATCGGCGAGATGCGCATCGCCGCGATCAGCGTGCCGATCACCAGGGCGCCGGCGCCGCCCACGCCGAGCAGGAACAGCGTGGTGCCGAAGCCCTCGAGGTAGAGCGGGAGATTCGCGATGACGACGTCCACGCGGGTCCTCTCGGTCGGGAAGCGGATGACGGACCCGGGCGCACGAGGCGCCCGGGTCCGTTCGGATCAGTAGCGGTCGACCGCCGGCGGGTCGACGAACTCGAGCACCTGGCCGGCCGTGGCATCCCACGCGGCCTCGTAGGTGCCGTCTTCGTACGACTCCTCGAGCACGTCGTTGATCCACATGCGGAAGTCGGTGTCGTCGAGCGCGAGGCCGATGCCGTACGGCTCCTCGGTGAACGGCTTGCCGACGACCTTGAACTCGCCCTCGTTCTGAGCCGCGAGGCCCGCGAGGATGACGTTGTCGGTCGACACCGCGACGACCTGGCCGCCGCGGAGCGGCTCGAGGCAGTTGGAGTACGTGTCGGTCTCGAGCACCTCGGCGCCGAGCTCCTTGAGGTTCGCCGCGGGCGTCGAGCCGGTCACCGAGCACACGGGCTGACCGACGAGGTCTTCCTCGCTCGTGATGTCGTCGTTGTCGGCGAGCACCAGGATCGACTGGCCGGCCATGTAGTACGGACCCGCGAAGGAGACGACCTCCTTGCGCTTGTCGTTGATCGTGTAGGTGGCGATGACGATGTCGACCTGTCCGTTCTGGATGAACGGCTCGCGGTTCGCCGACACGGTCTCGACCCAGTTGATGTTCTCGGGGTCGATGCCGAGCTTGCCCGCGATGATCTTGCCGATCTCGACGTCGAAGCCCTCGGGCTCGCCCGACGGGCCGACCAGGCCGAACAGCGGCTGGTCGAACTTCGTGCCGATCGTGATCTCGCCGGCCTCGGCGAGTTCGGCCATCGTGGTGCCGGCCTCGAACGTGGGCGCGGGCTCGACCGTGGGCTCGGCCGAGTCGCCGCCGTCGCCGCCGGCGCAGCCGGCGAGCACGAGCGCGGCCGCGGCCGACGCCCCGAGCATGGCGATTCTGCTGCGTTTCATCTGTCTGCCTCTTCTCTTTCCGTGGGGTCCTCGCCGCTCGTGGCAGCGCAGGTCGGGTCGAGCTAGTGCTCGAGGATCTTGGAGAGGAAGTCCTTCGCGCGGTCGGACTTCGGGTGGTCGAAGAACTCCGCGGGCGCGGCCTCCTCGACGATGCGGCCGTCGGCCATGAACAGCACCCGGTCGGCGGCCTTGCGGGCGAAGCCCATCTCGTGGGTCACGACGATCATCGTCATGCCCTGGTCGGCGAGACCGACCATCACGTCGAGCACCTCGTTGATCATCTCGGGGTCGAGCGCGCTCGTCGGCTCGTCCATCAGGATGAGCTTCGGGTTCATCGCGAGCGACCGGGCGATCGCGACGCGCTGCTGCTGGCCGCCGGAGAGCTGGGCGGGCAGCTTCTTCGCCTGGTTCGCGACGCCCACGCGGTCGAGCAGCTCCATCGCCTTCGCCTCGGCGTCCTTCCGCGAGACGCGACGGACGCGCGTGGGCGCGAGCGTCACGTTCTCGAGCACGGTCTTGTGGGCGAACAGGTTGAACGACTGGAACACCATGCCGACGTCGGCGCGGAGCTGCGCGAGCGCCTTGCCCTCCTCGGGCAGCCGCTCGCCGTCGATCGTGATCGTGCCGGAGTCGATCGTCTCGAGACGGTTGATCGCGCGACAGAGCGTCGATTTGCCCGAACCGGACGGCCCGATCACGACGACGACCTCACCGCGGTTGACGACGGTGTTGATGTCGTTCAGCACGTGCAGGTCGCCGAAGTGCTTCTCGACGTGCTCGACGACCACGAGGGGTTCGCCCCGCCGGACCGAGATGTTGGAGGTCGGCGGAGCCTCGGGTGTTGGGGACATACCCCCAAAACTAGGGAGAAACGTGGCCGACCCGCCAGCGCCGCGCTGGCGCGGTTACCGATTCGTGACGCGTCTCGCGGTCAGCTGCGCTGCGCGAACGCGCTCTCGTAGAGGCACACGGACGCCGCGGTCGCGAGGTTCATCGACTCCGCGTGTCCGTAGATGGGCACCGTGACGACGCGGTCGGCGAGCTCGAGCTGCTCGTCGGGAAGGCCGCGTGCCTCGTTGCCGAAGAGCCACGCCGTCGGGCGCGCGAGCACCCCCTCGGTGCGTGCCGTCAGGAGGTCTTCGCCCTTCACGTCCGCGGCGAGCACGCTGAGCCCCGCGGCGCGGGCGCGCTCGAGCACATCGACGAGGTCGGCGCCCACGGCGACCGGCAGGTGGAAGATCGACCCGGTCGACGAGCGGACGACCTTCGGGTTGTACAGGTCGACGGCGCGACCGGTGAAGATGACCGCATCGGCGCCGGCGGCATCCGCAGCTCGAACGATGGTGCCCGCGTTTCCCGGATCCCGAACCTCCTCGAGGATCGCCACCAGCGTCGGGGAGCTCGCGAACACGTCCTTCACCGCCGTCGGGAACTGCCGGCACACGGCGACGAACCCCTGCGGGGTGACGGTGTCGGCCATGGCGTCGAGCACCTCCTCGGTGACGTACTCGACCTCGACCTCCGCGTCTTCGGCGAGCTGGGAGATCTCGGGATGCCGCTCGAGCGCGGAGGGAGTCGCGAACAGCTCGATCACGAGCTCGGGCCGGAACGTGAGCGCCTCCGTGACCGCCTGCGGCCCCTCGAGCAGGAACAGCCCGCTCTCGGCGCGCGCCGGCTTCTTCGCGAGCTTCGCGACGGCACGGACACGCGGCGAACGGGGGTTCTCGAGCATGCAGCCAGTCTAGGTTCGAGCGCAGCACCGGCGCGGGACATCCGCCTGCGAGCCCGTGCGAAGGGCGCGCAACTCGGGCCGCCGCCGGACACGCGAAACGGCCCCGCCACCTCGAGGAGGTGACGGGGCCGTGTCGAAACCGGAGCGGTTACGCCGCGGTCTTCGGAGCCGAGGTGTCGGCCGGCAGCGCCTGCTTGGCGGTCTCCACGAGCGCCGCGAAGGTCGCCGGCTCGTTCACCGCGAGCTCGGCGAGGATGCGACGGTCGACCTCGATGCCCGCGAGGCCGAGGCCCTGGATGAAGCGGTTGTACGTGAGGCCCTGCTGACGCGAGGCCGCGTTGATGCGCTGGATCCAGAGACGACGGAAGTCGCCCTTCTTCTGGCGGCGGTCGCGGTACGCGTAGACGAGCGAGTGGGTGACCTGCTCCTTCGCCTTGCGGTAGAGACGCGAACGCTGGCCGCGGTAGCCCTCGGCGCGCTCGAGGATGACCCGACGCTTCTTGTGCGCGTTGACTGCGCGCTTGACTCTTGCCATGACTCTTTACTTCCTGATTCGGGTCGGGCGGCTCAGCGACCGAGCAGCTTGTTGATGACCTTGGTGTCGGGGGCCGACAGCACCTTGTCCTGGTTCAGGCGGCGCGTGCGCACCGAGGACTTGCCCTCGAGGTTGTGGCGCATCCCGGCCTGCTGCTTCTTCAGCTTGCCGCTGCCGGTGATCTTGAAGCGCTTCTTCGCCCCGGAGTGGGTCTTCTGCTTCGGCATCTCGTGTTTCTCCTTGGTTCTGCCGTCACGCGGGTGACGGACGTCTTGCTGGCCTAGGCCTCGGTGGCCTCGGCCGACTGCGCCTCGGGCTCGGCCGGGGCATCCGCCTCGGGCCGCACCTTCGCCGCAGCACGCTGTGCATTCGCCTCGGCCTTGGCCTCGGACTTGTTCTTCAGAGGAGCGATGACCATGACCATGTTGCGGCCGTCGATCGTGGGGTTGTGCTCGACCGTGCCGAACTCCGCCACGTCTTCCGCGAAGCGCTGCAGGAGGCGGACGCCCATCTCGGGACGCGACTGCTCGCGACCCCGGAACAGGATCATCGCCTTGACCTTGTCGCCGGCCTTCAGGAAGCCGACGGCACGCTTCATCTTGGTCTCGTAGTCGTGCTTGTCGATCTTCAGGCGGAACCGCACCTCTTTGAGGATGGTGTTCGCCTGGTTGCGCCGCGCTTCTTTCGCCTTCTGCGCAGCCTCGTACTTGTACTTGCCGTAGTCCATGATCTTGACGACCGGCGGGCGCGAGTTGGGTGCGACCTCGACGAGATCGAGGTCGGCCTCCTGCGCGAGCCGCAGGGCCACCTCGATCTTCACGACGCCGACCTGCTCTCCGCCAGGACCCACGAGGCGGACCTCGGGGACGCGGATACGGTCATTGGTACGCGGATCGCTGATGCGTGTCTCCTCTACTCGAACGATCTCTCAAGCTCGTGCGGGAGACGGATGCCGCCCGGACGACGAGAGCGGAAATCCTTGCCAAACCTCTGGCACGCATTGCCGCCCGGAATTGCTCCGTTCGGCTCATGCGGCACCCTGTCTACCCCTCGCCTGCGACGAGCGGCGGAGTGCAATCGACCCGGTAACCTGTGTGAAGCGGTATGCGCGGGTGGGAGTATCTCCACTTTCGTACCGGGGACAAGCCCCGGAGCCCGAAGAAGTCTAGCAGAGGAAGTCTGTGAGCAACAGTTCAGACGAGTCCACCGTCGCGCCCGCGGCCGACGACCACGCGCACGAGCAGGTGGCCGACGCCACCCGCGACATCGCCGAGGTGCCCGCCGTCGAGGTCATCACGACCGCGGCCGTGCATCTGATGAGCGCCGCGGCGGTGAAGGTCGGCCTCGCCGACGACCCCGACGAGCAGACCGACCTCGACGAGGCGCGGAAGCTCATCAACGCGCTCGCGGGGCTCATCACCGCCGGCGCCCCGGAGATCAGCGACATGCACGCCCGCTCCCTCCGCGACGGCCTGCGGTCGCTGCAGCTGGCGTTCCGGGAGGCGTCCGTCATCCCCGACCCGATCGGACAGGGTCCGGGCGAGAAGTGGACCGGGCCGGTCAGCTGACCTCGGTCCGCTAGCGCTGGCAGTGCGGGCACCACCAGGTGTCGCGCTGCTCGACCTCGTTCCGCCCGATGGTGCCGTGCTCGATCGCCGTGCCGCAGCGGCGGCAGGGCTCGCCGCCGCGACCGTAGACCCACAACCGATTGCCGCGACGCGTGTCGCCGGTCGTCGTGCGGGAGAACCGGTCGCGGTTGGCGAAGATCATCCGGCGCGCCACGTCGACCAGTGGAGCGAGCTCGACGCTGCCGACGGGCCGCGTCGGCAGGATGCCGCGGACGAAGCACACCTCGTTGACGTAGACGTTGCCGAGCCCCGCGAGGTTGCGCTGCTCGGCGATCGCGACGGCGATGGGCGCGTCGGGGTGGGCGGCCAGCCGGCGGACGGCCTCGGCGGCATCCCAGTCGGGGCCGAGGAGGTCGGGCCCGAGGTAGGCCAGGCGGTCGGCCTCCTCGTCGACCGGGAACACCTCGAGGACCCCGAGGTCGAAGCCGACCGCGACGGCCGTCGGCACTTCCAGCACCGCCCGCGCCTGGAAGCCGGGCCGACTCCACCGCTCCCCCGGGCGGAAGACGCGCCACTCCCCCTCCATCTTCAGGTGGGAGTGCACGACCACGTCCCCGATCCGCATCAGGAGGTGCTTGCCGCGGCTCGCGACGCCGTGGACGAGCTCGCCCGCGAGGTCGACCGTGGCGAACGCCGGGACCCGGAAGTCCGAGCGGACGACCGTGGACCCGGCGAGCGCGTCGTGGAGCCGGTGGGCGGCGTGGAAGACGGTGTCACCCTCTGGCATCGAAGCGCAGCCCCCTCGGCGTCTCGCGGAACCCCGCCGCCCGCAGGGCGCGGTCGAGCGGCGTGCCGAACACCGGTTCGCCGTTCACCTGCTCGACGCGGATGCGCGTCGCGGCACCTCGGCGGAGGGCCTCGGCGAGCGCCGCCGCGGCGGGTTCGAGGAGTTCCTCGTCGACCCCGAACTGCAGCGCCGACCGACCGCCGCGCTCGAGGTAGAGCACGGCCTCGCCGTCGACGATCGCGACGAACGCGCCCGCCTTCCTCGCGGGGCGGTGTCCGCCCTCGCCGGGCACCTCGGGCCAGTCGAGCGCCGCGCCGAAGGGGTTGGCCGGATCCGTCGCGGCGAGCGCGATCGCCTCCCCCTTCGGCGCCGCCCGCAGCCGGTCGACCGCGGCACTCGTGCCGAACTGGGCGCCGCCCTGCCCGTCGATGAAGTACCCGCGCCGCACGCGGCCGGAGTCCTCGAAGCCGGCGAGGGCGCGGTAGGCGAGGGCGAAGCCGCCGAGGATGCCCTCCGCGACGACCGACCCGCGCGTGACGACGCCGTACCGTTCGAGCATCGTCTCGCCGAGCGCATGCGCCCGCGGCGTGGCGGCGGTGCTCGCGAGGGGCAGCACCGACCAGCGTCCGGCTGCACGTGGCGGGTTGGCGGCCGCCCGCGCCGCGCGTTCGCCCTGCACCGAGGCCGCGAGCGACCGACGTGTGAGCGATCGTCCGCGGAGCCTCGCCCGTGGCGCGGGGGCCTGGGTCTTGTGGGCGCCGCCGCCCGCGAGGAGGCCGCGGACCGGGGCGAAGGTGTCGTTGGTCACGAGGCCCGCCCACGCGAGCCGCCAGAGCGCGTCCACCACCGCGGTCTCCTCCTCGGCGCCGGTCGCCTCCACGAGCTGGCGGAAGAAGAACCCGCCGCCACCGCCGAGCAGCGCGAGCAGCTCCGACTCGAGCGGGTCGAGGGGGCCGGGCGGGGGCGCCTGCAGCGTGAGCGGCGCGGTCTCGGCGAGATGGAGGCTGATCCAGCCGTCGTCGCCCGCGAGCGACCCCTGGCCGGCCCAGAGGACCTCGCCCGACGCCGTGAGCTCGTCGAGCAGGCCTGGCCGATAGTCGCTCACGCGCGCCGGCAGGACGAACGACTCCCAGGCCGACGCCGGGATCCGCGCCCCCTCGAGCTGCTCGACCACGGCCGCGACGCCGTCGACGCCGCGGAGCCGGCCGCCCACGTGCTGCCAGCCCGGCAGGAAGCGGGCGAACTCGCGCGGCTCGACCGGCTCGACCTCGTCGCGGAGCGCCGCGAGCGAACGACGGCGGATGCGCCGCAGCACCCCCGTGTCGCACCACTCGACGCCCGAGCCGTGCGGCAGGAACTCGCCCTCGACCACGCGCCGCTCGCCCGCGAGGCGTGCGAGCGCGGACGCCGCCACCACTGTGCCGATGCCGAACCGTTCGGCGACCTGCGACGTCGTGAACGGCCCGTGGGTCCTCGCGTACCGGCTCACCAGGTCGCCGAGCGGGTCGCGGACTCCCTCCTCGAACACCTCGGGCAGCCCGGGCGGGACCGGCACGCCGAGGGCGTCGCGAAGCCGCGAGACGTCTTCGACGGCGACGAACCAGTCGCGGCCGGCGAACCGGACCTGCGCGGCTCGGCGGGCGGCGACGAGCGCGCCGAGCGCGGAGGCGGCGTCGGTCGAGGCATCCACTCGCATCGCCGCCTCGTCGAGCGTCAGCGGGCCGAGGTCGCGCAGCAGATCGGCGACGCCCTCCTCGCCGCGCGCGGCCCGCTCCGCGTCGAGGCGCTGCAGCTGCCGCTCGGTCTCCGCGACGACCTCCGGATCGAGCAGTTCGCGCAGCTCGACGGTGCCGAGCAGCTCCGCCAGCAGCGCCGGGTCGAGCGACAGGGCCGCCGCGCGGCGCTCGGCGAGCGGGGCATCCCCCTCGTACATGAACGCGCCGACGTAGCCGAAGAGCAGACTGGAGGCGAACGGGCTCGGCGACTCCGTCGCGACCTCGACGAAGCGGAGCTCCCTCCGCTCGAGGCGCTCGGCGAGCCGGGTGAGCGCCGGCAGGTCGTAGACGTCTTGGAGGCATTCGCGCACGGCCTCGAGCACGATCGGGAACTCGGGGTAGTCGCGCGCGACCTCGAGCAGCTGCGAGGCCCGCTGCCGCTGCTGCCAGAGCGGCGACCGCTTGCCCGGGTTCGTCTTCGGCAGGATGAGCGCCCGCGCGGCGCACTCCCGGAACCGGGCGGCGAACAGCGCCGAACCTCCGACCTGTTCGGTCACGAGGTCGGCGAGCTCGGCCGGCTCGAAGGCGAACAGCTCGGCGCCGGGCGGGTCGTCGCCGGTGTCGGGCATGCGGAGCACGATGCCGTCGTCGCTCGCGACCGCGTTCGCGTCGACGCCGTGCTGTTCGCGGATGCGTCCGCCGATGGCGAGCGCCCACGGTGCGTGCACGCGCATCCCGTACGGCGAATGCAGCACGATGCGCCAGTCGCCGAGCTCGTCGCGGAACCGCTCGACCACGAGGTTCGCTCCGTCGGGGACGACGGTCGTCGCCCGGCGCTGGTCGTCGATGAAGGCCACGAGGTTCTTCGCCGCCAGGTCGTCGAGCCCGGCAGCGCGGCTGCGAGCCAGGCCGTCGGCGGGCGGCGCGTCGGCGAGCTCGGTGATGAACGCTCCGATCGCCCGGCCGAGCTCGGCCGGGCGGCCGATGCCGTCGCCCTTCCAGAACGGAAGCCGGCCGGGTTCGCCGGCAGCCGGAGAGACCAGGACCCGGTCGTGCGTGATCTCCTGGATCCGCCAGCTCGTCGCGCCGAGGGCGAAGACGTCGCCCACGCGCGACTCGTAGACCATCTCCTCGTCGAGTTCGCCGACGCGACGGCCCGGCCCGGCGTCGCCCACCATGAAGACGCCGAACATGCCCCGGTCGGGGATCGTGCCGCCGCTCGTGACCGCGAGCCGCTGGGCGCCGCGGCGACCGACGATCGTGCCCGCGTCGCGATCCCACAGGATGCGCGGCCGCAGCTCGCCGAACCGATCGGACGGGTACCGCCCGGCCAACAGATCGAGCGTCGCGTCGAACGCCGACCTCGGCAGCGCGGCGAACGGCGCGGCACGGCGCACCAGGTCGAACCAGTCCTCGACGTCCCATTCGTCGACGGCGGCGGCCGCGATCGTCTGCTGCGCGAGCACGTCGAGCGGGTTCGTCGGGATGCGCAGCTCCTCGATGGCTCCCGCGATCATGCGCTCCGCCGCGACCGCGGAGTGCAGCACGTCGGCCCGGTGCTTCGGGAAGATCACGCCCTTCGACACCTCGCCGACCTGATGCCCGGCGCGGCCGATCCGCTGCAGACCGCTCGCCACCGACGGCGGCGACTCCACCTGCATGACGAGGTCGACGGCCCCCATGTCGATGCCGAGCTCGAGGCTCGAGGTGGCGACCACGCAGCGCAGACGACCCGACTTCAGGTCGGCCTCGACCTGGGCGCGTTCCTCCTTCGACACGGAGCCGTGGTGGGAACGGGCGATGATCGGCTCGGCCCCGCCGGTGATGCCCGAGGCGCCGACGGCCTCCGCGGGCGGTCGGCGCGGGGCGACCCGCACGGCGCCCGGCACCGTCGCGCCAGCGCCGAGCGGATCGGCGTCCGGCGGATCGCCGTCGATCGGTGCCGTCCCGGGCCCGGCCTCGACGAGGACGTCGACCGGCGATTGGCGGTCGGCCCAGAGCTCGTTCAACCGGGCGGTGAGGCGCTCGGCGAGCCGCCGGGAGTTGGCGAACACGATCGTGGACCGGTGCGCGAGCACCTCGTCGAGGATCGCCTCCTCCACGTGCGGCCAGACCGTGCCCGAGCCCGTCTCGCCGGCAAGATCGGAGAGGTCTTCGACGGGGACGCGGACCGTCAGATCGAAACGTTTGCCCGACGGCGGCGCCACGATCGAGACCGGTTTCGTGCCGGCGAGGAAGCGGGCGACCTCCTCGTGCGGACGGACGGTCGCCGACAGCCCGACACGCTGCACCGGCCGGCCCGCGAGCGCGTCGAGCCGTTCGAGCGAGAGCGCGAGGTGCGAGCCGCGCTTCGTGCCGGCGAGCGCGTGGATCTCGTCGACGATGACCGTCTCGACCCCGCGAAGGGTTTCCCTCGCTGCCGAGGTCAGCATGAGGAACAACGACTCCGGCGTCGTGATCAGGATGTCGGGCGGGCGCGAGACGAGGGCGCGTCGCTCGTTCGGCGGGGTGTCGCCCGAACGGACCCCGACGGTGACCTCGGGCGGCTCGAGGCCCTGCGCGGCCGCGGTGCGGGCGATGCCGACGAGCGGTGCCCGGAGATTCCGCTCGACGTCGACGCCGAGCGCCTTCAGCGGCGAGAGGTAGACGACCCGCGTGCCGGAGCCCGGCTCGGATCCGTCGGCGTGCAGCCGGTCGAGCGCCCACAGGAACGCCGCGAGCGTCTTGCCCGAGCCCGTCGGAGCGACGACCAGCGCGTGATCGCCCCGGGCGATCGCCTGCCAGGCGCCCCGCTGCACCGAGGTCGGTTCGGTGAACGACTCGGTGAACCAGGCCCGGGTCGCGGGCGAGAATGCCTCGAGCGCCTCGGTCATGGGTCCATTCAAGCCGATGCCGCCCACACCGCGCCCCGAGTATGCGCCGTGGCGTCCGCCTGACGGGCCGTCAGCGCCCCGCGCGCAGCTCGGCGAGGGTGCGCTCGACCACCGCGACGGTGCGCGCCGCCTGCGCGGCATCCGTGCGCCAGTTGCTCACCGAGAACCGGACGACCGCGCGGTCGCGCCACCTCGACGTCATCGCGAGCACCTCGCCGCCGCGCCACAGCCGGTCGCTCAGTTCGGCGGTCGATGCGTCGTCCTCCAGGGCGATGCACACCTGGGTGAAGACGACGTCGTTCAGCACCTCGACACCGGGCAGCGCGGCGAGGCCCTCTGCGATGGCGCGCGCCGCATCCGCGAGCCGCTCCACGAGCTCACGCACACCGGCCCGGCCGAGCGACCGCAGCACCGCCCAGGTCGGTACCCCGCGAGCGCGGCGCGACAGTTCGGCGACCTTCTCGTGGGGGTCGGCGCCCGTCTCGGTCGCCTGCAGGTAGCTCGCGTGCATGCTGAGCGCCCGGAGCATGGCGGGCTGATCGCGGACCACCGCGATGCCGCAGTCGTACGGCACGTTGAGCGTCTTGTGCGCGTCGGTCGACCACGAGTCCGCCTGCGCGAGCCCCGCCGTGAGCGAGGCGAACCGAGGGGATGCCGCGGCCCACAACCCGAACGCACCGTCGACGTGCACCCACGCCCCGGCCCGATGCGCCACCTCGATCGCATGAGCGAAGTCGTCGAACGCGCCCGAGTGGATGTTCCCCGCCTGAAGGACGACGAGGGCCGGGCCGTCGCCGGCGGCGAGCTCGGTGCCAAGGGCGTCGACGTCGATGCGGCCTTCCGCGTCGGCCGCGACCGCGACGGGTGCCCCGAGCCCGAGATAGCGGCCCGCGAGGTCGACCGTGCCGTGCCGTTCGGCGCCCACGATGAACCGGACGCGCGGGCCGCCGGCGAGGCCGGCGGTGGCGACCTCCCACCCCGCGCGGCGCAGCACCTCGTCGCGCCCGGCCGCCATCGCCGCGAACTGCGACATGGTCGCCCCCGTCGCGAACCCGACGGCGCTGCCGGCCGGGAGGCCGAGCAGGTCGAGGATCCACTCCCCCGCGAGCTCTTCTGCGGCGACCGCTCCGGGCGTGATCGCCCGGAGCCCCGTGTTCTGATCCCACGCCGAGACGAGCCAGTCGGCCGCGAGCGCCGCCGGCTGGGTGCCGCCGATGACCCACCCGTAGAAGCGCGGCGAGCCGATGGCGATGAGACCGGGCTCGATCGCCGTCGCCAGGCGCTCGATCACCGCCTCGGCCGGCTCCCCCAGCTCGGGCAGCTCCGCCCCGAGGGCGTCGCGCACCTCCTCGGGGCTCGCGCGGGGCGGAACCGGCCGCTCCTCGACGCCCGCGAGCCAGCGCCGCGCCGCACGATCGGCCTCGACCAGTGCCGCGTCGTACGGATCCTCGGCGGATCGTTCCGCCCGGGCGGCGGTCCGCCCCCGGCGATCGCGCCCGTCCCCCATGTCGCACCCGGCTTCCGCGCGGCACGTGCCGCGCCACGGTCGATTGTCCGCCGGGTGCCGCCGGCGGTCAACGCCCCGTTCGGGGACGTGCCGGTCAAGGTGCGGATGCCCCGCCGACGAGCTTCACCGCGAGGGAGTCGACGCCCGCGGCAATGACGTCGTCCTCGGCCCAGCGCCTGGCGAGGCGGGTCGTCGTCGCGTCGAGCTCCTCGCGGGTGAGTCCGGCGACCAGCTGCAACCGCACCACCAGCTCGGGCCCGGCCAGCCGCGCGTCCGGGTCGCCCGGCAGCAGTTCGACGCCGAGGACCGCGAGCTCGGATGAGATCGACCGCTCGAACGCCGCGATGACCGCGTCGTCCTCGAACGGCGGCCGCCACGGACGCGACTGCGCGACCGCCCACACCGCGGGGCGGCGCAGCACGAACTCGCCGTCGGACCCGGGGTCGAGCACGACGAGGTCGGTGCCGTCGTCGGCGGCCGCGAGCGCGACGCGGACCCCGTCGGCCGGCACCGGGCGGGCCGTCGGGTTCCACGTCGACATCGCCCCGACGGACGCGAAGACGGGGAGCACGCGCCGACCGTCGGGACCGGCGACCGTGACGATCGACAGCTCCTGGCTCTTGTCGACCGCGAGCCCGTGCTCGCCCACCGCCGTGCCGCCGTCGCCGAGTTCCGCAAGCAGCGGGATCAGCAGCCGCGAGCCGCCGAAGGCCTGCACGACGTCCGCCTGTCCGCCATCGCCGGAGCGGAACCGGCGCACCGCCGCGGCGAGCTCTGGTGGCGCGCTGCCGTCATCGGCTGCATGCGGATTCGGCTCGAACGAGCGGCCGGCCCACGGCCGGCCGGCCGAATCGGCGGCTCCGCCGGGAGAACCGGTGCCCGGAGCGGCATCCGGCCCGTCGAAGGGACCGTCGTCAGTGGGACGCGACATCCAGCGCCTCGGGCAGCGTGAACGCGCCCGCGTAGAGGGCCTTGCCGATGATCGCGCCCTCGAGGCCGAGCGGCACGAGTTCGCGGAGCGCGACGATATCGTCGAGGCTCGAGACGCCGCCGGAAGCCACGACCGGGCGGTGCGTGCGGTCCATGATCTGACGCAGCAGGTCGAGGTTCGGCCCCTGCAGGGTGCCGTCCTTGGTGACGTCGGTGACCACGTACCGGGCGGCGCCGGCCTCCTCCAGGCGGTCCATCACCTGCCAGAGGTCGCCGCCCTCCTTCGTCCATCCGCGCGCCGCGAGCGTCGTGCCGCGCACGTCGAGCCCCACGGCGATGGCCTCGCCGTACTGCGCGATGACGGATGCTGCCCACTCCGGGTTCTCCAGCGCCGCGGTGCCGAGGTTGATGCGCTTCGCCCCGATCTCGAGCGCGTGCTCGAGCGACGCGTCGTCGCGGATGCCGCCCGAGAGCTCGACGTTGACACCGCGCACCTGGCGGATCGCCTTCTTCAGCACGCTCGTGTTGGAGCCGCGGCCGAACGCGGCGTCGAGGTCGACGAGGTGGATCCACTCCGCACCCTGGTCGGCCCAGTCGACCGCGGCGTCGACCGGGTCCCCGTAGCTGGTCTCGGTCCCGGCCTCGCCCTGCGTCAGCCGGACGGCCTTGCCGCCGGCGACGTCGACGGCCGGCAGGAGCACGAGCCTCGGGGTCTTGTTGAACTCACTCATCACTGTCCTCGAATCGGAAGACCGCGCGATGCGCGCGGCGTTCGGCACAGTCACAGCATCCTAGTCACCCGCGACCGCCGCGACCTGACCGTGACGTGCGAGGGCGGTGGCCCAGAGCCTCACGCGAGGGTGCCGAGCCAGTTCGCCAGCAACCGGATCCCGGCCTCCGACGACTTCTCCGGGTGGAACTGCGTCGCCGACAGCGGCCCGTTCTCGACCGCCGCGAGGAACCGGCCGCCGTGCTCGGCCCAGGTGAGCTTCGGCTGCGGGAACGGCGGGATGACGTCGAGGTGCCAATGCTGCGCCGCGAAGGAGTGCACGAAGTAGAACCGCTCCTCCTCGAGCCCGGCGAACAGCGCACTGCCCTCGTCGGGCTGCACGGTGTTCCAGCCCATGTGGGGCAGCACCTCGGCGGGCAGCTCGGTGACCACGCCCGGCCATTCGCCGAGCCCCTCGGTGTCGACGCCCCGTTCGACACCGCGCTCGAAGAACACCTGCATGCCGACGCAAACACCGAGCACCGGCCGGCCGCCGGCGAGCCGGCGGTCGATGAGCTCGTCGCCGCGCACCGCCCGGAGCTGGTCCATCACGGCCTTGAACGCGCCGACGCCCGGGACGAAGAGCCCGTCGGCCTCGAGCGCCGCCTTTCGATCGCTCGTGACCTCGACGTCGGCACCGGCCCGCTCCAGCGCCTTCGCCGCGGAGTGGATGTTGCCCGAGCCGTAGTCGAGCACGACGACGCGCCGACGCTTCACAGTGCGCCCTTGGTCGACGGGATGCCGACGACGAGGGGGTCGAGGGCCTTCGCCTGCCGGAACGCCCGGGCGAACGCCTTGAACTCCGCCTCGGCGATGTGGTGCGGGTCGCGGCCGCCGAGCACGGTCACATGCACGGTCAGCGCGGCGTTGAACGCGATCGCCTCGAACACGTGCCGGACCATCGATCCGGTGAAGTGACCGCCGATGAGGTGGTACTCGAAGCCGGACGGCTCACCCGTGTGCACGAGGAACGGCCGCCCCGAGATGTCGACCACCGCCTGCGCGAGTGCCTCGTCGAGCGGCACGAGCGCGTCACCGTACCGGGAGATGCCCGACTTGTCGCCGAGCGCCTGCCGGATCGCCGTTCCCAGCGCGATGCCGACATCCTCCACGGTGTGGTGGACGTCGATGTCGATGTCGCCCCGCGCGCGCAGTGTGAGGTCGGTGAGGGAGTGCTTCGCGAATGCGGTGAGCAGGTGGTCGTAGAACGGCACCCCGGTCTCGATATCGCTCGTGCCCGTGCCGTCGAGGTCGATCGAGAGATCGATGCTCGACTCGCTCGTCTCCCGCTGCACGCGAGCGGTCCGGTGGGCGTTCGAGGAGGTCATGCGGTCATCCTATTCGGGTCGTCCGTCGGCGCTCTCAGCTGCGCGCGGGGGCGAAGCCCGCGATCGCCTCGAGGAACGCCGTCGTCTCGGTCTCGGTGCCGGCGGTCACCCGAAGGCTTCCGGGGAGCCCGATCTCACGGATCAGGATGCCTCGCGCGAGGAGCGCCTCGAACACGGCGTGCGGGTCGTCGACGCCGTCGAACAGGACGAAGTTCGACCCGCTGCGGTACGGCCGGAAGCCGAGCCGCGCGAGCTCGGCCGAGATGCGCTCGCGCTGCGCTCGGATCTCGTCGACCATCGCGAGCATCTGGTCGGCGTGGGCGAGGGCGCCGAGCGCCGCGGCCTGCGTGAGTGCGGACAGGTGATACGGCAGCCGGACGAGCCGCAGCGCGTCGATCGCCGCGGGGTCGCCGGCGAGGTAGCCGACCCTCGCGCCGGCGAACGCGAACGCCTTGCTCATCGTGCGTGAGACGAGCAGCCTGGGACGGCCGGGCAGCAGCGTCACCGCACTCGGCGTACCCGGATCGGCGAACTCGAAGTACGCCTCGTCGACGACCACGATGCCGCGCGCGGCATCCGCGACGGCTTCGATCGTCTCGAGGGGAAGCGGCGTCCCGGTGGGGTTGTTCGGCGCGCAGAGCAGCACGACGTCGGGGTCGTGCTCGCGGACCGCGGCGACGGCGGTCGCCGGGCTGAGCTCGTACTCGGCGTCGCGGGGACCGGTGACCCACGCGGTGCCCGTGCCCGCGGCGAGCAGGCCGTACATCGAATACGTCGGGGCGAAGCCCAGCGCTGTGCGACCCGGGCCGCCGAAGGCCTGCAGCACGTGCTGGAGCACCTCGTTCGAGCCGTTGGCCGCCCAGATCTGCTCCGGGGCGAGCCCGTGACCGAGGTACGCCGCGAGGGCGGTGCGCAGCTCGGTGAACTCGCGATCGGGATACCGATTCAGCCCGAGGATCGCGGACGCGACCCGGGAGACGATGTCGTGAGCGACCGACTCGGGGATCGGATGCGTGTTCTCGTTGACGTTCAGCGCAACGGGGACGGCCTGCTGCGGCGCGCCGTAGGGCTGCTTGCCGCGGAGGTCGTCTCGGATGGGGAGTTCGTCGAGACTCGTCACCAGATCATGGTAGCCGCGGGGTGCGGCGCGGCCGCGCCGCGGCGTCATGAGTGGACTCGGATGATCTGCGCGGGACTCGCCCGCGCCACGGATCATTCCGGGTGCCTCACCGAGGGCGGTGCGGGTGCCTCACCGAGGGCGGTACGGCCGCGTCAGAAGGATGCCGGCAGCGCGAGCTCCTGCCCGGGCTGGACGACGGCGGAGTCGAGATCGTTGATCCGCAGGATGTCTGCGATGACCTCGCGGGGGTCTTCGTCGGGCGCCAACGACACCGCAAGCTCCCAGAGGGTGTCTCCGTGGCCCACTGTGACCGTCTCGAGCGAAGCCGCCGCGCCGCGCGCCCCGTCGGCCGCCGCCGCGCCGGAGCCTAGGACGACGGCGACGGCCCAGACGACGAGCGGCACCGCGGCCAGCGCCGTGAAGACGGCCCGGCCGCGACGGGTGAGTCGGAGTCGGGTGCGGGGGTGCTCGGACTCGGCCCGGGGCATGACGCCGAGCTGGTCGATGGTGGTCGCGGTGCCCATGGGTCCTCCCGAACGTGTCGTGCCCGAACCTGGAAGCGAAGCTCTGTTCCGAATGTATCTTCGAATACCGACATCTGCAAGCCCTCCGCGTCCATCCCGCTCCCCCGCACGAATGCGCGACACGCTCGAACAGATGTTTGTCGCCCGTGCGCGCGGCGGATACAGTTTCGAATGTCACTGGAATTCGACCAGACACCACCGACATCGGCCGCCGGGCGGCCGCGACGAGGGGCGAGAGCGTGAGCACCGACATCGACCGCACGCGGGAGGCCGCCGCAGGGCGGCGCCGCAAGAGCCTCTCGGCCAAGCAGGTGGCGATCCTCGAGGTGATCCAGCGGTCGGTGGCGCAGCGCGGCTACCCGCCGAGCATGCGCGAGATCGGCGACGCGGTCGGCCTCTCCTCGCTCTCGAGCGTCACGCACCAGCTCAACCAGCTCGAGCTTGCGGGCTACCTGCGGCGAGACCCCAACCGTCCGCGCGCCCTCGAGGTGCTGATCGAGCTCCCCGGCAGCGAGGAACGAGCCACTCCCGCCGGCTCGGCGGCCCCGGTCGCCGACGCCGCGATGGTCCCCCTCGTCGGGCGCATCGCGGCCGGCGTCCCGATCACCGCCGAGCAGCAGATCGACGAGGTGTTCCCGCTCCCCCGTCAGCTCGTCGGCAAGGGCGAGCTGTTCATCCTCAAGGTCGTCGGCGATTCGATGATCGACGCGGCCATCTGCGACGGCGACTGGGTGGTCGTCCGCTCGCAGAAGACGGCCGAGAACGGCGAGATCGTCGCCGCCATGCTCGACGGCGAGGCGACCGTGAAGGTCTTCCGCCAGCGCGACGGCCACACCTGGCTGCTGCCCCGGAACACCGCGTTCGAACCCATTCTGGGCGACGCCGCCGAGGTGCTGGGCAAGGTCGTCGCGGTCCTGCGGACGGTCTGAGCCCCGGTCGCCTGCGCGCTCCCCGGGATCAGTCCGCGGTCGAGCCCGCCGTCGCGAACGCCCCGGCCGACGGCGCCGGCATCGGCAGCGCCTTCAGCCAGCCGATGACGGCCGACATGAAGCCGGCGTGATCATCGCGGAACACGGTGTGGCCCGTCCCCTGCACGGTCTCGACGGTCATCCCCTGCCCGCGGAGCCGGGCGGCCACGTCGCCGGTGATGAGCAGGCTCTTCTCGGCGAGGAGCACGAGGCTCGGCGCCACGAGTCGCGCGGGCGGCACCAGCCGCGTGGTGTCGGAGAAGCCGAGGATGGTGCGCTTGTCCCAGTCGCGGAGCGTCGCGAGCTCGATCTCGACGTCGTCGGCGTGCCACTTCGGGTTCATCTTCACGAGCGCCGAGCGGCGCGGCCGCGGAGCGACCGCGAAGAAGAGCTTGAAGGCGAGACCCCGGAGACCCGTCGGGAACGAGAACGCGGGGTCGATGTAGATGGCCGCGCGCGGCGCCAATCGGTCGGCGACGAGGCTCGCCACGAGCCCGCCGAGCGAGTGGCCCATGACGACGTCCGGGGCGGCATCCAGCAGCGGCTCGAGCGTCTCGACGACGTCGTCGGCCCATCCGGCGGGAGAGTAGCGCTTCGCCCGCGGGCTTCGGCCGTGCCCTGCCAGGTCGACGGCCAGCACCCGGAACTCGTGCGCCTCCAGTTCGGCCGTGACGCGGTGCCAGGCGCGCGAGTCCGACATGATGCCGTGGATGAGGATCGCGGTCCGGGGACCGCTGCCGGATTCGGTGACGGCGAGCTGCATGCGACGACGCTAGCCGCCGCACCTGGGCGCCCGCCCCCAGCGTCCGGTGAAGGCCGTGTGAGGCATCCGGATTCCGGCGTCGGAGACGGAAACGGGGTGCCGCACGATCGGCGCGGCACCCCGTCCGTCGTCTCAGGAGGGCGAGACGAGTCCGTCAGGCGGTGACCGCGACCTCGGCGCGTACCGCTCGCGTCGCCTCGATGATGTGCTCGAGCGAGGCGACCGTCTCCTCGTAGCCGCGGGTCTTCAGCCCGCAGTCGGGGTTCACCCACAGCCGCGATGCCGGGATCTCCGCCACGGCCCGCTCGAGGAGCGAGCGGACCTCCTCGACGCTCGGCACACGCGGCGAGTGGATGTCGTAGACGCCCGGCCCGATGCCGTGATCGAAGCCGCTCGCGGCGATGTCGTCGACGACCTCCATCCGGCTGCGCGCGGCCTCGATCGAGGTGACGTCGGCGTCGAGGTTGCGGATCGCGTCGATCACGACGCCGAACTCGGAGTAGCAGAGGTGCGTGTGCACCTGCGTCGCCGCCGCCGCGCCGCCCGTCGCGAGCCGGAACGAGCCCACCGACCAGTCGAGGTATGCGGGCTGGTCCGCGCGCTTCAGCGGCAGGAGCTCCCGCAGCGCCGGCTCGTCGACCTGGATGACGCGGATGCCGGATGCCTCGAGGTCGGCGATCTCGTCGCGGAGCGCCAGCGCGACCTGCCGGGCGGTGTCGCCGAGCGGCTGGTCGTCGCGCACGAACGACCACGCGAGGATCGTCACGGGGCCGGTCAGCATGCCCTTCACGGGCTTGTCGGTCAGCGACTGGGCGTACGTCGACCAGCCGACCGTCATCGGCTCGGGGCGCGAGACATCCCCCCACAGCAGCGAGGGCCGCGTGCACCGGGAACCGTACGACTGCACCCAGCCGTGCTCGGTGACGGCGAAGCCGTCGAGCAGCTCGGCGAAGTACTGCACCATGTCGTTCCGCTCGGGCTCACCGTGGACGAGCACGTCGAGGCCGAGCTCCTCCTGCAGGCGGATGACCCGTTCGATCTCGGCCCGCATCTCGGCGGTGTACTCCGCTTCGGTGAGCTCGCCCTTCGTGAGGCGTGCCCGGGCCCGGCGGATGTCTCCGGTCTGCGGGAAGGAGCCGATCGTCGTGGTGGGCAGCTCGGGCAGCTCGAGCGAGGCCTGCGCGGCGACGCGCGCGTCGTAATCCGCACGCGCGAAGTCCGCCTCGCCGAGCGCCGACAGCCGCTCACGGACGGCGGGCACGCGGACGCCGGGCGCCTCCGCACGGTCGGCAAGGGCGGTCGTCGCCGCGTCGAGCTCGCCGGCGATGGCGTCGCGACCCTCAGTCAATCCTCGGGCGAGCGTGGCGATCTGCGCCACCTTCTGGTCGGCGAAGGCGAGCCAGCCGACCAGGCGCTGGTCGAGCTTCGTCTCGTCGGCGACGTCGTGCGGCACGTGGAAGAGCGAGGTGGAACTCGAGACGGCGACGCTGCCCGAGAGGTTCGCGAGCGCCGAGGCACGGTCGAAGGCGGCGGCGAGGTCGCCGCGCCAGATGTTGTGGCCGTCGACGACGCCCGCCACCAGCGTCTTCGCGGCGAGGGACTCCTCCGTCGCCGGGTCGAGCCGCTCGGGCACGGTGCCCTTCACCAGGTCGAGGCCGATCGCCTCGACCGGCGTGGCGGCGAGCGCGGGCAGCGCGTCGCCGAGGGCGCAGTAGGGGGCGGCCACGAAGAGCGCCGGCCGGTCCTCGGCTGCGCCGAGCCGGTCGTACGCCGCGGCGACGGCCTCGACGATGCGCTCGGGGGCGTCCTCGAGGCTCTCGCTGACGAGCGCGGGCTCGTCGAGCTGGACCCACTCCGCGCCGGCCCGGGCGAGGTCGGCGAGCAGTTCGGCGTACACCGGCACCAGGTCGGCGAGGCGGTCGAGCGGACGGAAGCCCTCCGGCGCGCCGTCGACGGGCTTCGCGAGCGCCAGGAAGGTCACCGGACCGACGAGGACGGGCCTCGTGAGGTAGCCGGCCGCGCGCGCCTCCTCGACCTGCGCGACGAGTCGCTCTCCGTGCGCGGAGAAGTCGGTCTCGGGGCCGATCTCGGGCACCAGGTAGTGGTAGTTCGAGTCGAACCACTTGGTCATCTCCAGCGGGGCGTCCTCCCCCTCGCCGCGGGCGATGGTGAAGTACCCGGCGAGGTCGACCTGCCCGTCCGCTCCGACGAGGCGGGAGAAGCGCGCCGGGACCGCCCCGACCGCAACGGCCGCGTCGAGCACCTGGTCGTAGTAGGAGAACGACTCGGGGATGGCGGAGTCGGTCCGTCCGAGGCCGAGCTCGGCGAGACGGGCGCGCGTGTCGGCGCGCAGCGCTGCGGCGCGCGTCTCGAGCTCGGCCGCGTCGATCGAACCCGACCAGAAGGCCTCGACCGCGCGCTTCAGTTCGCGGCGGCGGCCGATTCGCGGGTAGCCGAGGATGGTCCCGGTGGGGAAGGCGGAGTGGGTCATCGCTTCGTGGTGTTCCTCTCGTGGGCGTTCCGGCTCGGCCGGGGGTCGTGGACGGTCGTCGACCCGGCGGCCGCCGGGTGGTCGAGGGGGGTACGGGTGCCGGTGTGCGCGAGGCCGATGCGGTCGAGCACGCTGAGCACGGCCTCGTGGCGGTTGAAGGTGTACAGGTGGAGGCCGGGCGCCCCGCCAGCGAGCACGCCATCGGCGAGCTCGGCCGCGTACCGGACCCCGAGCTCGGCCTGCGCCTCGGGGTCGGGCTCGATCTCGAGGTCGATGGCGAGCTGCGCTGGCGGTTCCACGCCGGTCAGCTGCGTGAGCCGGGCGAGCCTGGCCGGGGTCGTCACGGGCATGATGCCCGGCAGGATGGGGATCGTCACGCCCGCGGCTCGGGCCCGCTCGACGAAGCCGAGGTAGTCGTCGGCATGCCAGAACAGCTGGGTGATCGCGAGATTCGCACCCGCGACCTCTTTGGCGAGCAGCGCGTCGACGTCTTGACCGAGGGTGCGGGAGCGCGGATGTCCCGTCGGGAAGGCCGCGACCGCGACGCGCTCCGGTCGGGGCCGATCGCGGATCTCGGAGACGCCCGGCAGACCCGGGATGCCGACCTGTCCGAACGGCTCGCGCTCCTCCTGCACCCGGTGGATGAGCTGGACGAGCTCCGCGGCGCTGCCGAGGTCGCCGATGCCTGCGTCGGGGTCGGCCCCCGCCGGCGGATCGCCGCGGAGCGCCAGGAAGCTCGTCACGCCCGCGTCGAGGAACTCCCGCACGAGCCGGTTCGCCTCCGCGTGGGAGGAGCCGACGCAGGTCAGGTGCGCCATGGGCTCCACGTCGGTGTGCTCGAGCATGTACCGCAGCACGGTCAGCGACCGCTCCCGCGACGAGCCGCCGGCACCGAACGTCACGGAGATGAACGCCGGCTTCGCTTCGGCGAGCCGGTCGATGGTGCGGCCGAGGGCGAGCGCCGCGGCATCCGTCCGCGGCGGGAAGAGCTCGAACGAGATCGGCGGACGACAGTCGCCGCCGTCGGTGTCGCTCGCTGCCATGTCGCTCCTGCCGGACTCCTGCCGCCGGGGCGGTGGCCGCGCGGCAGGCCGCGCGACCCGGCCGTCACGGCGGGTCGGTCTCGCGGGCGGGTGCCGGGCTCGGCGGTCGCTCCTGGCGGTGGGCATCCGGCCCGCCGCCGTCGATCAGGAGCGACGATACGCCGTCGCGACGCGCGCGACGAGCATTGTGACGGCGGGTGACGGATGCCTCGAGCGCTGCGCTCGGCCGCCTCGAGCGAGCTACGCCAGGGCCGTCGCGGATGCCGTGAACTCGGCCAGCTGGGCGGCGAGCTCGGGCGAGGCGAGCGCCACGATGCGAGTGCCGTCCTCGACGTAGTCCACGGAGAGCACTCGTCCGGTCTCGTGCAGCGTCGACACCACGTCGCCGCGGTCGTAGGGCACGAGCAGGTCGATCTCGACCGCGGGGTCGGGAAGCATCCGGCCGATGGCGGCGAGCACGTCGGCCACGCCCTCGCCGGTGCGCGCGGACGCGAACACGGCGTTCGGTTCGAGGCCCTGCAGCACCAGACGGTCTTCGGCGGTCACGAGATCGGCCTTGTTGAAGACGACGAGCTCTGGGATGTCGCGCGCCCCGACCTCGCCGATGACGTCGCGGACCGTCGCGATCTGGCCCGCCGGGTCGGGGTGGGCGGCATCGACGACGTGCACGATCAGGTCGGCGTCGCCGACCTCCTCGAGCGTCGAGCGGAACGCCTCGACGAGCTGGTGCGGCAGATTGCGGACGAACCCGACGGTGTCGGCGATCGTGTACACGCGCCCGTCGGCCGTGGTGTTGCGGCGGACGGTCGCATCGAGGGTCGCGAAGAGGGCGTTCTCGACGAGCACGCCGGCGCCCGTGATGCGGTTCAGCAGGCTGGACTTCCCGGCGTTCGTGTACCCGGCGATCGCGACCGACGGCACCGCGTTGCGACGGCGGTTCGCGCGCTTGGCCTCGCGCGCCGGCTTCATGCCGACGATCTGCTTGCGCAGCTTCGCCATGCGCGAGTGGATGCGGCGGCGGTCGAGCTCGATCTTCGTCTCACCGGGGCCTCGGCTGCCCATGCCGGCACCGCCGCTGCCGACCTGGCCACCGGCCTGGCGCGACATCGACTCACCCCAGCCACGGAGGCGCGGGAGCAGGTACTCGAGCTGCGCGAGCTCGACCTGGGCCTTGCCCTCGCGGCTCTTGGCGTGCTGGCTGAAGATGTCGAGGATGACGGCCGTGCGGTCGATGACCTTCACCTTCACCGCGTCCTCGAGCGCACGCCGCTGGCTGGGTGCGAGTTCGGTGTCGGCGACGACGGTGTCTGCGCCGAGCGACGCCACGATGTGGCGGAGCTCCTCGACCTTGCCGCGGCCGAGATAGGTGGACGGGTCGGGGTGCGGCCGGCGCTGGAGCACGCCGTCGAGGACGCGCGCGCCAGCGGTCTCGGCCAGTGCGGCGAGCTCGCGCAGCGAGTTCTCCGCGTCTTCGAGCGAGCCCTGGGCGTAGACGCCGATCAGCACGACGTTCTCGAGTCGCAGCTGCCGGTACTCGACCTCGGTGACATCCTCGAGTTCGGTCGACAGCCCGCCGACGCGGCGAAGCGCCGCGCGCTCCTCGCGGTCGTACTGCTCGCCGTCGGCGGAGGCATCCCATTCGGGTGCGTCGGTCTCGTGCTTCTGGATCGAGGTCGCGGCTGCGGCGCCGAAGCGCGAGACGCCGGCACGGCTCTCGGCGTTCCGGAGGACGCGGTCGACGGCGTCGTCGGCGGTCTCGTGTTCGGCGTCGTTCATTGCTCTCCAGCCTACTTCGGAATGGTGCGATAGGTTCCCCGTATGCCCCAGGATCACTACTTCTCGTCGAGCCCCGCCGCGCCCGGAGCCCTTCGGGAGATCCGGGTGGAGCTCGGCGGACGCGAGGTCGTCGTGGTCACCGCGCCCGCGGTGTTCAGCCCCGATCACCTCGACGGGGGCACCCGCGTGCTGCTCGACACCGTGCCCGAGCCGCCGGCCACCGGCCACCTGCTCGACCTCGGCACCGGCTGGGGACCCATCGCGCTCGAACTCGCGATGGCCTCGCCGGATGCCTCGGTGTGGGCGCTCGACGTCAACGAGCGCGCCCTCGACCTGGTGCGCCGCAACGCCGCCCGCCTGGGCCTCTCGAACGTCAACGCCGTGACCGCGGCGGATGTTCCCGCCGACGTCTCGTTCGCGGCGATCTGGTCGAACCCGCCGATCCGGGTCGGCAAAGCGGTCCTCCACGGCCTCATGCGCGAGTGGCTGCCCCGCTTGGAGCCCGGCGGTTCGGCGTTCCTCGTCGTGCAGAAGCACCTCGGCGCCGACTCGTTCGAGCGCTGGCTGGCCGGCGAGTTCGCCGACGGCTACGCGGTGGCCCGCGTCGAGTCGTCGAAGGGGTTCCGGGTGATCGAGGTCACGCGAGACTGAGCACGCCGTCGAAGACGAGCTCGGCCGGCCCGGAGAGGGCGACATGCTCCCCGTCTTCGGCGCGGAACACGCGGACGCCCAGCACCCCGCCCGGCACCTGCACGCGCCAGTCGTTCGGCGCGCCGGCACCCGCCCAGTGCCGCACGGCGAGCGCCGACGCCACGGCCCCGGTGCCGCACGACAACGTCTCGCCGGAGCCGCGCTCGTGCACCCGCATGCGGATGCGACCCACCCCGTCTTCGACGAGCGGCTCGGCGGGCACCACGAACTCGATGTTGGCGCCCGCGGCCGGCTCGGGGTCGAGCACGGGGACGTAGCCGAGGTCGAGCCCCTCGAGCTCGGCGTCGTCGGCGAGGGCGACGACGACGTGCGGGTTGCCGACGTCGATGCCGAGGCCCGGCCGGGCGACCGGCAGGTTCTTCGCGCGGACCAGGGGTTCCGTGCCGTCGAGGCACCAGACGCCGAGGTCTGCCTGGAAGCCGCCCGCTGCCCGCGAGACGCGCTTCACGCCCGCCCGGGTGCCGATCGCGAGCTCGCCGCCCGGCGGAAGCTCGGCGAAGCCCTGGTCGAGCAGGAACGACGTGTAGACGCGGATTCCGTTGCCGCACATCTCCGACACGGTGCCGTCCGCGTTCCAGTAGTCCATGAACCAGACGGCGGACGCGTCCTCAGCCAGCGCGGCGGCTCCCGCGTCGAGGTTCGCCGAGCGCACCGCGCGGATCACGCCGTCGGCGCCGACGCCGAACCGGCGGTCGCACACCGCGGCGATCTGGGCGGGCGTGAGCTCGGTGTCCCCCTCGGGGTCGGCGAACAGCACGAAGTCGTTGCCGGTGCCCTGCCCCTTGGTGAACCTCAGATCGAACGGCATGCGGCTCAGTCTATGGCCGCCAGGCGGGCGAGCTCGGCCGTCCGGGCGCCGGGGTCGTCGGCATCGACGACGACCTGGTCGGGGTACCGCTTGAACCAGCCGACCTGCCTCCTGGCATAGGTGCGGGTGAGTTGCTGCGTCTCCGCGATCGCGTCGGCACGGGTCATCCGCCCGTGCAGCTCGGCCAGCGCCTGCGCGTAGCCGATCGCCTTGCGGGCGGTCACTCCGCGTTCGATGCCTGCCGGAAGGAGGCCTGCGACCTCGTCGACGAGCCCGTCGCGCCACATCGTCTCGACACGGCGGTCGAGGCGCTCCACCAGCGTCGCCCGCTCGCTGCGGAGGTGGATGACCCGGTGCGGACGCCAGGGCGTCGGCTCATCGGGGAGGCGAGCCGCCTTCGGCTCCCCGGTGAGCTCGATCACCTCGAGCGCGCGGACGATCCGGCGCCCGTTCGCGGCATCGACGCTCGCGGCGGTCTCGGGATCGATGCCCCGCAGCCGTGCGTGCAGCAGACCGGGCCCGAGCTCGGCGAGCTCGACCTCGAGGCGAGACCGGATCACGGGATCCGTCCCGGGGAACCGGAAGTCGTGGATGACGCTCGAGACGTAGAGCCCAGACCCGCCGACGAGCAGTGCGACGCCGCCGGATGCCTCGATCCGCTCGATCTCCGCCCTCGCCGGCGGCTGGTAGGCGGCCGCGGAGGCCTCCTCCGTGACGTCGAGGACGTCGAGCAGGTGGTGGGGCACGCCTCGTCGTTCGCCGAGCGGGAGCTTGGCGGTGCCGATATCCATGCCGCGGTAGAGCTGCATAGCGTCGGCGTTCACGACCTCGGCGTGCCGGCCGGCGCCCGCGAGCGCGTCGGCGAGGTCGAGCGCGAAGGCCGACTTGCCGGTGCCCGTGGCGCCGACGATCGCGAGGAGGGTCACGTCAGCGCTGGGCGTCGGTGGGGTCGTAGATCGGCATGGTGCCCACGCCGGGGGCGACCAGCGGCTCGCGCGCGACCCGGAGCGACGGCAGACCGAGCGAAACGCGGCCGGGCGCGGAGCCGGCGGAGCCGGACGCGGGCACGCCGCAGCTGTCGGCCTGCTGGCGGTCCCACGCGTCGCCGGCGCGGGTGCGGCGGATCGCGAGCGGGGCGCCGTCGACCGAGTCGGCGAGGAGGTGGAAGGGCGCGGCCTGGGTGATGGCGACCGAGACGACGTCACCCGGGCGGGGAAGCTCGGAGCCCGCGGGCACCTCGAAGTGGACGAGTCGGCTGTCTTCGGCCCGGCCGCTCAGTCGGTGGGTCTCGGCGTCCTTCTTGCCCTCTCCGGTCGAGACCAGCACCTCGACCCGGCGCCCGACGAGCCGCTGGTTCTCCTCCCACGAGATGCGCTCCTGCAGGGCGATGAGCCGGTCGTACCGCTCCTGCACGACCTCCTTCGGCACCTGGTCCTCCATCGTCGCCGCAGGCGTGCCCGGGCGGATGGAGTACTGGAAGGTGAACGCGGAGGCGAATCGGGCGGCCTCGACCACGCGGAGCGTCTCCTGGAAGTCCTCCTCCGTCTCGCCGGGGAACCCGACGATGATGTCGGTCGAGATCGCGGCGTTCGGAATCTTCGCCCGCACGCGGTCGAGGATGCCGAGGAACTTCTCGGAGCGGTACGACCGCCGCATCGCCTTGAGCACCCGGTCGGAGCCGGACTGCAGCGGCATGTGCAGCTGCGGCATGACGTTCGGCGTCTCCGCCATCGCGTCGATGACGTCATCGGTGAACGCCGCGGGGTGCGGGCTCGTGAACCGGATGCGTTCGAGACCGTCGATCTGCCCGGCAGCGCGGAGGAGCTTGCCGAACGCGTGGCGGTCGCCGAACTCGACGCCGTAGGAGTTGACGTTCTGGCCGAGGAGGGTGACCTCGATGGCCCCGTCGTCGACGAGTGCCTGGATCTCGGCGAGGATGTCGCCCGGTCGACGGTCCTTCTCCTTGCCGCGCAGCGACGGCACGATGCAGAAGGTGCAGGTGTTGTTGCAGCCGACGGAGATGGAGACCCACCCGCTGTAGCTCGAGTCGCGCTTGGTCGGGAGCGTCGAGGGGAAGACCTCGAGCGCGTCGAGGATCTCGAGCTGCGCTTCGTCGTTGTGCCGGGCACGTTCGAGCAGGCTCGGCAGCGAGCCCATGTTGTGCGTGCCGAACACCACGTCGACCCAGGGCGCCTTCTCGAGGATGACGTTCTTGTCCTTCTGGGCGAGGCATCCGCCGACTGCGATCTGCATCCCGGCGTGGCGGCGCTTGACTCCGGCGAGGTGGCCGAGGTTGCCGTAGAGCTTGTTGTCGGCGTTCTCGCGGACGGCGCAGGTGTTGATCACGACGACGTCGGGCTCGGCGCCGTTGGCCGGCACGTACCCGGCGGCTTCGAGCGACCCGGACAGCCGCTCGGAGTCGTGCACGTTCATCTGACAGCCGAACGTGCGCACCTCGTAGGTGCGGGGCGCGGCGTCGCTGACCTCGACCGACGAGGCCTCTCGGAGGGTGCTCATGATCGCCCCAGTCTACGAGGGTTCGCCGCCACGACCCATTTCGTCGGCTTCGGCGTCGCCCACGAGGGCATCCGCGACGGCCTCGCGGATGACTTCCCCGGTGTATCCGCGGCGCTGGAGGAAGGCGGACAGGCGCCGCTCGGCCACCCGCCGGTCGAGTCCGGCGAGTTGGCGCGACCGGCGCCTGGCGACCTGCAGGGCGTTCTCGCGCTCGAGTTCGGGATCGAGCTCCTCTACGGCGGCACGCGCGGCGGCGGGGTCGACGCCGCGTCGTCCGAGTTCGGCGAGGATCGCGCCGCTGCCCTTGCCGCGCCGCGCCGCGTTCGTGTGCACGAGCTGCTCGGCGAGCCGGACGTCGTCGAGGTAGCCGAGACGCTCGTAGCGCTCGATCCACTCCTCGATCTCCGCCTCGTCGAGGCCGTGTTCGGCGAGTACGGAGCGCACCTCCGCGACCGACAGCGATGAGCGCCGGAGGCGACCCACGACCAGCCGGTCGATCCGTGCGTCGCGCTCGGCCCCCGTCTCGTCTGCGGCCTCGGAGTCGTCGTCGGTGCGAACGCCGCGCACGCTCGCCGAGCGGAGGCCGCGCCGGCTCCCCCGCGATGGATGCGCGCCGCGCGCGTCGGCGCCAGGCCGGCCGCCGGCCTGTGCACCTGGCTCGGAGCCCGACTCGGACACCGCCGCGTCGTCTCCGGCGCGCGCCGTCGATCGAGGGCGGCGGACGTCCCCCGCTCCCGCGTCGACCCCGGGCGTCGCCCAGGGCAGATAGGTGACCGGGGCGAGGGCATCCTCGTTCGAACGCTCGTGCACGGATGCTCCTCTCCCCGGTCTCCTGGATGGTGCGCTGGCGGCGCTCAGGCCCCGCGGCGCTTGGCGTCGAGCGACTCCACGTTCGACGCGGCCTGCTGCTGCGCGGCCGACGCGCCCGCGGCGCCGATGCCGAGCTTCACGAGGATCTTCTGCTCGATGTCGGCCGCGATGTCGGGGTTCTGCAGCAGGAAGTTCCGCGCGTTCTCCTTGCCCTGGCCGAGCTGGTCGCCGTCGTAGGTGTACCACGCGCCAGACTTCTTCACGATGCCCTGGTCGACTCCGTAGTCGATGAGCGAGCCCTCGCGCGAGATGCCGACGCCGAACAGGATGTCGAACTCGGCCTGCTTGAAGGGCGGCGCCATCTTGTTCTTCACGACCTTCACGCGCGTGCGGTTTCCGACCGCCTCGGTGCCGTCCTTCAGGGTCTCGATCCGGCGGATGTCGAGGCGCACCGACGCGTAGAACTTCAGCGCCTTGCCGCCCGCGGTGGTCTCGGGGCTGCCGAAGAACACCCCGATCTTCTCGCGCAGCTGGTTGATGAAGATCGCGGTGGTCTTGGTCTGATTGAGGCCACCCGTGAGCTTCCGCAGCGCCTGCGACATGAGGCGGGCCTGGAGACCGACGTGGGAGTCGCCCATCTCGCCCTCGATCTCCGCACGCGGCACGAGCGCCGCCACGGAGTCGATCACGACGAGGTCGATCGAGCCCGAGCGCACCAGCATGTCGGCGATCTCGAGCGCCTGCTCGCCCGTGTCGGGCTGGGAGACGAGGAGCGAGTCGATGTCGACGCCGAGCTTCTTGGCGTAGTCGGGGTCGAGGGCGTGCTCCGCGTCGATGAAGGCGGCGATGCCGCCCGCGCGCTGCACGTTGGCGATCGCGTGGAGGGTGAGCGTGGTCTTGCCGGAGGACTCCGGACCGTAGATCTCGATGATGCGTCCGCGGGGAAGGCCGCCGACGCCGAGCGCGACGTCGAGGGCGATCGAGCCGGTCGGGATGATTTCGACCGGTGCGCGCTCCTCGCTGCCGAGGCGCATGACGGAGCCCTTGCCGAACTGGCGGTCGATCTGGGCGAGCGCGGTCTCGAGGGCTTTCTCGCGGTCTGCGGGTGATGGCATTGCTGGCTCCTTCAGTGCTGGTACGGCTGCCTCTAGGCTGTCGCCGGCACGACGGGCCATGTGTTTCGACACGATCCGACACGCTCACGACAAGGCGGTTGCGGGATGCTTCCGACAGCTCCGACCGTATGGCCGGCCACCGACATCGGCCGGGATTCCTCCCGGGATGTGGATGGTGCCGCCGTGGCATCCGTTGTGCAGGAGCCTACGCCACCGACCGAACGCATGTTCGAAGCATCGACGGCGTGTCGAACACGTCTTCGGCGCGCGTCAGCGTGACGCCGATCCGGGCTGCCGTTGCCCGACCCCGTGTCGACGCGCCTGCGGGACATCCGTCGCCTCGCAGATCGCGAGCCAGACGTCCCGCGGCGCGACGCCGGAGCTCAGCGCTTCGCGGGGCGTCCGGCCGCCGAGGGCCTCGAGCGTCAGATCCTGCATGAGCACGCCGGCGTACCCGGCGCCGAACTCCTCGTCCATGGCGAGGTGGAACTCGCTGAGCTTCATCCGTGCCCTCCCGAACACGACGCCGGCCGGTCTTCCGACCGGCCGGCGTGTTCAGATCGTGTGGTGGTCAGCGGACCATCATGTCCGCGTCGAACTCTGCGACGAGCTCGTCGGGCAGACTGTCGGGCACCACCGGGGTGAGCCCCTCGAGCACCGCGATGCGGTCGCCGACCTCGTGCATGATCACCGAGATCGGCGTGTCGAGCGCCTCGGCGACCGAAGCCAGGATCTCGCTCGAGGCCTCTTTCTGGCCGCGCTCCACCTCGCTCAGGTACCCGAGGGCGACACTCGCCTTGCTCGCGACCTGTCGAAGGGTGCGGCCCTTCTGCAGTCGGAAGTCCCTCAGCACGTCGCCGATCTCCTGTCGAACCAGAACCATCGGAACCTCCTTCACTCACGGGAGCCGAAAACGGGAGGGTCAGTCTAACCCCTGTTTCCGTGTCTCGACTCTAGCGTTGCACACTGGACTTTCCGTGTGAACCCGACGACTGTAACCGCGAATTCACGCAGCCTATTCCGCGGTCGGGGCGGTCGCTCCGGCGAGCTCCGCGAGCGTCTCGGCGATCGCCGCGTCGACGCTCGCACGGCGGATCGACGCGCGGTCGCCCGCGAGCCGCAAGGCGACCGATCGGATGCCCCGCGGCGAGGCGATGCCCAGGTGGACGGTGCCCGGCGGGTGGCCGTCCTGCGGGTCGGGACCGGCGACCCCGGTGGTCGCGATCCCGAGGTCGGAGGGCCGTCCCTCGACCGCGCAGGCGCGCCGCACCCCGTCGGCCATCTGCCGGGCGACGTCGGCGTCGACGGCTCCGCGTTCGGCCAGGAGCTGCTCATCGACGCCGAGCAGGCGGTGCTTCAGCGGCGTCGCGTAGGCGACGACACCGCCGGTCAGGACCGCGGATGCCCCGGGCACGGTGACGAGCTCCGCGGTGAGTAGGCCGCCGGTCAGCGACTCGGCGACCGCGATCGTCAGGCCGCGCTCCGCCAGGGCGGCGACGAGGCGTGCGGCCGGGGTCCGGCCGGTCTCGCCGGGGCCGGCCTCATCCGGGCCGGGCATGGCCGCGCTCATGCCGCCCGGCGTTCGCGCGCCAGCCGGATCGCGTCGCGGACGTACAGCAGTCCCGACCAGACGGTGAGCACGAGGGCCGCCGCCATCAGCACCGCGTTCACCCACGCCATCCACTCGCCGATGAGCAGCGGCAGCGGAGCCAGGGCGAACGAGATGGCGACGGACTGGACGACGGTCTTGAGCTTGCCGCCCACCGAGGCCGGCACGACGTTGCCCCGGCCCAGCTCGATGAAGCGCCAGACGGTGATGCCGACCTCGCGCACGACGATGAGCCCGGTCACCCACCACGGCACCTCGCCGAGGATCGACAGGCACACGAGCGCCCCGCTCGTCAGGAGTTTGTCGGCGATGGGGTCGAGGAGCTTGCCGAGATCGGTCACGAGTCCGCGGCTGCGAGCCAGGTAGCCGTCGACCCAGTCGGTGGAGATGGCGAGCACGAAGAGCGCGGTCGCGAGCCAGCGCAGCAGACCGCCCTCGCCGCCGTCGGCGAGCAGGAGCCAGAAGAACGCCGGCGCGAGCAGGATCCGCACCACAGTGATGGCGTTGGGCAGATTCCAATTCGCCGAGCGTGCTGGAGTCCCGGCGGAGGAGGTCATGCCGCCAAGGATACCGGTCGCTCAGTCGCGTCCGGTGAGCCCCCAGGCGTCCTCGTCGGGCTCGGCCTCGACCTCTTCGAGGCCCTCGGGGATCCGGCCGACCGGGTCGTCGTCGTACCGGTCGTCGGCGTCGTAGCCCGGCGCCGGTCGCGGCGACGCCGTGTCGGCTGCGGCAGCGGACGTACCGGCGGGACCGGCGGACGCGGCGGCTGCGGGCGCCGCGGGCGGGGCCCCGGCGGGCCGTGCCGGCTCCTCGCCGCGGATGCGCGCGAGCACAGCCGGAAGCTGCTCGACCGTCACGAGCACGTCGCGCGCCTTGGAGCCCTCGGACGGGCCCACGACCTCGCGCGATTCCAGCAGGTCCATGAGCCGGCCGGCCTTCGCGAAGCCGACGCGCAGCTTCCGCTGCAGCATCGACGTCGAGCCGAACTGGCTCGAGACGATGAGCTCCGCCGCGGCGAGCAGGAGCTCGAGGTCGTCGCCGATGTCGGCGTCGATCTCCTTCTTCTCCACGGCGGCGGCGACGTCCTGCCGATACTCCGGGCGCGCCTGCCTGGTCACGTGGCCGACGACGCGTTCGATCTCGCCCTCGCTCACCCAGGCGCCCTGCACGCGGATGGGCTTGGACGCGCCCATCGGCAGGAACAGCCCGTCGCCCTGGCCGATGAGCTTGTCGGCTCCGGGCTGGTCGAGGATGACCCGCGAGTCGGTGACGCTCGTCACGGCGAACGCCAGCCGCGACGGCACGTTAGCCTTGATGAGGCCGGTGACGACGTCGACCGAGGGGCGCTGGGTCGCGAGCACGAGGTGGATGCCCGACGCACGGGCGAGCTGGGTGATGCGGACGATGGAGTCCTCGACGTCTCGCGGTGCGACCATCATGAGGTCGGCGAGCTCGTCGACGACGACGAGGAGGTACGGGTAGGGCTTGAGTTTCCGCTCCGACCCGGCCGGCAGGACGATCTCGTCGTTCACGACGGCCTTGTTGAAGTCGTCGATGTGGCGGAACCCGAACGACGCGAGGTCGTCGTACCGCATGTCCATTTCCTTCACGACCCACTGCAGCGCCTCCGCGGCCTTCTTGGGGTTCGTGATGATGGGGGTGATGAGGTGCGGCACGCCGCCGTAGGGCGCGAGTTCGACCCGCTTCGGGTCGATGAGCACCATGCGCACCTCGGACGGCTTCGCACGCATGAGCAGGCTCGTGATCATCGAGTTCACGAAGCTCGACTTGCCCGAGCCGGTGGAGCCCGCGACGAGGAGGTGCGGCATCTTCGCGAGGTTCGCCACGACGTAGCCGCCGCCGACGTCCTTGCCGACGCCGATGGTCATGGGGTGTTTCGCACCCGACGCGGCGCCTGAGCGCAGCACGTCGCCGAGCGTGACGATCTCTCGGTCGGCGTTCGGGATCTCGACGCCGATCGCCGACTTGCCGGGGATCGGCGAGAGGATCCGCACCTCGTTGGAGGCGACCGCATAGGCGAGGTTCTTCGACAGCGCCGTCACGCGTTCGACCTTCACGCCGGGTCCGAGCTCGATCTCGTACTGCGTCACCGTCGGTCCGCGGGAGAACCCGGTCACTTTCGCGTCGACGCCGAACTGGTCGAGCACGCCGGTGATCTGCCGGACGACCTCGTCGTTGACGGCCGAACGCGCCTTGGCTGGCGCGCCGGCGGCCAGCGTCGACGCGGACGGCAGATGGTAGGGCCGCTCGGGCTGGTCGGGCTCGGCCTCGGCGAAGGCCGCCGGGTCGTCGAGCGTCGGCTGGCCCGCCACGGCGGCCGCGTCGGCCGGCCCGAACTCGTCGAAGCCGCCGAGCACGCCCGTTGCCCCGGCGTCGTCGCCGCGGAGGCCGGTGCCGCCGCGCGGCGTCTCGCCGGTGAAGTTCTGCAGCGCCGACTCGGCGCCCTCGAGGGCTCCGAGCACCTCGGTGCCGTACGCGTCGGGGCCGCCCTGTCCTTCGAGCGCGGACTCGAAGCTGCCGTCGGCCGATCCGGCGCCGAACACCTCGGTGAGGCCGTCGACTCCGGCGGCCTCGAATGCAGGGTCTTCTTCGCGGTTGGTCGCGTTGCGCCGCCACCACGGCAGCATCCCACCGGCGGCCTCGTCGGCGTCGCCGTCGAGCCCGTCGAGCTCGACCTGCTCGGTCTTCTCGGCACGCGACCGCTTCCGCTTGGTCGCGGGCTCGACCGTCTCGGCCGGCGCTTCGTCGACGGCGCCGAAGAGCCACGTGTACAGCTCGCGGAATCGCGCGCCGATGCGGTTCGGCGGCGTCTTGGTCATGATGAGCAGCGACAGGGCCGCCAGCACGATCACGACGGCGGTGGCGCCCGCCGGGGTGATCAGCAGGATGAGCGGCTGGGCCAGCATCCAGCCGAGGATGCCGCCGGCGCGGGCGAGCACGGGCATGCCCTCGCTCGGCTCGGGCTGTCCGCCGAAGATGTGGCAGAGCGCCGACACGGAGACGAGGAGCAGTGCGAGCCCGATGCCGACGCGCGTGTTGTCGTGGACGGAGCTCGGATGCCGGAACAGCCAGACCGCGAACAGCAGCATCACGACGGGCAGCGCGAACGCGACGCGGCCGAACAGCATGCCGAACGTCCACGCGTCGAGCGACTGCGCGACCGGCTCGTTGATGAAGAACCACTCGACGACCGCCCCGGCGACCGCAAGCACGACGATGAAGAACGGCAGCCCGTCGCGCCGCTCCTCCTTCGCGAGCGTCTCGGGGCCGAGCGCCCGCGCGCCGGCGCCGACGACGTGCGCGAGCCCCATCCACGCTCGGACGAGGAGGTTCGGCCCCTCATGCGCCGCCGACGCGGAACCGGACTTCGCGGCCGACTTCGTCGCGGACGCCGGAAGCTTCTTCGTGGGCGCGGTGCGCGACGAGCCGCGCGCGGAGGCGCCGGAGGCGCGCCCGCTCGACCTGGTGCTCGTTGCCATGCGGACCACGCTAGCGGGCGCATCCGTCACTCGGCCGGAGGCGACGCGGGATGCCTCGAACTGGGGTGTCCGACGACGACCGCGGGGTGCGGGAGCGCCGGATCACGCGGAACCGCGGTCATATAGTGAACTCACTCGGGTCCGCCGGACGCTCAAGGAGGATGCGATGCACTCCGGAACGAACCTGCCGGCGATTGGCGGTTACAACCAGGCGGTCGTGCTCGATGCGATCCGCCGGGCGCCCGACGGCGTGAGCCGGGTGGAGATCGCGGCGAGCACCGGCCTGTCCGCGCAGACGATCACGAACGCGAGTCGCCGCCTGCTCACCGAGGGCCTCGTCGAGGAGGCGGGCACGACCGCGGGCCAGATCGGGAAGCCGCGGACCCTGCTGCGCCTGCGCGCCCAGGGCCGGTACGCGATCGGCGTGCAGCTGGATCCCTCGGTGATCACCACGGTGCTGCTCGATCTCGCGGGCGGCGTGGTCGAGCACGCCCGCGCGCTCGCCCCTGTCGATCCGATGGCCGCGATCGCGACGATCGTCGACTCCGTGGGCGACCTGCTCGCCCGTTCCGGCGTCGCGCGCGACCGGCTGCTCGGCGTCGGCGTCGCGACGCCGGGGCCGATCGATGCCGAGCGCGGCATCGTGCTGAACCCGCCGCTCATGCCGGGGTGGCACGACGTGCCGCTCCGCGACCTCCTGATCGAGCGCCTCGGGCTTCCCGTGCTGTTCGAGAAGGACGTCACGGCCGCCGCGGTCGGCGAACGCTGGACCGATCCGGACGGCGCGGGACGCGCGTTCGCCTTCTTCTACTACGGCACGGGCACCGGTATGGGCCTCGTGGTGGACGGCGAGGTGCTGCGCGGCGCGAGCGGCAATGCCGGCGACTCTGGGCACCTCCTCGTCGGCGGCACCACGGAATGCTCGTGCGGGCGACGCGGATGCCTCGGCAACACGGTCTTGCCGTGGCGGTTGGTCGGCGACGCCCGCGGGCCAGAGTCCGAGGCGGAGGCGGCCGACGTCCTGGCCCGGTTCGCGGCGCTCGCCGCGCGCGCGGACGCGGGCGACCGCGGGGCGCGGGCGGTGCTCGACGAGGCGGCCGATGGGATCGCGACGGCGCTCGTCACCGTCGTGAACCTGCTCGACCTCGACCACGTGGTGTTCGGCGGGCCGTTCTGGCATCCGGTCTCCTCGTATCTGCTCGACCGCGTCCCCGATGCCGTGCGCGCCTCCCCCGCGCTCGTGTCGGTGCGTGAGCTCTCGTTCGCCGAATCCGCCCTCGGCGAGGATGTCGCGGCGGTGGGTGCGGCCTGCCTCGTGCTCGATCACGCGCTCTCCCCGCGCCCGTCCTCACTGCTGATCCCGCCCGCTTCGGCGGGTCTCGACCTCGACTCCGTGACCTCTTGACAGTTACTAAATCAAAATGATTGAGTAACCGCAGCGCGCGGCCGCCACCGGAGACGACCGGCGCCATGAGGCAAAGGAGCATTCATGAACCGCGTCATTCCCGCGGCCGCGGCCGTCGCCCTCGCCGTCGGCGCACTCGCCGGCTGCAGCTCCACCGATGGCGGCGATGACGAGATCACCGTCGCCTACCAGAAGTTCGGCAACTTCATCCAGCTCGACGAGCTGATGAAATCGGTCAAGGAGGAGTACGAGGCCGCCAACGAGGGCATCACCGTCAAGCTCGTCCCGATCGAAGCCCAGCAGAACGACTACTTCACCAAGCTCGCGCTCATGAACAAGGCGCCCTCGACCGCGCCCGACGTGATGTACGAGGACACCTTCATGATCAAGTCCGATGCGGAGGCCGGCTACCTCGCTCCCCTCGACGAGTACGTCGCGGAGTGGGAGGACTGGGAGCAGTTCCCCGAGAACGCCCGCCAGGCCGGCGCCGGTGACGACGGCAAGATCTACGGCGTCTCGATGGGCACCGACACGCGCGCCCTCTGGTACAACACGGACATCCTCGCCGCCGCGGGCGTCGAGGTCCCGTGGCAGCCCAAGATCTGGGCCGACGTCCTGGAGGCCGCCGAGGCGGTCAAGGCCAGCCAGCCCGACGTGATCCCGCTGAACGTGTACTCGGGCAAGCCGCAGGGCGAGGCATCCGTCATGCAGGGCTTCGAGATGCTGCTGTACGGGACCGAGGACACGCTCTACGACACCGAGACCCAGAAGTGGATCGTCGGCTCGCAGGGCTTCGTCGACTCGCTGCAGTTCATCGCCGACCTCTACCAGGGCGGTCTCGGGCCCACGCCGGAGCAGGCGCTCGACACGAACGTCGGCAACACGGTCGCCGGCGAATGGCTGCCGCAGGGCAAGCTCGCCATCAACCTCGACGGGTCGTGGCTGAGCGGAACCTGGCTCGAGAACGGCAACGTGCCGTGGCCCGAGTGGAACGAGGTCATGGGTCAGGCGCCCATGCCCACGCAGGACGGCGGCGAGCCGGGCGTCACCAGCATGTCGGGCGGCTGGACGCTCGCCATGGGCGCGCAGTCGGACAACAAGGATGCCGCGTGGGAGTTCATCGCCATGGCGCTGAACAAGGAGAACTCGCAGAGCTACGACATCGCGAACAGCCAGATCGCCGTGCGCGACGACGTGTCGACCGATCCCGAATACCTCGAGGCGAACCCGACCTTCGGGTTCTTCTCCGACCTCGTGCAGTACACCCACTTCCGCCCGGCCACGAGCGACTATCCGCAGGTGTCGAACGAGATCATGGTCGCGATGGAGGCCGTCATGACCGGCCAGCAGACGCCGGAGGAAGCCGCAGCGGCCTACGACGAGGCGCTGGTCAAGATCGTCGGCGAAGAGCACGTGCAGGACTAGGCGCACCGTGACCGCGCTCCTCCAGGCACCCGCGGAGGGCGGTCAGCGCGCCCGGGATCGGGGTCCTCGCCGGCCCCGATCCCGGCGCACCGGCCACCCGCTGCTCCGCTCGCTGCCGCTCGTCCCGGCGATCATCCTCCTGGCCGTCTTCCTGCTCGGCCCGGTGGTCTCCTCCTTCTACGGCTCCTTCACGGATGCCTCCCTGACGGGCAGCGCCGCACGCGGGGCGACCTTCGTCGGCTTCGACAACTACCTCGAGCTGTTCGCCGACCCCGACTTCCCGAAGTCGGTCCTGCTCACCATCGTGTTCCTCGTCGCGTCCGCGATCATCGGGCAGAACGTCATCGGGCTAGGACTCGCGATCCTGATGCGGAACGGCCACCGGGTCGTCACGGCGATCGTCGGCACGCTCGTCGTCACCGCCTGGGTGCTGCCCGAGATCGTCGCCGCCTTCGCCTCGTACGCCTTCTTCCACGTCGACGGCACCCTGAACGCGCTGCTCGCCGGACTCGGGATCACGGGCCCGAACTGGCTCTACAGCCTGCCGATGGTCGCCGTCATCCTCGCCAACGTCTGGCGGGGCACCGCGTTCTCGATGCTCGTCTATTCGGCGGCGCTCGACGACGTGCCCGACGAGGTGCGCGAGTCCGCCGAGATCGACGGCGCGGGCGGCTGGAAGCGGCTCCGGTTCATCACCATCCCGATGATCCGGCGCAGCATCAGCACCAATCTGATGCTGACCACGCTGCAGACCCTGTCGGTGTTCACGCTCATCTTCGTGATGACGGGCGGCGGGCCGGGCACCGACAGCTCGACCCTGCCGATCCTCGCCTACCAGGAGGCGTTCAAGTTCTCGCAGCTCGGCTTCGGCACGGCGATCGCGACGATCCTCCTCGTGGTCGGCGCGCTGTTCTCGATCGTGTACATCCGGGCGCTCAAGCCGGAGGTGGACTGATGAAGCTCTCCGCGCCGAGCGGACGCGGCCTCCGCCTCGTCTCGTCGGGCGTGCTCGTGCTCGTGGGCGTCAGCTTCGCGCTGCCCCTGCTCTGGCTCGTGCTCGCCTCGCTCGACCCGACCGCGACGCTGTCGATCAAGGCGCCGGAGGCGGTCTCGCTCGACAACTTCGCCCAGGTGCTGACCTCCGAGCTGGCCTTCGTGCCCCTGTGGAACAGCTTCCTGCTCTCCGCCGGGTGCGCGATCGTGACGGTCGTGGCCGCCGTGCTCGCCGCCTACCCGCTGTCCCGCTACCGGATGCGCATCAACAAGCCGTTCCTCTACGGGGTGCTCTTCGGCACGTGCCTGCCGATCACCGCGATGATGGTGCCCGTCTACAGCCTGTTCGTGTCGTTGAACCTCATCGACTCGACCGGCGGAACGATCCTGTTCCTCGCCGCGACCAGCCTGCCGATGGCGATCTGGATGATGAAGAACTTCATGGACTCCGTGCCGATCTCGCTCGAGGAGGCCGCCTGGACCGACGGCGCCTCGATGATGGCCACCCTCACGCGGGTGGTCGTCCCGCTGATGCGCCCGGGCATCGCCGTGGTGTTCATCTTCGTGTTCATCCAGGCGTGGGGGAACTTCTTCGTCCCCTTCATCCTGCTGCTGAGCCCCGACAAGCAGCCGGCGGCCGTCAGCATCTTCGCCTTCTTCGGGCAGTACGGCTCGGTGGCCTACGGACAGCTCGCCGCGTTCTCGCTGGTGTACTCCGTGCCGGTGCTGGCGCTCTACGTCTTCGTCTCGCGCGTGCTCGGCGGCGGCTCGTCGCTCGCCGGCGCCGTGAAGGGGTGACGCCGCCGCCCGTCCCCTCACCCCCCGCCCGTCCCCGCCCGCCTCCGCTTCCCGGCGCCGGTCGTCATCGCCCGGAATCCGCACCCCGCTCGACCGCTCGACAGGAGTCCCAGTGCACGACAACTCATCCCTCGTCCTCATGCGCATCACGCGCTTCGTGCGCGAGCGCATCGCGCCGGCGATCCACCCCGATCGCCGGCCGCTCGAGCTCAGCGCGTGGGAGGTGCCGGACGAACCCGTGCCGTTCGAGACGGCCGTCGCCGCCGAGTACACGCCGTTCGCCGTCGGCCGCCCGTGGGGCAAGCCGTGGGGCACGACGTGGTTCCGCGTGCGGGGCACCGTTCCGCCGGAGTGGCGCGACCGGCCGGGCACGCGGGTCGAGGTGCTCGTCGACCTCGGCTTCACGTCGGGGCAGTCGGGGTTCCAGGCCGAGGCCCTCGTCCGCGACGCCGACGGAACCATCGTCAAGGCGATCGAGCCGTACAACGACTGGCTGCCGGTCGCCGGAGACGAGATCGACCTGTACGTCGAGGCCGCCTCGAACCCCGACATCGGATCGACGTGGGACTGGAAGGCCTCACCGTACGGCGACCGCGCCACCGCGGGCACCCACCCGATCTACACGCTCCGCGCCATCGACGTCGCCCTCCTCGACCGCGAGGTGTGGGAGCTCGACCGAGACGTCTGGACCCTGCTCGGCCTGTACGGCACCCTGCCGCCCCAGACGCCCCGATCGGCGGAGATCCTCCGAGCCCTCGAACGAGCGGTGGACCGGATGGACCCCGACGACGTGGCGGGCACCGCCGCCGCCGGCCGCGCGGAGCTCGCCGAGGTGCTGGCCCGCCCGGCCGCGGCGAGCGCGCACCGCGTGTCGGCCGTCGGTCACGCCCACATCGACTCCGCGTGGCTGTGGCCGACTCGGGAGACGGTCCGCAAGTGCGCCCGCACGTTCTCGAACGTGCTGCAGCTCATGGAGGAGCATCCGGATTTCGTGTTCGCGTGCTCGTCGGCCCAGCAGTACGCCTGGATGAAGGAGTTCTACCCGGCCCTGTTCGAGCGGATCGCCGAACGGGTCCGCGAAGGCCGGTTCGTGCCGGTCGGCGGCATGTGGGTCGAGTCGGACACGAACCTGCCGGGCGGCGAGGCGCTCGCCCGCCAGTTCGTCGCGGGCAAGGGGTTCTTCCTCCGGGAGTTCGGCGTCGAGCCGACCGAGGTGTGGCTGCCGGACTCGTTCGGGTACTCGGCGGCGATGCCGCAGATCGCACGGGCGGCGGGCGCCGACCACTTCCTCACGCAGAAGCTGTCGTGGAACGAGACGAACGTCATGCCCCACCACACCTTCGAGTGGGAGGGCATCGACGGCACGCGGATCTTCACGCACTTCCCGCCGGTCGACACCTACAACTCCGACCTCTCCCCTGCCGAGCTCGCCCGCGCCGAGCGGCAGTACGCCGAGAAGGGCGCCGCGAACTCCTCGCTCGTTCCGTTCGGGTACGGCGACGGCGGGGGCGGGCCGACCCGGGAGATGCTCGCCGCGGCCGAACGGGCGGCCGACCTCGAGGGGTCGCCGGTCGTGCGGGTCGAGTCGCCGCGGGCCTTCTTCGAGGCCGCCCGCGAGGAGTACCCCGCTCCCCCGGTGTGGGCGGGCGAGCTGTACCTCGAGTTCCACCGCGGCACGTACACGAGTCAGGCGCGCACGAAGCGCGGCAATCGGCGCAGCGAGCACCTGCTCCGCGAGGCCGAGCTGTGGGCGACCACGGCGGCCGTCCGTGCGGGGGCGGCGTACCCGTACGACGAGCTGGACCGCATCTGGCAGAGCGTGCTGCTGAAGCAGTTCCACGACATCCTGCCGGGCTCCTCGATCGCGTGGGTGCACCAGCAGGCGGAGGCGGAGTACGCCGAGCTCGCCGCCGAGCTCGTGCAGCTCATCGGCGCGTCGCTCACCGCGGTCGTCCCGGTGTCGCCGGACGACTCGGCCCAGCTCGCGGCGAACGCCTCGCCGTACGAGATCGACGGGGTTCCTCCACTCGGCATCGGGGTGCCGGGGTCGCTCGCCGACGCCGTCGCGGAGCGCGAGGACGACGGGTTCGTCCTGCGGAACGACCGGGTCGTCGTCCGCTTCGACCGGGCCGCGAGGATCGTCTCCTTCATCGACCTGGCCGACGGCCGCGAGTATGTCGCGCCGGGCGGGGCCGCCGCCGAGTTGCAGCTCTTCCGCGACACTCCGAACCAGTGGGATGCCTGGGACGTCGACGTCCATTACCGCCGGCACGGCAGCGTGATCGACGACGTGCAGTCGGTGGACCTCCGCGTCGAGCACGGGAGCGCGCGCCTCGTCGTGGAGCGCCGCTTCGGCGCCTCGGGCGTGCGGCAGGAGTTCTCGCTGCGCGGCGGCGGGTCGCCGACGGTCGACCTCGTCGTCGCCGTCGATTGGCACGAACGGCAGAAGCTGCTGAAGCTCGCGTACCCGATCGACGTGCGCAGCGACCGGGCGACGTCGGAGATCCAGTTCGGGCACGTGCACCGGCCGACGCACGAGAACACGTCGTGGGATGCCGCACGGTTCGAGACGAGCGCGCACCGGTGGGTGCACGTGGGCGAGCCGGGCGCGGGCGTCGCCGTCGCGAACGACTCGACGTACGGGCACGACATCACGCGGCATCCGCGCGCGGGCGGTGGCTCGATGACCCTCGTGCGCCAGTCGCTGCTGCGCGCCCCGGTGTTCCCGGACCCCGAGGCCGACCAGGGCGTGCACGTGCTGCGCTCGGCGATCACGGTGGGTGCCGGCATCCCCGATGCGGTGCGCGAGGGCTACCGCCTCAACCTGCCGCTGCGGCCGGCGGGGGCATCGGCCGGTGCCGCGCGTGGCGAGTCCGCCGCGACGCTCGAATCCGCCGCCCCGGGCATGAACATCGCACCGATCCTGGTGGTCGACCACCCCGCGATCGTGGTGGAGGCGGTGAAACTCGCCGAGGATCGCAGCGGGGACGTCGTCGTCCGGCTGTACGAGGCGCACGGCGGCCGGGCGCGTGGCACCGTCGTGTTCGATTTCCCGGTCGCGGCCATCGAGCAGACCGATCTGCTGGAGCGCCCGATGACGCCGACCGCCGTGCGCGGCACGGCAGACGCGCGCGCCGAGCTCGAACTGCGGCCCTTCGAGCTCGTGACGCTCCGGGTCCGCCGGCGCTGAGCCGCCAATGCTCCACCGGGCCCGCCTCTTTCCGAGGCGGGCCCGTTGGACCGCGTAGCTCGCCTAGAACCGGATCGCGTCGATCACCCGCACGCGCACGGCGGCGAGCGCGGGAAGGAGACCCGCGAGCGCGCCGACGGCGACGGCCGAGGCGATGCCGATCGCCGCGGCCTCGAGCGGGAACCCCGGCAGGTCCTGCACCTGCACGCCGCCCATGACCATCCCCATGAGCGGACTGCGGACGAGCGCGATCGAGAGGCCGACGCCCACGACCCCGGCGACGAACGTGCCGACGACCGTCTCCATCAGCACCGAGAAGAAGATGCGTCCTGCCGAGGCGCCGAACGAGCGCCGGATGCCGATCTCGCGGATCCGGCCGCGGACCGTGACGAGCGAGATCGTCAGCAGGCCGAGCGCGCCGAGGAGGAGGATCACGACGGCGACCCCGGCGATGACGAGCTTGATCGCGAGGTATGGGTCGCCGTCCATGGCCGCGTAGTCGGTCCGCCAGCCGTCGGCCTGGGCGCCCTCTCCCAGTTCGCCGATGAGCGCCTGCCGCAGCGACTCGGTGAGCTCGTCCGCCCCCTCGGGCGGGAGCCAGGCCTCGTACGTCGGCGCGAACGCGCCCATCACGGGGTCGGGCGTCTCGGGCTGCAGCGGCAGGTACGCGTCGGCGAGCATGAACGCGGTGGGCTGCGTGTCCCACTCCCCCTGGCTGGGCGTCACCCCGGTGATCACGCCGGTGACGGGGTCGGCGCCGATGACCTGCACCGTCGGATGCGTGGCGAGGTTCGGCCGGCCGAGCCTCGTCCAGAACGCCTCGTTCACGATGAGGGCGGGCGCGAGTCGCTGCACGTCGCGCTCGCTGAACCAGGCGCCGGTCTCGAGCTGCACCCGGTGCATGAGCCCGTAGTCGGGGTCGACGACCTGTGTCGAGACCGGAACGGCGCCGTCGGCGAACTGCACGGTCAGCGTGCCCCAGCCGGAGCGGGTCTGGAAGTCGACACCGTGGCGGTCGATCGCGCGCTCCCAGGCATCTTGTGCCGTCGCCGGATCGACCGGTCCCTCCGTGGAGGCGAGGTTGAACTGCACCGTCGCCGGACGCCCGCCGTATCGCTCCTGCATCTCACGGCCAGCCTGTTCGGCGATCGCGCCCGCCGCGACGACGGTCGCGAGGGCGCAGACCGCCAGCGCGACTCCGATGAGCGAGAGCAGCACCCGGCCGCGGTGGATGCGGAGCTCCTCGAGCGCCTCGACCACGGTGGACACGAGCGAGGTGCCGACGCGGGCGAGCCCGCCGATCATGCGACGGCCTCCTCGCCGAGGTTCGGCGCGGCCGCGTCTCCCGCAGCCGCGGCGACGGCCGGCGGCGCGACCGGCGAGGCATCCGCCTCGTGCAGCCGGCCGCCGACCAGCCGGAAGTGCCGTGTCGCGCGTGCCGCGATGGCCGGGTCGTGGGTGATGGTGACGAGCGCGGCACCCGTCTCGGCGGCGACGGACTCGATCAGGGCCATGACCTCGGCGCCGGTCTCGAGATCGAGCGCCCCGGTCGGCTCGTCCGCCAGGATGAGCCGGGGGCGCCGCACCAGCGCACGCGCGATGGCGACGCGCTGCTGCTCGCCGCCCGAGAGCCGTTCGGGCTTGGTCGTGAGCCGCTCGCCGAGCCCGACCCGTTCGAGCATGTCCGTCGCGATGCGCTCGCGGCGCCAGAACTCGCGTCCGCCCGAGTACAGCAGCGGGGTCTGCACGTTCTCGAGCGCGGTCCGGCCGGGAAGCAGGTTGAACTGCTGGAAGACGAACCCGATCTCCCGGCCCCGCAGCCGGTCGCGACCGGCGCTCCCGATACGGCGCACGTCGTGCCCGAGACAGGCGAGCTCCCCCTCGGTCGGCACGTCGAGCAGACCGAGCAGGTTCAGCAACGTCGACTTGCCGGACCCCGAGCGCCCCACGATGGAGACGCGGTCCCCCTCCTCGACGGTCAGGTCGACGCCGGAGAGGATCGTCAGCGGGCTGCCGTCGGGCAGCGTCACCGTGCGGCCGACGCCGCGCGCGTCGATGAGCGTCATCGGCTGAGCGTTCCGCAGGCCATCGACCCGTCGCCCATGGCGACGCAGCCTTCTTCGGCCACCGCCCCTGCCGCCCCCGGCACGAACTGCAGCACCTGATCGCCCTCTGCGAGCCCCTCGACGACCTCGACGTTGGTGCCGTCGGAGAGCCCGAGCTTCACGGGCTGCTCGACCCGCTCACCGCCCTCGACGAGCCAGACGAGGCCGCTCTCAGCCCCGCCCTCGACCGCGGTGATCGGCACCACGAGGACGTCGGCGGCACTGCCCGCCGAGATCTTCACCTGCGCCGACAGCCCGGGGAACACGCGCACGTCACCTGGGACCGCGCATCGGACCGTGGTGCCGGATGCGCCGGTCGCATCCCCGGCGGACGCGCCGAGGCCGGCCCCCGTCGTTCCGGCTCCGCCGCCGGCCCCGGCGCCCGCGAGCGGTGTCGTGATCGTGAGGCCGCCGCACGTGAACGGCGCGGGACCACCGGCGATGGTCACGAGCGCCTCCGACGGCGCGGCCGTCAGACGGTACTGCTGAGCAGGACTGAGCGACGCCGTGACGTTGAAGCTCGGCGGCGCCACCTGCCCCGAGACGTCGCCCGTGGCGACGGGCTGCCCGGCGATCACGTCGAGTGCGGAGAGCGTGCCGGCCGCCGGCGCGAGCACGCGCTCGAATCGGTACGTGGTCTTCGGCACCGATACGACGGGCTGCCCGTCGGGACCGGTCTGCTCGACCGGCTCCGCCTCGTTCGGCACCTTGATGTCGAACAGCACCTGGCCGGCGGCGACCTGCGCCCCCACGGCGACGAAGACCTCGTCGACGGTGCCCGTCGCGACGGCCTTCACCGGGATGGGGGCATCCGCGTTCACGGTGCCGGTCAGCAGCACGTCGTTCGCGATGGTGCCGCGCGTCACCGCCACCTCGGGCTCGGTCACCGTGCCCGTCGGCACCAGCGCGTCGGATTCGGCCTCCGCGCGATCGGGGAAGAAGGCGAGCTTCGCGAGCGCCACGGCGATCACAGCCACCAGGACGATGCGAATACTCGGGAAGATCCACTTGCGCCAGACGCCCACGGCACTCCTCGGTTCGGGTCGCCGCGCGGGCGAACGGGTTGCCCGGGCGTGCAGGGATGCCGGGCCGCTCCCACCCTATGGAGTGGGAGCGGCCGACGGAATCCGTCTCGGGGATGAATCCGGGCGATCCCCGGGCCGGGCTCAGGCCTCGATGACGAGCGGCACGAGCATGGGCCGGCGGCGCAGGCGCCGGTTGACCCAGGTGCCGAGCGTGCGCCGCACGAGCTGCGACAGCGCGTGCTGATCGCGCACGCCGTCGCGGGCCGCTTCGGCGAGCGCCGCGACGATCTTCGGCTTGACGTCCTCGAACACCGCCGTGTCCTCGGCGAAGCCGCGAGCGTGGATCTCGGGCCCGCTGATGACCCGGCCGGTCGTGGCGTCGACGACGACGATGACCGAGATGAACCCCTCCTCGGCGAGGATCCGGCGGTCCTTCAGGTCGGCGTCGGTGATCTCGCCGACCGTCGACCCGTCGACGTACACGAACCCGAGGTCGAGCTGACCGGCGACGCGCACGTCGCCGTCGCGCAGGTCGAAGACGGTGCCGTTCTCGCCGATGAACGTGCGCTCCTCGGGGATGCCGGTGTCGCGGGCGAGTTTCGCGTTGGCGACGAGGTGGCGGTACTCGCCGTGGATGGGCAGCACATTGCGGGGCTTCAGGATGTTGTAGCAGTAGAGCAGCTCGCCCGCCGCCGCGTGGCCCGACACGTGCACCTTCGCGTTGCCCTTGTGCACGACGTTCGCGCCGAGCTTGGTGAGCCCGTCGATGACGCGGTACACCGCGTTCTCGTTGCCCGGGATGAGGCTCGAGGCGAGGATGACGGTGTCTCCCTCGCCGATCTCGACCTGGTGGTCGCGGTTGGCCATGCGGCTGAGCACGGCCATCGGCTCGCCCTGCGAGCCCGTCGACATGAAGACGATGCGGTCGTCGGGGAGGTCGCCGGCCTTCTTGTAGTCGATGAGCACGCCCTCGGGCACCCGCAGGTAGCCGAGGTCCTCCGCGATCGTCATGTTGCGCACCATGCTGCGGCCGAGCAGGGCTACGCGCCGGCCGTTCGCGTGCGCCGCGTCGAGCACCTGCTGCACGCGGTGGACGTGACTGGAGAAGCTCGCGACGACGACCTTCTTCGTCGCCCGGGAGATGACTTGGTCGAGGACGGGCCCGATCTCGCGTTCGAGCGGCGTGAAGCCCGGGACATCCGCGTTCGTGGAGTCGACCATGAACAGGTCGACGCCCTCCTCGCCGAGCCGCGCGAACTCGCGCAGGTCGGTGAGCCGGTCGTCGAGCGGGAGCTGGTCCATCTTGAAGTCGCCGGTGCCGAGCACGGTGCCGGCGCGGGTCTTGATCGCGACCGCGAGCGCGTCGGGGATGGAGTGGTTCACCGCGATGAACTCGAGGTCGAACGGGCCGAGCTTCTCGCGCTGGCCCTCGGCCACGGTGAGGCTGTACGGCTGGATGCGGTGCTCCTTGAGCTTCGCCTCCACGAGCGCGAGCGTCAGCGTCGACCCGATGAGGGGGATGTCGGCCCGCAGCTTCAGCAGGTACGGAACGGCGCCGATGTGGTCTTCGTGGCCGTGGGTCAGCACCACGCCGACGATGTCGTCGAGGCGGTCCTTGAGGAAGCCGAAGTCGGGCAGGATCAGGTCGACCCCCGGCTGGTGCTCTTCGGGGAAGAGGACGCCGCAGTCGACGATGAGGATCTTGCCGTCGAGCTCGTAGCTCGTCATGTTGCGGCCGACCTCCCCCAGGCCGCCGATGGGGATGATGCGGAGTGTGCCCGCTTCGAGCGGGGCGGGATCGATGACGACGTCGGGCATGGGCCCTCCTTGCGTTCGGTGTGCAGTTGATGCGCCTGCTGGGTGCGCGGGCAGGCGGCCGCGGATGCTTCTGGCCCGGTCAGCGGGTGGTTCCGGCCACCTTGGGCAGGGCGCCGCCTGCGGCGGCGTTGCGGTCGGGACGGAAGTTGTGGAAGTCGACGCCCGGGATGCCGCGGACGTGGTCGATCTCGTCCTCGATGAGGGCGGCCTCCCACTCCTCGGGACCGACGAGCGGCAGCCGCACGCGCGGGCTGCCGATGCGGCCGAGCCCGTGCAGGATGTACTTGGCCGCGACGGTGCCGGGCACGTGGGTCATGACGGCGCGCACGAGCGGTTCGAGCTGGCGGTGCGCCTCGGTCGCCGCCGCGAGGTCGCCGCGGTTCACGGCGTCGACGATGGTGCGGTACGGCGCTGGAGCGATGTTCGCGGTGACGCCGATGAGCCCGGTCGCGCCGATCGAGAGGTGCGGCAGCACGTTCGCGTCGTCGCCGGAGAAGTACATGAGGTCGGTCTGGTTCAGCACGCGGCTGACCTCGGAGAAGTCGCCCTTGGCGTCCTTGATCGCGAGGATGTTCGGGTGCTTCGCGAGGCGCAGGATCGTCTCGTACCGGATGGGCACGCCGGTGCGGCCGGGGATGTCGTAGAGGATGACGGGCAGGTCGGTGGCGTCGGCCACCAGGCGGAAGTGCGTGAGGATGCCCGCCTGCGTCGGCTTGTTGTAGTACGGCGTGACGATCATGATGCCGTCGGCGCCCGCCTGCTCGCTGTGCTTGTAGAGCTCGATCGCGTGGGCGGTCTCGTTGGAGCCGCCGCCCGTGATGATCTTCGCGCGGCCGGCCGCGACGTCTTTGCCGACCTCGACGAGGCGGATCTTCTCCGGGTCGGTGAGCGTCGAGGTCTCCCCGGTGGTGCCCGTGACGACGATGCCGTCGGCGCCCGCCGCGATCACGTCGTCGATGTGCTTCTCGACCCCGGGCCAATCGACCTCGCCGTCCGCCGTCATCGGCGTGACGAGCGCGACGAGCACCTGTCCGAATGGGTTGTCTGAAGTCACGCCCTCCAGGCTATCGGGTCGCCGCGGCCGTCAGGTGCCGTGCGCGGCGCATGCGTCACACGCGGTCGTATCGGAGGAAGCGGTAGCGGATGCCGCTCGCCGAGGTGTGCGCGCCGTCGGACGGGTCCGCGGCCACGAGGGCGAAGTGCGTCGCGTCGACGAGCGGGGCGAGCACGTCGCCCGGCGCGGGCGCGAACGCGCCCTCGTCGTGCCTGAGCTCCGTGATCTCGAGGCGGTCGGCGCGGCCGAGGACCTCTGCGAAGATCTGCGCGCCGCCGATGACCCAGATCCAGTCGGGTGCGGACGCGCCGGCGAGCTCCAGCGCCTCATCGACGGAGCCGGCCCGCTCCGCGCCGGCGGCCTGCCAGTCGTGCTGACGGGTCACGACGATGTTCGCCCGACCGGGCAGCGGCGTGAATCGCGGTGGCAGCGAGTCCCAGGTCGAGCGGCCCATGATCACCGGCGCGCCGTGCGTGACGGCCTTGAAGTGCGCGAGATCCTCGGGCACGTGCCACGGCATGCCGCCGGCGCGGCCGATCACTCCCCCTTCGGCCTCGGCCCAGACGAGCCCGACGCGGGGCCGGCTCATACGGCGACGGCCGCGCGGATCGCGGGGTGGTGCCGGTAGTCGCGCACCTCGAAGTCGTCGTACTCGTAGTCGAAGATGCTGGGCGGCCGGCGGCGGAACTCCAGCGTCGGGAACGGGTACGGCTCGCGGGTGAGCTGCTCGGCGACCTGCTCGCGGTGGTTGTCGTAGATATGGCAGTCGCCGCCCGTCCAGACGAAGTCGCCCGGCTCGAGGCCGGTCTGCTGGGCGACCATCATCGTGAGCAGCGCGTACGACGCGATGTTGAACGGGACCCCGAGGAACAGGTCGGCACTGCGCTGGTACAGCTGGCAGGACAGCCGGCCGTCGGCGACGTAGAACTGGAAGAGCGCGTGGCAGGGTGCGAGCGCCATGTCGGGGATGTCGGCAGGGTTCCACGCCGAGACGATGAGGCGGCGCGAGTCGGGGTTCACCCGGATCTGCTCGACCACCTGCGCGATCTGATCGATGGTCTCGCCGCCGGGCGTCGGCCACGAGCGCCACTGCACGCCGTAGACGGGGCCGAGCTCGCCCTGGGCGTCGGCCCACTCGTCCCAGATGGTCACGCCGTGCTCCTGCAGCCAGCCGACGTTCGAGGAGCCCTGCAGGAACCACAGCAGCTCGTAGGCGATCGACTTGAAGTGGACGCGCTTCGTCGTGATGAGCGGGAACCCCTGCGACAGGTCGAACCTGATCTGGCGCCCGAACACGCTCGTCGTGCCCGTACCCGTGCGGTCGGACTTGTGCGTGCCGTGCGCGAGGGTGTCGCGCAGGAGGTCTTCGTACGGGGTCGCGATCGCCTGGCTCACGGTTCGATGGTAGCCGCGGCCGCCGACGACACGCCGACGCCGCACCCCGTCACCCCGCGTCATACGCCGACCGGGTGGATGCGCGCGGTCGTAGCATCCGGATCATGGACTGGATCGCCGGACTGCTCGTCGCGGCGGCGCTCGTCGCCGTGTCGGGTGCGGTCGGCGTGGTGAGCCGCGCTCGATCCGGCCGGGTGCGCGAGGCCTCCGCCGCGCGCACCCCCGCCCGCGGCGAGGCGGCGACCACCCTCGGCCTCGGGGCAGACCGGCTCGGCGACGCCGCGACGCTCGTGCAGTTCTCGACGGAGTACTGCGCCAGGTGTCCCGCGACCGCCAGGCGCCTCGGCGCCCTCGCGAGCGGGTTCACCGGGCTGCGGCACGTCGAGATCGACCTCGGCCGGGCCCCCGGCCTCGCCGATCGCTTCCACGTCCGCCAGACGCCGACCGTGCTCGTCCTCGACGCCCACGGTGACCAGGTCGCACGCATCGCGGGCGTCCCGCGCGACGACGACCTCCTCCCCCTCCTCCACCGACTCACCGGGAGCCCGAATGTCCCAGCAGCCTGACCCCGCCCGCGGCATCGACCCGCGCGGCCCGCGCTTCGGCGCCGCGATCACCTCGGTGCTCCTGCTCGTCGACGTCGTCCTCGGCGTCGCGGGCGCGGCGCTCGCGGCGTGGATCCTGCTCGCCGTCATCGCCGCGCTCTTCCTCTGGGGGGCGATCGCCGGTGTCGGCCGGACTCCGTGGAGCGTGCTGTACCGCCGGCTGGTGCAGCCGCGGCTCGCTCCCGCGACCGAGCGCGAGGACCCGCGTCCCCCGACGTTCGCGCAGGGCGTGGGCTTCGCCGTGACCGTCGCCGGAGTCGTGCTCGGCGCGTTCGGCCTCGCGTCGGCGGTGCCGATCGCGGCCGCCCTCGCATTCATCGCGGCGTTCCTGAACGCGGCGTTCGGGCTGTGCCTCGGATGCCGCCTCTACGTGCTGCTCGTCCGCGCCCGGGTCATCCGGACCGCGTGAGCGCCCGCCGACGCGCAGACGCCCCGTGTGCGTCGCTGCACGCGCGCGGCGCGCCCGGCTAGGCTGGAAGCCCGGCTCGAGGAGGAGGACTCATGGCTGTCACGAGTGAATCGACCACCGTCTGGGAGGGTTCGCTGATGGAGGGCTCCGGCTCCGTCGCGCTCGACTCCTCCAAGCTCGCCCGCTTCCCCGTGAACTGGAAGGCGCGCGCGGAGGGCGCCGAGTCGACCACCACGCCCGAGGAGCTGCTCGCGGCGGCGCACTCGTCGTGCTTCTCGATGGCGCTCTCGCACGCACTCGCGGGCGCCGGCCACGCGCCGGAGAGCATCCAGACCACCGCAGCGGTGACGTTCGAGGCCGGCAAGGGCGTGCTCGGCAGCCACCTGCTCGTCAGCGCACGCGTTCCCGGGATCTCCGAGTCCGAGTTCGAGGCCTTCGCCGAGGACGCGAAGAAGAACTGCCCGATCTCGCAGGCGCTCGCCGGCATCCCGATCACGATCGAAGCCGAGCTCGCGTAACGGTGCGGGTGCTCGTCGCCGGGGCATCCGGCTTCATCGGCGGCGCCCTCGTCGCCCGCCTCACCGGCTCCGGCCATGAGGTCGTGCGACTGGTCCGTCGTCGCGCCGCATCGTCCGACGAGAGCTCCTGGTCGCCGGCCGCGGGCATCATCGACTTCACGGTGATGGACCGGGTCGACGCGGTCGTGAACCTCTCGGGCGCCTCGCTCGCGCACCTGCCCTGGACGAAGCGGTACCGCGAGGAGATCCTCGCGTCGCGGATCACCGCGACGCGCACGCTCGCCGACGCGATGCGGAAGGCCCGTCGCCCGCCCGCGGTGTTCCTCAGCGCGTCCGCCGTCGGCTACTACGGCGACCGCCCCGCGGAACTGCTCACGGAGCACTCCGCCGGCGGAAGCGGGTTCCTCGCGGAGGTCGTGGAGCGCTGGGAGCGGGCCGCGCACCTCGCCCCCGACGAGACGCGGACCGTGACGTTCCGCAGCGGCATCGTCATCGGCGCGGGCGGGGCCATGCGGCGCATCGCCCTGCTCACGAAGCTCGGCCTCGCCGGGCGCCTCGGCACCGGCGGGCAGCACTGGCCGTGGATCGGGCTCGACGACGAGGTGCGGGCGATCGAGCACCTGCTGGACTCCACGCTCTCGGGTCCGGTGAACCTCGCCGGGCCGACGCCCGCGACGGCAGACCGGATCATGTCCTCGCTCGCCGCCCGGCTGCACCGCCCGTACGCCATCCCCGTCTCCGAGCGGGTGCTCGAGGCCGCGCTGGGCGTCGCCGCGCAGGAGCTGCTCCTCGCGAGCCAGAAGGTCAAGCCCGAGCGGCTGCTCCGCGACGGGTTCCGATTCGACGCCGAGACGTGCGAAGACGCGATCGACGCGATGCTCAGCGCGTCGCGCGGGCGAGGGCGATAGCCCGTCGCACGGCCTGCCGAGCGCGCCGGCGATCGCCCGCCGCGTCGTAGACGAGCCCCAGCCGGAGCCATGCGCGCCACGATCCGGGCTCGGCCTCCGCGTCGGCGCGGAAGCGGTCGAAGGCGGCGTCGGCGACCGACCGTTCGATGCGTCCGCTGTCGGTGACCGGCAATCCGAGATCGGTGCCGCCCTCCGCGTCGAGCCTCCGGACGAGCTGCTGCGAGCGCAGCCCGAAGTCGATCTCGCGCCAGAGCGCCCACGCCCCGAGGATCGGCAGCACGATGAGCGCCACGCCCATCGCGACCGCGACCGGCTCGCCGGTCAGGACGAACTGCACGGCACGCCAGCCGACGAGCACCAGGTAGAGCGCGAGCAGCGCCGCCATGACGACGGCGGCGGTCCGCCCGGATGTGCCGGCGCCTCGGGCGCTCATGCCTCGCCCGCGCTCGGCAGGCCGAGGTCGAGCAGCGTCTCGAGTCCGACGGTCACGCCCTCGAGTTCGGGCGCACGCCGGAGCGCCAGGAGGATGCCCGCCTCGTACGAGCTCGGCGACAGCGTCGCGTGCGAGATGGTGAGGGTCTCGCCGTCGCCGCCCAGGACGACCCGCTGCTCGGCGAGGACGCCGCTGAGGCGCAGGCTGTGGACCGGGATGCCTCCCACGAGCTGACCGCGCGCGCGCTGATCGGCGTGCGGCGCCGACACCGGGCCCTCGAGCCCGCGGGCCGCGGCCATGAGCTCGGCCGTGCGGACCGCGGTGCCCGACGGCGAGTCGACCTTGCCCGCGTGGTGCGCCTCGACGATCTCGACGGAGTCGAAGAACCGGGCAGCCAGGGCGGCAAACGCCGTGCCGAGCACGCTGCCCACGGAGAAGTTGGGCACGAACACGACGGCCTGTGCGCCGTCGACCTCGCCGTGCAGGCGACGGATGCCCGTGATCCGGTCGGCCGACCAGCCCGAGGTGCCGACCACGACGGGTATGCGCGCCTCGACGGCGTGCCGCACGATGTCGCCGCTCGCGGCGGGATGGGTGACGTCGAGGGCGACATCCGCGCCGTCGAGCGCGGACCGGGAGTCGAGCGCGGCGTGCAGCTCGAGGTCGGGCGCCTCCTCGATGAGCCGGACCGCGAGCTTGCCCATCTTGCCCGTGGCTCCGGCCACGGCGACCCGAATCGTCACGGGTTCGAGCCTACCAACCGGCCGGGTCCGGCCCGGTTGCGCGGCCGGGTCGCCCGGCCGGTCGCGCGGCCAGGCGCACCGCAGGCCGTAGGCTGGCGCCATGCTGCGCTTCCGCGAGGCGGCCGTGACCGACGCCGACGCCCATGCCCTCCTCACCGCGTACTTCGCCGAACGCGCGGCGGGCTTCCCGCCCGAGCAGGGCGTCTACCGGCCGACCTTCCCGGCGGCCGCCCAGTTCGAGCCGCCCGCGGGCGTCTTCCTCGTGGTCGAGGACGAGCGCGGATCGGCCATCGGCTGCGGCGGCGTCCGCCGCATCGCACCCGGACCCGACGGCCGTACCCGGTACGAGATCAAGCACCTGTGGCTCCGCCCCGAGGCGCGAGGCCACGGCGAAGGCCGACGGCTGCTCGCCGAGCTCGAGACCCGGGCGATCGGCTTCGGCGCCGATGAGCTCGTGCTCGACACGAACGCGAGCCTCGAGGCGGCGGGCGGACTGTACCGCTCGAGCGGCTACGTCGGCATCGACGCGTACAACGACAACCCGAACGCGACGAACTGGTACGGCAAGCTCGTCGGCTGAGCGCGTCAGATCGCGAACGGCTCGGGCAGCCCGGTGCGCAGCTCGGGCGGCAGATGCGCGAGGTCGTTGTGCACGACGAGGCTCCACGGCCGGCCGGGCTTCTGCGAGAGCACCGTCAGGCCGCAGTTCGCCTGATTGATCGACACCCAGCGCCAGTCGGGCGCGCCGAGCACCTCGCGGACGAACCATCCGATCACGAAGTTGTGGGTGATCAGCAGCTCGTGCCGGTCCTCGCGGTGGGAGCGGAGGAACTCGACGACCGCGTCGGCCATCTGCGCCGAACCCGCCTCGATCTCGGCCTCGGTGACCGAGCCGAAGAACGGGTCGTACGCCGACGGCGTCTCGGGCGCCGGGCCCGACGGGATGCAGTCGAACAGCAGCGGCGACGGCTGCGGTTCGAGCGCCGGCATCTTCGCCGAGATGATGCGGGCCGTCTCGGTCGCGCGCTGCAACGGCGAGTGCCAGGCCGCGTCGAACGGGATGCCTCCGAGCCGCTCGGCGAGCGCCTCCGCCTGACGGCGTCCGCGAGGCGAGAGCGGGCCGTCGGGCAGGCCGTGCTCGGCGTCGAGCTGCTCGCCGTGCCGGACGAGGTAGAGGTGATGCGTCACGTCGATCGTTTCCCTGTGGTGCGGTGTGCCTGGTTCGGATGCCGCTCAGGCAGCATCCGTCGTGGGCGAGGTCTCGTCGACCACGCCGCGAAAGGCCGCCTCGTCGGTCGCCCCCACGGCGACGAGCGAGAACGGCCGGGAGACGAGGTCGGCCGCGAGCGCCTGCACGTCGTCTCCGGTGACGAGCGCGATGCGTCGCAGGGCCTCGTCGAGGTCCTGGAACTCGCCGAGGGTGAGCTCGGCGCGGCCGAGGCGGGACATCCGGGTGTCGGAGTCCTCCAGAGCCAGTGCGGAGGCGCCGCCGAGCTGGCCCGCGGCGCGTGAGAGCTCTTCGGCGGTGACGCCATGCTCGGCGACGCGCTCGAGCTCGGCCCGCATGAGGGACGCCACCGTCGGAGCCTTCGCCGGAGCACAGCCCGCGTACATGCCGAAGAGGCCGGCGTCGGAGTAGCCCGGGCCGAAGGAGTAGACGGCGTAGGCGAGCCCCCTCCGCTCGCGGACCTCCTGGAAGAGCCGAGAGGACATTCCCGAGCCGAAGATCGCGTTCAGCACGCTGAGCGTCGATCGCCGCTCGTCGGTGGCGACGAGCCCGGGCACTCCGAGCAGCAGGTTGACCTGTTCGAGCGGCCGCGGCACGACCGTCAGCGCCCTGGTGCCGGTGAGCGCTGCGGGCTCGGTGCTGCGGCGGGCGTCGGGCGAGGCCGCGACGCCGAGATCCCACCCGGCCGCGGTGAGCGCGCGGCCCAGCCGGTCGACGAGCGCGTCGTGGTCGACGGCCCCCGCGACGGTGACGACGAGGTCCTGCGGCCGGTAGTTCGCCCGGTAGTGCTGCCACACCGCGTCACGCGTCGCCTCGCGGATCGTCTCGGGGCTGCCGCCGATCGGGCGGCCGAGCGGGTGGTCGCCGAGCACGGCCTCGAAGAAGCGCTCGTTCGCGACGTCAGCGGGGTCGTCGCCGGCCATCGACAGCTCTTCGAGGATGACGCCGCGCTCGTTCTCGAACTCGGCGGAGTCGAGCACCGAGGAGGTGAACATGTCGGCCAGCACGTCGACGGCCATGGGGACGTCCTGGTCTTGCACCTTGGCGTAGTAGCAGGTGTACTCCTTCGCCGTGAGCGCGTTGTGCTCGCCGCCGACGGCGTCGAAGGAGATCGCGATGTCGAGCGCGGTGCGCTCGCGCGTGCCCTTGAACAGCAGGTGCTCGAGGAAATGCGTCGAGCCGAACGTCGCAGGATGCCCCGATCCGGCAGGGTGCTCGTCGCGCGAACCGACCGCGACCCAGAAGCCGATCGTGGCGCTCCGCGCCCCCGGCACGCGCTCGGAGAGGACGCGGACACCCGAGGGCAGCAGGCTCCGGCGGACGAGCGCGTCGCCGGCGGCCTCGAAGGAGAGCTCGGGAGTGCCGAGGGGGAGGTCGACGGCGCCGTTCATCCGGACCAGCCTATGCCACCTGCCCCGTCGACCGGCACTCCGATCGGGCGTCCTCCCAGCTCTCGCGGCGGTCAGGACGAGGCGCGGTCCAGTTCCACGAGCTCCGAGCGATGCAGCTCGATCGATGCGGCGGCGAGCAGCGCGTCGAGCTGCTCGGGGCGGCTGACCCCCGCGACGGGCACGGCGACCGTCGGCCGGGCGAGCAGCCAGGCGATCGCGACCGTCGCGGGCTGGATGCCCCGGGCGAAGGCGATCTCGTCGACCGTGGCGAGCACGCGGTGACCACGGCGACCGAGGTGCCTCGCGAGGCGTTCGCCGCGGGCGTCGTGACGCACTTCGGCCCGGCGGCGCACCTGGCCGCCGAGGAAGCCGTTCGCGAGGGCGAAGTACGGCAGCACGGCGAGGCCTTGCGCGTGCGCGACGAGCTCGGGCGCGCCCTCGAACGGGCGGCGGTCCATGAGGTTGTAGCGGGTGGTGACGGCCTGGATGCGCGGCAGTCCGTTGGCGGCGAGCACACGCGCCTCGATGAGCCGCTCGGGCGAGAAGTCGGAGGCGCCGAGGGCGCGGACCTTGCCCGCGTCGATGAGCGCGCCGACGGCGCCGAGGCTCTCCTCGAGCTGGACGCCGGGGTCCTCGCCGTGGAGGTAGAGCAGGTCGATCGAGTCGGTCCGGAGCCGGGCGAGCGACTCGTCGACCGCGGCGCGCAGGTTCTCGGGCGCGAGGCCCGGCCGGTCGGGGTGGCGACCCACCTTGGTCGTGACGACCATGCGGTCACGCGTGCCGCGCGACGCCATCCACGCGCCGATGATCGACTCGCTGCGACCGGCCGCGTAGCTGTCCGCGGTGTCGAGGACGGTGCCGCCGAGCGCGGCGAACCGGTCGAGCACCGCCTCGGATGCCTCGGCCCCGAGCGTCCACCCGAACACGCTGCCCCCGAGCGCGAGCGGATGGGCCTCGATGCCGGTGTCGCCGATGAGCACGCGGCGCGGCACCGTGATCGGACCCGAGTACACGTTCGTCTCGAGTCGCCGCACCCGCTCCGCGTCGCGGCGGCCGGCGGACGCCTCCGCGCCGCGAGCCGCGTCGATCGCCGGCTCCCCCGCGCCGATCGCCGCGAGGTCGCGGGTCACGATGTGTCGCCCAGCCACTGCACTCCTCCTCCCCAGGATTGCTCCGAGCGTACGGGCGGGCGCGCGACCGGACAGTGAACGGCGCGTGAACCGTTACCGAATCGTTGGCGGGGAGGCCCCGGGCGTCCCCGGGACGGGGGTCAACGGGAGTCGAGCGCGCGAGCCAACCGGACAACCGCCTCGGCCTGGCGGAGCACCGGCCCGTCGACCATGCCGCCGCGGAACGCGAACACGCCCGCCTCGCCGTCCGCCGCGTCGAGGACGGCCTGCGCCCACTCCACCCGCTCCGGCGAGGGACGGTACGCCGCCCGCACCACGGCGACCTGGTCCGGGTGCACGCACGCGGTGGCCGCGAATCCGACGGCCGCCGCGTCCTCGGCCTCCTCCCGGAGGCCGGCAGTGTCGGCGAGGTCGAGGTGGACCGCGTCGATCGCGGCGGCGCCGTGCGCGGCCGCCGCGAGCAGGACGCGAGATCTGGCGTACCGCGCGATCTCGCGGTAGCCGCCGTCGGGCCGGCGGCTGGAGGTCCCGCCCGTCGACGCCATGAGGTCCTCCGCACCCCACATCAGCGCGGAGACGTTCGGCAGGGCAGCGAGCGCCTCGGCGGCGAGGACGCCCCGCGCCGTCTCGCAGAGCGGGATCACCTCGAACTCCTCGAGCCCGACGAGGTCCTCGGTGCCCTCGCACTTGGCCAGCATGACGGTGCGGTAGCCCGTGCGCGCCAGCGCGGCGAGGTCGGCCTCGAACTCGGGGCCGGACGCCGGGTTCAGCCGCACGATCACGCGCTCGGGATCGAGGGGCGTCGTCGCGAGCGCGTGCCTGGCGTCCTGCTTTCGGTCGACTCCGACGGCGTCCTCGAGGTCGAGGATCACGGCGTCGGCGCGATCCAGGGCCTTGGCGTACCGGTCTGGCCGATCGGCGGGACAGAAGAGCACGGCCGGGCCGAAGCGGAACACCGGGCGGGTCATCCGACTTCTCCGTCCTCGCCGGGCGCGGCCGGTGCCGGCCTCGACGCCGCCTGGCGCTCGCCGGCCTCCTTCGTCCACACCAGCATGCTGCGCGACGCCGTCGCCACCACGACGCCGTCCTGATTCCTCGCGACGTGCGCGAGCGTCACGACGCCCTGCCCCGGCCGCGACGCCGAGAGCCGCTTGGAGACCACGGTGCTCTCGCCCGAGAGGGTGTCGCCCGTGAACACCGGGTTCGGGAAGGCGACCTCCCCGAACCCGAGGTTCGCGACGAGCGTGCCGAGGGTCAGCTGCGCGACCGACTGGCCGACGAGGGTCGACAGTGTGAACAGCGAGTTCACGAGCACCCGGCCGAACGGCTGTGCGGCGGCGTACACGGCGTCGAGGTGCAACGGCTGCGGGTTCATCGTGAGGGTCGTGAAGAGCACGTTGTCGGCCTCGGTGACCGTGCGCCCGGGGCGGTGCAGGTATCGCACGCCCTCCTCGAACTCCTCGAACCAGAGTCCGCGCTGCACCACCTCGCGCATCGGCGCCTCCGCCATGTCGTCCCCTTCCGGTTTCACCGCTCCGTCGCGGCGCCTGCTCTCGCTGTCGATTCGCCGTGCCGCTAGGCGACCAGTCCGAGCTCGCGCGTGACGACCATGAGCTGCACCTCGGTCGTACCCTCGCCGATCTCGAGGATCTTCGAGTCGCGGTAGTGCCTGGCGACCGGGCTCTCGTTCATGAACCCGTAGCCGCCGAAGATCTGCGTCGCGTCGCGGGCGTTGTCCATGGCGGCCTCCCCCGAGACCATCTTGGCGAGCGAGGCCTCCATCTTGAAGGGCAGGCCGGCGTCCATCTTGCGCGCCGCGTCGTGCCAGACGAGCCGTGCCTGGTGCACCCGCGCCTGCATCCTGGCGATCTTGAACGCGATGTGCTGGTTGTTGCCGATCGGCTCGCCGAAGACCACCCGCTCCTTCGCGTAGCGCAGCGCCTCCTCGAGGCAGCCCTGCGCCGCCCCCGTCGCGAGCGCGGCGAAGGCGATGCGGCCCTCGTCGAGCGACTGGAGGAAGTTCGCATAGCCGCGGCCTCGCGCGCCGAGGAGGTTCTCGGCCGGCACCCGGACGTCGGTGAACCGGAGCGGGTGCGTGTCGGAGGTGTGCCAGCCGACCTTGTCGTAGCTCTCCCCCACCTCGAAGCCCGGGGTCCCGCTCGGCACGATGATCGAGGAGAGCTCCTTCTTCACCGAGCCGTCGGGCCGCACCTGCTCACCCGTGACCGCGGTCACGGTGACGAGCTTCGTGATCGGGGTGCCCGAATTGGTGATGAACTGCTTCGAGCCGTTGATGACCCACTCGTCGCCGTCGAGCACGGCCGTGGTCTGCGTCGCGCCGGCGTCGGAGCCCGCCTTGGCCTCCGTGAGTCCGAAGCCGGCGAGCGCGCGCCCCGCCACCAGGTCGGGCAGGAATCGCTCGCGCTGCTCGGGCGTGCCGTACCGGTAGATCGGCATGATGCCGAGGCCGACGCCGGCCTCGAGGGTGACGCCGATCGACTGGTCGACCCGGCCGAGCGCCTCGACCGCGAGGCAGAGGTCGAAGTAGCTGCCGCCCTGGCCGCCGACCTCCTCGGGGAACGGCAGTCCGAACAGACCCATCTCCCCCATCTGGGCGATGATCTCGAGCGGGAGGCGGCGCTTCGTGTCGTACTCGTAGGCGGCGGGCGCGACGACGGTGTCGGCGAAGTCCTTGACGCGGTCGTAGAGCGCCTGCTCGTCTGGGCTGAGGTCGTAGTTCACGACGTGGTCCTCTCGGCTCGTGCCGCCTCATGGGCCGGCTCGGTGGTCCCCTCGTGGGGGTGGATCCGCGCGACCGGCTGGTCGCGGGAGACCTGATCGCCGCGCGCGACGGCGAGGCGGGCGACGCCGTCGACGGGGGCGCTCACGCGGTGCTCCATCTTCATCGCCTCGATCGCGACGATGGGCGTGCCGGCGGTGACGGATGCCCCGTCCTCGACGAGCAGCGCCGTCACTGTTCCGGGCATCGGCGCCCGGAGCTCCGGGTCGGACGAGCCGCCCCGGACCTGTGCGACGAGCCGCTCCTCGAGCAGCTCGCGCCGGTCGCGGAGCACGATTCGGTGCGCGCGACCGTCCAGGTGCACCCAGATCGCGCCGTCCTCGTCGACGGCTGTCACCGCGTGGGCCGCGCGGGAGCCCCCGGCCCCGGCGGCGTCTCGCGGCCGTGCGGCGCGCCAGCCCCGCTCGCGCTGCCAGGCGTGCGCGCCGGGCGGCGGGGCGGATGCCTCGGCCCGCGCGACCTCGGCGGCGGTGCGGACGGCGGGATCGGCGTCGGGCTGGGCGGGTTCGACCGGCAGCTCGTCGATGAGGCCGGTGCTGAGCGCGCCCTCGCGCACGGCCGGTTCGGCGAGCAGGCGCCGGAGGAAGGCGAGGTTCGTCTCGACGCCGAGCGCGACCGTGCCGGCCAGTGCCGCGTCGAGACGGTCGATCGCCTCGCGCCGGTCCTCGCCCCACGCGATGACCTTCGCGAGCATCGGGTCGTAGTCGGCGGTGACGCGCCCGCCCTGCCGGACCCCGGAGTCGACGCGCACCCCTGCGCCGGCGGGCTCCTGCCAGACGAGGAGGGTGCCGGTCGACGGCAGGAAGCCGCGCTCGGGCGCCTCGGCGTAGACGCGCGCCTCGATCGCGTGACCGTGCAGCCGCACGTCCTCCTGCGTGATCGCGAGCGGCGCTCCGGCGGCGATCCGCAGCTGCTGCTCGACGAGGTCGATGCCCGTGACAAGCTCGGTGACCGGGTGCTCGACCTGGAGCCGCGTGTTCATCTCGATGAAGAAGAACTCGTCGGGCGAGCCATCCGAGACCAGGAACTCGACCGTGCCGGCGCCGAGGTAGTCGACGCTCCGCGCGGCCTCGCACGCGGCCTCGCCGATGCGTGCGCGGGTCGCCTCGTCGAGGAGGGGCGAGGGCGCCTCCTCGATGACCTTCTGGTGGCGGCGCTGCAGCGAGCACTCCCGCTCGCCGAGGTGGATGACCCGGCCGTGCGCATCCGCGAGCACCTGCACCTCGATGTGCCGCGGGCGCTCGATGAATCGCTCGAGCAGCAGCGTGTCGTCGCCGAAGGCCGCGGTCGCGACACGTCGCGCCGCGGGCAGCGCATCGGCGAGCTCGCGACGGTCGCGCGCCAGCTGCATGCCCTTCCCGCCGCCGCCGGCCGACGGCTTCACGAGGAGGGGGTAGCCGACCGCGTCGGCCGCGGCGAGGAGCCCTGCGTCGTCGAGCTCCGCGTCGGCGACGCCCGGCACGGTCGGCACGCCCGAGGCGGCCACGTGCGTCTTGGCCCGGATCTTGTCGCCCATGACCGCGAGCGCCGTCTCGCCGGGCCCGACGAAGACGAGCCCGGCCTCGCCGCAGGCCCGAGCGAAGCCCGCGTGCTCGGAGAGGAACCCGTAGCCGGGGTGCACCGCCTGAGCGCCCGTGGCGAGCGCCGCGGCCACGATGCGGCCGGGATCGAGGTAGCTCTCAGCGGCCGAGGCCGGTCCGATGCGGACGGCCTCGTCGGCCAGCTCCACGTGGGGCGCGCCGGCGTCGGCGTCGGAGTAGACGGCGATGGCGTGGATGCCGAGGCGCTTCAGCGTGCGGATGACGCGGACGGCGATCTCGCCGCGATTGGCGACGAGGACGCGGTCGAAGGGACGCGGGGCCGGCGGAGTCGCGGCGGGTGCCGTCGCGGCGGGTGCGGTCGTCATGGTGGTCACGGTCCTCACATCCGGAACAGGCCGAAGCCGGGCTCGGTCAGCGGCGTCCGGCTCGCGAGCTCGAGCGCGAGTGCGAGCACGGTGCGGGTGTCGGCGGGATCGATGACGCCGTCGTCCCAGAGCCGCGCGGTGGAGTGGTACGGGCTGCCCTGGGTCTCGTACTGGTCGCGGACGGGCGCCTTGAACGCCTGCTCCTCGGCGTCGGGCCACTCCTCGCCGCGGACGGCGAGCTGGTCGCGCTTGACGGTCGCGAGCACCGACGCGGCCTGTTCGCCGCCCATCACCGAGATGCGCGCGTTGGGCCACATCCAGAGGAATCGCGGCGAGTACGCCCGGCCGCACATCGAGTAATTGCCCGCGCCGAACGATCCGCCGATGACGACCGTGAGCTTCGGCACGCGCGTCGTCGCGACGGCGGTGACCATCTTCGCCCCGTGCTTGGCGATGCCGCCCGCCTCGGCGTCGCGGCCCACCATGAAGCCGGAGATGTTCTGGAGGAAGAGGAGCGGGATGCCCCGCTGATCGCAGAGCTCGATGAAGTGCGCGCCCTTCATCGCCGACTCGCTGAAGAGCACGCCGTTGTTCGCGACGATGCCGACCGGGTGCCCGTCGAGGTGCGCGAATCCGGTGACGAGGGTGTCGCCGTAGTCGGGTTTGAACTCGGCGAACTCGCTGTCGTCGACGAGCCGGGCGATGACCTCCCGGACGTCGTACGGCTGCTGCACGTCGACCGGGACGGCGGCGGTGAGCGTCGCCGGGTCGACCCGCGGGGGCCGGGGCTCGCGCACCGCCCACGCGCGCGGGCCGGGGGGCGGCAGCGTCGCGACCATGTCGCGGACGAGCTCGAGCGCGTGCTCGTCGTCTTCGGCGAGGTGGTCGACGACGCCGGAGGTGCGGGCGTGCAGCTCGCCCCCGCCGAGCTCTTCGGGCGTGACCACCTCGCCGATCGCGGCCTTCACGAGCGGCGGGCCGCCGAGGAAGATGGTGCCCTGGTCGCGCACGATGACGCTCTCGTCGCTCATGGCGGGCACGTACGCGCCGCCCGCCGTGCAGGAGCCGAGCACGGCGGCCAGCTGCGGGATGCCGCGCGCCGACAGGTTCGCCTGGTTGAAGAAGATCCGGCCGAAGTGCTCGCGGTCGGGGAACACCTCGTCTTGGAGCGGGAGGAACGCGCCGCCGGAGTCCACGAGGTAGATGCACGGCAGCCGGTGCTCGCTCGCGACCTCCTGCGCGCGCAGGTGCTTCTTGACCGTCATCGGGTAGTAGGTGCCGCCCTTCACGGTGGCGTCGTTGCAGACGACCATGACGGGGCGGCCGTGCACGAGGCCGATGCCGGTGATGATGCCCGCTCCCGGGGAGTCTCCGCCGTAGAGGCCGTCGGCGGCGAGGGGCGACAGCTCGAGGAAGGGGCTGCCTTCGTCGAGGAGGCGGTCGACCCGGTCGCGCGGCAGCAGCTTGCCGCGCGCGACGTGTCGGTCGCGGGATGCCTCGGGGCCGCCCAGCGCGGCCGCGGCCAGCTTGTCGCGGAGTTCCGCGACGAGGGCGGCGTGCGCGTCGGCGTTCCGGCGCGCGGCCTCGGAGGCCTCGTCGATGGTGCTCGTGAGGATCGCCATGCCGCCTCTCCGTCGTGGCGCAGACCCACCGCGGAATTTCGGTGAGTGGTGATTAACCGGAACTGATGTTAGCGTTCATTAACTGAAACGGCAAGGCGATCGGACGGTGCGGCATGAGCCAGGCCCAGGCGACGGAGGTCTCGCTCACCGAGCGCGGCCGCGCCAAGGCCGATCGCCGCGACGCGCTCCTCGCCGCCGCGGCGACGCTCTTCGCCGAACGCGGCTATGCCGGCGTCACCCTCGAAGACCTCGGCAGCGCCGCGGGCGTCTCCGGACCCGCCGTCTACCGCCACTTCCCAGGCAAGGCCGCGGTGCTCGCCGCCGTGCTCCTCGACGCCAGCACGGGCCTGCTCGACGGCGGCCGGGCCACCGTCGACCGCGCACCGGAGCCCGACGAGGCGCTCCGCGCGCTCATCCGATTCCACGTCGACTTCGCGCTGGCGAACGCCGACGTCATCCGCGTGCAGGACCGCGACCTCGCGAGCCTGCCCGAGGCCGACGCCCACGAGGTGCGCCGGCTGCAGCGCGAGTACGTCGAGCTCTGGGTCGGCGTCCTCGCGCACCTCAGGCCCGACCGGGCCGCCACCGAGTTGCGGATCCGGGCACACGCCGCCTTCGGACTCGTCAACTCCACCCCGCACAGCGCCCGAGACCACGGGCGGCGACCGGTGGACGAGGTCGTCCGCCGAATCCTGGAGGACATGGCATGGGCGAGCCTCATGTCGTGACGCTGCGCGCGACCCGCGCCGGCGATCTCGACGAACTGTCCCTGACCCCACCCGACCTGACGGGTTCCCGGACGATCCGGGCCGACGGCGTGCCCGTCGGCTGGGTCGCGGCATCCGATGACGGCGACGTGCCCGTCGTCACGTGCTGCGTCGACCCGGCGTACCGCGGACGGGGCATCGGTACACGCGCCCTGCGCCTGCTCCTCGACGGGCTGTCGCGCCCGGTACGGGCGCGCGCGTCGGCCGGCGACGCCGCGGCACCGGCCATGCTCGCCCGCCTGGGCTTCGTCGCGACCGGCGACGAAGGCGAGGGCGGCGACGTGCGGTACGAGCTCGCGTGAGCCGACCGGCCGGCACGCGATCCGGCCCGCCGCGTCAGACGGCGGCGAGCTGCTCGATGCGGTGCGCGAGCCGCAGATCGCGGGCGGTCACGCCGCCCACGTCATGCGAGGTGAGCTCGAAGGTGATCCGCCCGTACCCGACGCGAACGTCGGGATGGTGCTGCATGACCTCGGCGACCTCGGCGACGCGGTCGAGCAGGCGCACCGCCCCGAGGAAGTCGCCCGTCTCGTAGCTGCCCACGAGCCGGTCGCCCTCCTGCATGAACGCCGTGCCGACGAGCTCGCCGCTCGTCTCGTCGGCCTCGAGCACCCGCCGGTCGCTGTCTTCCATGCCCCCGCCTTCCGACGCCCCCTCAGCTCATGGTGAGGGCTCGCCCGGGTTCGCGCAAGATGGTGCCGACGTCGGCGAGGAACCGCGATCCCTGCTCGCCGTCGACGAGTCGGTGGTCGAAGGACAGCGACAGGGTCATCACCTCGCGGAGCGCCACCTCTCCCTGGTACTCCCACGGACGCCGGGTGACCGCCCCCATGGCGAGGATCGCGGCCTCCCCCTGGTTCAGGATGGGCGTGCCCGCGTCGATGCCGAACACGCCGATGTTCGTGATCGAGATCGTGCCGCCGGTGAGGTCTGCCGGGGGCGTCCGCCCGGCGCGGGCGGTCTCGGCGAGCGCGGTGATCGCGTCGGCGAGCTCGAGCAGGGTCATCCGCTCGGCGCTCTTCACGTTCGGCACGATGAGGCCCCGTTCGGTGGCGGCAGCGATGCCGAGGGCGACGCCGTCGTATCGCACGATCTCCTGCGCGGCTTCGTCCCAGCGCGAGTTGACCTCCGGGGTGCGCCGGGCGGCGATGCAGACGGCTTTCGCCACGACTGCGAGCGGCGTGACGCGGTGGCCGGCGAGCCGCCGATCGTCGCGGATGCCGCGGAGCAGGTCCATCGTCGCGGTGACGTCGACGGTGAGGAACTCGGTCACGTGCGGCGCGGTGAACGCGCTCGAGACCATCGCCGCCGCGGTGTGCTTGCGGACCCCCTTGATCGGGATCCGCGTCTCGCCAGGCGTCCACGCCGGTGCGGCGGCTGCCGCTGAGGCGGCACGGTCGCCGGTGGACTCGTGCGCGGACGTCGCCGCGGTCACGGTGCCTGCGGCCGCCTCGACGTCGGTGCGTGTGATGAGCCCCCGCTCCCCCGTTCCCGTCACCTGCTCGAGATCGACGCCGAGGTCGCGCGCGAGCTTGCGGACCGGTGGCGTCGAGCGGGGGCGCTCGACCCGGGCGCCAGCGCCGGCTGAGGCGGTCGCCGGTGCCGGGGCGGAGGCCGCAGCCGATGTCTGGGCTCCCGAGGATGCGGGCGCGGGCGCCTCCGGCACGAGGTCGGCCACGAGCGCGGCGCGCCGCTGCCGCCGCCTCGCGCCGCCGTCCGCCGCGGCACCGTAGCCGACGAGCGTGGGCTCGGGCGGGGCATCCGTCTGCTGCTGCCGAGCCGGCTCGACCTCGGAAGGCCGTGCCGCCGACGGCGCCGGGGTGCCGGCCGCCTCCCCGGTATCGCAGGAGAACAGCGGCTCGCCCACGTTCACCGTCTGCCCGGGTTCGGCGTGCAGCGCCGTGACGACCCCGGCGAACGGCGAGGGCAGCTCGACCACCGCCTTGGCCGTCTCGACGTCGGCGACGATCTGGTTCAGCTCCACGCGGTCGCCGACGGCGACGCGCCAGGCGACCACCTCCGACTCGGTGAGCCCCTCGCCGAGGTCGGGCAGGGCGAACTCGCGGATCGTGCTCATGCCTCGACCCCGCTCAGCGAGTTGGGGCGGCCGAGGACCCGGTCGACCCCGTCGAGAATCCGGTCGAGGTCGGGCAGATGATGGCGTTCGAGCTTCGCGGGCGGGTACGGGATGTCGTGCCCCGTGACCCGCACGGGCGCGGCCTCGAGGAACTCGAAGCACGACTCGGTGACCCGCGCCACGACCTCGGCGCCAAGGCCGCCCTGCTCGCCGGCCTCGTGCGCGACGACGAGGCGTCCGGTGCGCCGCACCGAGGCCTCGATCGTCGGGTAGTCGACGGGAGCCAGCGACCGGAGATCGATCACCTCGAGCGAGACTCCCTCGTCGGCGGCCGCCTGGGCGGCATCCCGCGCGGTCTGCACGAGTCCGCCGTAGGTCACGAGGGTCGCGTCGCGGCCCTCCGCGACGACGGTCGCCACCCCCATGGGCTTCGCGTCGGCCAGACTCGTCTGCTCGTCGACCTCGCCCTTCACGTGGTACCGGCGCTTCGGCTCGAAGAAGAGGACGGGGTCGTCGCTCGCGATGGCCTGCTGGATCATCACGAACGCGTCGGCCGGATTCGAGCAGGCGACGACCCGGAGGCCGGCCGTGTGCGCGAAATAGGCCTCGGGCGACTCGGAGTGGTGCTCGGCCGCGCCGATGCCGCCGCCGAACGGCACCCGGATGGTGATCGGCATGCGGACCGTGCCGCGCGAGCGGTAATGCAACTTCGCGACCTGCGCGACGATCTGGTCGAACGCCGGGTAGATGAAGCCGTCGAACTGGATCTCGACGACCGGGCGGAAGCCGCGATACGCCAGCCCCACGGCGGTTCCGAGGATCCCGGCCTCCGACAGCGGCGAGTCGACGACGCGCTGCGCGCCGAACTCGGCCTGGAGGCCGTCGGTCACCCGGAACACGCCGCCGAGCGTGCCGATGTCCTCACCCATGAGGACGACTCGGTCGGACGCGGCGAGCGATCGGCGGAGACCGGCGTTGATGGCCTTCGCGAGCGTGAGCGTGGTCATCGGGCACCTCCCTCGGTCGCGGCCGGTGCGGGCTCCTCGAACAGCTCGAGGTAGCGACGGTACCGGTCGCGCTGCCGCTCGAGATGCGTGTTCGGCTCGGCGTAGACGTAGTCGAAGACGGTGAGCGCGGCGGGGTCGGGCAGCGACGTGATGGCCGCGCGAAGCTCGGCCGCGGCTCGATCCGCCGCCGCGGCGGCTTCGGCCTGCAGGGCGTCGACATCGGCTCCGGATGCCTCGAGCAGCGCGAGCACGCGCAGGATGGGATCGCGGCCGCGCCACGCCTGCAGCTCGTCCTCGGTGCGGTAGCGCGTCGGGTCGTCGGCTGTGGTGTGCGGGCCCATGCGGTAGGTCACGGCCTCGATGAACGTCGGCCCCTCCCCCCGGCGCGCCCGATCGAGTGCCCGGCGCGTCGCCGCCATCACCGCGAGCACGTCGTTGCCGTCGACGCGCACGCCTGGCATGCCGAACCCGTCGGCCCTGCGCGCGAGCGGCTGCTTGGACTGCAGCCCCACGGGCTCGGAGATCGCCCACTGGTTGTTCTGGCAGAAGAAGACGACGGGCGCGTCGAAGCTCGCGGCGAACACGAGGGCCTCGTTGACGTCGCCCTCGCTCGTCGCGCCGTCGCCGAAGTACGCGATCGCCGCGGTGTCGGTGCCGTCCCAGGCGGCCCCCATGGCGTAGCCCGTGGCGTGCAGCGCCTGCGCGCCGATGATGATCTGCGGCACGGCCATCCCGTGCTCGAACGGGTTCCAACCGCTGGCCTGCGTGCCCCGCCAGACGGCGAGCAGCTCGGCCGGCTCCACGCCGCGCACCCAGGCGAGCGCGTGCTCGCGGTAGCTCGAGAAGACGAAGTCGTCGGCGCGGAGGGCGCGGCCCGAGCCGATCTGGGCGGCCTCCTGCCCGGCGAGCGGGGGCCAGAGTCCGAGCTCGCCCTGCCGCTGGAGTGCGGTCGCCTCGGTGTCGACACGGCGGACGACCGCCATGTCGAGATAGAGCCCCGACAGCTGCGCCACGTCGACATCGGCCACCCAGGGATCGAGCTCGGGGTCGGAGTGGCGGGCGCCGTCCTCGCCGATCAGCTGCAGCATCGGCCAGGGCGTGGTCAGCACGGCCTCGTCGGGTGGGGTCATCGTCGAACCTCCGCGTCGGCGGCGGCCTTGTGGGCGCGTCCGCGTCCGGCATCGTCGCCGGGTACCGCGAGCGTATGCCGATCACGCAGTCAGCTCAAGCAACGGGTGGACGAATGAGCATGTCGCCAAGTTTCGGCCCCGCACGGACTGCTAGATTGCGCGATATGGCCGCCTACGATGCCGTCGATCGAGCTCTCCTCACCGCCCTCTCCGCGGACCCGCGCGCAACGGTGGTCGCGCTGGCCGACCGGCTCGGGCTGAGCCGCAACACCGTGCAGGCGAGACTCGGCCGGCTCGAGGCATCCGGGGCGTTCCTCTCGTACGAGCGCAGCATCGACCCTGCACCACTGGGGTACCCGCTCGAGGCGTTCATCAGCGTGCACGTCAGGCAGAAGCTGCTGGGCACCGCCGTCGACAAGATCGCGGAGATTCCGGAGGTCATCCAGGCGCACGGCCTCTCGGGCGCGGTCGACCTGCTGGTGCGGGTCGTCTGCCGTGACGCCCACGATCTGTTCCGCATCGACGGCGAGATCCTCGCGGTCGACGGCGTGGAGCGCACCGAGACGTCGCTCGCGATGGGCGAGCTCATCCCGTACCGGCTCGGGCCGCTGCTCGCACGGCGGGAGTGAGCCGGGCCGCCTCCGCCTCACGACGCACCCCGCAAAGGAGTGTTTGCAAACTGTTGCTTGCAAAGGCTCCTTTGCAGCGCTATCTTTGCATCATGACCGAGCACACCCCGGATGACGTGGCCTCCCAGCCGAGCAGCAGCCGCCACCCCGGCGTCGACCACGTCCTCTCCGCGACGAGCCTCAAGTCGCTCGCGCACCCGCTCCGGGTGCGCATCTACGACGAGCTCTCCGCCTACGGACCGCTCACCGCGAGCGGTCTCGGCGAACGCATCGGCGAGTCGAGTGGATCGATGAGCTATCACCTGCGCCATCTCGAGCGGGCCGGCCTGGTCCGCGAGGTCGCGGGCCGCGGCAAGGGCCGCGAGCGCTGGTGGGAGCGCACTCCGGGCTCCATCGCCGTGCCGGACGCGAGGACGCTGCCCGCCGGCAGTGCGGAGCGACTGGCCGCCCGGCTCGTCGAAGACGAATGGCTGCGCGCCCGCGAGTTGAAGTACCGCGAGTTCGTGGCGGAGGGCCCGCAGGTGTTCGGATCCGAGTGGCTCGACATCGCCACGAGCGACACGATCAATCTCCGGCTCACCCCGTCCGAGCTCGCCGCGCTCGTCGCCGACCTCGACGCCGTCTTCCGCGCCTACTCCGACCGGTACCGGCGCACCCCCTCACCGGGCTCCCGCCCGGTGCAGATCCACCTCAACGCCTTCCCGCTCGTGCGCGGCGAGACCACCTCGGCCGCCGCGCCCGACGAGACCTCCACGAAGGAGCAGTGATGAACACCGCGACCCTCACCACGCCCGCCTCCGGCGTCCTCGCCGGCCTCGCCGTCCGCGGCGGACTCCGCCTCGCCGGCTGGGGCTACCGACGAGCGAGCCGCCTGTCCGACCGCGAGCGGCAGCTCAGCCGCCTGGAGGCCAGACGACTCGCGCTGGCCGCCCTCGCCGAACGCGACGACCTCTACCGCAGCGCCGGCAGCCTGCCGCGCTGACCCGGGCCGCCCCACTTCGGCCGCGAACCCGCGCAAACGACGGATGCCCCGCCCGAACGGATCGGGCGGGGCATCCTGCGCGTGGTCGACTCAGTCGTCGGCACCCTCGGCCGGAGCCTCCGGGTGCTCGCCGGTCGCGCCACGGCCGTTGGTGTCGGCCTCCTCGGCGACCACCGGGGCGAGCGAGAGCTTGCCGCGGTCGTCGATCTTGGTGATCTCGACGAGGATCTTCTGGCCGACGCCGAGGACGTCCTCGACGTTCTCGACGCGCTTGCCGCCCGCGAGCTTGCGCACCTCGGAGATGTGCAGCAGGCCGTCCTTGCCGGGCAGCAGCGAGACGAACGCACCGAACGTCGCGATCTTCACCACGGTGCCGAGGAACTGCTCGCCGACCTCCGGGTTGGTGGGGTTCGCGATCGCGTTGACCTGGGCGCGGGCGGCCTCCGCCGACGGGCCGTCGGTCGCGCCGATGTAGACGGTGCCGTCCTCCTCGATGGAGATCTCGGCGCCGGTCTCGTCCTGGATGGCGTTGATCGTCTTGCCCTTCGGGCCGATCAGCTCGCCGATCTTGTCGACGGGGATCTGCACCGAGATCACGCGCGGAGCGGTCGGGGCCATCTCGTCGGGGCCGTCGATCGCCGCGTTCAGCACGGCGAGGATCGTCGTGCGGGCGTCCTTCGCCTGCGTCAGCGCGCCGGCGAGCACCGAGGCGGGGATGCCGTCGAGCTTCGTGTCGAGCTGGATCGCGGTGACGAACTCGGACGTGCCGGCGACCTTGAAGTCCATGTCGCCGAGCGCGTCCTCGGCGCCCAGGATGTCGGTGAGCGCCGCGTAGCGGGTCTCGCCGTCGACGGTGTCGGAGATGAGGCCCATCGCGATGCCGGCGACCGGGGCGCGCAGCGGCACACCGGCGTTCAGCAGCGACAGGGTCGACGCGCAGACGGAGCCCATCGAGGTCGACCCGTTGGAGCCGAGCGCCTCGGAGACCTGGCGGATCGCGTAGGGGAACTCCTCACGCGTGGGCAGCACCGGCACGAGGGCCCGCTCGGCGAGCGCGCCGTGGCCGATCTCGCGACGCTTCGGCGACCCCACACGACCGGTCTCACCCGTCGAGTACGGCGGGAAGTTGTAGTTGTGCATGTAGCGCTTCTTCGTCTCGGGCGAGAGCGAATCGATCTGCTGCTCCATCTTGAGCATGTTCAGCGTGGTGACGCCGAGGATCTGCGTCTCGCCGCGCTGGAAGATGGCGGAGCCGTGCACGCGGGGCACGACCTGCACCTCGGCGTCGAGCGGACGGATGTCGGCGAGGCCACGGCCGTCGATGCGGACGCCCTCGTTGAGCACCCGGGTGCGCACGACGTGCTTCGTCACCGACTTGTACGCCGCCGAGACCTCGGCGATCGCCGACTCGGGCAGCTCGCCGTTCGCGACCTTCGCCGCGACGCCCTCCTTGACGCGCGCCTTGAGCGCGTCGTCCGCGTCCTGACGCTCGACCTTGCCGGCGATCTGGTAGACGCCCTTCAGCTCCTCGAGTGCGAGCGCCTCGACGACCTCGTAGGTCGAGGGCTGGTACGGCGGGAAGGTCGGGTAGTCGGCCGTCGGCTTCGCGGCGGTCGCGGCGACCTGCTGCTGCGCCTCGACGAGCTGCTTGATGAACGGCTTCGCGGCCTCGAGGCCCTGCGCGACGATCTCCTCGGTCGGCTTGACGGCGCCGGCCTGGATGAGGTCCCACGAGGTCTCGGTCGCCTCCGCCTCGACCATCATGATCGCGACGTCCTGCGAGCCGTCGGCCTCGGTCACGACGCGGCCGGCGACGACCATGTCGAAGACGGCCTGCTCGAGCTGCGAGTGCTTCGGGAACGCGACCCACTGACCGTCGATGAGCGCGACGCGCACGCCGCCGATCGGGCCGGAGAACGGCAGGCCGGACAGCTGCGTCGACATGGACGCGGCGTTGATCGCGAGCACGTCGTAGAGCTCGTCGGGCTCGATGGCGAGGACGGTCACGACGACCTGGACCTCGTTGCGCAGACCCTCGACGAACGACGGCCGCAGCGGACGGTCGATGAGGCGGCAGGTGAGGATGGCGTCCGTCGAGGGACGGCCTTCGCGGCGGAAGAACGAGCCGGGGATGCGGCCCGCGGCGTACATGCGCTCTTCGACGTCGATGGTGAGCGGGAAGAAGTCGAAGTGCTCCTTCGGCTGCTTCGACACGGACGTCGCGGAGAGCAGCATGGTCTCTTCGTCGATGTACGCGACGGCCGAGCCCTGCGCCTGCTGGGCGAGACGGCCGGTCTCGAAGCGGATGGTGCGGGTGCCGAATCGACCGTTGTCGATGATCGTCTCGGCGAACGTGATCTCAGGACCTTCCAAGAGGTCTTACTCCTTTGTTGAACGTCGCACCCCGTCTGGGCGCGACTCGGTCACAAGGAGCAGGGAAACAGGCAGATATGAGCGGCACAGGATGTTCCGCTTGCGCTGGCCACCAGTAGAAGTCCACCATTCGCGGGCCGCGATTGGTGATCCACCACAGGGGACCAGCTTCCTGCCGGCCTGCTCCGTTGGTGCTCGATATGGGATTCTTCCCTCTTGACGAGGGCGGCAGCCCGAGGGACCGCCGGGACCAGCCTAGCAGTCGCGCCGGATTCCGGCTCGGATCGGTGCCGGCCCGCGCGTCGTCAACCCCTCGCGGCCCGGGTCGGGGGCGAGCAGGATGGGCCGCGTCAACACCACCGGCGCCGGTGCTGCCGGCGCCCGAGACGAGGAGGACCCCATGGGTTCGGTCGCCAGAGTCACCACCATCACCTCCCGGTCGGAGCAGAGCTTCGAGGACGCGATCTCCGCGGGCATCGCCCGGGCCACCGAGACGCTGCGGCACGTCAGCGGCGCGTGGGTGAAGGAGCAGAAGGTCGAGATCACGGAGGGTGCGATCACCGCCTGGGCGGTCACGCTCGAGGTGACGTTCGTGCTGGAGGGCTGATCCGGCCCGGTCACACCAGCGGGCGAGGTCCGTCGCCCGAGACGACGGGCACCAGGGCGGCGTGCTTCGCGTCCAGCCCGTCGCCCGCCGTGCGCCCGCGCAGCCGCCGGAACGCCCATGGCGCGGCGTGCCGGGCCAGCCAGACCGGCGTCGGCACCGAGGTCGGCGCATCGGATGCCTCGTCGGGGGCGTGCAGCGCGACGTCGAGCGCGCCCAGCGCGGTGGCATCCGGCACGCCGAGCACGCGCGCGGCCGCATAGGCGAGGGCGCGGTGGCCGGCGGGGTTCAGGTGGACCCGGTCCTCCGCCCAGTGGCGGCGGGCGACCAGTTCGGGGTCGCCGGCCGCCTCGAGCCACCGGGCGCCAGCCTCCGCGGCGCGTTCGGCGAGTTCCGCGTTGAACCGGTCGAACCTGCCGCGGAGCCGGGCGAGTCGGGGCGCGGGCGGCATGAAGGCCGAGACGACGAGGACGTCGGCACCGGTCGACCGGGTCTCCGCGACCGCCGTGCCGAGGCGTCGCGCGAGCGCGGCCGGATCGGCCCCGGCTCGCACGAGGTCGTTGCCGCCGACCAGCACCGTCACGAGGTCCGCCCCGAGCGCTCGCGCCCTCGGCAGCTGGTCGGCCACGACGTGCTCCACCCGGCGGCTGCGTACCGCCAGGTTCGCGTAGCCGAGCCGCGACGGCCCGGTCGGGTCGGCGAGCGCGACGAGCAGGGCGAGCCGGTCGGCCCAGCCCCGGTACACCCCGGGGGTGCGCGAGTCGTCGCAGAGCCCTTCGGTGATCGAGTCGCCGACGGCCACGAGCCGCCTCCACGGGCGGTGCACGTCGCCCGTCACCGCTGGCTCCACCGGGTGCCGGGATGTCTCGCGCAGCGGAGCCTCGGCACGGGGTCGCGTGCGACCGGGCTGAACCGTCGACGGCGCCGCCGGCCGTGCGACCGCCGACGGCCGTGCGCCCGCCCGGGCCCCGAGGAGGGGCACGGGCGTGCGAGCGATCGCCTGCTCGTAATACCCGACGAGCTCGTCGCCGAGCCGGCGCCAGCTGCGGCCCTCCACCGAAGCGTGGGCCGCTGCGGCGAACGCCCGGCGCTTGGCCTCGTCGCCGACGAGGTCCTGCACCCGCGCACGCAGCTCGGCGAGGTCGCCCGGGCGGTAGAGCCAGCCGGTCCGGCTCGACTGCACGAGATCGAGCGGTCCCCCGCGGCCGGTGGCGACGACCGGGACGCCGCTCGCGAGCGCCTCCTGAATCGTCTGGCAGAACGTCTCGTGCTCCCCCGGGTGCACGAACACGTCGAAGCCGGCGACGGCGCGGGCGAGGTCGGCTCCGCCGAGGAACCCGGTGAAGTGCGCGCCCGGAAGGCGGCGCTCGAGCGACGTGCGTTCGGGCCCGTCGCCGACGACGACGAGCCGGGTGCCCGGCATCCCGGCGAGCGCGGCGAGGTCGCCGACCTGCTTCTCGTGCGCGAGGCGGCCGACGTAGCCGATCACCGCCTCGCCCGACGGGGCGATCCGGCGCCGCCAGGACTCGTCGCGCCGATCGGGGTGGAACCGCTCGGTGTCGACTCCGCGAGCCCACCGGTGCACGCGCTCGACGCCGAGTTCGGCGAGGCGGGCCTCCGCGGCCGAGCTCGGCGCCAGGGTCAACGCCGCCCGGTTGTGCAGCCGCACGAGGTGGCGTTCGAGTGCCGGTGCGGCGATCGGCACGCCGTAGCGCTCGGCGTAGGCCGGGACATCCGTCTGGTAGACCGCCACCGCCGGGACACGAGCCGCTCGCGCCGCCGTGACGCCCTGCCAGCCGAGCACGAACGGGGAGGCGAGGTGGACGACGTCGGCGCCGAACCCGCGGTAGAGCCCGGCGAGCGCCGGCGTCGATGCGAGGGCGACGCGCACCTCGGGGTATCCGGGAAGGGGCACCGACCGCACGAAGCGCGCACTCGCGCCCTGCAGCGCCTCGTGCTCGGGCTCCGCCCGGCCGGTGCGCGGAGCGACGACCAGGACGTCGTCGCCGCGGCTGCGCAGGTGCTCGAGCACCCGGAGCAGCGAGTTGGTGACTCCGTTCATGTGCGGCAGGAACGATTCCGCGAGCAGCACGACCTTCACGCCTCCAGGGTGGGGCCGCGGCCGCCTCGATCGGGCCCGGATCGGGCCGCCGCGGCGAACGTTCACCGAGCATTCCGCCGGCGTTCGCGGGCCGCGGGCCGCGTCACGGCGGCGACGCCCGTCGTTCACCTGCGGCGGGTACCCCTGAGGGCATGGATGACGCCGCGATCGCCGCGCTCGCCGGGTCGCCCTGGCTCGCGCCCGCCCTGTTCGCGCTCGTCGTCGGCGACGCGTTCCTCGTGGTGCTGCCGAGCGAGACCGCGGTGGTCGCGCTCGGCGCGCTGTGGGCGTCGACCGGGGCGCCGGCCGTCTGGCTGATCGTGGCGGTCGCCGCGGCCGGCGCCGTCTGCGGCGACGGCCTGTGCTACCTCATCGGCCGGCGGGTCGGACTCGAACGCTGGCGCTGGCAGCGCGAAGGACGGGCCGGTGCGGCCATCGCACGCGCCCGTGACGCCGTGCACCGGCGCACCGCGGTGCTCGTCTTCACGGCCAGGTACGTACCGTTCGCGCGCATCGCGGTGAACCTCGCCGCGGGCGCCGGGGGCGTGCCCCTCGCCCGCTATCTGCCGCTCTCGCTCGGCGCCGGCATCGCCTGGGCGGGCTTCAACACGGCGGTGGGCGCGATCGTCGGGCGGGCGCTCGGCGACCAGCCCCTCGCCGCCGTCGCCGTGTCGATCCCGGTCGCGATCGGCCTCGGTCTCGCGGTCGACCGGCTCGTCGGCGCGCTCGATGCGCGCCGCCGGACCGGGTGACGGCCGAGTGACGGGCACCGGGCGAGGTGGCGGGCACCGGCCAGGTGGCGGCACCGGGCCGGGTGGCGGGCACCGGCGGAGACGGCCGCCGCAGGACGACGGTGGGCCGGGACATCCGCCCCGACCCGCCGTCGCTCGATTGCTCGCGTGCGCGCGCTCGGCTACTCCCCCGCGAGCCCGCCGACGAGGTGTCCCATCGGCCGGTCGAGCGCGAAGGGGTCGTTCACGAGCTCCGAGCGGTCGGTCCGCTCGACGAGCTCGGCGAACTCCTTCGCCCCGCGGAAGATGCGCTCGGGGAGGGAGCGCACGCCGTCGCCGCCGCCGCCCCAGTCACCCGTCGCCGCGTAGACGCCGGTGGTCACCGGGATCGCATGCAGGTAGGTGAACAGCGGTCGGATCGCGTAGTCGATCGCGAGCGAGTGCCGCGGCGTTCCGCCCGTCGCGCCGATCAGCACCGGCAGGTCGGTGAGCGCCTGCGGGTCGATCACGTCGATGAAGCTCTTGAAGAGCCCCGCGTAACTGGTGGTGAAGATGGGCGTCACGGCGATGAGCCCGTCGGCCGACGCGAGCGCGTCGAGCACGGCCTGCAGCTTCGGCGGGGCGAAGCCCATCAGCAGGTGGTTCGTGACGTCGTGCGCGAGGTCGCGCAGCTCGAACGTCTGCACCTCGACCTCGGCGCCGCGCTCGTGCAGCTGGGCCACCGCGTCGGCGGCGAGCCGGTCGGCGAGCTGGCGCGTCGAGCTCGGGGTCGAGAGCCCGGCCGAGATGACGACGATGTGCTTGGTCATCGTGATGCTCCTATCGGGTCGCGGCGGGGCCGAAGGCGGCGCCGGTCTTGGCGGCGGGCGCCGCGGTGTCCTGGTACGGCGAGCCGAGCGTGAGGTTGTCGCCGCGGTTCGGGTTCGGGGTGGCCTGACGGGGCGCCTCGCCGCCGTAGGCCGCCTCGACGAGGTTCGCGTGCGTGGGCGCGTCGGGCACGTCGGCCGGACGGTCCTTCGCGAACTCGCGGCGGAGCACCGGCACGACCTCCTCGCCGAGCAGGTCGAGCTGCTCGAGCACGGTCTTCAACGGCAGTCCGGCGTGGTCCATGAGGAACAGCTGGCGCTGGTAGTCGCCGACGTAGTCGCGGAACCCGAGCGTCTTGTCGATGACCTCCTGCGGGCTGCCGACCGTGAGGGGCGTCTGCGAGCTGAACTCCTCGAGGCTCGGGCCGTGGCCGTACACGGGGGCGTTGTCGAAGTAGGGCCGGAACTCGTTCACGGCGTCCTGCGAGTTCTTTCGCATGAACACCTGGCCGCCGAGGCCGACGATCGCCTGCGCCGCGGTGCCGTGCCCGTGGTGCTCGTACCGCTGGCGGTAGAGGGCGATCATGCGCTGCGTGTGCGAGGCGGGCCAGAAGATGTGGTTCGCGAAGAACCCGTCGCCGTAGAAGGCGGCCTGCTCGGCGATCTCGGGGCTTCGGATGGAGCCGTGCCACACGAACGGGGGCACGCCGTCGAGGGGCCGCGGGGTCGCGGTGAACCCCTGCAGCGGGGTGCGGAACTTGCCCTCCCAGTCGACGACGTCCTCACGCCAGAGCCGGTGCAGCAGCTCGTAGTTCTCGAGCGTCAGCGGCAGGCCCTGCCGGATGTCCTTGCCGAACCAGGGGTAGACCGGACCGGTGTTGCCGCGGCCGAGCATGAGGTCGATGCGGCCGCCGGAGACGTGCTGCAGCATCGCGTAGTCCTCGGCGATCTTCACCGGGTCGTTGGTGGTGATGAGGGTCGTCGCGGTCGACAGCTGCAGCGTGGAGGTCTGGCCGGCGATGTACGCGAGCGTCGTCGTCGGCGAGCTCGACCAGAACGGCGGGTTGTGGTGCTCTCCGAGGGCGAAGACGTCGAGTCCGACCTCCTCGGCGTGCTTGGCGATCGTGATGGTCGCCTGGATGCGCTCGGCCTCGGTCGGGGTTCGTCCCGTCGTCGGGTCCTGCGTGATGTCGCTGACGGTGAAGATTCCGAACTGCATCTCGCCCTCCTGGGCTCCTCTGTGCTTCTCCATGCGTTTGCATGCAATCGTATCGAACGGATGTCCCGCCCCGACTATTCCCGAGTCGATCGGGCCAGCTGCAGGACCGCCTCCGCCGCCGCCGCGAGCGCCGAGCCGTAGGCGCGGCCGTGGCCGGCGGCATGGACCGCGAGCGGGTGCAGCTGGTGCAGCGGCACCCGCTCCCGCCATCCCGGCCGCAGCGGCGCCGCCTCGTCGTAGGCGGCGAGGATCGCGTCGAGATGCGGCGCGCCGAACAGCGCGAGCATCGCCAGATCGGTCTCCCGATGCCCGCCGTGGGCCGCCGGGTCGATGAGCACGACGCCCTCCGGCGAGAACAGCACGTTGCCGTTCCAGAGATCGCCGTGCAGGCGCGCCGGCGGTTCGTCGTCGTCGAACCGGCCCGCGGCGACGGGCTCCAGTGCCGCGCGGACGAGCGCCGCTTCGCGTTCGTCCACTCCGCCGACCTCCTCGGCGACGGCGAGGTAGGGCAGCACGCGATCCCCCGCGTAGAACGCGCCCCACGTGGCCGAACGGGCAGCGGGCAACGGCCGCCGACCGATGAACAGCGGCCCGTCCCATCCCTCCGGCGGGGCGCCGAACGCCGCCGCCCCCGCGGCGTGCGTGCGAGCCAGGGCCCGGCCGAAGTCCGCGGCGGCGGCCGGCGTCGGCGCGGCGTGGGCGACCTCCTCGAGCTCGATCCGGCCAGGGCCCACCTCGAGCACCCGCACGGTGCGCACGCCGCCTGCGGCGCGCGCGGCGCCCAGCCAGCCGAGCCCGGCCGCCTCCGCCTCGAAGAACCCCGCCGGGGCGCCGGGATCGTGCTTGACGTGTCGTGCCACGGGTCCAGTCTCCACGAGATGGTTAGACTCCGGGGTGATGGGCACCATCTCCGTCATCATCCCCTGCCTCGACGACGCGCAGGTCCTCGCTGCGTGCCTCAGGGCGGTCGCGGCGCAGACCCGGCCGGCCGACGAGGTCATCGTCGTCGACAACGGGTCGACCGACGACTCGGCCGACGTCGCCCGCGCCGCGGGCGCGACCGTCGTCTCGGAGCCCCGGCGGGGAATCTGGCCCGCGACGGCGGCGGGGTTCGACGCCGCGACCGGAGACCTCCTCGCCCGGCTCGACGCGGACTCGGTGCCGCCCGCCGACTGGCTCGAACGCCTCGAGCGCCGCATGGAGGCCGCCGACCGACCGACCGTCGTCACCGGGCCCGGCATGTTCTACGGCGGGAACGCCGCGACCCGCTGGATCGCCCGCAACCTCTACATCGGCGGCTACTTCTGGGCGGTCGGCATCCTCCTCGGCCACCCGCCGATCTTCGGCTCCAACTACGCGCTGCGCCGCCGCGCCTGGCTCGAGCTCCGCGACATCGTGCACCGCGATCGCGCCGACCTGCACGACGACCTCGACCTGGCCTGGTGGATGCAGCCCGGCATGAGCGTGGCGTACGAGCGCACCCTCGTCGTCGGCGTCTCCGCGCGCCCGTTCGAGAGCTGGCGGAGCCTCGGCCGCCGGCTGCGCATGGCGTTCCACACGCTCGCCGTCGAGTGGCGCGCGTGGCCGCCGCTCGACCGGATGGCCGATCGGCGCCGCAGCGCGGCCTCGCCCTGGGCCGCCGAGCCCGACGCCGCGGATCGGCACGCCGAGGTGCGCGCCGAGCCCGACGGGGAGACCCCGGCCCCCGCCTGAGCTCAGGCGGCGGCGAACACCTCGAGCAGGTCCCGCACGAGCTGGTGCGGCGCCGTCTCGCACGGGCTGTGTCCGGTCTCGTACACCGCGAACCTCGCACCGATCTCCTGCGCCGACCGCTGGTGCAGCTCGATGGGCCAGAGGTCGTGGGCGCCCACCGCGACGAGCTTGGGGATCGGCGTCGCGGCGACCTCGGCGCGCAGGTCGGGTGTGGCCATCATGCACGCGATGATGTCGTCGACGCTGTCGCGCCGGGTGAGGGCGAACCGCTCGCGGACGAACGCGAGTCGTCCGGGCGGCACGCGGTTCAGATTGTTGCGGATGCCCCAGAGCATCAGCGCCGCGCCCTGGTGCGGGGTCGTGAACGCCGACAACGGCCCGATGCGCTTGACGCCGCGGAAGGCCTGGCCCGGCTCCGGCGGGCTCGACAGCAGCGTGAGGCTCGCGAACGCCTCGGGGCGTGCGACGAGCGCGCGCTGAGCGAGGGTGCCCGCGAAGCTGTAGCCGAGGACGTGTGCCGGGGTGCGGCCGGAGTCGAGCACCGCGAGGAGATCGTCGAGGAAGAGGTCGGCGTCGTAGTGCTCGCGCGGCGGGTCGAGCCGCCACGGCCCGGCCCGGTACGACTCGTACTGACCCGCGAGGTCGAAGGACTCCACCCGGTACCCGGCTGCCGCGAGGAGCGGCAGCATGAGGACGAAGTCCTCTTTCGATCCGGTCGCACCCGGCACCAGCACGACGCGCTCGCCGTCGGCCGGCCCGAAGGAGATCCGGGCCAGCGGGCCGCTCGGCGCGTCGAAGAGGTCTTGGTCGGTGCCGTCGGGCAGCGCTCGCCAGTCGAGGTCGGGGATCGCCCGGTCGAGCGCGGCCGCCTCGGCCTCCCATCCGGCCGGCGGCGGTGCGAGCACGCCGGCGGGCGTCGACCGGATCGTGGCATCCGTCGCGGGCCGATGCGGGTCGGCGCCTGTCCCCTCCGTCACGTCCCTCACGATAGCGCGCGCCGACGACGGCGCCGGCGCACGGCCCGCTGCCAGCGAACACCGGGCGCGCGCACAGCGGCGCGCCGTATCGTGGAGGCATGCCTACCGTCGACCTGACCCTGGAGACCTTCGAGCAGACGATCCTCGAGGGCGGTACCGTCTTCGTCGACTTCTGGGCCGGCTGGTGCGGTCCGTGCCTCGCTTTCGCCCCGCACTATCAGGCCGCCGCGGAGGACAACCCCGACCTGGTCTTCGCGAAGGTCGACACCGAGGCCCAGCAGCAGCTCGCGGCCGCGATGAACATCACGTCGATCCCGACGATCATGGCGTTCAAGGACGGCATCGGCGTGTTCGCCCAGGCCGGGGCGCTGCCCCGCCCCGTGCTCGACGACCTCGTCTCGCAGGTCCGCGCCCTCGACATGGACCAGGTGCGCGCGCAGCTGGCCGCCGCCGACTCGGACGAGCTCGCCGAGGCGTAAGGCCCGCGGTCAGCGAGCGGATGCCTCGATCCCGTCGACGCCGCTGAGGTCGAGCTCCACCCCGAACGGGCGCTCCGCGCCCGTGATGAACGCCGGGACCCGGACGTACCGGCCCCGCGTGCGCAGCGCGTCGAGCCGGCCGCCCCAGCGCTCCTGCGCGTCGGCCGTCAGGAACCCGGCGTGGCGTGGCCGGCCGCCGGAGTCGGCGGCCCCGACGAGCTGCACGCCGACGCGGTAGCGGGGCGAGAGCCAGCGACTCGCGCGCGGGACGAGTACGGCGGTCTGCGCGACGCCGCCGTGCAGCCGGGCGAGCTCGATGGCGCCCTGATGGCGCTGCGCGTCCTCGACGGGCACCACCGTGCGCACCTGCTGCACCGCGCCCGGGGCATCCACGAGCTCCAGCCCGTCGAGCGTCGAGAGGTCGCCCCACCGGTCGGGGTTCGCCGGACGCCGCTCCGCCGCGAAGCGCACGACGACGAACCCGATGGCCGCGACGAGCAGCACCAGGAACGGCCACAGCAGCCACGCCGGCGCGTCCGGGCGGATGAATCCGGTCGCGAGCAGCAGAACGAGCACGACGAGGTAGGGGAAGGGCTCCCAGAGCAGGAGCGGCTTGAAGCGGGGCACGCTGTCAGGCTACGCGGGCTCCGACCACGCGGCGAATCGCGCGGCCACCTCCTCGAGGACCGCTTCGTCGCCCGCGTAGATGCCGTCGCGTCGCGGCCAGTGCGCCACGACGTCGGTGAACCCGAGGTCGCGCGCCCGGCCGGCGGCGTCCTCGAACGCGCCGACGCTCGCGAGCGAATACCGGCCCTCGGCGTCGAGCGAAAGCGTGCGTGCGAGCCCGGCGGGGTCCCGCCCCTCGGCCGCGCAGGCGTCGTCGAGCCGTCGGGCGAGCTCGCCCACCGCCGCCCACCAGCGCTCCGCGTCGTCCTCCGCGGGGCCGGTGGTAATCCAGCCGTCGGCGACCCGGGCGGTGAACGCGAGTCCCTTCGGTCCGTTCGCCGCCAGGTGGAGGGGCATCCGCGGGCGCTGCGCCGGCTGGCCGACCATGCGGGCGCCGTCGGCCGTGTACCAGGTCCCCTCGAACGAGACGCCGCCGGATCCCGGCTCCTCGAAGCGCAGGAGCGAGTCGAGCGCCTCGGTGAACTCGACGAACCGCTCGTGCCGCTGCCGGGGCGTCAGCTCGGGCTGGCCGAGGACGAACGCGTCGAAGCCCGTGCCACCCGATCCGAGACCGAGGAGCACGCGGCCGCCCGCGATGTCGTCGACGGTCGCGATGTCCTTCGCGAAGGGCACGGGATGCCGGAAGTTCGGCGACGCCACGAACGTGCCGAGCCCGATGCGGGTGGTGACGGTCGCAGCCGCGGTGAGGGTCGGCACGGTCCCGTGCCAGCGCTCGCCTGCGAGGCTCCGCCAGGAGAGGTGGTCGTAGGTCCAGGCGTGGTCGAACCCGAGCCGCTCGGCGTCGCGCCAGTAGCGCGCCGCCTCCGGCCAGTCGTGCTGCGGGAGGATGACGATGCCGAAGCGCATGGCTCGACCCTACGCCGGTCGGCGCGCGGCGGGCACGGGTTCGGCGCCGAGCTCGACGACCGCCTCCGGCTCACGGCGCTCGAGCTTCACGCAGACGATGCCCGCGAGGATCAGCACGCCGCCGAGGATCTGGAGGAGGCCGAGGGACTCGCCGAGCAGCACCCACCCCGCGATCGCGGCGAAGACGACCTCCGAGAGGCCGAGGAACGCCGCGAGGCGAGAGCCCAGCCGGCCGATGGCGGCGATGCCGGCGACGTAGGCGAACGCCGTCGAGACCACGCCGACCGCGAGCAGCGGCACGTACCAGGGCACTTCGGCGCCGAGGAAGCCCACGTCTTCGAACGCGAGCTCCATGGGCAGCAGACCCGTGGCGCCGGCGATTCCGAGGCCGACGGCCCCGACCACGAAGCCCGCGGCGATGAGCGCGATGGGCGGCAGCTGCCTCGCGGCGGACTCGCCGATGGCGTAGTAGACGCACACGCCGATCATGGCGAGCGCGGCGAACGTGAGCCCGAGCACGTCGAGGTCTCCCCCGCCCGGCCCGATGACCAGCACGAGCCCGACGACCGCGAGCACGGAGCCCGCGAGGACGACGCGCTGCGGGAGTCGCCGGGTGCGCACCCACGCGAGCAGCACCAGCGCGATGGGAGCGAGGTACTCGATGAGCAGCGTCATCGAGACGGGGATGCGCTCGAGCGAGGCGTAGAAGAAGAACTGGACGCCCGCGACGGCGACGAGCCCGTAGAGCAGGATGGTCCACTTGGCCCGCCAGAGCGGACGGAGGTCGCCCCTGAGCGCGAGCAGCCCCGGCACCGCCAGCAGCACCGCCGCGATCGAGATGCGCGCGAGCACGGCCGCGCCGGGCGACCACCCGCTCTCGAGGAGCGGCTTCACGAACACGCCGCCCACGCCGAACGCGAGCCCGGCGCCGAGGCCGAGCAGGATGCCGAGGGTGCCGCCCGATCTGTGCATACTGCTCCCGATGTCATGGGTGAAGTCGGTTATGCTTGTGACAGTAGCGGACCGCGATGTCAGGAGTCAAATGATTTTCACCGATGACACGATCGCCTCGCTCGGGTTCGTGGCCGCCCTCGCCGACACCGTGCCCGAGGCATCCGAATCCGAGCTCGACGAACTCGCCTCACCCGAGCAGCTCGCGGGCCTCCTCACCGCGTGGGCGTACTCAGGCCGACGCGACGGCGACGACGCCGAGCTCGCCGAGGTGCGCGCCGCGCGCGACCGGCTCCGCGCGATCTGGGGGCTCTCCCGCAACGACCTCGTCGCCGAGGTGAACCGCATCCTCGCCGAGGCCGGGGCAGTCCCCAGACTCGTGCGACACGACGCCGAGGACTGGCACATCCATGCCACCTCGCCCGACGCCCCGCTCGCCGAGCGCATCCTCGTCGAGGCCGCGCTCGCGTTCGCCGACGTCGTGCGCGCCGACGCCGTCGAGCGGCTGCGGCTCTGCGCCGCCGACGACTGCGAAGGCGCGTTCGTCGACCTCTCCAAGAACGGCTCGCGTCGCTTCTGCACCACCCGCTGCGGCAACCGCATGGCGGTGCGCGCCTACCGGTCGCGCAGCGCGGACGCCTGAGGCCCGACGCGCGGCGCCCGAGCCGTCAGGCCGTCTGGCCCGCGTGCTCCCCTTCGGCGATCTCCTCGATCGTCTTCGCGATGAACGCGGGAAGGTCGTCGGGCCGCCGGCTCGTGACGAGCCCCTGATCGACCACGACCTCCTCGTCCGACCAGTCGGCGCCCGCGTTCCGCAGATCGGTCGCGAGGCTCGGATAGCTGGTCAGGCTCCGGCCCCGAGCGACGCCCGCGTCGATCAGGATCCACGGGGCGTGGCAGATCGCCGCCACCGGCTTGTGGCCCTCGAAGAACTCGCGCACGAAGCGCACCGCGTGCTCGTCCATGCGGAGGTGATCGGCGTTCACGACGCCGCCGGGAAGCACGAGCGCGTCATAGTCGGTCGCGGACGCGTCGGCGACGTCGCGATCGACGTCGAAGGTGTCGGCCTTGTCGACGCCGTGGAAGCCCAGCACCGTGCCCTCGGTCGGCGACACGAGCTCGAGCGCCGCGCCTGCGCGTTCGAGGGCCTCCCACGGCTCGGTGAACTCCACCTGCTCGACGCCGTCCATCAGCAGGAAGGCGATGCGCTTCCCGTCCAGTCGCTCGGCCATGCCCGTCCTCCGTTCCCCCGGCGTCCGCCGGGCTCGATCGATGACCCGGCCACGGTACGGAACCCTCGCAGAGGACGGCAACAGGGTTGACAGACCCGGACGCCCGACCCGTCCGGATATGCGGAACGGGCCGCCACCCGAAGGTGACGGCCCGTCCGAAGAAGTTCGCGGTGTCGTCGAAGACGCTACGACGCGATGCGGAGCGCGATGCTCAGCGGCGCAGACCGAGACGCTCGATGAGCGACCGGTAGCGTGCGATGTCGACGTCGGCGAGGTAGCCGAGCAGACGACGACGCTGACCGACGAGGAGCAGCAGACCACGACGCGAGTGGTGGTCGTGCTTGTGCTCCTTCAGGTGCTCGGTGAGGTCCTTGATGCGCTTGGTGAGGATCGCGATCTGGACCTCGGGGGATCCAGTGTCACCGGGGTGCGTCGCGTACTCTTCGATGATCGCCTTCTTGGTGTCTGCATCCAGAGCCATAGATGGGATCCCCTTCCTTCTCGTTGCGCGCTGCCCGGGGCGGGATTGCCTGGGCTCTCTTCATGCGCGGCCGATTCACGGCAACCTCAAGAGTCTAGCAGAGCGTTGCCCTCCGTCTCCCGCACGGCGAGACTGGCCGCATGGCCTTCGCGATCGCCCGTGTCTACGACCCGCCCGCGCCGTCGGACGGCTACCGGGTGCTCGTCGATCGGTTGTGGCCGCGCGGCCTCGCGAAGGCGCGCGCCGCCGTCGACGAATGGGCGAAGGAGGTCGCGCCGTCCCCCGGGCTCCGGACCGAGTGGCACCATGCGGCCGACCGAGCCGGAACCTTCGACGCGTTCGCCGCGCGGTACACCGCCGAGCTCGACGCGAACCCCGCCGCGCGCGCACTGCTCGAGCTCGGCCGCGAGCACGACCGCGTCACCCTGCTGTACGGCGCGAAGGACGAGCACCTGAACCATGCGCGGGTCCTGCTCGAGTGGCTCGCCGCGCACGGGGCATCCGTCACGCGCTGACGCGCGACTCCGCCAGCGTCAGCCCGGGCTGCGGCTGCTTCCACACCTGCCGCGTCACGATGAGCGCGAGCGAGACGATGGCGAGGATGATCCAGCCCGGCCAGCCGAGCAGGCTCCCCCACACGCCGTCGCCGTCGGCGAGCGAGTCCGCGTCCGCGAAGAGCAGGAACTGCGAGGTCGCGGTGTTGATCGCCGCGTGCGCCACCACCGCGGGCCACACCGACGCCGAGCGCAGGCGCAGCCAGCCCATCACGAACCCGCCGAGCACGCAGAAGACGACCATGCACGCGACGCCCACCAGGTCGGTGCGCTGGTAGTTGTAGCCGAGCAGGATGATCGGCGCGTGCCAGAGTCCCCACACCACTCCGCTGAGGATCAGCGCGGGGATCGTGCCGAGGGGCCGGAGGGCGGGCAGCAGCCAGCCGCGCCAGCCGACCTCCTCGCCGAACGCCGCGATGCTGTTGACGATGGTGAGGAACGGCAGCGACACCAGGGTGAGCAGCACGACGGTGGATGCCTCGAGCGGCACGCCCGTCGCTCCCGGCGTCGCGGCGACGGCGTCGAGCATCGCCTGCACCCCGCTCAGGCCGTCGAAGTCGAGGCGGATGAGGCCCATCGCGTCGCCGAGGAGCATCGCGGCGAACGGCAGGGCGGTGAAGCCGACGAACCCGATCGCGATGAACAGCCACGTGCGTCCCGCCGGCCGCATGGGCGCGAGCCCCAGGAACCGCGGAATGCTCGCCGGGCGGCGCACCCACAGCACCACGACGAGCGTCGCGAGGGCCGGCGTGAACATCATGACCCCGGCGAGGATGCCGAAGAGCGGATGGGCGAGCCCCTCCCCCGACGTCCACAGCGGCAGCGCGACGAGCCAGGCGCCCGCGAAGGCGATCGCCATGAACACCGCGACGGCGACCCAGGGCACGCGTTCCTCGAAGAGCGGCCCGCGTGCCGAGTTCTTCGCCCGCTGCCGATCCGCCGCGCTGGGCGCGCCGAAGACCGCGTGCGCGCGGCCCGGCACGGGCGCAGCGGCATCCGTGGTCGTCGGTTCGTTCGTCATGCCTCCATCCCAGCAGCGCGGCGCATCGGATGCCTCCCCCGCACGACGGATTCCGAGCCGCCGCCCGCGCGGCGCGGACCGGCGCCCTCGTCGGCGCGGACTACGGCGCGAGGAGGAAGATCGCCGGCCAGCCGGTGTGCGCGTACACGATGATGGCGAACACCACCGCGTCGAACAGGAGGTGCACGACGAGCACGTACGTGAGCGACTTCGTCAGTTTGAACGTGTAGCCCTGGATCAGGGCGAACGGGATCGTCAGCAGCGGCCCCCACGACTGGTAGCCGAGCTCCCAGAGGAAGGAGACGAACACGATCGCCTGCAGCAGGTTCGCCTGCCAGGTCGGGAAATGGCGCCGCAGCAGTGCGAACACCGTGCAGACGAAGAACAGCTCGTCCCAGGTGCCCACCGCGTTGACCCCGACGAAGAGCCGGGCGATCTCGTCGGGCTCGGTCACCGTCGGCCAGTTCTGGTAGACGCCCGAGGTGATGAAGTAGAAGGGCAGGATCAGCCAGCCCGCGAGCGTCACGAAGATGAGATAGAGCCACTGCGTGCGGTTCCAGCGACGGCCGGTCCGCCACGGGAACCGGATGACCCGCTCGCGGTAGACCCAGCGCGAGATCGCGTACGGCACGAGCACCGCGAGCCCGAGGACGACGGTGAACCGCACCATCGCCGGGTAGCTGATATCCGCCTCGAGCGACATCGTGGAGATGATCGCCTGACCGATCGCGATCAGGGCGAGGTCGGGCAGGAGCCGGCTCGTGCGGTCGGAGCGGTCGGTGAGCCACGCTGCGGCGAGGCCCGCGACGAGCAGGGCATACCCCGCGAGCGGCACCATGAAGCCGAACAGCAGCACCGCCGCGCCGCACACCAGCAGCGCCGGCACGAGCCCGATGGGATGCGTGCGCACGGCGGGCGGGTCGTCGGCGAGGGCGGTGGCGGGCACCGCACCAGCATCGCACGCGTGGCGGCACGTCGGAGGCGCGGCTGTCGCCGGGTGATGGCACCATCGACGCATGAGCCGACAGCCGCACGCGATCGTCCCGCCCTACCTGCTCGCGCGCCTCGCCGCCGCCGGCGACGAGCGGTACCCCATCGCCGCCGACGCCGCCCGCCGCTCGCTCGTCCGCGACGTGCCCGTCCGCGAGTGGCGGCTCCTCGGCGAGCCTCCCGCGTTCGCCGCCGACCGCCAGCCGGCCGCCCTGCCCGACGCGCCGTCGACCCCCGACCGGCGGATCTCAGACGCCGAGCGCTCGGAGACGCTCCCCGGCCGGCTCGTCCGCCGCGAGGGCCAGGCGGCGACCGGCGACGACGCGGTCGACGACGCCTACGACGGGCTCGGCGACACGCACCGGCTCTTCGACCGCGTGTTCGGGCGCGACTCCATCGACGGCCGCGGCCTGCCGCTGGAGGCGACCGTGCACTACGGCGACCGGTACGACAACGCCTTCTGGGACGGCGAGCGCATGGTCTTCGGCGACGGCGACGGCGAGGTCTTCACCGGGTTCACCGGCTCGCTGAGCGTCATCGGCCACGAGCTCGCGCACGGCGTCACCGAGCGGACCGCTGCACTGAGGTACCAGGGGCAGTCCGGCGCCCTCAACGAGCACGTCTCCGACGTCTTCGGCGCGCTCGTCGAGCAGTACGCCCTCGGCCAGGACGCGGAGGCCGCGACGTGGCTCATCGGCGAGGGCATCTTCACCGACGCGGTGCAGGGCCGGGCGCTCCGGTCGATGCTGGAGCCGGGCACGGCGTACGACGACGACGTCCTCGGTCGCGACCCGCAGCCGGCCCACTACGACGACTACGTGCAGACCACCGACGACAACGGGGGCGTGCACCTGAACTCCGGCATCCCGAACCGCGCCTTCGCGCTCGCGGCCACCGAGCTCGGCGGCTTCGCCTGGGAGCACGTGGGCCGGCTCTGGTACGACACGCTCGTCTCCGGCCGCCTCGCCGCCGACACCGGATTCCATCGCTTCGCGGGCGAGACGGTGCGCGCGGCCGGCGAGCGCTTCGGCGCCGACTCGCGCGAAGCGCAGGCCGTGCGGCGCGGCTGGCAGACGGTCGGCATCGAGCCCGAGGACGTCGGCTGAGCCGCACGGAGTAGCATCGGCCGCATGGACGTCACCGTCGCGCGGTCGGGCGGCCTCGCCGGGCTGCTGCTGGTGTGGGAGGTCGACCTCGACCGCCAGCCCGACCGCGACGCCTGGAAGGGCCTCATCGACGGCCTTCCCTGGGACGAGGTGCGGGCGGTTCCCCCCGAGCCCGACCGGTTCGTCTACCGCATCCGGTGCGAGCCGCACGAGGCGACCCTCGCTGAGCGGCAGCTCACGGGGCCGTGGCGGGAGTTGGTCGACCGGGTGCGGGAGGTATCGGAGCCTCGGCGCGCAGCGCCCGGACGACCCCGAGCGCGATGAGGCCCTGCGCCGCGAGGTAGGTCGTCATCACCACCAGGTCGTGCGCGGCGAACTCGTACCCGGGCAGGAACCGGCCGAGGGCGAGCACCGAGTCGGACACGACGAAGAGCGCGCCGCCGACCGCGACGAGGGCGCCGCGCGTGGACGCGAACGCCGCCATGGTTCCGAGCACGAGTCCGTAGAGGGCCACGGGCGCCAACAGGGCGCCGAGATGTGGGGCGAGGAGGAGCAGGAACCCCGTGTACCAAGCGGCGAAGACCGCGATGACGAGCGGGCGCGGCCACGGCTCTCGCCGCTTCGTCGCACCGATTCCGGCGGCTGCCTCGGTCGGGGTACCCTCGCCGGGCGCGCGACGCGCCAGCCGCACGAAGAGCACGAGATACGCCACGTGCGCCCCGAGGAATCCGAGGAGCCCCGCCACGAACCAGAGTTCGCCCGGGAAGGTCAGCAGGATGTCTCCGGCCCACGACCCCGCGAGGGCGAGGAGGAGGAGCAGCACCGGCGCATCTCGGCGCGGTTGCACGGCGAGCAGCACGGCGACGGCGAGCAGCGGCATCAGGAGCGCCTTCGTCGCGGTGACCGCCCAGGCCGGCCCGGTGACGAGCAGGGCCAGGTGTACGAGCGAAACCAGCACGTACGGCAGGAACAGGCGGAGGAGGCGGTCGGTCACGTCGTCGTGGCCCTTCTGCGAAGGTCGAGGGATGCCCCGCCATGCTAGCCGTCCGTGACCCGGGGCCGGCGGGACGACGAAGGGCCGCCGGTCGCCCGGCGGCCCCTCGCGTGGTTCGACTCGGCTGCGGCTCAGCCGACGCCGAGCAGGTCGATGACGAAGATGAGCGTCTGGCCGCTCAGGCGGTGCCCGCCGCCGGCCGGGCCGTAGGCCTTCTGCGGCGGGACGATGAGCTTGCGCCGGCCGCCGACCTTCATGCCGGGGATGCCCTCCTGCCACCCGGCGATGAGCGCCTGCAGCGGGAAGTTGATGGACTGGCCGCGGCTCCAGGAGGAGTCGAACTCCTCGCCGGAGTCGTACTCGACGCCGAGGTAGTGCACCTCGACCGTCGAGCCCGGCGTCGCCTCGGGGCCGTCGCCGACCACGATGTCCTCGATGACGAGGTCGGCGGGAGCGGGCCCGTCGGGGGCGTCGATCTCGGGCTTGCTGTTGGTGTCGGTCATGCGTTCCATCCAATCGGATGCCCCGCCCGGTGTCCATCCGGTCCGCTGACGGCGGACGGATGTCCACCCGGGCCTTGCGCGCGCCCGGGCGGGCGTTGCACCCTGGAATCCGAGAACCCGTCGCTCCCCGGCGAGATGTCGGCAGTGCCACATCCCCGGGGGCGGCGGGTTTCCTCGTCCGGTCCGCGCACGGGCTTCGGAGGCGGAACGTCGATTCAGCGGGTCATCAGTGCCGCGCGGTCGGCGGTGATCCGCGCCAGCAGCGCCCGCTCGTCGCTCGGCCGACGCACATCGGCACGACCGCTGACGACGACCTGGCGGTCGAACGCGAGGTGCGTGGCATCCGCGATGAGACGTCGCATGGTCGCGGTACGCGGCGGCCTCGCGGCCTTCGCCCATCGGATCGCGCTGCGGCGGCCGGCGGGGGTGGCGAGCATCTCCACCTCGGCGGGGCTGAACCAGCCCGCGACGGCGTACTCCCGGAGCCGGGCCCGGGTGATCGCGATCTCGCGCCGGCGGAGCAGCACCGCGAGCACCACCGCCCCGGCGAACAGGGGCACCTGCACGGTGAGGTAGAGGCCGATCGCGTCGCTCGAGAACGCCAGAGACCCGTTCCAGAGGGCGTGCAGCAGGATCGCTCCCACGAGGCCGAGGAGGAACCATCCGACGATCCCCGCCCCGGCGCCGCGGCGCGCACCCCAGCCGATCGCGAGGCCCGTGCAGGCGGTGAAGAGCACATGCGCGAACGGCGAGAAGATGCCGCGCACGACGAACGTCGCGCCGAGCTCGTCGGCGCCGCCCTCGGCGAGCGCGACGCCGAAGTACAGCACGTTCTCGGTGAAGGCGAAGCCTGCGGCGACCGTGGCGGCGTAGACGAGTCCGTCGACCGGGCCGTCGAAGTGCGACCTGGAGAACGCGTAGACGAGCAGCACGCCGACGCCCTTCGCGAGCTCCTCCACGATCGGGGCCTGGACGACGGCCTGCACCGCCTCGTGCGGCGCGCCGCCCGGCGACGCGTACGCCGCGGCGACCTGCACGCCGAGGTCGACGACGAGGGCGATCGCGACCGAGACGGCCGCACCCCACAGGAACGCGAACCACAGCGCCCAGCGCGGCTCGGGCTCCCACCGGTCGACCCAGCGGATCGCGAGCAGCACAACGGCGAGGGGCAGCAGAGCGAGCAGGGCCCCCACCAGGAACGTCGGTGCGCCGAGGCTGAGCACCAGGTACGCGGCGACGAGCAGGCCGACGACGCCCGCCAGCACGATGCCGACGACGGCGAAGACGAGTCCCCCCGCGCGCGGCTTCGGCGGCGCCGCCCACGGCGCGACGGGACCGGCGGGCTGGGAGGGCGCGGACGGGTGGCTCACACGGCAGACCCTATCGAGGCCCACCCACGGCGGGCGAGACCTCCGGCTCGAAGACGACGCCCGGGTTGAGGATGCCCGCCGGGTCGAAGACGGCCTTGATGGCGCGCTGGAGCTCCCACTGGTCGTCGCCGAGCTCGTCGCGCAGCCATCGGCGCTTGAGGACGCCGACGCCGTGCTCGCCCGTGAGCGTGCCCCCGAGCTCGACGGCTCGCCGGAACAGGTCGTCCGCCGCGGCCCAGACGGCGGCCGGCACCTCCGCCTCGGGCGACGCCGCGCCGTCGGAGTCGACGGGAGCGTCGAACACGAAGTTCGGGTGCAGGTTGCCGTCACCGGCGTGCGCGAGCGTCGGAATCTCCAGCCCGTGACGCCGTCCGATCTCCTCGATCGCGCGGAACATCTCGGGCAGCGCCGATCGGGGCACCGCGATGTCCTCGATGAGCACGCGCCCGTGCGCGGCGAGGGCCGGGTGCATCGAGCGGCGGATGGCGAGCAGGCGCTCCCCGCTCGAGGCATCCGTCGACACGGTCACCCGGCCGCCTGCGCCGCGGAGCACGCCCGCGATCCCGGCCGCCTCGTCGGCCGCGGCGGGGCCGTCGGCCTGCGCGAGCAGGAACGCCTCACCCGGGGCGAGGGACTCGAGGGGCGTCCCGGCGAGCGCGGCGGGTCCCAGGAACTCGGCGACCCGGGCGATGCCCGCCCCGTCGACCAGCTCGAGGATCGCCGGACGCAGCCGCGCGGCCGTGATGCGAGCGGATGCCTCGGCCGCGGCGGTCACATCGGGGAAGGCCGCCGCGACGGTGACGGGCTCGCCGCCGGGGACCGGCCGCAGCCGCACGGTCGCCTCGACGATGACGCCGAGGGTGCCCTCGCTGCCCGTGAGCAGGGCGGTGAGGTCGTAGCCGGTGACGCCCTTGACCGTGCGGTGACCGGTGCGCAGCAGCCGGCCGTCGGCGAGGACCACCGCGAGTCCGAGCACGGCCTCGCGGGTGACCCCGTACTTGGCGCACAGCAGTCCGCCCGCGTTCGTCGCGATGTTGCCCCCGATGGAGGAGATCGCGCGGCTCGCTGGGTCGGGCGCGAACCAGAGACCGAGGGGCGCCACGGCGTCGTTGAGGTCGCCGTTCAGCACCCCCGGCTCGACGACGGCGAGCTCGTCGGCCTCGTCGATCTCGAGGATCCGGTTCATCCGGGACAGGTCGAGCACGATGGCGCCCTCGCTCGCGACGCCGCCGCCGGCGAGCCCCGTGCCCGCACCGCGCGGGACGACCGGCGTGCCGGTGCGGCTGGCGACCCGCATGACCGTCTGCACCTCCCCGACGGAGGTGGCGTGGACGATCGCGAGGGCGGTCGCCGGACTGACCAGGCCCGACCGGTCCTCGCGGACGGCGCGGAGGGCGGCGGGGTCGGTCGATACGGCGGGCCCCAGCTCGTCGATGAGGCGGCTGAGGGTCTCGGTGGGCATACGGCCAGCCTACGGTGCGGCCCATGTCCGATTCCCGCCGGTCGATGTCGGCCGCACATGCGAGGGTTGACGCATGACACCGACCGCAGCGCCCGTGGCCTCCCGCCTCGACGACCCCGTGTTCGCCGAGCGTTACCGGGCGATGCAGGCGCGCGACGCCCGCTTCGACGGGCAGTTCATCACCGGCGTGCACTCCACCGGCATCTACTGCCGGCCGAGCTGCCCGGCGGTGACGCCGAAGCCCGCCAACGTCACGTTCTACCTCACTGCCGCGGCCGCGCACGAGGCGGGGCTCCGCGCGTGCAAGCGCTGCCTGCCCGACGCCGTGCCCGGCTCGCCCGAATGGGACCTCCGCGACGATCTCGCCGCCCGCGCCATGCGGCTCATCGCCGACGGCGTCGTCGAGCGCGAGGGCGTGCCCGGCCTCGCGGCACGGCTCGGGTACACCCCGCGCCACCTCACCCGGGTGCTGTCCGCCGAGCTCGGCGCCGGGCCCCTCGCGCTCGCCCGAGCGCACCGCGCCCAGGTGGCGCGAACGCTCCTGGTCTCGACCGACCTTCCGGCCGCCGACATCGCGTTCGCCTCCGGCTTCGGCAGCATCCGGCAGTTCAACGACACCATCCGCAGCGTCTACGAGCGGAGCCCGCTCGAGCTGCGGGCGACCGCCCGTCGCGCTGGTCGCCCCCGTCAGCGGCCGGTGGTCGCCGCCGCGAGCGCCGCCCGTGCGGCGACGGCCGTCGGGCCGGCCGACCTCGTCTCGGTCGGTGCCGGCCGCAGGGCCGCCGATCCGACGACCACCGGGGCGGCCGGCGCCACGGCATCGGAGGGCGCGGCATCCGAGGCGGCCGCGACCGCCCGCGAGGCGGGCGTCGTGCACCTCCGGCTGCCCGCACGCGAACCCTTCGACGCGGCGGGCGTCTTCGCCTGGCTCTCGGCTCGGGCGCTCGACGGCGTCGAGGTCGCGGGGACGTCCTCGTACGAGCGCACGCTCCGACTGCCCGGCGGACCGGCGCTCGTGACGATCTCGGCCGACGCGGGCGACCCGGCGATCGACGTGTCCGCCCGCCTCGCGACCCTCGCCGACCTCCCGCCCCTCGTCGCGCGCGTGCGACGGTTGTTCGACCTCGACGCCGACGCGGTCGCGATCGACGCCGCCCTCGCGGCCGACCCGCGGCTCGCGCCGTCGGTCGCGGCCGTGCCGGGCCTCCGCCTGCCCGGTTCGCTCGACCCGCACGAGCTCGTGCTGCGCGCCCTCATCGGCCAGCAGATCTCCGTCGCCGCCGCCCGCACCGCGCTCGCGAGACTCGCCGCCGAACTCGGCGATCGGGTCGAGTTCGGCGGTGCCGAGCGCATCCTCTTCCCGACGCCGGGAGCCATCGCGGCCCACGGCGAGCGTGTACTGCGCGGCCCGGCCGCCCGCATCCGCACCATCCTCGACGTCGCCGGCCGCCTCGACGCCGGCGAGCTCGTGGTCTCCCCCGAACGCGGGCGCGCGCAGCTCACCGCCGACCTCCTCGAGATCCCCGGCATCGGTCCGTGGACGGCCGGGTACGTGGCCATGCGGGTCACCCGGGCGCCCGACGTCCTGCTCGTGAGCGACCTCGCGCTCCGGAACGGCGCCGCGGCGCTCGGCCTGCCGTCGAACGCGCGCGAGCTCGCGACGGAGGGCCTGCGGTGGGCGCCGTGGCGCAGCTACGCCTCGATGCATCTCTGGCGTGCGGCTGCGACGGCCGAGCAGGCCGCCCGCGCCACGCCGTCGCGCTCCCGAAAGGTCTGATGTCTCAGCCCCAGCCCGGTACGATGCGACCATGGCCGTCACCGACGAGGCGATCCTCAAGATCAAAGAGATGATCATCACGGGCGAGCTCGCTCCCGGCGACCGGCTCCCGCCCGAAAAGGAACTCAGCGACCGCCTCGGGCTCTCCCGTTCCTCGCTCCGCGAGGCCGTCAAGGCGCTCGAGGTGATCCGCGTGCTCGACGTGCGCCGCGGCGACGGCACGTACGTCACGAGCCTCGAGCCGCGCCTCCTGCTCGAGGCGATGAGCTTCGTGGTCGACCTGCACGACGACCAGTCGGTGCTCGAGATCTTCGCGGTCCGGCGCATCCTCGAGCCCGCGGCATCCGCGCTCGCCGCCAGGCACGTCGACAACGACGCGGTCGCGCGCCTCAGGGACGTCGTCGAGAGCGTGGATCACGCCGCCGACGTCGAGCGTCTCGTCGACCACGACCTCGAGTTCCACCGCGGCATCGCCGAGGCGGCGGGCAACGCCTACCTCGCGAGCCTCATCGACTCCCTCTCGAGCCACACCGTGCGCGCCCGCATCTGGCGGGGCATCACCCAGGAGAACGCGGTCGACCGCACCCTCCAGGAGCACCACGCCATCCTCGACGCGATCGCCTCCGGCGACGCCGACCTCGCGCAGGCGCTCACCGTGGTGCACGTCAGCGGGGTCGAGCAGTGGCTCCGGAGGGCGCTGTAGGCCAGCGGTTCGCGTCTCCGCGGGCGGCGCCGGAGCACGCACCTCGGCGGTCGGCCGGGCGTGCCGCCGGCCTGGCACCGGATGCCGGGCCGCACGTCGTCCGCCGTCACCCAGCGGCCTCGCCTCGCGAGTATGGGGCGACGACCCCCTTCCGGAGCAGCAGGTTGCCGTACGGGCGGAACTCCCCGGTGCGGATGACGAGCCGGGCGCGGGCGGCGCGCTCGTAGAAGGCGAAGCGTTCGAGCGCCGTCACCCGATCCTCGGGCGCCTCGGCCGCGGTGAGCAGCTCCTGCTGCACCGGTGGACGGTCGCCGTCCTCGGCGGCCATGAACAGGACGGAGTGCACCTCGTACGTGTCGAGCGGGAGCACGGTCCGCACTGCTTCCACGACCGAGGGTGACGAGAGGCCGGGGAGGTCGACGACGGCCACGGGCGAGGCGGAGGCGGCGACTCGGTGCGAGGGGAAGTTCGCGTCGGCGACGACGAGCTCGTCGCCGTGACCCAGGCGGTCGAGCTCGGCGAGCAGGTCGCCGGTGAGGATCGGGTGGATGCCGCTGAGCATGGGATCTCTCTTTCGTGATCTCGGGGACGAGGATCTCACCCCGTGGGGCAGCGCTCGATCCGCGTCGTCGGCGCATGCTCCGTGCGCGAGCCGCGGACGGACCGGATCCCGGTCAGCCCGTAGACCCGTTCGGCGCTCCCGGCGAGGATCGCCGCACGCTCGGCGGCGGTGAGTTCGTCGATGAGCCCTCGCATGAGCGCCCAGGTCGGACCGTAACCGCCGTGCGGCAGCGACATCGGCCAGTCGCCGCCGTACATGAGCCGGTCGGCGCCGAACGCCTCCAGTGCCGCGTGCAGCAGCGGACGCAGGGTCGCCGCATCGAACGGCGCGCCGGGCCGGTGCAGCCCGGAGAACTTCGCGACCGTGTTCGGCAGCGCGGCCACGGCGCGGAGCTCGGACTCCCACGCG